>NZ_CP131039.1:0-720000 GCF_030657335.1 Croceibacterium aestuarii
GGCAAGTAGGTCAGGTCGATGTCCACCGAGAGGCGCGGCAAGTCGCGCACGAAGAGGTTGATCGCCGTGCCGCCCTTTAGCGCGAAGCACTGCTCTTGCGCCACGAATGGGATGGTGCGGATCAGGAGGGCAACCTGCTGCCGATAGGCGTCCTGGAAGGCCATTTCTTATTGCCCCCCAAGATCGGTAGGCACCGTGATGTCGTATTGCGGATTGAGCCTGCCCCCCTTCACTAGAACACGTTTGCCGGAACCCAAATCGATCTTGGCCAAGTCGAGTTTCGGTCGCCACGCATGGCGGTGCCGGTCGGCAAAGAACAGGAACAGCCGCTTCACCTTGACGCTGGAGCAGGCTTCGAGAAGAGCTTGCAGGCGACGCGGACTGAGATCGCTCAAGCCGTCCATCAAGGCATCGACCTGATGGAAGCTCTCATGCTTGGGTAATTCATCGAGCAATTCGAGCACGGCGCGTTCCTTGCTAGAATAGCGAACAGGCAATTGCACGCCAGCGGCACTGTACATGGTGGGGCTTGGCAGTGGCGGCGCGTCGGCATCGACCGGGAACAGGCGCAAGCTATTGTGCCATGCGAAAGTCACGTCGAGCGGCAAGTCATCCAGCCAGGTTGGCGGTCGTGTCGGCCCGTAAAGGTGAACTGTCTGGACGTTTGCCGAAAGGTAATGGGCATAGCCTTGCTGTTCGAGCGCGGTGCGACCGCCAACGATTAGTGGAAGGTCAAGCATGGTCTGGAGCGAGATCACGACCTGCTGCCAGGTCAGAGGCCCGCGTGAACGGCGATAGACCCGTCGCGCTGGGCTATCCAGCCAGCCAGAACTTACATACTGGCTGCGCAGCGCTGACGAATAGCCCTTGGCCTCCAGCCAGGCGGCATCGACCAGAAGTCCTTCCGGAAGATCCTGCTGAAGCTGGTTTAGTTTGCTGTCCAAACGCGTAGCCATGCTTAGTATTTTGCCACTTGTGTAAACTCATGTCCAGTTTGAAGTAATCTCAAAAGGCTAAGCTGAACTTAGCGTTTTTGCGAAGATTCAAACCGCTTAGCCAAGCCCCCTGTGTGAAAGAAGGAATGATTCGTCCGCGAAATTCGGCAACGCTGGCGCGGAAACCCGCCGTTGCCGTCGCAAGTCCGCGCGTCTCAGTCGCGAAATCGGGCCGAACGAAAAAGATTATCAGACCCGAGGGCGGCGGAGCGGTTTGTCCGCAAAGGTCTCTAACCGTCCATAGGTGTTTCAAATCACGCGAATCGCTGAAGATTTGGCCGAATTCCAACTCTGGATAACTCTTGAGTTGCCCGGAAGAAGTTCTCATTATGTTCCGAAGAGGGGCTGCTGTTCCGATGAGGACTATCGCCAGAAAGGCCGCCATTGCGTCGCGAATGAGCGGAATCTCGGTAAAAAAGTAGATCAGCCCATCACCGAGCCATTCGGTAATTTCCACGCAGACCCCCTAAAGCCCGTAAAGATGTCGGGCTTCTGCGGGCCGATGCGGAAGCAGACTTGGCATGCTGATAGCAACCGAGCGGAGAAACCCTGAATGAGCCAGACGGTATCGAACCGCGGGGCCTGCGCCAAGGCACGTTGCGACAAACCCATGAGAATTTCGTGAATTTTCGAAGAACTATTGGAGAGCGCTTCTTGTCTTGAGGTAATTCTCGACCTTTTCAATCGTTCTTCTGCGTGGCCTGCGTCCAGCTCTTAGATCAAGCACAAAGCGCGGATCGCCAACGGCGCGGCGACCGAATCGCGTCGCGGACATGTGCGATTCTTTCAGATGGAGCTCGACGCGATCCAGTAATTTCATGACCTTCCTCGACTCACTCAACGCTTGTGTTCCTGTTTTGTTCTTAGTAGGAAGGTTCCAACGAGTCTAGGAGATTTCCTTCTCTCCTGAGACCGTCAAAAGGAATGAACGATGGAACATGTCAGAGAGGAGCTTGATCGCCTGATCCAGCAGCGACGGCTCGGATATTCCTCGATCTCGCGGATGATCGGACGCAACTCGTCCTATATCCAGCAGTTCATCAAGCGCGGATCGCCGCGCAAACTGGATGATGAGGACCGACGCACGCTCGCGAGCTTTTTCGGTGTCGATGAGCAGGTTCTGGGCGGCCCGCCCGCGCCGATGCGGGATGGCCTCGTTGAAATTCCGGTGCTCAATGTCGATGCGTCGGCGGGCTACGGCGCGATCGCCGAAAGCGAGACCGCGCATACCCGTTTTGGGTTCGACGAACGCTGGCTTGCCCGGCTTACCCGAGCAAAGAGCGCCAGTCTCTCGATCATCCATGTTCTGGGCGACTCCATGGAGCCTACACTCAGCGATGGCGACGAAGTGCTGGTCGATGCGTCGGACCAGGGCTCGCGGCTACGCGACGGGATCTATGTTCTGCGCGCCGATGATGCTCTGGTGGTCAAACGCGTGACGCTCAAGCCCGGTGGCCGCAAAATCACCATCAGCAGCGATAATTCGGCCTATCCCAGCTGGGACGATGTCGACCGGTCCGAGATTCAAGTGGTGGGACGTGTCATCTGGTTCGGCCGGGCGGTCTGATTCAACCGGATCAGGAGCCCGCAAAGCGCGCGCGATGTTTGGCAACGAAATCCGGACGGGGGTGATCCCTCGGATCGACCGGAAGCCTGATCTTCTGTCCTGAAGGCGGGAAGAGCTTCAACAGGTCGGACGGCACCTTATTGTGCGATACGAGCAGGCACAGGTTGTCGTCGAGCGTTATGAGATGTCGGTCGAACAGCCAATGGGCCGTGGCCGAGAGCGCCACGCCGTTGGGTACGACGTCGGGTCCGCCATCGGCGACAGACCAGATATGCGCCGCCTGCGCCTCCGCTTTCCCGCCACCATTGATGATCCGCAATCCCGTGACGGCACAGGTGCTGTCATAAGCGTCGAGAACCTGATTGCGGAAACTGGCGGCCCGGATTTTCTTGTTCACCAAAATCTGCTCGATCCGGCGTTTGCCAAAATCATCGGCCAGCAGCGCGGCGGTCGCATCGTCGATGTGCCGCTCGTCGAGCTCGAGCCTTATCCGGTTGTCCGGGTCGAGCGTCTCGCTCAGCCCCTGATTGACGATGGCGACGAAATCGTCGCCATCGAGCGTGCGCACCGATTTGCCGCGCAGCGTCCTGCCGGCATCGCGAGGACGGGCCATCTCGCGAAGGAATCGTTCAGCGAAGCGTCCGTCCTTGTCGCGATAGGACACCGGGTCATCGAAAGGTAGATAGTCCCTGACGCGCGCATAGTAATGGGTTGGATCAGCCTCATCGGGATCGATCCGCTCAACGAAGGCGGTCGCGATATAGGCCATCCGGCCGCCGGATACGCGGGTTTCGCGGTAAAGGATCCAGTCGTTTTCGAGCTGGCGCGCTTCGGAAAGATACTGCGAGGGGAAATGATACCGCTCGGTAATGAGGTCGTCGTAGCGCGAATTGCCGCTGATCTCGAAAACACCCTTCACCGGCAACGCTCCGCAATTCATTCGAACAGGCATCGTGCCTGGTAACGCGGAAATCGTCCAGGCTGTCGGTGATCAAATGCCGATTTCGAAAGGCTTTACCCTTTCCTTTGTCAGTTCGGGCTTGTCACTTGCAGGCGAACCGCTGCCAACATCCTTGTCTTGTGAAAGGCCCTTGGCAGCTGCCGCCTTGAGCCTTTGCGTAACTTCAAGGGCCGAAGCTTTCTCGCCGCTGTTGGACTTGATGGCCCGGCCGAGTTTCTCGGCATTATCTGCTATCAGCGTAAGGCCGTCGCGAAGCCGGGTGACCGTGACCAGGAAGGTCTGCCGATTGGCGAGATTGCGTTCGCGGCTGTCCATCACTGCGATCCCGCGATCCGATGTGAGTCCCTGCGCCATATGCGCATTGAGGGCATAGGCGAGGTCCATGCGTTTGAGCATGGGGTCACCGCGGCTCAGGCGGAGCTCCTTGCCCCCTGATGTCTCCACCAAAACGCCCTTTGTGTCGATGGCCACGATCCTCGCCCGGTCGGCGTTGAACAGCCCACGCTTGTGGTCGTTGTCGGTCCAGCGGATCTTGTCGCCCTCGATGATGGAGAGCGATTTGCGTTCGAAGAGCGACAGCCGGCTATCGGCTGCGCCCGGCCGCAAACGCGCGGGATTGAACTTGCGAAGCCGCCCCTTCCTGTCCTCAAGCAAGAGCTGCTTGCGCGCATGGTCGATGGTCTTGACGGTATAGTCGCCCTTGGAGAGTTTCTGGGTACTGTCGCGCGAGCGAAAGTTGAGAACCATGCCCGGCTGGTACGTGCGAAGGTACCGCAACTCCTCGTGGGTCACGTTCACCCGCGAATGAACGGTCAGTCGGCCCGATCGTGGCCCGAGCTCGCCATTGGCCTTGAGCCCGCGCTGAACAGCCTCGTTGACCGCGGATCGCAAGGTTCGTCCCGACGCGTAAATCGACGTCCGATCCCGATCCGCCGGGCTGAGCGAGAGCCATTGCTCGGCAGCAACAATCGCACTGTCTCCGCGAGCCTCTATGGTTGAGGGGGCAAGTGCCTGGAGCGCATCGTCGATGCGCCCCTCCTGCGCGGCCGCCTGCGCACGCCGCAGGACGGGATCGCGGCCGCGCAGGTTAACGTCCATGTTGGCTCGCTCGATCCCGGCCTGCTGGACGAGGTCGAAGGGCTTACCAGCATCGACAGCGCCTAGCTGTCGCTTGTCGCCGACGAGAACCAGACGATGGACTTCGGCAAAGTTCGCCAGCCGTACCAGCTTGGCCTTGTCCTCGTTCGACACCATCGATGCCTCGTCGAGCACCAGGACATGGTCTCCGAGCGCGCTCCGAGCTTCGCCAAGCAGGGTGGCATTTCCCGGTTCGTGCAGAAGCCTGCCCCATTGGGCGAGAAAGCGGGCGATGGTCATCGAACGGATGCCGGTGTCGCGCTCGAGCATCTGGACCAGCGTGTTCTGGACGGCGAGCCCCAGCACCTGCTTGCCTTCTTCGCGGAGCAGCTGGGCGACCGGCTGCATCACGCTGCTTTTTCCCGCCCCGGCTATGCCCTGGATCGCTACGATCCTGTCACGCGACGAAAGGACAAGGCCCGCCGCGTCCTCCTGCCCTTCGTTCAGCGAAAATCCGTGGTTGAGCGCGGCAACAGCCTGAACCCGTTCTGCGGCGTCCGGCCGTTCCAGAATAGGCGACACCGCACCGCGTCCATGGTCGACATTCGCGAGAATGGTGTTTTCAAGGTCATGCGCCTGCCGGCTCGCCAGCCAGCCTTTATGCTCGCCTTTGCCGGGCTCAAGTGCACCGCTTCTGACCAATGCGTTCACACGGGTTTCGACATGGTCCACCGTCGTCGGCAGCCCAAAATCGAGCGCCGCCTTCAGCAATTCCTCGCGCGGGAATGCTGCCTCGCGCTGCGAGAGATGACGCACCGCAGAGGCGACGGCCTGCGCGGCCGCGATGGTCGGTGCATCCTGCTTGAGGACATGGGCAGGGATCAGCGGATCAGCGGGATCACCCTTGATCCGCTGCGCGAACTCCCTCAGCTTCCCAATTCCGCGATGAAGGAGGCTTTGCTCTTTCGAACCGGCTACTGCCTTCGCCGCAGCACGCATCTGGGATGCGTCAATCAGTCCAGCAAGATCGAGACCGACCTCGTCGGCTTGCTGGCGCCACGACGAAAGAAGGCCCTCGCGATCGCGCACTGGCTCCTTGCCTTTTCGTGTTTCGAGCGTTGCGACAATTCCTGCCTCAAGTCCGTTCCCGCGCCTGGCTGCGAGGACTTCTTCGCGCCGCGTTGAAAATGCCATGACCTGCTCGCGGGCAATGCCCGCTGCTTCGAAGTTGCCATGCTTTCCAACCGGCCCTGCTTCGTAGCCCATTTTCTCGACCGCCAGGCGAAAGCGCGCCATGGTCATCGAGTTGAGGAGCGTGTTGAAAGACCAGAGCTTGTCGTTGCGCAGAGCGCGCCACTTCCCGTCGGTGCCTTGCGTTACATTCGCCACGACCGCGTGAAAATGCAGGTTTGGCTCCTGGTTGCGGTTGGTGTCGTGCTGGAAAAGACCAATCGTCAGGTTATCTGTCGCGACCTTTCCGTATCCAGCCTTGCTGCCCATCCGGGTCTGCGCAGCGTTCTTTTCTGCCCAGCGCAAGGTCTCGATGACTGCCTCGCGATAGGCATCGATAATCCGCTGGTCGCCGCCCACCAGCGCGAGCAGCGACCAGCTTTTCGGGAGTGAGAATGTGAGGTCAGTTCCCGGCCTATGGGCCTGGCCCGCGTTGCCGACCTGGATACCACCGGGAAGTTCTCCCCGCAGCAAGGCATCGAACTGCTCGGTGCTGACGCGGCCCTCAAGTCCAAGTCGCTCCGCTCCCTTTCCGGCCCAGGTTCCGGAACGATCGGCATCAGCGCCGGTGTAGTAATTGTCTGCCGCAAAATAGCTCGCGGCAGCTGAAGGCGAACGCACATTGGCGACGGAAAGCATCCTGTCTGGTCCTCGTCACGACTCCCCTCGCGGCCGGTAAATCCCTCCCCATTTGCCTTTCACATGTCGGGTTCGAACTCGCCGAAATCCTTCTCCGGAGGATCTGCGACCGCACCTTCGCGCAGGTCTTTCTCGACCGGAGTGAGAGGTTGGCGCCCGTTGGTCGCCGCACGACCTTGAGGCGTCAAACCGCCCTTGCCATGGGCGTCATCGGCAGCGGTTCCTGGTTCAGACTGATGCCGTTCCGCGCCCACTGCTGGAGCATCCTCACCGGTTTGCACGGCGGCGACAGGTAGCGTTGGGGACGCCTCCAGATTAGCATCAGAACGGTCTTCCGCCCCAAGATCAGCAGCAGCGCGCCCTGCATTCAGCTTTTCAGGCGGCACAGGCTGTTGCCGATCCTGCGATTCATCGGCGACACGACGCTGCCCTCCTAAGTCGAGTTTGAGCTGCTTTGAATCGACGGGCTTGCCGGCACCGTCGTCGTTCGACGCGGGATGCTCGCTATTCGGTTTCGAACCAGGTTTCCCATTGGGCGTCGTTGCCGTCGGACCCTGGCCAGGCTTTATGAGCGGTGTCTCGCGGGCAATGAACCCCTCGGCGATACGACCACGCGTGCGCGGAATGAGCGAGACCGGCGCAGCAGGGAATCCGTCGGGGAACTTGATGTAGGCTGACAACCGCGGAAGGTTCATGAACTGGTCGGGCAAGAGCAAGGGCTCGATCTGCCGCCGGGGTGTCAGGCTGACCGCATCGCGCGCATTGTTGTACCCGTAGCTGTAGCCTTCTTCCATGTCGCGCACCTGCCGGTGGCCGATGAAATCGGAGCACCAGGTCGCTGTCTCTCGATCGGCGGTCGCAAGGATGAGCTTGGTGCGCGCAAGCGAGGAAAGTGTCATCGCCATGTTCTCGCCGTAGACTTCCTTGAGCTTGGCAAACGCATGCACCCCGGTGACGATCGCACCACCGAAGTTGCGCGCCGTTTGCAGCCCCTTTTCAAGGGCCGGTAGTCGATGAAGGGCGCCGAGCTCGTCGATCAGGAACCACATCCGCAGGTCCTGCGTGCGCTCGAGCGTCATCAGCGTATTCATCGCCGTATCGAGCCATAAAGTGAGCAACTGCGAGGCAATGCTCATGTCGACATAGCGAGCCGACAGGAACAGGATCGAGCCCGCCTGGCAGTCACCCTTGACCCAGTCGCGGACCGAAAAGCGCGGTCCGGATGAGGGCAACAGCTTCAGCACTTTCGCGTTCGCGTTGAACACCGCACGGATCGATTCCGCCATCCGGGCCGCTTCCGGAGCGGTCAACGGATCGGCCATGGTTCCGCGCATCAGCTTATGCACTTCGGACAAGTCCGCGGTCATCAGCCGCCGCGACAAAGCCTCGTTGGTCGCCGTGCCGATACGGGCAAGATGGAGGCACATCTCGACGAATAGCATGCGCGCCGCGAGCACCCAGAACTGTTCAGAACCACCCCCGTCATGGGGCACAAGCGCTTCGGCCGCGGCATGAAACTCAGCCTCGCTCGTACAGTCGTCAAACACGCTCCACAGCGGACACCGCGCATCCACAGGATTGAGAATGATGTCGCGCGCGGGATCATAGAAGGCCTCGATAAAGGCACCTGTCAGGTCGAAAATAACCGCGCGCTGGCCGCGTTCACGTGCTTCAGCAACGAGCTGCATGAGGGCCACGGTCTTGCCGGTTCCGGTTGTGCCGATGAGCATGGCGTGGCTCTGTTCGAGCCGCCACGGCCAGCTCACGCCGGCAAGGTGTGCCGGTTGGTAGTGGCCCGCTTCGGCCAGCGCCGACGAGCTGGCAAGCCGCCATTTCCACCCGAACTTGCAGCTCAGTTCTTCGGCCCGAAATGCCTTGTTGTGACGCTCGATTTCCTCTTCGAGTTCGTCGAGCGAAACGAGCATGGCGCCGCGCTCGTGCTTGCGCTCCTTGGAGCGACCACCAAAGCGCTCGGCGAACCACCAGAAGAACACGAAGGCAGGAATCAGCAGCACCGCCGACACCAGCAAACCCTGCTTCACTGCCGAACGAAACGCCTCGACTGCCTCGCGCATCGGCGGGAACTCGCGAACGATGGCAAAGGGGAGTCCGACCCTTTCGCCGTCAAGCAATTCAAGGTTGACCAACTTGACCGGATCGAACTCCATGAAGGCATAGAGACTGGCGTAGATATGCATCCAGACCAGGTAGAACTGGTGGTCGGTCAGGGTCGCCCGCACTTCCCAGTAGCAGGTACCGAGAACAACCAGCCCGGTGACAATCAGAGGACCCTTGAGGCCCGCTGCAAACATGAAACCGAAGTGGCCGAGCAGCTGGCTCCCGCGGGTGAAGTTCAGGAGATTACGCTTCATGGGAGTGACCTCCCATGTTCGCGTTGACGGGAAGGCCGAGACGTTCGAGGCGACGCCGGTACGCCTCGTGGGTACGGTCGCGCAAACTCGCATCAGGATGACTGGCCAGAAGCGCATCGAGCGCAACCGAAATGAAGATCGCCTGGCGCGCGGGATCGAGCCCTGCAGGCCGGTTCTTCGTCTCGTTATCGCGCTGCCAAGCGGCGACAATGAGGTCACGGATAAAGACGCTGACACTAACGCCATGGTCCGCGGCACAGTGGCGAACCCAGCTACCTACGGAGAGAGATACAAATGTCTGAAGCCGATCTTGTCGGGTCATGAAACAGGTTCCTTGTCGGACCGACGGAACCTGGCTCACCTTGCGGAAGGTGACGATGAGAATAAATCGTGAACAACTCGCAGTCAATCGAAAGATTCAGACAATATTTCAGAGCGATAGATGGATTTGAGTTGTCCACGGGTCGGCGCAAAGCCGCTCAACTCGCAGACGGGTTGGTTTCGCCCAAAACCACATTCCACAGAGATATCAGAGAGATAGTTCCCGAATTCGCGGGGTACGGTGTGCTCCCTTGTTCCCATGTGCGCGAGGTAGTCCAGACAGGAAGGGGGATTGATCAAGGATGACTTTTCCCGACGTCCACGATGGAGCGCGAGCAACCAGGCCTGGCAGCTGATCGCATGCAGATCGAAAGCATTTCGACGCCTCCAGCCAAAGACAGCACCTGCGATAGAGGCAGCGGCCAAGGGCGCGTGGGAAGCAAGGCAAGCGGGGCATGTCGCGTGCCCTAGCTTCCCGCCGCCCGACCCGTTGTCGGTTCGCAAGTGCGCGCGGGGCCCAAGAACAAATCACGCCGCACCCTCAGGAGCGCATCGCCAGATGCGCGGGACAGAGTGCGTCCACAGCCCCGCTCCATTTATCGGGCGCCGCCGCATGCGGTGGGCAGCCGTCAGAGCAACCGACAGGACCGGGATTTGATCTTGGTTGGACTACCCGGCGAACATGAAAAAAGGGCAGGAACCGTTCCCGGTTCCCGCCCTGTCGATAGCCTCAGAACTCGTCGAGCATGCCGCCGTGGACCGTGTGGACCACCCGCGCTGCGAGATGCGCTGGCAGTATGTTGTAGTCACCCTCGTCGAGGGCAAAGTACCCGAGTTCATCATCCTCGATAACGTGCTGATCGAAGAAGCTGTGCAACGCTCTCTTCTCGGCAGTTTCCAGAGCCTCGAAATAGCTCCGGGACTCAACGGCGCAACGCATCGAATAAGCCATGATTATCCTCCTGATTTCTGTCGTGAGACGACAGGAGGTCGCGCGATGGTCTTGCGTGTCCCGGGTCGGGGATCGCCCGGACGGGCGACCGCGATAGCGGCGGTGGGGGTAACGATTTTGTTCGCTGCCGGATGCAATCCGGTGGCGGGCAAAATGGTGGGGCCCCGCCCGTCCTTGAGGCGGGAGGCGCAAGGCCATCATGCTGGGACAACCGTGAGCCAGGACCCACTACCTCCGCCCAACATCAAACACCTGCTGTGTGCGAATTGCCTTTCCTACACCCCGATGACGCATGCATGGAATCAACCGGGGAGCAGATCCGAGGGGAATGGAAGGACAAGTAACATGCCCCGAAACAGGAGCGCGATTGCAGCCCTGCAAAAGCTCGAAGCAGACCGCGAGGCGCTCGATGCCAAACAACGCGGACTTGAAGTGCAGGCGGCCAGAGAACTCGGCGAAATCATCCTGGGAAGCGGCCTCGAAAGCTTCTCGAAGAAGGGCCTGAGGAAGGTTGCCGAAGAACTCGGGAAACTCGGCGAGGACGCCGCGATCGAGAAACTGACGGGGCGCGGTGCAACCCGTGCTTCGAATGCAGCGCCGGGAACCCAGTAACCACAGAGGAAGAGGCCCTGCCGCTTGCGGCAGAGCCTCTTCGTAAAAGGGACGACCGGGATCGATGTCAGTCGATATCGGGAGCGTCGGTGTTGTCGTTGTCGTTGTCGTCGCCCGATCCACTGCCGCGGGAGAGGAAGTCGACCTTGTCGGCGAGGATCTCGGTGCCGTAGCGCGTGACCCCGTCCTTGTCCTCCCACTGCGTGTAGTGGATGCGGCCCTGGACGCTGACCAGCTGGCCCTTGGAGCAGTACTGTCCGACGGTCTTGGCGAGGCCATTGAAGCAGGTCACCCGGTGGAACTCGCTTTCCTTAGCGGTGTAGCCGTTCTCGTCCTTGTAGGTCTTGCCGTCCTTGTCGCGTGCGGGGCGATCGGTGACGACGGTGATGCCGGTGACATTGGTGCCGCCCTTGGTCTCGCGGGTGTCCGGATCGCGGGCGATGCGGCCGGTGAGGATTGCGATATTGGTCATGATGGTAGTCCTTCAGTTCCTCAAACCGGAGACCATCTCCGGCTTGCGAACATCCAGAAGAAACAGGGCATGGGAGGACTGCACCGCAGGCCTGAAGGGCCGAAGGGAAACCTGTTCATGACGGGTGGTGCGGGCAGGCGCGCGAAGCGCGACAACACGGCCGGAAAGGAACGGGTTGCTGCCCTCAGCTGACCTGGTTCAGGACTGTTCGCGAAGAAAGCCGGATGGGTATCGGGTGCGGGTCTGAAGGTGCCGAGACCCTGCTGTAATCAGACTACCCCATCGCCTTCCGATGCCGCCAGGAGATCCATGAAGTTGCGGGCTGCTTCGCGGTCTTCGTCGTTCTCGAACGCCACATCGAGATCGGGGGCGGACCCGAACATGTGCAGGAACGACCACAGTGCAAAGCGCTTGCCCCGGTTCTCCTCAAGGCCGAGATCGACCCGGCAGTGCTCGATGCCGGCTGCAAAGGCGTCGGGAGCAACCCCGGAGAGGTCGGTGGTGGCAAAGTAGCGCTGCAGCAGATCGTCAAGTTGCATGACCGGTCCATAGTCGGGTCGGCGCCGAATGCACATCCGGGCAATTTAGATGCAGATGACAAGGCCCCTCAGGACCCCGGAGAGGTGCCCAACGGGCCGCGGCGATCGACCACAGTGATCCGGCGCGCCTTGGCATCGATCACAAGCCGTTCGGTCACGCCATTGCCCGGAAAGGCGACGACATAACGCGGATTGAGCGAAAGCATCTGCTCGTTGCGCTTGAACCCGGCGCGAGCGCCAAGCCGACGATCGAGCGAATAGGTCAGCTGCTGAACTTCGCGGCGCTCGGCCCAGCTCGCTGCCAGGCGATCGGCACCCTTGCCGTCGCCACCATGGACCAGGAAGAGATCGGGAACCGCATCGCGAACCTTGTCCAGCGTCGCCCAGATATTGTCGGCATAGGCGCGCGCATCCTCGGCATTCTCGAAGCTCTGACGACCACCAGCAAAAACGATTGGAGTTCCCTCCGGGATCAGGGCGTGACGCCGGTTCTCGGCGCGAGCGCGGAGGAAATCGCGGGCATCGATTACGGCCGAGGTGAGGTTGCGCGAATGGCTCGTGCGCGAGCCGGAAATGGGCTTCCACGAGGAACCGGTCTCGTCGCGATAGAGTGATGCCGCGGATTCGCGCATCTGTTCGAAGGCCAGCATGCTGGCTTCGGCAGCCTGCGCGCGTTCGACTTGTTCTTCAAGATTGCTCGAATGGACTTCGGAGCCATCGGCGGATGCGAGCAGGACCCGGATTTCGTCGCTGGCCCGATCGAGCTGAGCCGCCTTGCGGCTGGCTGCGCGGTGGAAGAGATTGACCACGCCCCAGGCAATATCCTCGGCATCGGCTTCCAGGGCCGTGTCAGAAAACATCGCGAAGAGGTCGGACCAAACTCCGGCCAGCGTCTGGTCAATGGCGTCCTCGCAAGGAAAGTCGGTCTCGTTGAATGGGGCTGGCTGAATGCTGAGACCTGAGAGATTGAGGCCGCTCAATTGGTCGATGAAGCTGTCGTACATGGGGTGTCTCCTGATCTGATCGCGCGGACAAGGAGAGGAGGCACCATTGCCTCGGCCCTGTCCGCCGGAGCCCGATCAGGGCCGGGGATAGGGGCGAGACGCACCGCGTAGCGGAGAACCTGCGGCCCTAGGCTGGCGCGGGCAACACGGGCCGACGGGCCGCAGGTTGCGGCGCGCCCCGACCGGCCCAAGGGCCTCTCCCGGCGGACTGGGATGGGACAGGATCAGGATCCGGTGTCGCAAGTGGATCGGGAGCGCTCGAAGATCGCTTCGCCATTCGAGAACCAACCGACCATGCGCAGCTCGCCAAACAGGTTGATGAACCTTCCCGACACCTGGGCGAGCCAGTGCCGTGCCCTCGCCGTTCGTGGGATGCAGAAATCGGCCTCCCAGTACCGGGCATCGTCGCGTTCGACGAGCCAGATCGCGGCGAGCCCGCAATAGGTCGATATGCCGCAATCGGCAAAGGCGTTGCGCAGGAGGATGCGGTCCTCGCGGCCGCGCCATCCATCGAAGCGCTCAAAGGAAGGAAAGGTCGCCTTTGTGGTATCGATGATTTCGTCAACGAGGCACTCATAGACCCAGTCGACATCGTCGTCCTCGCCATCGTCCAGCAGGCGAAAGGCCACCGCGGAGCCGGTTGGATAGTTGACGGAGCGTCCCATCTTCGGTCTCCTGCTCAAGCTGCATTGGCGAGATCGACATCGTCCTCGACTTCACAGGATAGGTGACCCCCAAGGTCAAGCAACATGCTGGCCGCTTCCTCGGCCTTGGCTGCGGCGGTCAGGATCGCGCGCTCGTCCGATTTGAGGATCTTAAGCCAGGATGCGATGTAGCTGGCGTGATGGTCGAGGTGGGTGACCGGAAGACCCAGTTCGGCCCCGAGAATGGCCGAGGACAGCTCGGCAACATATCCTGACAGTCCAGCCCCAATCCGGGGTTCGAGGAAGAAAACCATCGGCTGCCTCCAGCACTGCCCAAAAACCGCATCGGCCTCCCCCGAGGCGGGGGTGGGCGGCGAGAGCGACCGAAGAGGCCCGTTCGAGCGGCGGGCTGCACCCGCAGGGGCGAAATGAAATGGAGCAGCCCGGCGAAGCCGGGGCTTGCAGCCCGCCGTGGCGGGCCTAGCAGGGAGCGCCGACCACCTCCGCGTCGGAAGGGAGGCCCAAAAAGTAGCGCCGCCGCGTCAGCGGCGTCCGCAGATCAGGCGGGCGACAGCCCGCTATCGTCTTTCGCGACAGGCTGCCGCCCGCCCGCGGGCGAGCACTGGTGACGGATCGTGCGCGGCGTCGCCTAGAGCATGTAGCCGATATCCGAGGCGCCGGTCGGATAGGCAAACATGGTGGAGCGTAGATCGGCCGCGGTGAGGCCGTGGCGGATGGCCAGGCCGAAAAGGTTGATCACCTCGTCGGCGTTCGGCCCGACGAGATGCGCGCCGAGGACGAGGTCCGTCCGCTCGTCGATCAGAACTTTGTGGCCATAGACCGGCTCGGCGAGCCGGCGGGCGGTGAACCAGTCCGGCGTCGAGGCCGCGTTAACCCGGAACTTGAGGCCGCTGCGGCGCGCCGCCTCTTCCGAAAGCCCGACGGCGGCGATCGGCGGCACGGTGAAGGCGACGCTCGGAACACCGCGATAGTCGGGCTCGCGCGATGGACCTTGCAGGAGGTTCGCGGCGACGATCTTCGCGTCGTGGCTCGACACCGGGGTCAGGGGCGGCCCGACGCCGGCGGCGTCACCGGCGGCATAGACCCGCGGGTTGGAAATGCTGCGCAGATGCGCATCGAGCTGCAGTCGTCCGTCTTGCACCGCGACCTGCCCGGTGGACAGGTCGAGGCTGCCGAGATCGGGACGACGCCCGGCAGCATGAATGACGAGATCGCAGGCGACCTCCAGGTCCGGCGCTCCCTGGCGAGAGGCACGCACCTGCAGGCCGTCCCCGTTCCGCTCGACCCGTGTGACCGCGGTGCCGGTCTCGATGCGAATGCCGAGCGCCGTGAACCGCGGTGTGAGCCAGCCCACCAGGTCGGGATCGAAATGCGGCAGCAGCCGGCTAGCGCGCTGCAGGATCGTGACTTCGGCGCCGGCACGTGCGGCCAGATGCGAGAACTCCGCGGCGACATAGCCGCCGCCGATCAGCACGATCCGGCGCGGCAGCGTCTCCAGCTCGAGGAAAGCGTCGCTCGTGCTGACCAGCTCCTCGCCTGGAATGCCGAGCGGGATCGGCCCCGCGCCGGTTGCGATCAGGATATGCTGGGCCTGCAACGTCCGACCGTCGACCGCGACCGCGTCCGGGCTTGCGAAGCGCGCTAGCCCGTGGAAGGCGTCGACGCCCAGCTTGGCGTAGCGGCGTTCCTGCTTGGCGGGGACCGGATCGGTAAAGCTGCGCTTGAACGCCATCAGGCTAGGCCAATCGATCGCCAGGTCGCCGCCGACACCATGTCCGGCCATGCGAGCGGCGGCATCGATCGCCTCTTCGCCGCTGACCAGCATCTTCTTGGGATCGCAGCCCCGTAGCGCACAGGTGCCGCCGAACGGGCGGTGGTCGATGACGGCGACGGACCATCCGGCGGCGCGGACCTGGCCGATCGCGACCTGGGCGGCTGTTCCGCTGCCGATGACGATCAGGTCGTAATGGGCCATGGCAATATCCCTCCGAGCATCGGTGCAAAGATCGCGCGGCCGACCTGGAGGGCCTCGCGCAGGGTCAGGCGAATGCCGTCGCGGGCGGTCACGGAACCGTCCATACGCCAGGCTTCAAGATGATCGGCATGGCAGAAGAAAGCCTGCTGAGTGCAGAGCGAAGACGCTGCACAGCCGCCGGTGTAGCGATGACCGGACCAGACGAGAATCCCCTCGGGCACGACGTCGCCCAAGGTGCAGCCCCGGTCGTGGACATGGATCGCAAGCGAGCGCCGGCATTGGCGGCATGACGAGCGGATGAGGCTGGCGTGCGGTGCGATCGTGCAGATCCCCAGCGCGTCGAGGGCGCACATGGCTCCCATCGTGATACCCGCGGCCTCCACCTGATGCTCACTGGGAGCATCGGTGAAAGGATAGGCGCCGCTCACTCGGCCGTCGCCGTCGAGGACCACGAGATCGCGTCCGGCGAGCCGGTGGAGCGCTGCGGCCACGTCGCCGGGCGGGAGCGCAACCGCGGCAGCGATCTCCACCGGCGCCGGCGCGTGGCCCTGGGTGACATAGGCCCGGAGGATGGCACGCCGCACCTCGTCCTCGGTGCTGTCGATGCCATGCCACCTGCGGCCGATAAATGCCGCGAACAGCGCTGTCAGGGCCGAATGGGCGCTTGGCGCGGTGACCGCAGTCCAGTCCGGGACGACGGTGCCGTCGGGGAATGCAACCGTCGGTTCAGGGGCAGCGTCAGCGGGGGTGGCAAGCGTCACGGCTTGTCTTCAGCCGCAGCAGGACGCGCCCTTGCCCTCGATCTGGATCGGCGGACACGGAACGTCGCCATAGGAACAAAAGACGCAGCAATCGCCCTGCTTGGGCTTGAGGACCGCGCCGCAGCCCCGGCAGTCATAGAAAAACTGGCATGCGTTGGTCGGCATCGTCTCGGTCGCCTGATGTCCGCAGTGCGGACAGGTCAGGGTCGAGTGCAGCTCCGGAACGACGTCAGACATAGCTATAACCCGCCCAGAGCAGTGCCGCGCCGACCAATAGGCCGGCGAGAGTGAGGATGCGCGTCCAGCGCGGCGTGCACACGCCGTCCGGGCCGCAGCGCATGGCGGCGAGTTGCTGGCGCAATAGCAGCGCGGCGCCGGCGACGAGGCATAATGCGCCGATCACGAGGAGCGGCGTGCGATAGGGCGCGGAGACGACGGCCACGCCGCTGAGCCAGGCCGCGCCGATGCCGGCGGATGCCAAGAGGATCGGCAGTGCGCAGCAGGCAGCGACGCCGAACGCGGCGGCGATCCCCGCCAGGGTAAGCGCGGCGGTACTTATCCCCTTGGGCGGGCTTGGTGTCTGGGTCACGGGCGACTCCTTGTGGCGGGCATGCAGCTATCCTACCATCTGTAGCGACTACAGACTCAAGAGGTATTTTGAAGATGGCCGCAACCGCCGCGATCCAGATCGGCGAACTCTCGCGCCGTACCAGCTGCAACATCGAGACGATCCGCTATTACGAGCGGATCGGGCTGCTGCCCGTTCCGCCGCGGCGCGGCCGTTACCGCAGCTACGGTCGGGAGGACGTGGCTCGCCTGGGCTTCGTGCGCCGTGCGAGGGAGCTGGGCTTCACCCTTGACGAGGTGCGCGCCTTGCTCGGACTCGCGGCCGGCGGCCAGGCCTCCTGCACCGAAGTCCGCGAGCTCGCGGCGTCGCATCTGCAGGATGTGCGCGCGCGGATCGCGGACCTCAGGCGGATGGAACGGGTTCTGGCAGACTCGGTGCGAGCCTGCGATGCCGGTCAGGATCCGGGCTGTCCGCTGCTTGATGCGCTCGGCGCCGAGGTGCGGGCCGCGTGAGCGTCACGGCTGCTGGGCGTGCATCCAATCGGCCGCCGCCTGCGCCTTGCTGGCCGCAGTGAAGATCGCGCGGCTGTCGTTCTTCAGCACCTGAAGCCAGGAGGCGATATAGGCGGCATGATCGGGACGCGGATCGTGCGCGATGCCGAGGTCGGCAAGCAGGAACGAGGCGGTCAGCTCGGCGGTCGCTTCCTCCATCGCGAGCGCGTCCTTGGTCCACCTGGCGCTGAAATCCCGGTCGAGCCGATGCGCCGCGCCGCTGGCATGGGCACACTCGTGGATATGGGTGCCGTAGAATCCATGCGCGCTACGGAAGGTTGCGAAGTGCGGCATGTAGATGCGGTCTTCGCCGAGATGGTAATAGGCGCTGCTCGACCCGTAGACCGTGTCGATACCGAGCGCGGCGATGAAGGCCTCGGCGGCCGCAAGGCGCTCGCTCTCGGGCAGGACCGGCCCGGGCTCGGGCGCGTAGCCGTCGACCTGATCGGCGTTGAACAGGCTGAACGCCCGGGCGAAGAGCCGCCGTCCCTTGCCGCCATCTTCGTCATCCTGCTCGTCGTCGCGCCGGCTGATCTCCTTCCAGAGGACGCCGAGGCTGGCCTGCTCGCCCTTGCGGACCTGGGCGCCGCGGTCCTGCCACTGACGATAAGTGCCCCAGACCCCGCTCGCATAGCCGCCGCCATAGGCCGCCGCCCAGAGCGACACCGTGTTGATGCCGCGATAGGGCTTGCCGCTGGCGATGTTGGTCGGCCGGGTGACATCGGCGCCGCTGTGATGCCATGGCATGCGCCAGTTGCCCGTACCGGCTTCGATCGCTGCAAGGATCGCCTCGGTGACCCGAGTATAGACGTCGGCTCGTACCTGAGTTGGCATGATCTGAACTCCGCTTGCCCGTCGGGGGCCATCCCCGGCGGCGGAGCTCGACTAGCGCCGGGCACAAGCGCGGTTGCGCACCCGTAGGGCCGCAGCGAAGCGGAGGACGGCAACGCCGTTGCGCCAGCGCGCCGACCGGCGCAGAGCTTCCGCCGTCAGCCGGGGTTGGCCTCCGGCGGCGCGGGGCCGATGGCGTCGATCACGGTAGTGAGCCGGTTGATCTCGGTGGCGAGTGCATGGCGTTGAAGATCCGACAGACGTCGTTCGCGCAGCAATGCCCTGGCATCATCGGCCGCGCGTTCCCAAGCTGGCCTGTGACGGGCGGTGATGCAGGCGTTGGGACAGCGGGTCGGCTCGCACAGCGCCGTGAGCGGCTGCTTGGGATCGGGGGTGGTCACGCGCTTGAGGCAGAGCGCGGTGGCGGGATCGAAGAAGCAATCCGCGAGGAGGCCGACATGGAGGGTTCGCGCGACGCTGGCGAGCATGACACGTAGCCGGGAGCGGTCGGCGATCATGGCGGGCAAGGGCCCGAGCTGCACGGCCGCATCGTCGAGCGTCCGCGCGATGCGTGGTCCCGCCGGCCCCGCGAGTGAGGCACCGCCCTGCCGCCGGTCGAAATAGTCCAGCAGGTCGCCCTGCTGACCGAGCCGGCGCTGCGCCTCGACCTCGGCGCGAAACCCCGATGCGCTGGTTCCGGCATAGCCCTCGAAAGCGGCGACCGAGGCGTGCTTATACTGGATCATGCCGGCGATGGTGCCGAACGGACGGTTGGCGATGTGCCATGCGATGGTGCGGCGGAACTGCCGCGTCGTTATGCGCCACGGCTTGCCACCGGGTCCGGACGGGATGACCGGCACATCAGGGCTGCCGAAGGCAGCGTTGAGGTGGTCGCGGAAGGCGTTGAGTTGGCGGACCACCTCGCTCGACAGATGCGTCTTGGTGGCGGCGCCGGGGCGTAGCACCGGCCAGAGCGGATCGCTGCCGCTGGCGCGCGTCGGTCTTGCCGACAGGCGTTCAAGCACCGCTATCGCGTCTGCGACCGGCTCGATCGTCACCCAGCTCGCCGCCTCGCCCATGGTCGACCGACGCTTGTAGATGGTCGATCGAATGCGATGCCGCTCGACCAGGCCATCCTCGCTGCGCGCGATCGAGAGGCACCCCCGCCGCATCGCCTGCACCTCGCAGTCGCGCATGCCGGTGAGGTAAGCGCACACTATATAGGCGGCCGCCTGAAGCATCCGTTCCTCTTGTGCGAGCGTCTTCGCATCGAAGCGTGCGCGCCATGGCCGACCGCTATCGGGATCAATCGAGATCGGCGTGTCCATGCCGCCCACTTCGACGCCCAGGTCGGCGGCAGCGGCTTCGATCAGGGCGGAGACGCCCTTGGCGAGTCCGAAATGCATGGCCGGTTCCGCCTCAGCATCGACACCGGCATGAAGATGGAGAAGATGGACGTTGATCGGCGGCGTCGCTTCTCCGGTGCGGGGATCGGTGCGCGTGACGCCGTTATGCGCGGTCGTCCAGATCGGCACGCCGCGGCCTTGCCGGGCTCGACGCGCGATATGGCGCTCGAGGCGCGCGCGCTGCCGCAGGCGGCGCTCTACGCCAGGCAGTCCGCGCTCGGCGGCAAGCAGCCGGGCGCGGCGCGCCTCGAGCCGATCCAGCGCGGCCCGAGCCGATAGAATATCGTGCGCGAAGACGGTGACGTAGCGCAATGACCAGGCGAGCAGTGCGGCGATGACATCTTCCGGAAACCGCGGGGTACGGTTCTCAACGACGTGCCGATAGCCTGCGACGCGGGCGGGTGCCTGTCCGGCCCAGGGCTCAAACGCGAGGCCTCCGCCAGCGAGGCGGTCACGATAGTGATAGAGATCGGAGACCACTTCGAGGAGGTGGCCGACTATGACGGGTCGCCGGGCAGAATCGTGGCGAAGATGCCTGGCATAGGCATCGGCCAGCGCCTGATCGATGCGGCCAAGGTCGAGCCCTCCAAGCGTCAGGCGCGCGAAGGCGAAGAACCGGCGTGCGCGGTTGAATGCCTGGCGGATGCTCGCCGGCGGCAGCTTCGGGCGGTAGCCGGGAAGATCGACGTTGAGGCGGGCGTAGAGATAGGCACGCATCGCCGCCTGCACATCGGCATGTTCGAGCACGTCGAAATGCACGGTGACATGGCAGCGCCGCGCGTTCTCGCGGAACACGGCGGGACCGAGATCCCAGCTTGAGTCGCCGACCCGCGACAGCTCTTCGCGGGCGTGGCCCGCCTTGAGCGGCGCAGTGGCCAGCACGGGCCGATCGTCGAACGCGGGTGCGCGGGCATGGGCGGGCGTGATCATGCGCGTGCTTCCGGCGGCAGATAGAGCCGCTCGCTCTCCATCTGCCAGCGCGCATCGGCGATAACGGCATCGGAGAAGACCGGCAGGACCTGGGTCGTGATGCGGGAATGGACGCGGCCGAACTTGGCCGCCCAGTCGCTCGCCGGGAGGCTCGGTCGCTGCTCTTCGACGAACGCGAGGAAGGCGAGGATCGCGGGAAGCTTGCGCGCGGTGATGACGGCGTTGGGGCAATCGAGGCAGCCCCAGAAGGGCTGCGCGCAGGGTGAGCCGGCCTCGGAGAAGGGGCTGCTATGGAAGCCCGAGCAGGCGGCGAGCCAGACATCCTGTTCGCCGTCGAGCAACGGCCCCACCGTATCGGCCGACATCAACGGCGCCGCCTGCTCGGGCGCTTCGCGCAGCGCCTGCTCGGCCGTGGGCGCGAGGACGGTCGGCATCGCGGCGGCGACCGCCTCGCGAAAGGCATCGGCGACGGCCGCCTCGTGCAGGGGCCGGAGCGACGGCAGGTCGGCATAATGGCGCGCCGCGACCTCGCGCGTGTGACCGACCGCGAAGCGGGCCATGTGCCCCTCGGTCTTGGTGTACCACAGCGCCTTGTGGGTCTTGCGCAGCCGGGAAAGCAGCAGATGCAGCGGCTTGCCGTTATCGTCGACAATGCCACAGCGGCGAGCCCAGGCGGGGAGCGGATACTTGAGGTCGACTATGCCGGCGCGAAGGCCGCCGACGTTGTGATAGGCCCACAGGCAATCGCCGGGCAGGTGCTCGCGGGCAGCCGCCGTGGCGTCGATCAGGCGGCGGATCAGCCCGCCCGGCGTGCCGCCACCGCCGTCGCGGATGCGCATGCTCTTGTGCTCGGCGCCGCGAGCCCGGCGCTTCAGATAGCGCAGCTCCACCGTGCCGGCATGGGCATTGGCGAGACAGTCTACGGTCAGCGTCTTCAGGCACTCGGGCTCAAGGCCCGTCTCAAGCGTGAGCAGCACGAGCAGCGCCGGCAGGTCGCGCGCGAGCAGATGATGCCGGCCATGCAGGTCGTCGATGAGCGTCGCGGTTGGCAGGTTGCGGCGCATGCGCATGAAATAAAGGCTCTTCAGCTCGGGCTGGTCTGCGACGATAAAGCCCTGCCGCGCGATGATCGCTTCGACATCGGCGCGGGCGGCGGTGATGGCCGGATCACCCTCGTCGGTCCGATCGTCGGCGCCGAGACGGCGGAACATCGCTTCGACATCGGCTCGCGCCGCGTCGCGCAGCGCGCGGGCGACGAAGGGGCTGTAGGCATCGCGCGGGGTCGAGCGGCCCGCCGAAGTGGCCAGCGTGTAGCGCAGCCGCTCATGCAGCTCGGGTGCGATCCGATCGGGCCGGTCTGCTTCGATCGCGCGCAGTGTGTTGATGATCTTGCTGACCGTCATGTGACGGTGGATCGCGCCCATCCCACGCCGTTCGAGCGCGGATGCGAAACCATCGATATGGACCGCGCGCAGGTCGCTGACGCCAACCACCTTCAGTCCTTCGTCGGCAAGCCAGGCGAAGAAGTGACGATAGACCTGGACATACTGCTTGATGACGCTGGCCGCACCGATCGGTCCCCCGAGCGCGGCCGACCGACGCAGCGCACCGGCAAAGGCGATGGCGAGCGGGCGAGGATCGAGCGCGGTCATATCGACCAGGACCGTCCCGCCATGCCGCGCCTCGATGGTGAACTTGAGGCCGAACACCGGATCGGGCTGCGGTCGCTCCGGCGTGATGGGCGCGAAGGCGACAGGCCGGCCCTTGCGGGGACGCTCGCTCATGCGCCCTGCGGTCCCGGCAACAGCGCCAGCAGCTCCTCGACGGCCGCATCCACCGTATCGGCGCGGGTCGCGATATGGTCGAGATAGACATAGGTGGTGGCGAGGCTCGCGTGGCCGAGCAGGCGTTGCACCTGTTGCAGCGGGTCGCCCAGGATCAGCCGATAGGTCTCCACCGGCCCCACCGGCAGTGCGGCCTCGCGCAGTCGCTGCTGGATCAGCAGAGCGAGCATATGGACTGCGAAGGTGTGGCGAAGCTGGTGCGGGCTGATCGACAGCGGGAAGCCGTTCTCCTCGCACCGCTTGCAGGCCCGGGTGAAGATCACCTCCCACGAGTTGGGGCGGACAGGCTGCCCGACCTCGGTCAGCCATAGCGCCACCGGCTCGCGGGGCGTTCCATCCTCGTCGCACAGGATCAGGCGGCATCGTTCCTCCGGGGTGCAGACATCGCGCATGCGGTCGAGACCGGCGCGGGTGACGTGGATCGGTCGCTCGAACCTGGCCGCACCGTCGCGCGCGGCGAACTTGGTCACGCCCGCGGCGCGCTCGACGGCGACATAGGCGGTGATCTGACGAAGGAGCCGGCGCGGGACCAGGACGCTGCGTCCGCGGTCGCCCTTGGTGAGCGGCGGCGGCAGGCGCAGCCAAAGCTGCTGAGCCTGATCGTGGTCGTGATCGATGGCCGCAAGCTCATCGGCGAGCAGGCCCGACGCCTCTTCGAGACGCAGGCCGGTTGTGACGAGAAGATCGGCGAACAGCGCGTTGCGCAGCCCGTTGCGATCGCGAGCGCCGGGGCGTTCCGTACCGTCAAGGGCGAGGCCGCGCAGACCGACGTCGCGGAAAATGCGGTAGTCGTCCATCGTGACGAACCGCACATCCGATCGCTTGGCAGTGCGTTCATAGGCGTCGTTGCGCGCGGCGATCATGCCCCGACGCCCCCCATGCGCCGGTCGCCATATAGCGCGCCGACTGAACGGCGCTTCGGCAATCAGCCCTTGGCTCTTACCCCAGCGGTAGAGGCGATCGAGGCTGGCGACTGCCCGGTTCCAGCTTGCCGCGCTGATCCGCTGGGCGGCGTCGCCGCGCCGCCGCGCGCGGTGATAGGCGGTCACATCGTCGCGGGCCGCGTCCCATATCGTCGTGCCGCAGGCATCGAGGAAGCGAAGCCACACCGCAACGTCATAGGCGTAGGCGCGCAGCGAATGGCGCGAGCGGATCCCCGCTAGCGGCAGGTCGACAAAGAAGCGGTCGAGATCGGGATCATAGAGAGCGTCTCCCCGCAGGATCAGCGGCACATGCGCGTCGAGCCCCCTGGCGTCGCGGCGCTCGCAAACGGTAATGATCGACACCGGCACGAAACCCTCCCCCCCGGACCCCCCACCCGGAAGCTGACCTCACACCGATGCGCCCTATGGCCCGGCAGTTATCAGGCTGGCCTCCGCCAGCTCTTGGGTCAGCGCTACGGCCAGCCTGATAACTGCCTACCGTGGGCGTCCATCGCCGACCTTACTGCAATGTTGCGGGCGGCGCAGACTGTCCAGATAAGGCGATGAGTTCCTCGGCGGCATAGGCCTCACTGCCAAAGCGGTTCTTAAGATCGCGATCGAGCCGCGAGGAATGTCCGGTCCAGTGCGACAGCTCGTGCGCGAGTGTCGCGTAGTAGTGGTCATAGGCTTCAAAAAGCTCGACCGACGGCATGGTGACCCGGTCGCGCAGCGGCTCGTAATAGGCCTGCGCGCCATGATGGCGCAGCTCTACGCCCACCTTGCCGAAGAAGGCATCAAGCCGGTCTTCGCGCCCTTTGGGCTCCAGCGCGGCAACCAATGGCTTGGGATGGTGGAATTCAGGGAGGCCATCGCACTGGTCGGCGTTGAACACGGCATAGGCCTTGAGCACACGCCGGTTCTCGGTATCCGCTTCGCCTTCGGCGTTTTCGACTTCCTTGGTGTAGCTCTTGTAGAAGATCGCGATGGTCGATTTCTCACCCTTGCGGACCTGGCCGCCGAGCTTCTGGCACTGGTGGTAGGTCATCCAGTAGGGCGAGGCGTAGCCAAAGCCATCGGCCACCATCCAAAGCCAGAAGGTGTTCATGCCGCGATAGGGCGTCCCGCAGGAACGCAAGGGCCGCGAAGCCGGCACGCCGCGCCACGGCTTGACCCAAGGTTTGGTGCCTTGCTCGAGTTTTTCGATGATGGCGGCGGTGATGCGCGCGGCAGGCGAAGTCGATGCAGTGCGGCGGGACTTAGTCATGGAAGGTCTCCTGATCGCCGGGACGGACATGTCCCGGTTCAGGAAGTGCAAAGCTCCCTCCTCTCTCTTTTAAAGGCGACGGCTATGCGCCCTATTTTCTGCCGTTCTGCTTGAACGCATCGGGTCCCAAAAGCTGCCGCTGAGAGCATGCCGCTATGTGCTCGAGGTCAGCAGGCGCGCTCGTCCGTCGGAAATATGAAAGCGTATCCAGCCATCTCGTCGAGTGGTGATGACGCGGCGCAGCGTCCCGTTGTGTTCGATGCCGCGTGCACGGTGCCGATATAGCGCGATGGTTTCTTGCGTTGCGTGCTGGATACCGCAGTCCGAGACCACAAAGATGTCTGGTTGTAGACCGGTCCATTCGAACAACTCGGGACAGTACCCATTGTAGCGACCGTGGTGCGACGCCACAAAGACGTTAATGTCGTGCATTTCTCGGCGAAAGTCAGATCGATCAAGAAGGCGCGGCCAACCTTCCCTCTCCATGTCACCGCCGTACAATATCGAGAAGCCCGGTATGCCTAGCCGGCTCGGCCAGCGCATCATCAGCACCAGGCTGAGGTTGTTCTCGTCTTCGAAATCGTAAGGATAACTGTTCCAGAATATCCTGCATGTCATCCCATCGAAGGCGGCAAGTGAACCCGCTGGCTGGTTGAAATGCATTGTCATGTCGGCGAGCGCTGCGATGCCGGCGCCCATGCCCCCAGATGCCTTTAATCGGTAGAGTTCGTTGCCCGAGACTGTTGGGTTGCGGGTGAGGCAGCCAATGTCGACGGTCTCCAGCAGCCGAGGTAAATCGCTAGCATGGTCTTCGTCGCAGTTGGTAATTACAAGTTCGTCGAGCCAACGGACTCCACGACGAGCCAACATTTCAGAAGGTCGCCAACCCGTACCTCCATTGTGCCCACAGTCGATCGACATGTGCGCGCCGGAGTCGCTTGAGATCAACGAACATTGGCCATGCGCGACGTTGAAGATTTCAAGGGTCGCCACCGCTGCTGTTCCTGACGGGATCGCCGACTGCCTGTTCGCGCGACGACCAGTATTGCTTGACCAGTGCCCGGGTTACTTGTTCACCGCGTTTGGAGAGACGGTCGATCCATTCCTCGGGCATGGCTGAAAAGTCGGTCGGATAATCTGCAACGTCCTCCGCGGTGACGAGATCGGCCGGGGCGTGAGTGAGCAGGCTGTCCTTCTGATCGATATAGGGGAGAAGGAATGTCTCGATCCCCCCCCCCACGCTGGAGATCATAGAGCCGGTTCATGGCGAAGTTCTGAGCGCGTGCATGAACACTTTCGAAAGCGGCTTTTAGCCTTGAGACCATAAATGCAGGGCGCGCGGCGTGTTTGAGCCCATACCCAGCGCGGCACGCGATAATGCGCGGATAGTCCGCGACGTGAAGACTGATGGTTGGGTCTCGCCCGGGCCAAAGCGGCGCGAGGGCGAGGTTGTCATACACGCCCCCGTCCGTGAGGATCACTCGGTGGCATTCGGCGACATCGTTCTTGGTGAACGTGAGCACTTCGTCGAGCGGCGGTAGCGCCGCCGGATAGGCGGCCGACGCTGAGACCGCGTGCGCGATCTCCATGTCTTCGGGCGCTGTAGAGCCGAAGTGCCACGATCCGACGGCATCGGCCGCGAAGTAGAACGCCGATTTGGTCTGAAGCTCGCAAGCGACGATGATGAGCTTCGGTCGATCCTTCCGCAGGCTCGGCAAAGTCTGATGAGCGAAAACCTGGCTGAACACCTTCCGCAATATTGTCGTACGGCTGGCGCTCCGGCGGATCGAAGATTGCGCCAACCAACTGCTTTTGAACCGCTTGCGAAGCCGGAGACCTCCAAGCACGCGGCACACAACGAATGCCAACAGACGATCAGTGCCAACCGCTGCAAAATTCGCGAGCGCCTTCAATCCCTCGAAAGATGACACCGCTTGCAAGATGGCTGGGCGCAAGAATCCACGCTTAAGTAGCCGTTGAGTCTTCGCTTCGAAGGTTGCGAAATCCCCCGGCGTTTGGCAGTAGAGGGCGGCGAGGACGCTGCCGCCCGACACCGCTGAAATCGTAGCGACTTGGTCTAGCAAGCCTTCGTCATGAAGGGCGCGCAGGCACCCAAGATGGAACGCCATTGCCCGGGACCCACCGCCTGAAAGCGCAAGGCCGATGTCCGGTCGGGTCCCAACGGTCGGATCAGCCTGCGGCATGGTCGATAGTCCCTTCGCCGCTTATGCAGCCCGACCAGCCAACCCTGAACCAAGTATCGACTTCACCGCATATGAACATGGCGTAGGGTGAACCGGTTGGCTCGAGATGGGCTTGAAGATAAGCGAATACTTCTTCGTCATCGCCGCTCGGTCGGGCGCTCGCGCCCTTTGGATGGCTATGCCATTCGCCGACATATTGGATGGTTCCTGCCGAGCGTAGATGGATTGCATCGACCTGCGGCTTAAGATCCTTCGCGCCGCGCTCGAAGTATGTCGGTGACTGCCGACTGTCGGGCGGAGCGGGAAGCGCGTCTAGGACGTGAAGCACACTGCGGGAGAGGTCGAAGGAACCGAGAAGAACCCCGCCTGTTTCGTTCGGCGCCGCTCGTTCTCTCAGCGTTCGCATCGCTGCTACCGCATTTTGAGAGACCGAGACCCGAAAGTCCGCCAGCGCATGACGCGAGACCTGCGACACCGTGACACTGAAAGGCAAGACCAACCCATTTTCCGGATTGAGTCTCCAAAGGTGGAGCCGCGACCGATCGGCGTCGGACAGAATTGAGACCAGTTGGCCGGCAGCAATTCCGCTTAGGGTCTGAACCTGCCAGGGAGGCAGGGGCCTAGTGAGATCTTGGCAGGCATTCGCATAGCGCAGCATGTCGAGACGAGCACTGCCGAGATGTTTCATCAAGGGGCGACAGGTTCCCGCAGCGAGAAAATACTGCGCTTCGATCTCGTCGATACGTACGCTGCGATTCCCATCCTCGGCGAGAAGCACGAGGTCGCATCCGTCGGGATTGAAAAAGAGGCTGGCAACCCGCGCTGCGGGTTCGGCATCGGCAAGGTAGCCAAGCGCTGCCGGAGAAGCGCTGAAATCGACCGTGAGGTCGGCTTCTGCGAGCGCCTCATCGATGGCGGCGCGCTCGTTGCCGGAATCGAGTATGTTTGCGATAATGGCTTTGCAGCCGTCTTCGTCGAGGATGGCATCGAGCAAAGCGCGCTGAGTCTCTGCTTTCGGCCAGCCTATCATATCGTTGGTTTGGACCTGCCGCACGAGATTGTGCGGCAGCAACACGTCGTCGTCGATGACAGTCCAAGTACCAAGCCCGGCCCGGGTGGTATTCGCCATGACATGCGAGCCGATCGCGCCGGCACCAATCCCCACGAGCTTAAAATCGCGTTCGGCGGCGTTTCCTGAATAGAGTCGCGCGAGGCCGCGATCGATGCGATTGACGACTCGCCAGCCATGGAGTTTGATCGCTGACAAATCGGGTTCGGCACCGCCCAGGAGGACGCCCAATGCACCTTCTGGAGTGCGTTCGGCTCGCCCAATTAGCACGCTGAGCTCGTGCAGTCTTACGTTTGGCGAGAAGGCTATGACCTCGAACGCTTCGACCTCAGCCTCAGCCGAGCTCTTTTTTGGGATGGTGATTAGCAGGACAGCCATCGCGTCATTGCCGGCCATCCGACCGACTATCCAATCGCCGAGCTTCTTGGAGATGTCTGTGCCCATCGGCTCTAGAAGATCCCGGAGCTCGCCGAGTGTCGTCGGCCGCGCGTGGAGCGCGCCGTGCAAGCCCTAAGGCGCTGCGCACCGGAGCCTATATTAGAACCGCGAACATGCCGCCAGTCGAGGTGCCAAGTAGGTCATTGGCCGCTCAAACGCATCTGCTGGAAAACGGCAAGGGTAAAGCCGAGCATGATGCTCTTGGGTGGCTAAACGAGCCGTGCATCGAAGAAACCTTTGTCTCAGAGCGCTATGACACGATCTACACACTGTTGCATCTCGGCCCTGCTCCATCCTGGAGCGGGCATGGAAGCGACACCGAGGAGGACAGTTTTGACCGTATGACAAGCCGAACACCTGGATCTTCTTGGCTTGGTTAGAATTGCTGAAGGGGAAAGTTCTCTGACCGATGACCGCTATCGCGTCAGTTTTCTCGAAACCGGATTGACCGCTTCCGGCCCATACTTTGTGGCGCTCGGCCACATCCCGCGACCGAACAGATTGCGAGGATCGATCGCACGCTCGGGCACTGGAAACCCATAGAGCTTCCGCTGGACCGCCCAATCGGTAGGCACGTTGGAATTCAGCAACACTTTCCTGTTGAGGCCGGGCGGCTGCGTACCATCGAAAACCGCGGTGACGATGTCCGGAGCTAGATAATTCAGCCGAACCAGACGTGCGAACTGCGCCGTGCGGCAACCCTGGATCTTTGCTAGCGCGTCGATGTCGAGCTCGCGGTTCTCTTCGACGAGACTTTGCGCTTTTCTGGCGCTGCGAATGAGATCGACAAGCTTCTTATCGGGTGTCCCCGTGCACGAAGCTTGTCGCGGGTTGATATGCAGGGATGGCCAGCGCTCCGCAGTCACTGCCCTTACGGCGACAGCATGATCGTAGCGGGCATCGCTGCACGACCAGTTCGATGGACGTCCGCGGAAACTCATTTCGCTTTTCCACTCGAGATAACGACGCACCTCCAGCATACGAAACTCGATTGAGACCTGATTCTCGCCAAGCTCCACGCGATGCGCGATCGCCTTGAATAGCTCGTTCAGATCCGGTTTCGCGGTCGCCATCAGTCGGTCGGAGGCCGCTTGTCCTTTGGCAGCCAATGTCTCCAAATCTTCGCCGAACATACCCAGCCCTTTGAGGGCCTTTCTGAGCGCGATCCGATCGCACAGGAATTCTGCGACAGCCGCCAGGACCACCGCATCGAGCTCGTCGGCGCTCGAACGGTACTGCCGAAGAAACAGCTTCTGCGACCAGATGGCGTTGCTCGAGACGTAGGTCTTGTAGAACTTGCCCCAATGCCATTTCAGGTCGAGCCGCATATGGCGTCCGAGATCGTCCCAAAGCAGGCCTGCGAGGAAGTGGTCAGTATCGCGATTGTTCGGCTTACGCTTCTTGCGCTCATTACAGATCGCCTGCGCCTCCTCCCAGACTTCTCGCGATATGAGCGGCTCGTGCTCGCCGGGATAGGTGCGATCGTGTCCTCGGATTTCGCCCACATACATGGGGTTCTGAACGATGCCGTAGACTGTACTAGGTGATATCGGCGTTCCCCCGCGCGGCTTGCCCCGCGGCGAATACTTGACCGAGCTGTGAAGACCCCGTTCGCGAACGGCCGTCATGACTCGCGTGTATCGCCGTGTCCGCAGAAACTCGTCGAAGATAAACCGGACGATCTCAGCTTCTGGCTCGTCGACCCTTAATCCCTCAGGAGTGGCAACATAGCCGAACGGCGGCAAACCACCGTGCATCTTCCCGTGCCGCTTGCGCGTGCGGATGCTGTCGCGCACCCTTTCCGCGATAAGCTCGCGTTCGAATTGGGAGAAGGTAAGCAGCACATTGAGGATCATCCGGCCCATGCTGTCGGAAGTATCGAAAGCCTGTGAGATGGAGACCAGAGCGATGTTGCGGCGATCGAAGATTTCGATCATTCGAACGAAATCGGCGAGGCTCCGGGTCAGCCGGTCGATCTTGTATACCACGACAACGTCGATCTCTCCCGCTTCGATATCCCGCATGAGCTGCGAGAGCGCAGGGCGATCCATTCCGCTCCCCGAATGGCCACCATCGTCGTATCGGTTCGGCAGCTCGACCCATCCCTTGTACTGCTGACTCTTGACATAGGCGCTACTAATTTCGCGCTGCGTAACCAGTGAATTGATATCGTGTTCGAGGCGCTGGTTAGTGCTTTTGCGTGTGTAAATTGCGCACCGTTTGAACGGTGCGATAGCTTCGATATCCATGGGCAATCTCCGAAATTTCTTCGAAACATCGCCCCGTTGCGATCAGCGGAGAAGGCCTTAGCGCCGGATGTGGAGAATTATGCGGCTATGAAAAGAGCGAGGGCGTCTCGCTCCTCACCGATCCTTTTGGAGCGATCGGCGATCGACCTTCCGCCTCAATCGATTGCCAGCATTGGAATGTCCGCTCTTCCCTTTTTCTGACTACCAAGCGGACTGACAGTTTTCAGCCCAGTATCTGGCATGGAAAAGGCGGTCCGTCCCTGTAGGGACGGACCGCCCGCCGAGTAACCTGGACCTGTCAGGAGGGGTCAGGCAGCCTGCTCGGCAATTTCGTCTGTCGCGTCGTCGCTGACTGCCTCGTCGATTTCGACATCAATCGGCGCGACCTCCTCAGCGGCAGTGAACCGCATGATCGAAGGCACCCAGGCCTGCGCCCGTTCCTTCACATCGGCCTCGCCGATGAAGTTGCCCGAGAAGATTCGTTCGGCAGCGCTCGCCAGTTCGGCTTTCTTCGACGCGGCATAGCGACTGACCAACTCCGGACCGCCGGCGGCATCAAGCGCTTCGAGCGTGCTAGCCTTGGCCACACGATCGAAGTAGTTGGCCGCGGTGGGACGCCACCAATGCGCGGTCTCGATTTCGAGGAGCGAGCCGAGCGCCTCGTGCATCGGCACCGAGCGTTCACCTTCGCAGGCCAGGCTGGCAACGAGTGTGCGCGAGACGACATGGCCAAGCCACGCCGAGCGCGCCTCGTCGGAAAGCGCCCGGAACTTGGCAAACCGCTCGACGTCGCTTTCGCCAGCACGCCAGCTTTCATCGAGCGACCCGGCGAACTCGGCCAGAGCTGCACTCGCCGGTGCATCCTTGGCCTCGAACCCGGAAACCGGGCCAGAAGCGACAGAGCCAACAAGCGTCGACGCCTTCCTGGCGCGCCAATCGTGCCCATCGGCATCGGCGAGCGTGAAGACCATGAAGTCGAGCGCCAGCGCCGGATCGTTGGCGAGATGGATCGCCAGAATGTCGCGGCGTTGCATCGCAAGCTCGTCGAGCAGGCGCTGGGACAGCGAGCTCCCTTTGGTCTTCGCCGCTCCGCTTTCCTCAATGGCCTCCACCACGCCTTCGTCAGAGATGACTTCGGTCTCGGTATAGAACTGCGGGACCAAGGTCGGCTCGCCATTGCGCGAAAGGACGAGAAAGGCACCGGCCTCGGGTTTCAGCTCGTCGGCGAGTACCGGCGGCCGATCATTGAGGGCGCGCATGGCGCGGTCGATGACGACGAGTTCGCGTTCGGCCTTGGCGACCTCGTCCTCGTCGCTGTCTTCGTCTTCAAGCACGGCGGCGACGCGGTCGTAGTCGGCCTCGAGCTCGCCGAGTTCCCGTGCTTCCTGCTCGGTCATCGGCGCAGGCTCGCAGGGCAAGCGACCCAGACCTTCAACGAGGTCATGGCTGACGTAGTTGCCAAGGGTCGGGCGCACCCAGGCAAGGCCATATTCGAGCGCGGCCTTTTCTGCGGCTTCATCCATGGCCTTGTGCGCGAGGTCTTCGAGCAGCGCGACATCAATCCAGCTCTCGCTGGCGTCATCGTCGAACAGTTCGCGCTCGATCCGGCCACCCGCGCCGAGGTAGGCATCGCGTCCGACGAGCACAGCTCGCGGATCGGAGCCGCGCACCGTGGCATCAAGCACCATGCGGCGGATCGTGTCGGGCGTCACCTGGTACCAGGCGTCTTGCAGCTCGGCATAGACATGCGCCTGGCGCTCGATGTCGGAGATCGCGCCGTAGGCCTTGGCCATGTCGAGCGTGATCGTGCCATCGGCGAGGGCTTCGAAGACGCACGGTGCAAGGCTTGCGAGGCGCAGACGTCCTTCAACGAAACGGACTGTGAGGCCGAAGCGGCGCGCCACGTCTTCGGTGGTAGCCCCTGCCTCGATGATGGAAGCGAAGGCCTGCGCCTCGTCGGCCGGGTTCATCGCGAGACGCTGAAAGTTCTCGGCAAGGCTGGCTTCGCGCACCTCGCTTTCCTCGCCTTCGATAACAAGGCATGTGACCTCATGGCTTTCGGGCAATGTGCCCTCTTCGGCCAGCGCCTGAAGCGCTGCGAGGCGGCGACCGCCGGCCTCGACCTCGAACTTGCCGCGCTTTCCTTTGCGCACGACGAGGTTCTGCAACAGGCCTCGCGCAGCGATGTCTGCCCGCAGCTGGAGGTCGGCTAGCACGTCGCTCGACTTGCGAACGTTGCGCGGGCTCGGGACGAGCTTCTTCAAGTGGATCGACTGGATCATGGGTGTTCTCCTGATGGATTAAAGGCGCAGGTGAGGATCACGAGGCCCACAAGCCCAAAGGGCTCCCTCCACTCTCATCGTGTGGTTGGGGTCTGCCCGAGGGATCAGGCGGCAAGCGCAGGCAGGACCGACGAGGCCACAGACACTGGCACGAACAATCGCGTGCGGTAGCGGATGATCTCGGTGAAGCAGCCCTTGCCCTTGTACCAGTCGAGCCGATCAGGGGAGAAGCCGGTCAGTTCGAGGCGCTGTTCGCCGCCGACCAGCGAGCGCTTCACGGTGAGTGGATCGTGGCTTGCGAGGCTCAGCGCTTTGCCGCTGGCGATGACAAGGTCGCCGATCTGCTCGGCCGATGGTCCGGCAACTCCGGAGAGGCCAAAGGTCTCGGCGATCATAGCGAGATCGATATCGAGCACTTCGCGGCCGATGATCGATCGACCATCCTCGGCGACGAGCCGGGTGACGCGGACATGATCGCCGGGGAGGCGCTTCCAGACCGGTAGCAGGAGCCCGGTAGCGAGATGGACGCGCTCAGTCAGCGGTGAATTGGCCGCCTCTTCTTCTTCGGCTCGCCAGGCGCTGGTGAACACAGTGACGCTCACTTCCTCCCAGTGGCTTTCACCGAGTGCCTCAACTGTCCAGTTTACGGACTTGAGCGGACGCAAGAGGCGGCGGCGCTCGACGACGGCGCCGTCGTCAGCGATTAGGCGTCGGGCCGGAACCGACAGCGCGACCTTGCCCGAGCGCGTATTGCGCATCGGGATTGCGTGCCGGCTTCCGATCTCATGCATTCGAACGAGGCGCTGCAATCGCAGAGGCCGAAGGTGCCTAGTGACCTCGAGCGAGACGAGACGGGTTTCGGCTCCGGTCACGGGGTCGGTGCGCAGGAGTTCATCTGCCAAAACCGTGAAGTGATCGACCCTGACGGTCTCAAGGCCCTGATCAAGCGTTCCGGCCTCGCGCGCGGCTTCGATCCGCGCTTCGACGAGGCCAAGATATTCATCGAAGATCGCGTTCTGGAGCGCGATCGGCAGGGCGAGGATACGGTTCAGCCAGCGCTGGATCGTTGGGAGATTATCGGTGAGCCCGCCATCTGGGTTTTCAAGCCGGAGGCCGGTGCGCTCGACGAAGTTACCGAAGCTCGTGGCTTCGAGCTTGCCGTCATAGAGCAGCTGGAACCAGCGGCTGAGCGCGTCGCGCGCATAGTCGCCTTCGAGATTGTCTGCCGGGTCGAACAGGTTCTGACCGCCGGTCTGGCGCTGGCCGCGCGTCAGCGCGCCCAATGCATCGAGCCTCCTCGCGATAGTCGAGATGAAGCGGCGCTCGCCCTTCACGTCGGTGGTTGCCGGCCGAAACAGCGGGGCCGAGGCCTGGTTGGTGCGGTTAGTACGACCGAGACCCTGGATGGCGTTGTCGGCGCGCCAGCCCGGCTCGAGGAGGAAATGAACCCTGCGCTGTTGGTTCCGGCAGCCAAGATCGGCATGGTAGGATCGCCCCGTGCCGCCCGCATCCGAAAAGACGAGGATGCGCTTCGTTCCTTCCATGAAGCTCTGCGCTTCGGCGACATTGGCACTCGGGCTTCGCCGTTCGAGGCGCTGGTGACCATCGCGGCCCGATACCAGTCTGCGAGTCCGGCCGGTGACCTCGGCCACGGCCTCGGTTCCGAAGTGCTCGATGATCGCATCGAGCGCGGTGGCGATTGGCGGCAACGCGCAGAGCTGTTCGATCAGCGCATCGCGCGCGGCGATGGCGCGGGAGCAGAAGACGGGATTGCCCAGCTCATCGCTCATCGCCTCGGAGCGAAGATTGCCATCCTCGTCAGCGAAGACCTGCATCAGGCGTACCGGGAAGCTCTTCGCAAGGTAATCGATGACATATTCACGCGGGGAGAGATCAATATCAAGCGTTTCTCGCTCCTCGTCGGATAGGTCGGCGAGGCGACGGTCGAGCATGGCCTCGGCGGTAGAGACCAGCTGCACGACCACCGAATGGTCCTCGCCAAGCGCGAGCTCCATCGCCGGGATCAGGCTCGGCAGTTTCATCGAGAGCAGGAGCTGGGCAAAGAAGCGCTGCTTGGTTCCTTCGAAGATCGACAGCGCCGCAGCCTTGGCGTTGCGGTTAAGCGTATCGCCGCTGTCCTCGTCGACCACCCGGGTTGCTTCGAGCGCTGCCTCGAGGTTGCGGTGAATGATCGCCCAGGCCTCGGCATAGGCATCGTAGATTCGCACCTGTGCTTCGGTCAGGCTGTGTTCGAGGATCTCGTACTCGACCCCGGCGAAGGATAGCGCACGAGCGAGATAAAGACCCTGCGCCTTGAGGTCGCGGGCAACGAGTTCCATCGCCGCCACGCCGCCGGCGCGGATTTCGGTTATGAAAGCCTCGTGGGTTGGGAAGGCGGTCTCGGGTCCCCACAGGCCAAGCCGGGAGGTGTAGCCGAGGTTGGCAATATCCGAAGCGCCGGTGGCCGAAGCGTAGAGTACGCGGGCGCGCGGTAGATGGTTCTGCAGCCTGAGACCGGCCATGCCCTGTTCCGAGCCTTTGACCTTGCCGCCGGTCGACGAGGATCCAAGTGCATTGGCCATCGCGTGGGCTTCGTCGAAGGCGATCACGCCTCCGAAATGCTCGCCCGCCCAGGCAAGGATCTGGTCAAGCCGCGTGTCTTCGGCGCGCCCAGATCGGAGCGTCGGATAGGTGACGAAGAGAATGCCTTCGGACATCGTTACAGGGTGGCCGAGTTTCCAGCGCGAGAGCGGCTGGAGATCGAGCGGAAGGCCGCCAAGCGCTTCCCAGTCGCGGCGGGCATCTACGAGCAGAGCCTCGTTCTTGGTGATCCAGACATGCCGGCGCTCGCCTGTAAGCCATCGGTCCATGATAACTGCGGCGATCTGCCGTCCCTTGCCCGCTCCGGTCCCGTCGCCGAGAAAAAAGCCTTGGCGGTATGCGTTCCCATCCTCGGACAGTTCCAGCGAGGTGCCTTCCTGGCTGACCTTGAACTGACCCGGGAGATCACGCGCGAATGCCTGCGCAGCGTAGACCAATGTCTCGCATTGCGCTTCGGACAACAGGCCATCGGCCTGCCAACCTGCGGGGACACGTGGTCGCACTTCGGGCTGCGGCGCCGCGACCGAGCCCATGGCGACCGATTCCACGAGCGGGGTGGGATGAATCGGCGCGTCCTCGAACGCGATGCGGCTGGGCCGGTATGGCAGATAGATGCCTGTCTGTTCGGGCACCGGCGCGGGTTCGGCGAGGACTGAATAGGCAAGATCGATCGCAGTTGCTGTGGCTGCAGGAGTCGCCGCAAACGGCGCTACCGGCCGGACTGGCGCGCGATGCGCTGAATTCTTGCCCCCGAGGCGCACGGGCGTGCCGAATGGCAGGCGATGGAGGCTGGCGGATGTCTGCGCACGTCGCGGAATCTTGGTGAGAAGCTCGTGGAGCGCGATCGGGTCACGGGTATCTCCGGTGATCGCGGGCGAGGACGCAGTCGGCGTCTTGTCGAATACGACCAGGCGCACGGCGATCCCCGTCCCTGTCCGGCGGAACATCTGCTGCAAGCGAACATCAAGGAGCAGCGAAGCTTCGCCCTGTGCCGTGGCAAAGGAAGTAGCATCGAAGCCTTCGGGCATGATGGCGACAATCCTCGCGCCATGGTCAGTGGCCCGGATCGCGCTGCGCAAGTGGCGCTGCGCGGTCTCGCCGTCCTTGCCTCGTTCCTGACTGTGAGCGAACGGCGGGTTCATCAGCACGACCGATGGAACAGGGCCGCGATGCAGGTCGGCGATCAGTTCACCGTCGTGCGCGGTGATCGTGGCCGCAGGGAAGATGTGGCTCAGGCTGTCTCGTCTTGCCGGATCGATCTCGTTGAGGAGCTGCGAGGCTTTCTGCACGCCGCCCCAAAGAGCAAGGGCGCCATTGCCGGCGGACGGTTCGAGTAGCGTGTCTTGCGGAAAGATAACTGCGGCCTTCGCCATCAGCCAGGCGAGCATCGGGGGAGTCGAGAACTGCTGGAGCTCGACCTGTGCTTCGCTGCGAACATGCCGGGGCGGCAAGGCGCGCTCGAGCCAGTCGAACCGCGCTTCGGCTTCGTGCACGCTCGTGGCTAGATCGATGCGCGAGGACTCGCGAAGCCAGAGCAGAGCGCCGATCTCAACCGCGTTGTTGTAGTCATCGATGCTCCAGGCGCTTCCCCAGTCCAGAACGCCGGTTTCCTCGGCGAACAGGCCGGAAATGTCGGCACGGGAATGATGACGTCCCGATGCGAGAAGCGCGGCAATCCTGGCTCCGATGGCGTAGGCGAGAGGCAATGACGGGAGCTGCCCGCTGGCAGGGAACAGATCTGATTGAAACATGGCAATTCGTCCTCCTGATGGGGGCATCGGGACACGCCCGCTGCCGGATCAGGAATTCGAGAAGCCCTCTCTCCTCTACGGCGCCGCTTTGCGGCGCAGCCATGCTGTCAGCTCATCATTCCAGTCGGTATCGCGTGAAGATGGCCTGCGGACCAGGATCGTCCGCCCTTCCTGTGCGTAGGCTGCCAGGCCACGCGATGCGGCCAGCTCGCCGCCAGCATCATGATCGACGAAGAGATGAAGCTCGGTCACGCTCTCGGGCACGCTCACGAGGCCGAAGCGCTCATTGCCCAGGGTCGCCCAGACGGGGATGCCGGTAAGAGCATAGGCCGACATCCCGCTCTCGATACCCTCGGCGAGGCCGAGCTTGCCGGAAGCCGGAGCGAGGAGGCGGACAGCAGCTTCACCGAGCGCGCCGAGTGCGCGCTTCGGCTTGTCGAAGCCAGCCTTAGTGCAAGCCTCGCGAGACAGGAACGTGCGGTGGATTGCGATCGGCCCCTCATCGAGACTGACTGCTGCGATCATGGCTGGCAAAAAGCGGGTTCGTCCTTTCGGGCCAAGCGGCGTTCGCGGATGAAAACGAAGTCCCGAAGATGCGGCGAGGATGCCGCGGCTCTCAAGGTATGCCTTCGCCGGACTGGCTCGCAGTGCTTCCGCTTCTCGCCAGATCCTCAACGCAGCCGCCGAGGGTTTGCGAGTTCTGGTCTGCTCGCGATGGTCGGCAGACGTAGACCCTGAGAAAAGCGAGGTCGCGTCGAAACCTTCACGCGCCAATGCAGACAGCACGGTCTGCTGATCGCATCCCGCAAAGCAATGGAAGAGGATGGCCTGTCGACCGAGCGACACACTGAGTGAGGGCGTCCGGTCGTCATGCGCAGGGCAGCAAGCCATGCCTTTTGTGCCGGACCATTTGCCGCCGCGACTTTCACAGATGCGGCGGGCGGTCTCGGCAAGCGACCGGTTGGGATGAGTTTGGTCAGACAGGGACATGCGAGCTCCTCAGCTTGCAAAGTGACCCCCTCAGCAGCGCTCCTCTCCTCTCCAGAGGGCAGGCATTCGCGCCTTTCCTACAGGCATATGTTCTATTTATGTTCTATTGCGATTCGAATCAATGGAGCAACAAGCGAAATGACCTGTCTCAATCGTCTGACCACGATCACGTTCGCCTGTTTGGGAATGATCGCAACTTCATCGCAGCAAGTCTGCGCCCAGGATTTTACCTTGTTCGAGCATGCGATCGTTCCGCCGAAGGCGGATCAGCAACCGGGAAGGCAATATCTTCCTGCGGTCTACCAGCCTGAGGCAGCGGACGTTTCCTACCGGGAAGGCCTGTACATGGCGGCAATAGCCGAGGCTGAGCGCCGTTACGGGCTTCCGACCAACTTGCTTCGTGCCCTCATCTGGGCTGAATCCCGCTTCAATCCGATGGCTGTGAGTCCAGCGGGCGCTGCCGGGCTTGCTCAGCTTATGCCGGCCACGGCGCGAGAACTGGGCGTCCGGAACCGTCATGACCCACTTGCATCGATCGATGGTGGCGCCCGATACCTTCGCGACATGTTGGACCGATTTGACGCGGTCCACCTAGCCTTGGCTGCTTACAATGCTGGCCCAGGAGCCGTCTCTCGATCTCGCGGCATTCCGAACAATGGTGAGACGCCGCAATATGTCCGGTCTGTGTTGGGACGTTGGCAAGCACTTGGCGCATACAATTGACGAAACTGGCTGATGTCTGGCTATTGTCTGCAATCATATGGCGGAATGAAGACGGAAAACGCTAGTGAATGAGACGCCCGGTGAACCGTTCGACTTTCGCAAGGCGTTGAAAGCACAGAAGCGCCGGAAGCTGAGAAAGGAGATCGCGTTGGGTTTGGGAGCATTCGCGATCGCATTTGCTTGAGGGATGCTGGCACTCAACTGGTCAGTCCATGATGCCAGCCTTGCTAAGGACGACCAGCAGCCACAGGCTTTATTCCAGTAAGCGAGCTCCCCACAATTTGACATCTGCGGATCCATCCGGCGCACATGCGTCGTGTATGGAGATACTTTCTGGCTTGATGGCGTAAAGATCCGCATTGCTGACATCGATACTCCCGAATTCAGCGAGCCTCGTTGCGGCTATGAATACGAACTCGGCATGCGAGCGACGCATCGCCTTGTCGAATTGCTTAATGCCGGACCGTTTGAGCTCAGGACCATCGGGAGCAGAGATGAGGACCAGTACGGTCGCAAATTGCGGGTTGTAACGCGGCCGTCGCTCGCTTGGCGATCAGCTGGTCAGCGAAGGGCTGGCGCGGACCTGGACCGGGAGGCGTGAGCCATGGTGCTGAACCGCGACCAGGAATTGTGGGCGGTCGCGCTCAGAGTCGAAAAGAACCACGGCGAAGAAGGACCCGCGTATATCGCAGAGTAGATCCAGCAACTATCCAACGAGAGGGACGAGGCAGGCGTAGCAGTATGGAGAACGGTTGCTGAGCGCCTCGATCAGCTTAATTGCCTGAGTTCCACGAACTGAGGGTCGGGGCGATGCGGGAATGGCTTCAAAACTGGGGCGTGAGAATTGAGTTCGCCTTACTGGCTTCAGTGTCTCTGCTGGGGCTGATCTTGAGCTTGAAATCCTGCATTGGTTGACGGTTTTCCCCTCAGGTCAATCGCGTCACCGGTCTTTTGCTGGCTGGCAGCTGCGTCGGAATATCACCGCATTCATCAGTGATCCAAGCGCCGCCGTCCCGCTTGGCAACCCCTTCGCGGTGTACATCTCTAGGATTCATCGAGCTCAAGAGGTGACCCCACATCCATGACGGTGAATCCTAGGTGAATCCTTTTCTAGACATTTCCACCAAATAGAGACCAGCAGACCTTACCTAAGTCGCTGAAAAATATGGTGAGCCCTGCTGGGTTCGAACCAGCGACCTACTGATTAAAAGTCAGTTGCTCTACCGACTGAGCTAAGGGCCCGACCACGGCGGCTCACCTAGGCAGCGGTCGGGGGCGGGTCAAGCGGGCGTGAAGCTGGCGGACCGAAAGGCCGGTTAGCGGGTCGCGCCAGGCGGGAGCGACGCGCAGCGCCGGGGCGAGCACGAACGCCCGCTCGCGAAACAGCGGGTGGGGGACTGTCAGGTCGCCCGAAGCGAAGCAGCCACCGCTCCACAGCACGATGTCGAGATCGAGCACGCGGGCGCGCCAGCGCTGCCCACCGCTGCGCCGCCCGAAAGCACGCTCGCTCCGCTTGAGCAGGGCAAGGAGGCCCGGCGGATCGAGGCGGGTTTCGATCACCGCGGCCGAATTGGCATACCAGCGGATCGAGGGGCCGAGAGGGTCGGTCTCGACCGGGGGAACGCTGGCAAGGATTGTCAGTCCCTCTCGCTCCAGCCACGCGAGAGCAGCCGCCAGAACGTTTCGCGGACCGCCATAGCGCTGGTGCCGAACGTTCGAGCCGAGCGCGATCAGGTAGCGGTGATTGGTTGCGGCCTGCATGGTGGGTGGCTTACTCGGCGCCGATGCCCGTGCAAATGCCCCTCGCGGACAGCGAGCCTCCGCGCGATTGCCGCCGCTGCCCGCGCCTTGTGCGGCTGCGCGGGACACTGCGACGCGAAGAGCCGGGCTGGTGGAACGCCCCCGTACCCGCCTGGGGCGATCCCGCCGCCTGGTTGGCCGTCGTCGGCCTCGCCCCCGGCAAGCGCGGCGCCAACCGCACGGGACGGCCGTTCACCGGCGACGGCGCGGGCGATCTGCTGTTCGCGGCGCTGAACGAAGCCGGGCTGGCGCGCGGCGCCTATCGCGGCGAGCCGGACGACGGGCTGGCGCTCGAAGGCGCGATGATCCTCAACGCGGTCAAATGTCTGCCGCCGGGCAATAAGCCGACCCGCGACGAGTTCGCACGATGCAGCCGGTACCTTTCGGCCCAGCTGGCTGCCCTGCCCTCGCTTGAGGTCGTCCTGGCCGTCGGCAGGGACGCGCACGACGCCGTGCTGCGGCATCACGGGCTGGTTCTTGCCCGCCACCCGTTTGCTCATGGCGCCGTGCATCTCCTGCCCGACGGGACGCGGCTGCTCGATAGTTTCCACTGCAGCCGCTACAACGTGAACACCGGGCGGTTGACCGCGGCAATGTTCGCCGCGGTGTTTCGGCAGGCGCTGGTGCTCAGGCGCTAGATGTCTTCGCAGATCCGCCCGTAAAGCTGCGGGCGGCGGTCGCGGAAGAAGCCCCAGCTGGCGCGGTGCTTGCGGCCCGCCTCGAGGTCCAGCGTCGTGACCAGCGCGCCGGTTTCCTCGCAACCGAACTGTTCGAGATAGTCGCCCCATTCGTCGCAGATGAAGCTGTGGCCGTAGAATGCCTGCCCCTGCGCGCCCTTCGGCCGTTCGAAGCCGATGCGGTTGGCGGCGACCACCGGCATGCAGTTGGAGACCGCGTGGCCGATCATCGCCCGGCGCCACATCCGGCTGGTGTCCATGTCGGCATCCTTGGGCTCGCTGCCGATCGCGGTCGGGTAGAACAGCACCTGCGCGCCCATCAGCGCCATGCAGCGCGCGGTTTCGGGATACCACTGGTCCCAGCACACGCCGACGCCGATGCGAGCGCCGAACAGGTCCCAGACCTTGAAGCCGTCGTTCCCGGGCCGGAAATAGAACTTCTCCTCGTAGCCCGGCCCGTCGGGAATATGGCTCTTGCGATAGGTGCCCATGATCTCGCCGTCGGCGCCGATCATCGCCAGGGTGTTGTAGTAGTGGTGCCCGTCGCGCTCGAAGAAGCTGGTCGGGATCGCTACGCCGAGCTTTTTCGCCAGCGTCTGCATGGCGATCACCGAGGGATGCTCGGCCGTGGGCCGGGCGAGTGCGAACAGCGCATCGTCCTCGACGGCGCAGAAGTAGGGGCCGGAGAACAGCTCGGGCGGCAGGATGACCTGCGCGCCCTGCCCCGCGGCCACCTCGACCAGCGCGGCGACGGCGGCGATATTCTCCTGCTCGTCGGTCGAAGCGAGCGCGAGCTGCAGGGCGGCGACGGTAAGCTTGGTCATGGCCGCCAGTTAGGGTGTGTGCGCAGCACTGGCAACGCTGCGAACGCATGCCTATCTCGCGCGGGAAGGAGATTTCCATGAGCGAGACTGCAATCGTTGCCGGCGGCTGTTTCTGGTGCACCGAGGCGGTGTTCCGCGACGTCACCGGCGTGAGCCAGGTCGAGAGCGGCTATACCGGCGGCAGCGTGGCCGACCCGACCTACAAGCAGGTTTGTTCGGGCAGCACCGGCCATGCCGAGGCGATCCGGGTGACCTTCGATCCCGGGGCCATCACGCTCGCCGAGATTTACGACGTGTTCCTCGGCACGCACGACCCGACACAGCTCAACCGCCAGGGCAACGATGTCGGCACGCAGTACCGCAGCGCGATCTTCCCGCTCGACGATGCCCAGAAGGCCGAGGCCGAAGCCGCCATTGCCCGCTGGAATGACGAGCATCCCGGCAGCCAGGCGGTCACCACGGTTGAGCCGCTGGGCCCATGGTATGCGGCCGAGGACTACCACCAGGAGTACTGGGACGGCGAAGGCCAGCGGAACCCTTATTGTCTCGCCGTGATCCCGCCCAAGCTGCTCAAGCTGCGCAAGAGCTTCGCGAACAAGGTGAAGGCGGGCTGACCCTCGTCCCTGGGTCGTGGCCCCCTAGACGACAGTCCGGTGCAGATATCCTGCCTGCCAATTTGTTGCGGGCAAGCTCCGGGCTGGACGAGGAAAGAGCGGATCGAAACCTTGGTGAACTGCTCGGCGCGCGGGAATTCTTTTATGGGCGTGTGCCTGGGTGCGGCCAATGGGGTACCAGCCAGACGGGGTTGGTACCGGCACCCAAGGTGCTACGTTATCCGGCATGAGGGTGGAAGAGATCGACGATAGCACGCGGGCAGCGATCCTGCGTCTGTCTGAAGCCGAGCGGGAATGCCTCAAGCGCTGCCTGCGCCATCAGACCGCCAAGCAAATGGCCCTCGATCTGGGCATCTCTCCTCACGCCGTCGAGAAGCGGTTGAAGATGGCTCGCGCCAAGCTCGGCCTGTCCTCGTCGGTTGAAGCTGCGAAGCTGGTGGAGTTGTCGGACAGGTCCGGTCGGCTGGGACCCCAATTGTCGGACCTTCCTTCGGGCAAGCCGTGGCCTGATGAAGAGGGCTCGGCAGCCGGCCCACGAAGCGAGACCGCGTGGATCACGCGCCATCGGACTTATCTGGTCTCAGGAGCAATAGTCATGAGCGCTCTTGCCGCAATAGCACTGGTAATCGCAGTTCAGTCATCCGGCACCATCCTCGAGCAGACAAACTCACCGGCAAGGGTAGCGTCCGAACAGGCCGCTGCGCCAGCCGACGGGCCGAAGCCCGGCACGGAGTCCGCCCTGCGCAGCCTTGTGAGCGGGCTGACGAGCGGGTCGCCCGAATACGACAAGCTTTCTCCGCAGTTCGCCGAGGTCGTTCGCCGCGACCTACCCATGACCCATGCCATGTTCAACGGGATGGGGGAGCTCAAGTCGGTGACCTTCCGTGGACGCGGCGCGATGGGCGACGACACCTACACTCTCGTGTTTGCCAACGGCAAAGTCGTCATGTCCGTCCTGCTCGATCCCCAGGGCAGGATGGCCGGAGGCATTCTCCAACCGGTCAAGACCTCTGCACCGACGGTTGCACCAAGCGCTGTGCCGAATGCCGGCACCGAGGCTGCCTTGCGGAACCTCGTCGCCGGGCTGGCGCGCGGCTCGCCCGACTACGACAAACTCTCTCCCGGGTTTGCCGAAATCGTCCGCCGCGACCTGCCCATGACCCATGCCATGTTCAGCGGGATGGGCGAGCTCAAGTCGGTGACTTTCCGCGAACGCCGTCCGGCAGGCGATGATGCCTACGACCTCGTATTCGCCAATGGCGAGGTGATCATGTCAGCCGCGCTCGACGCCGAGGGCAGGATGACCGGCGGCATTCTCCAGCCGGGGGGTGCCGCTGGACGCTGATCGCCAGGGGCGGCCTGCTATGGCGGCGAAACAAGGCATGTCCGCAACGCCGTATTGGCGGCGGCCCCGTCAATCGGGCCGCCGCATCCTGAACAGCCGATCCTCGGTGATCTCGAAGTAGTCCGCGGGGCCCCCGCCGCGGGTGATCGGGCGCGGGCGGGCGGTCTGGTAGATGCCGTCTTCGAGCATCGCCGTGTCGATGTGGATGCCGACCGCCTCGCCGATGACCAGCCACTGGTCGATCTCGCGCCCTTCCTTGTCCTTGAGCCGGACGAGCTGGGTCAGCTTGCATTCGAAATGCACCGGGCTGCCGGCAACCCGGGGCGGCGCGACGAGCGACGAGGGCAGCGTTTCCAGACCGGCGAGATCGAACTCGTCGACCTCCGGCCCCACGCTGGCCGAGCTCGCGTTCATCGCCTTCGCCTGCGCCATCGTCGCCAGGTTCCAAACGAATTCGCCCGTCGCTTCGACATTGGCCACCGAATCCTTCCAGCCCGACGACGAAAAGGCGATCAGGGGCGGCTTGTAGGCAATAAGGTTGAAAAAGCTGTAGGGCGCCAGGTTGCGCACCCCGACGGCGCTTACCGTCGAGACCCAGCCGATCGGCCGCGGGGCGACGATGGCGTTGAGCGGATCGTGCGGCAGGCGATGCCCGGCGGCAGGTTCGTAAGAGTGATAGTCGGCCATTGCCATCCTATGACCGGGCCTCGCCGCAGTTCCAGCGCGCGATGAAGAAGCCGTCGAGCCCGCCTTCGTCGGGCAGCATCCCGGGGTCGGTGCGCACCCAGCCCTCGGCGGTCGGCTGCAGGCCGGCAGGCAGTTCCGCTGCGCTGACCGGGTCGGGCGTCAGCGACACGCCCGCCGCCTGCGCCTCGCCCTCGGCGCTTTCCAGCGAGCAGACCGCGTAGACCAGCCGCCCGCCCGGGGCGAGCCAGTTTGCCGCGCGTTCGAGCAAGGCGGCCTGCAGTTCGGCCATTTCCTCGATCTGGCGCTCGTGGATGCGGTGCAGCACGTCGGGATGGCGGCGGCAGGTACCCGTGGCGGTGCATGGCGCGTCGAGCAGGATCGCATCGAAGCGGTGCCTGGGTTCCCATTCGAGCGCGTCGGCGCGGACCGGCGAGGCCTTGAGCCCGGTGCGCTTGAGGTTGTCCTTGAGCAGGTCGAGCCGCCGCGCGCTCATATCCAGTGCGGTAACGGTCCAGCCGGCCGCAGCGAGTTGCAGCGTCTTGCCGCCGGGCGCGGCGCAGAGGTCGAGCGCATGGCGCCCCTCGCCCGGCCCGAGCAGGCGCGCGGGAATCGAGGCGGCGAGGTCCTGCGCCCACCATTTGGCGTCCTTGAAGCCAGGCAGCGCCTCCATCGCCGTGCCGCGCGGCAGGCGGACGTGGCCGGGAGCGAGCGATTTGCCCCCCAAATCGAGCGCTATGGCGGCCGCCTCGGCCGGGTCGCGGGTGGTCAGGTCAAGCTGCGGCGGGTCGGCCAGCCCGGCGGCGATGGCACCGGCCCGCTCGCCCCAGCGTTCGGCCACTTCGGGCGGAAGCGTCGGCACGGCAGGCAAAGTCGCGCCGCGCTTACTCAGCGTCGAGTACACGCCGTGGGCGAGGCGCCGCGGCCCGCCGGTGAGGAGCGGCAGGCCCGTGGCAATGACCGCGTGCGGCGGGGTGTCGAGCCGCAGCCACTGGGCCAGCATCATGCGCAGCACCGTGCGCGGCTTGGCGTCGTCGGGCAGGCGCTTCTTCGTCGCGCTGTCGATCAGGGCATCGAGATCGACCAGCCAGCGCAGGACCTCGCTGGCGATGGCCCGGGCCAGCGCCCGGTCGGCGTGGTCGCGCATGTCCCGCGTCGCCGCGCCCAGCGCCTGGTCGAGCGTCTCTCCCCGGCGCAGCACGGCGTCGAGCATTTTGAGCGCGGCGCGGCGCGCGGGAAGGCCGGAGGGATCGGGCATAGGCCGAGCGCCCTATGCGACATTGCATCGCGGCGCCAGCCGTCCCATCTTCGCGCCATGAGCAAGCGCGCCACCAAACGCCCCGAAACCTTCGCCAAGCCCGCCCACTGGACCAGCGAGCCTCCGCCCGAGCCCAGGGCCGGCGATGGGGAAGAGGCGCTCAGCCCGACGCGCTACGGCGACTGGGTGAAGAAGGGCATCGCCATCGACTTCTAGGCCGACCGGTCGCCCTCGCCGCCGGCATCGGGCGGCTCGGCGGTGCCGAGGTGCTTCGCCCAGTCGATCCTGACCAGCGCGACCAGGCCGAGCAGCAGCACGACCTGCAGGGCGATCCCCAGCGGGCTGGCGAAGCCTTCGCGCAGTCCGTCGGCGAACGAGGACACCTGCAGCGCCTTCGCCGAACCGGCGTAGATCGAATAGGAGACGATCCGACCCGAGAAGAAGGCTGCGGTAAAGCCGAGCAGCGGCACGCCGGTGAGCCCGGCAGCGGCGAACAGTTGCGCCGAGGGCAGCGGCGACAGGGCGAACAGGCCGAGCGCCAGCACGCCGCCGTGCCGGCGCCGTTCCAGCCCATCCTTCGCGGCTTCCAGGTTCTTGCGATACTTGACCGGCAACCAGCCGCGGAACCGGCGAAACCCGTGCGCCAGCACCCAGCGGCCGAGCGCCGCCGCCATCGCCCCGACGATCACGATCGCAGGAACCGGCAAGGGGGTGTTGAAGCCGAACAGGACGATGATCGACCATGTCGGCGGACCGAAGGCCGGTAGCAGGTTGATGGCGAAGACGACTGCGAACAGCAGCAGCAACTGCGTGGCCACCGCGTCAGCCGATCCAGCCGGCGAGTTCGCGCCGCACCAGCGCCTCGAGCATGTCCATGCCCGCCTCCCCGGCGTTGAGACAGGACAGCGCGGCATAGTGCGTGCCGCCGGCCTCGATAAACTGCTCACGGCCGCGGATCGCCAGCTCCTCGAGCGTTTCGAGGCAGTCGGCGGAAAACCCGGGCGCAGCCACCGCGAGTCGCCGGGTGCCCTTGCGGGCTTCTTCCGCCAGCATGGCGTCGGTAGCAGGCTCGAGCCACTTGGCGCGGCCGAAGCGGCTCTGGAAGGTGGTGACGAAGCGCAAGCCGGGACGGTCGAGCGCCGCCTCGAGGAGCCGCGCGGTCTTGCGGCATTGGCAATGGTAGGGATCGCCGAGGTGGAGCGTGCGCTCGGGCATGCCGTGGAAGCTCAGCAGCAGCGTCTCGGGATCGAAGTCCAGCGCATCGAGCTGCGCGCCGAGATCGCGCGCCAGAGCCGCGATGTGAAGGGGATCGTCGTGGTACGGCGGCAGCGTGCGCAGCGCCGGTTGCCAACGCATGTCCCGCAGCTTGTCCGCAGCCTTGTCCACAACCGTCGCGGTCGTCGCGCCGCTATACTGCGGATAGAGCGGCGCCAGCAGGATGCGCTCGCAGCCGGCATCCAGCAGCGCCTGCAGCTGCTCGCCGATGGCCGGTTTTCCGTAGCGCATGGCATGGCGCACGAGGACCGCATCGCCCAGTCTCTCCTGCAGGGCCGCCGCCTGCGCAGCGGTGATTGCAGCCAGCGGCGAACCCTCCTCGGTCCAGACCTGCGAATAGGCATGGGCGGACTTTTTGGGCCGCGTGTTCAATATGATACCGCGCAGCAAGGGCTGCCACACGATAGCCGGAATCTCGACCACCCGGCGATCCGACAGGAATTCGAGCAGGTAGCGTTTGACCGACTTTGCGTCGGGCGCGTCGGGGGTGCCGAGGTTGACCAGCAAGACGCCGATCGCGCCGCTCGTCACCGGGGGATGATCGGAAGGAAGGTCTTGGGGATGCCAGGTCATAGCCCGCCCGATAGCAGCGGGAGACGGCGCAAGCGAAGCCCGGTTGCCGAAAAGAGCGCATTGGCGATCGCCGGTGCGACCGGCGGCACGCCGATCTCGCCCGGATCGAAGGGCGGCGCCTCGCTGTCGATGAGCTCGATGACGATGTCGGGGCTGTCGGTAAGCTGCGGCACCTGCAGCGCGGCGAGACGGCCGTAGACCGGCAGGCCGCGCTCGTATTCCGCGGCCGAGCCGAGCGCCAGGCCGAGGCCGAAGATCAGCCCGCCCTCGATCTGCTGCAGCGCGATGTCGCGGTTGACTACCCGGCCGATATCGACCGCGGCATAGAGCTTGCTGACGCGCACCCCACCCTCGCCCGCCGCGGCGACGGCGACGACGGCGATGTTTCCGCCGCTATCGGCATCGCCCATGCGGTGGCAGGCAATACCCTGCCCACTGCCGCCCTCGCCGCCGCCCCATTCGCCGAGCCGCGCGGCCGCCTGCAGGCACTGCGCGAGGCGCGGGCTGCCGCCGAGCATCGACATGCGGAAGGCGAGCGGTTCCTGCCCATGGCGGTGCGCCACTTCGTCGACAAAGCTTTCGACCATGAACGCGGTGTAGCCATGGGCATTGCCGCGCAGCCGGCCGCTCGGCAGGCCGATGCGCACCGGCACATGGTCGAGCGCAACGTTAGGAATGGCATAAGTCGGCATCAGCCCTTCGAGGACCATCGGATCGGCCTCGCCTTCGACGCCCTCGATCGCCGCCCAGGTGGTGCGGTTGTCGAACAGGCGGTGGCCGAATTCCTGCGCCGCCGGGGGCATGGCCAGCCGGGCGCGGAAGGTGTCGATGTAGCCGTTTTCGCCGAGCCGGGCGCTGAGCACTGCGGCCACCGGCGGGCGCGGGCGCTCCATCAACTGCTCCTGCCAGCGCGACCAGACCAGCTGGATCGGGCGTCCGGACTCGCGCGCAATCAGCGCCGCCTCGATCGCGTGATCGTGTTCGAGCCGGCGGTCGAAACTGCCCCCCGCCGGCATCGGATAGAGCACGACGTCTTCGGCCGAGAGGCCGAGCGCGCGGGCCGCCGCGACGCGCGCCGGCTCGGGCGCCTGGGTTGCGAGCCACAGTTCGAGCCGCCCGTCCGACAGCCGTGCGGTGCAGCTCGCGGTCTCGATCGCTCCGTGCACCGCCGGAAGGACATCGTAACGCAGCGCCAGCGTCGGCTTGCCCATTTCATCGTCGCCCGCCCCGCGCTCGGCCACCCGCTGCGGCTCGCCGCTCCGCACGCCGTGGTCGAGAATCTCGGCGATACGGTCGCTCTCGACCGGATTGGCGACGCGGAAACGGGGGGCAAGCGCGCCGAGCGCCTGCTCGGCGGCCCACCAGGTGTCCGCGACGGCGGCGATCCAGCGCTTGCCCTGGATGACGCCGAGCAGCCCCGGCGAGCCCGCCGCTGCGCGCTTGTCGAAGCTCGACAGCTCGGCCCGGTCGAGCGGGCCGTGGCGGATCGCGGCAAAAGCCATGTCGGGCAGGCGCACGTCGCCGGCGAACTGGTAGCTGCCGTCGACCTTGGATGGGAGGTCGAGCCGGGGGAAGGCGGTCTGGAGCTCTTCAGGGTCGAGGAACCGTTCGCCCGTCTCCGCCAGGCTGTCGGTGCGCAGCGGCGGGGGCGAAGGCGGGTCGTACTGCGCGGCCTCCGCGGCGAGTTCGCCGAAGGTCGCGCGCTTGTCTTGGTGGGTCACCAGGCCGGCGGAGGCATCGCATTCCTCCCAGTCGACATCCCAGCGATCGGCCGCCGCCATGCACAACATGGCCCGCGCGCTCGCCGCCGCCTCGCGGCACGGCATTTCATAGGCCGCCAGCGTCGTGCCGTCGGCGGTAGCGGTGAAGTTCCGCTCCTGCGCCCAGCGGCGTAGCAGGAGATCGTCCGCATCGTCGGCCAGCGCGGGAATTGCCGGGTGCCACAGCGGCGACCACTTCGCCGCCAGCGGCAGGTTGGCGTAGGCCCCGCTGATCGGTGCCGGGCCCGCGGCGACCTGGCGCCAGTCCGCCCCGAGCTCCATCGCCACGATCTGCGGCAGCAGCGTGGTCGCCCCCTGGCCCATCTCGAGTTGCGGCACCGCCACCGTGACGACTCCGTCTTGGCCGATGGTCAGCCAGGCACCGAAGGCTTCTTCACCCGGCCCGGTCGGCAGCGGCGCGCCGTAACGGCGCGGGTACAAGGCCCACGCGACCAACAAGCCGCCGCCGACGGCCGCGCCGGCGATCAGGCCGCGGCGCGAGACGTGCATCGATCAGCGGCTCCCGTCCCGGTCGAGCCAGGCGGCGAGTCCCGCAGCGATGGCCGCGAACGGCTCGCTCAGCGGACCGGGATTGGCGGCAGGGGGTTGGCCGGTGTCGCTGGCCACGCGGATTTCCATGGCCAGCGGGACGCGGCCGAGGAACGGAATGCCGAGCGCCTGCGCCGCCGCTTCGGCCCCGCCCTTGCCGAACGGATCGGAGCTTTCCCCGCAGTGCGGGCAGACATACCCGGCCATGTTCTCGACCAGTCCGACGATCGGCACATCGACCTGGTTGAACAGGTCGATCGCGCGCGTGGCGTCGATCAGCGCGAGATCCTGCGGCGTGGTGACGATGACCGCGCCGGCCGGACGATGCTGCTGGATCATCGAGAGTTGCACGTCGCCTGTTCCCGGCGGCAGGTCGACCAGCAGCACTTCGGTGTCGCCCCATTCGGCGCTCATCAGTTGGCCCAGCGCCTTGCCCACCATCGCCCCGCGCCAGGCAATCGCCTTGCCCGGCTGGATGAGCTGTCCCATCGACAGGAAACGCACGCCGAATTCGGTCTCGACCGGGTGAAGCGAATTCTCCGAAGCGCGCGCCTTCTGCTGCGCGGCATCGAGCAGCATGACCTGGCTGGGCCCGTAGACGTCGGCGTCGACGACCCCGACCTTGCGGCCCGTTGCCGCCAGCGCCACCGCGAGATTGGCGGTAAGGGTCGACTTGCCGACCCCGCCCTTGCCCGACCCGACGGCGATGATCCGCCGCACCGGCTTGTCGGCCATCAGCGCAACGCGAACCTCGGCAATGCCCTCGATCGCGCCGACGCGTTCGCGAATGTCGCGTTCGAGCGCTTCGGCGTCGGCCCGCGCCATGCCGGCGGCATCGACCACGAGGGTCGCGGCTCCTTCCTTGACCAGGATTTGTTTGACCCGGCCCGCCGCCGTCGGCGGCAGGGCCTCGCGTATCGTTGTTTCATCAATCATTGCCGCGCGTGCTAGCGCAAGGTCCGGCTGCGTGCAGCGAAAACTTGGCCGCCGCCCCTGTTTTTCCGGCGTCCGCTACCTATAAGGGTGGGCATGGAACACTCGAGTGGGTGGTTAGAGAGGATCGCGCTGGCAATGGCGGGCAAGAAGAGCCCTTGGGGAAATCCGGTCGGCGGCAGCGGCGGCGAACCCGAGAGCAATGACGGCGATACGCCCAGCGGCGAAAACAAGCCGAACGGACCGCGCAACCCGTGGTTGCCGGGGGGCGGCGGCGATCGTCCGCGCCGCTCGGCCAGCATCGAGGATATCTTCAAGAATCGCGGGCCCGAAGGGCCGCGCCGCGCCGGCGGCGGCGGGGGCGGTCCCAACTTCCGCCTGCCCCAGCGTCCCGGGGGCGGTTCGTGGTTGCCGTTCGTCATCGGCGGGATTGCGCTGGTGTGGCTGGGTTTCTCTTCGATCCACCAGGTGGAGCCGAAGGAACAAGGCATCGTCACGACCTTCGGCCAGTACTCGCGCACCCTGCAGCCGGGCCTCAATTTCACGCTGCCCTGGCCGATCCAGCACGTCGACGTCGAACCGGTGTCGGAAATCCGCATCGAGAGGATTCCGGATGGCACCGCGCAGCGTCTCATGCTCACCGGCGACCAGAACCTCGTAGACCTGAGCTACCTGGTGCGCTGGGACATCAAGGATCTCAAGCAGTTCCGCTTCCAGCTTCTCGATCCCGAAAGCACGGTACGCGAGGTGGCCGAGGCGGCGATGCGCGCCTCGGTGGCGGAAGAGCCGCTCAATCGCGTTCTCTCGGGCGCGGGTCGCGCCGACATCGAACAGCAGGTCCGCCGCCGGATGCAGCAGATACTCGACACCTACCGTTCGGGCATCGGCATTCAGGGCGTCGAAATCCGCAAGACCGACCCGCCGAGCGAAGTCGAAGAGGCCTTCAAGGACGTTTCGGCCGCGCAGCAGCAAGCCGAAAGCTACATCAACCAGGCCGAAGCCGTCGCGCAGCAGGTCCTCGCCCGGGCGCAAGGCGACGCCGCGGCATTCGACAAGGTCTACGAACAGTATCGCCTCGCCCCCGAGGTGACCCGGCGCCGGATGTATTACGAAACAATGGAGCGCGTTTTGCGCAACACCGACAAGACGGTCATCGAAGCACAGGGCGTCACGCCCTATCTGCCGCTGCCCGAACTGAAGCGCCGCGCCCAGGCCGCAACGCCGGCCCCGACGGACGCGGGAGGTCAGTGATGGAAGCCCTGTGGCACAACCACAAGTTGAGCATCGTGGCGATCGCGGTGCTGATCGTCGCTGCATTCTCGACGTTGATCGTCGTGCCCGAAACCGAACAGGCGGTCATCGTCCGCACCGGTGAGCCGATCGCGGTGGTCAACAGGTTCAAGCCGAACCAGCCCTACGGCCAGACCGGCGCGGGCGTGTGGTACCGGATACCGTTCGTCGACAACGTGCAGTATATCGACAAGCGCGTGCTGACCGTCGACATGGACCCGCAGCAGGTGCTTTCGACCGACCAGCTGCGGCTCAACGTCGATGCCTATGCCAGGTACCGGGTAATCGATCCGGTCAAGCTGGTCGAAACGGTCGGCACGACCGAGAACTTCGAAGCGCAACTGGCCCCGATCCTCTCGTCGGTCGTGCGCCAGGAGCTCGGCCGCCGCAGCTTCGCCTCGCTGCTCACTGCCGAGCGCGGGACGACGATGCAGAACATCCGCGACAAGCTCGATACCCAGGCCCGCGAATACGGAGCGCAGGTCATCGACGTGCGGATCAAGCGCGCCGATCTGCCCGACGGCACGCCGCTGGAATCGGCCTTTGCCAGGATGCGGACGGCGCGGCAGCAGGAAGCGGCCACGATCCGCGCGCAAGGGCAGAAGAACGCCCAGATCATTCGCGCCGATGCCGATGCCGAGGCGGCAAAGATTTATGCCGCGGCCTATGGCAAGGATCCGCAATTCTACGATTTCTATCGCGCCATGCAGAGCTACGACACGACGTTTGCCAAGGATTCGGACGGCAACGGGTCGAGCCAGATCATCATGGGCGACGACAACGAGTATTTGCGACAATTTCGCGGCCGCTAGCGCCGCGACATTAAAGCGAGGTTCAGCCACGTCGGCGTGAAAGGCCTCGGGGACAGTTGTAGTTTGTTGGGGTGCGAAGCATCCCGGAACAAGAGGATTATGAAGGACGTGAAGCCCGTGCGCTACTCATACGGAATCACCTCGGCCCTGTTGCTCGGCGGAGCGGCAGCAACACTCATCACCGGCTTTCCTGCCGGCGCCCAGGTCGCGCAGAACGACGATCAGGCGATCAGCCGAATCGTGCCCAAGGCCGGAGCTCCGACGAGCTTCGCCGACCTTACCGAACAGTTGCAGCCTGCGGTGGTCAACATCGCCACCAAGCAGCGCGTGCAGGTCAGCCAGAACCCCTTCCAGGGCACACCGTTCGCCGATCTGTTCGGCGGACAGGGCGGCGGCGCCCCCGCCACGCGCGAAGCGCAATCGCTCGGCTCCGGCTTCATCATTTCGGCCGACGGTTTCATCGTCACCAACAACCACGTCATCACCGCCGAAGGTCAGGGCAAGGTCGAGGAAATCTCGGTCACCACGGCGGACGGGACCGAATATCCCGCCAAGCTCGTCGGCTCGGACGCCGAGTCGGACCTCGCCGTCCTGAAGATCAGCGGCAGGAAAGACTTCCCGTTCGTCCACTTCGGCGATTCGAAGCACGCCCGGGTCGGCGATTGGGTCATCGCGATCGGCAACCCGTTCGGCCTCGGCGGAACCGTGACCAGCGGTATCGTTTCCGCGGTCTACCGCGCGACCGGCGGCGGCGCCTACGACCGGTACATTCAGACCGACGCCAGCATCAATCGCGGCAACTCGGGCGGCCCGCTGTTCGACATGCAGGGCAATGTCATCGGCATCAACAACGCGATTTTCAGCCCCTCGGGCGGCAGCGTCGGGATCGGTTTCGCGATTCCCGCCGATACCGCCGAGCCGATCGTGCAGAAGCTGATCAGCGGCGAGGAAATCCTCCGCGGCTACCTCGGCGTGCAGATCAATCCCGTGTCCGAAGACTTCGCCGATGCGCTCGGCATCCCGCCCAACCGCGGCGAGTTCGTTCAGCGCGTCGAAAAGGGCGAGCCGGCAGACCAGGCCGGGCTCAAGGCCGGCGACGTCGTGCTCAAGGTCAACGGCAAGGAAGTCACGCCCGACCAGACGCTCTCGTACATCGTCGCGAACATCAAGCCGGGCACCCGCGTGCCGCTCGAATTCCTCCGCAACGGCAAGCGTGAGACCGTGCAGCTGACCGTCGGTCGCCGGCCCAGTGCCGAAGAGCTCGCCAGCCAGCGGTTCGACCCGAACACGGGCGACGACCGGCAGGACAACGTCGCGCCCACCGGCAGCGGCCTCGTCGAACAGGCGCTGGGCATCCAGGCACTGGCGCTGACCCCGCAGATTTCGCGTCAGCTCGGCCTGACCGAAGGAACCAGCGGCGTGGTGGTAACCGCCGTCGATCCGAATTCCGACGCGGCCCAGAAGGGGCTCCAGCGCGGGACGGTGATCTACCAGGCGAATTACCAGGATATCGCTTCGCCCCAGGACCTCGAAGCCGCAGTGCGCGCGGTGAAGGCCGAGGGCCGGGAAGCCATCCTGCTGCGTCTGCAGCCGCGCGGCGGCCCGACGATCTCCGCACCGATCCGGCTCCGCGGCGACGACTGAGCGCGCTTGCCGCTATTGCGGCGGCAGCGCGTTCCGGCGCGTGGTCGGCCGTTCCTGCGGCAAGTTCCCACCCGTCGCTCTTTCTAGGAAATCCTCGCTCGCAGCCGGCGGGCCCGGCGCGGGCACGGCGGGCTGCGAGGGCTGTGGCTGACGCGCGGGACCGGGCTGCGGCCGCGGCACGGGCGTTGCGGCCCGGTCGTCGGGAGTAGCCGGCGCTTCACGCGCGTCTCCCGCGCGGCCCGGTTCGACCAGATTGCCGTTCTCGTCGATGAAATAGTAGTCCTGCGGATCGCCGTAGAGGTACTCGTCGTCTGGCTCGAGCTGCCACTCGGGCAATTGCAGGTCGGTGTCGAACTGCTCGACCGGCCGATCGCGCACGGCGTAACGCATGTAGGCGGCAAAGGCGCGGGCCGGGGCGGTCCCCCCCTGCAGGCCCGGAACCGGCTGGGCATCGTCCCGGCCCATCCACACGCCGGTGGTGATACCGCTCGAAAAGCCGAGGAACCATCCGTCCTTGTTCGAATTCGTCGTCCCGGTCTTGCCCGCCACGGGCCGGCCGATCTGCGCGGCGCGGCCGGTGCCGGTGTTGACCGCGGTCTGCAGCAAGTCGGTAATTCCGGCGGCGACGTAGTCGGGCACCAGCTGGGTGCTGCGCGGTTGCTCGTGCTGGTACAGCACCTGCCCGTCGGTGGTGGCGACCTTGACGATCCCATAGGGTTCGACCGAGCGGCCGCCGGCCGAAACCTCGGCATAGGCGCGGGTCATGTCGATCACCCGCGTTTCCGAGCTGCCGAGAACCATCGACGGGTAGGTCGAAATCGGCGTGGTTATGCCGAACCGCTTGGCCATCGACGCAACGGTGCCGAAGCCGACCTCGTTGCCGAGTTGCGCAGCGACCGTGTTCTTCGAATAGGCGAACGCGGTGCGGACATCGATTTCCCCGGCATAGCTGCCGCTGTGCGGAGTCCAGCCGTTGATCGTGGTCTTCTCGTCCACCACCCGGTCGTCCGGGGTATATCCGGCCTCGAGCGCCGCAAGGTAGACGAAAAGCTTCCACGCGGAGCCGGGCTGACGCACCGCCTCGGTGGCGCGGTTGTAGTTGGTGGCGACGTAGTCGGTCCCGCCGACCATCGCGAGAATGGCCCCGTCGCGGTCGAGGCTGACCATCGCGCCTTGCGCGCCGGAGGGAACGTTGGCCTTGATCGCCGCCGTCGCCGCGCGCTGCATGCCGAGATCGATGGTCGTCCAGACCTCGATCGGTTCGTAGCTGTCGTAAGGCAGCAGGAGGTCGAGCTGGGGGAGCGCCCAGTCGGTGAAGTAACGGACCGAGTTCTGCCCTTCGGCCGACTGGATCTTGACCGTGTCGGGATCGACCGCCGCTTCCGACGACGAGATCATTCCCTGCTGGCGCATCAGTTGCAGGACGACATTGGCCCGGGTGACCGCGGCATCGACGTCGGCAGTCGGCGAGTAGCGGCTCGGGGCCTTGACCAGTCCCGCGATGATCGCGGCTTCCGGCACGCTGAGTTCGGTCGCCGGGTGGCTGAAGAACTTGCGTGACGCCGAATCGATGCCATAGGCGCCGCCGCCGAAATAGACCTTGTTGAGGTACAGCTCGAGGATCTGCTCCTTCGAGAACTTCGCCTCGAGCGCCATCGCGAGAACCGCCTCGCGCAGCTTGCGGTCGATCGTTCGGTTGGAATTGAGGAAGACGTTGCGCGCCAGCTGTTGGGTGATGGTCGAGGTGGCGCCGAGCCGCCGATCGCCGGTTCCCCAGACGTAGACGGCGCGCAGCAGCCCGATCGGATCGACGCCGAAGTGCGAATAGAAGCGGCGATCCTCAACCGCCACCATCGCGTCCTTCATCGACTGCGGTATTTCGTCCCACCGCAGCCACTTGCCGTAACTCGGACCGAGCGAGACGATCTCGGTCCCGTCACGAGCCCGGACGAGCACCGTCTGCCCGTTCTGGCTGCTCATCAGCGAGGAATAGCTGGGCATCGAACGCGCGGCGAAGAGAACGGCGCTGCCGAGCGCGATGACGCCCAGAAGCGCCAGGCCCGCGCCCCACAGGACTCCGCGGCGAAGCCACAGCCGCCAGCCCGAGCGCGGGGTGTCCTCTCGCGCGCGGCGGCTGGTTTCCTGCCGCTTCCGTTTTCTGGAGCGTTCGCCCCGCTTGATTGCCATCGGTACCCGTTAGCCTGGAATGGGCGCACCCGAACGCCCGGTCACGTCGCGCTGCCATGCATAGGCCAAACCGAACATGCGGTTAACGGCCCGGCCGGACCGTTTGCCCGCTTTTTTCGCCTCAGTCTTCCGGTTCGAAGGCCAGCGCGGCGCTATTGATGCAGTATCGCATGCCGCCCCGGTCGCTGGGGCCGTCGGGAAAGACGTGCCCGAGGTGCCCTTGGCACTTGGCGCAGACGACCTCGGTGCGCACCATGCCAAGCGAAGCGTCGCGATGTTCCTCCACGGCGGTGCCGTCGGCCGGCTTGACGAAACTGGGCCAGCCCGATCCCGAATCGAACTTGTCGTCGCTTTCGAAGAGCGGCTGTCCGCATCCGGCGCAGCGGTATTCGCCGGCCGCCTTGTTGTGCTCGTACTCTCCGGTGAACGCCCGCTCGGTCGCCCCCTGGCGCAGGACGGCATATTGCTCGGGCGTCAGGCGCTCGCGCCACTCGGCATCGGACAGCTGGATCTTGTCGTCGGGCATCATGCTTCTCCTCGGCAGGGATATATGCCGTGTTTTGCCTGTCTCAAGCGCGGGCCGAGACCTGGGCGCGGATGGCCGGCGAAACTCAGCTGTTCGGATCGTTGTAGCCTGCCGGCGGCGGCAAGCCTTCCATCTTCTCGTTGAGCAGAGGCCGAAAGCTCGGCCGGCTTTTCATCACGCGGTACCAGCCGCGGGCCTCGCCATGTCCCGACCAGTCGATCCCGCCGAGATAATCCGCCACCGAGATCTGCGCGGCGGCGGCGAAATCGGCGAGGCTCAGCTGCGCGCCGGCGATCCACCGGCGCGTGTCGATGAGCCAGTCGATGTAGTCGAGATGCTCGTGCGCCAGCCGCATGGCCTCGCGCAGGGTCTTGCTGTCGGGCGGGGAGCGCAGGAAAAGCCGCTTCCTCATCCGCTCGTTGAGCAACGGAAGCGTCACCTCTCCGAAAAACTGCTCGTCGAACAACGCCACGAGCCGGCGGATTTCCGCTCTCCCGGGCGCCGTGCCCAGGATCAGGGGCGCCTTGTCCTCGGTTTCTTCGAAATACTCGCAGATCGCCTGGCTATCGATCAGCGTAACGCCCTTCGTCTCGTTGCAGACGACCGGCGTACGGCCAGCAGGATTGAGCGCGAAGAGCGCGTCGCCGCCTTCCCAGGGATTGGCGCGCAGCAGTTCGAACGCGACGCCCTTCTCCGCCATGGCGAGGCGCACCTTGCGGCTGAACGGACAAAGGGGGAAGCAATGGACCTGCCACATGGCGGGCCGCAATGCCGCATGCGGAGCGGCGCGTAAATAGCGCTGTGGGGCAAGCGCCCGGGGAGTGCGCTCAGAGCCCCGAGGCCTGGAGCGAGGCGAGGCACTCCGGCATGGCCTTTGGCAGCGCGTCACCCTCGCTCAGAGCGGCAACCTCGGCCTTCAGCAACGCCGAAACCTGTTCGCGGTCAAGCGATTGCTGGTCCATCAGCGAGGCCATCGCCCGAACGAAATATTCCTTCCCGCGCGCCCGAAGCTCGGGGATTTCGCCAAGCGTCTTGTCGCCGTGCTCCTGCATGTTGGCCGCGAGGGCGAAGGCGGCAGAGCAGCGCAGCAGGACCTTTTGATCGGCATTGAGCTGCGCGGCCTGCTGCGCCGAGGCGCCGGTGGCGGCGAGAAGGAGGACTGCTGTCAGGAGAATCGTTCGCATGGAGGGCGCCTATAGCAGCGCGATTGCCGCGCGGTGAACGATAGTCGGCTCGATGCGGACTTTTCGCACCGGGTGCCGGACGGCCTCACCGCCTGCACCGAGGCAAGCGGCGTTCAAATTTCGCGCGCCTTGCGCCGCGTTTCCGCGAAACTGTCGTGCCGCATCTTTTCGAAGGCCACCCGCTGGTCATATCCGGCGTCCTTCGGATAGTCGCGGTAATCGTCGAGAATCTCGTCGAACAACACGCGCAATTCGTCCTTGTGGTCGGGATGGGTGAAGATATTCGCCCTGTTCTCGCGCACCCCTTCGAGAATGCGCGCGCCGATCACGTCGGGCTCCATGCCGAATTCGTGCACGCCTGCCAGCCGTTCGACGGCCGCCTGGTCGACGGGCTTCATCTCGCCCTTCAAGGCCTCCGGCCGCACATCGTCGCTGGCGTAGATCACGCTCTTGACCAGGCCGGGGTGCACCACCGACACGCCGATCCCATACTTGTACATCGAATGCCGCAGCGAATAGCTGAGGCCGCGCACTGCGAACTTGGCGGTGTTGTAGATGCCCGGCGCGCCGCTGGCGATGAAACTGGCCATCGACGCGGTGTTGGTGATGTGTCCGCCGGTCTGCTCGCCCGCCTCCACTCGCGCCTTCATGCGCGGGGCAAAGGTCTGCACGCCGTTGATGACCCCGCCGAGATTGACGCCGAGCACCCAGTCCCAATCGTCGTAGGAGCTGTCTTCGATCGTCTGGAAGAGGTTGATCCCGGCGTTGTTGAAAAGCAGGCTGACCGGTCCGAAGCGGTCCTCGACCTGGTCCGCCGCTGCGGCGAATCCCGCCCGGTCCATGACGTTGAGCTGGACGCCCATGACCTCGCGGTTGTCGAGCGTCGCCAGTGCGGCGTCGATCGCGTCCTCGCGGATGTCGGCAATGGCGACCTTGGCCCCCGCTTCGAGCAGGTTGCGCACGATGCCGATGCCGACCCCGTTGGCGCCCCCGGTTACGAAAGCCGTGCGGCCCGCGATATCGATCATCTGCTTCCTCTCAGTCTGCTTCGGCTGCCGCGTCCATGGCGGGCACCGGATTGACCGGGCCTGACTCGCGCCCCGGCAGGAACTCGTTGTAGATTTTGCGCCGCTTGAACAACCAGCGCCCTTCGACCCTGACCAGCTCATCCTCGTAGACGCCGAAGCTCGGCAGGGCGATCGAACCGTCGGGCCCGCCGTTGGTCATTTCCCACCAGAAGCCGGTGTTCCAGGCGAGGTCGCCCTCGACCCGGATCACCTTCTGGTTGACCACGTGGCGCAGCTTGGCCGGATTGCCGCTGCTGTCCTTGAAGATTTCCCCGATCTTCGCCTTGAAGGATTCGGCTTCGGCGCGAATGGCGTCGCGCCCCCGCGCAACGCCCATCGCCCAATCGAGCTCGCCATCCTCGGTGAAGCAGGCGGCGTAGGCCTCGGCATCGTGGTAATCCATGGCGAACAGGTAGCGCGCCATGAGATCCTCGATCTCCGCCCGATCGGTGGCGTAGCTCTGCCCGTACCCGCTCACTGGCCCGCGGCGGCCGCGTTCGCGAGCCTGTCCATGTCGGCGACCGGATTGCCCGGACCGGACTGGCGGCCCTTGAGGAATTCGTTGAGCACGCGGCGCTTCTTGATGAGCCAGTGGCCCGAAGCCTTGGTGAATTCGTCCTCGTAGATGCCGTAGGTGCCCATCTTCATCGAATCCTTGGGCCCGTTGTTCGCCATTTCGACCCACAACGTCCGGCCCCAGGCCTTGTCGCCCTCGACGCGGATCGAGCTCTGCAAGACGACGTGGCGCAGCAGTGCGGGCTTGCCGTCCTCGGTGTGATAGAATTGACCGATTCGCTCCGAAAAGCTGGTCACGGCCTGGCGGATCGCATCGCGCCCGACCGACGTGCCGCTGGCGAATTCGAGTTCGCCATCGGGGGCGAAGGTGCCGACATAGGCGTCCCAGTCGAAGTAATCGATGGCGAAGAGATAGCGCGCCATCAGGTCCTCGATCTCGGCGCGGTCCGCGGCGTAGGATTGGTCGTACGTCTGCTGCGCATGGGCAGTGGTCATGGGCATTGCTCCGGATAAGGCTATGGCGGAAATGGCGGCAAGCGCCCGGCGGACGCTGGAATTCGGCATTGGTTCTCTCTCCCCTCGGCGCGACACAGCGCCACACTTGGCGACAATTTTTCGCTTCATGGTTTTGTAGTTGCCACTTACAAATTGCTGCAAGAAGATTCACCGCCCGGGCTGGGACGGGGGACCAGGGAGAACGCAATGGCCATCGCTCCGACCGCCGGAGATTCGCCGATCACCACGTCCGATGCCGCGGCAGGCCAGCCCTGGCCGCCGGAGAGCCGCGGCTGGTTTGCCCTGTTCGCCGTGGTCTTCGCGACCTTCATCACCTTCTTCGACCAGACCGTGTTCGCGATGCTGGCCGAGAAGATGAAGGGCAGCTTCCAGATATCGGATTCGACGCTTGGCTTCCTGCTCGGCCCGGTCACCGTGATCGCCTACGTGATCGTCGGCATCCCGCTCGCCCGGCTGGTCGACATCTTTCCGCGCAAGTACGTGCTCGGCGCGAGCATCGCGGTGCTCGGCACGATCATGGCGCTGGGCGGTCTCGCGCAGAGCTTCCGCCAGCTGCTCGGCACCCGCCTGTTCGTCGGCGCGGCGAGCTCGGCCAACGGCCCCGGCTCCTACGCCTTGCTCGTCGACGCGTTCCGCCCGCTGCGGATCCCGCTGGTCTTCGCTCTGTTGCAGCTCGGCTACATCGGCGGCTCGTCATTCGGCAACATCATCGGCGGACAGATGATCGCCTGGACGAGCACGATGCCGGAGACGGTCTCGTTTCTCGGCCTGCCGATCTTCAACTGGCAGCTCGTGCTGCTGATGGTCGGCGCGCCCGGCCTGCTGGCGGGGCTGATCTACATGTTCGTGAAGGAGCCGCCGCGGCGCAGCCCGGTGGCGCAGCTCACCGCGCCCGACGCGACGCTCGCGCGCAAGTTCGCCGCCTTCATGGGGTGGGACGCGCTCAAGGCGATCTGGGCGCGCAAGCGCGTGTTCCTGCCGCTGTTCGCGGCGCTGGCCCTCTCTGCCGTCGAGAGCCAGGGGCTGCCCGCCTGGCGCATACCCTTCATGGCCCGCACCTACGGTTGGAACGAGGCGGAAACCGGGGCTTTGCTGGGCTCGCTTCTGCTGGTCTCGATGCTGGCGGGGATCGCCGCCGGCGGCTTCTTCGTCACCTGGATGGGCAAGCGCTACAAGGACGCCAACATCCGCGCGACCGCGATCATCTTCGCCTGCACCACGGTCACCACGATTCTCACGCCGCTCGCTCCGAGTGGCGAGATCGCGCTGAGCCTCATGGCGCTGGGCGTGTTCTTCGGGCTCGCCGGGGCGCCGGCGCAGAACGCCGCGATCCAGCGCATCGCGCCCAACGAGATGCGCGGGCAGGTCAGCGCCTTCTACCTGTTCATGTTCACCTTCTTCGGCGCGCTCGGCAGCTTCGTTATCGGCTGGGTCAGCACCTACGTGGTCGGCGACGAGAGCCAGGTCTGGAAGGCGATCCTCATCACGGCGATCGTGTTCCTGCCGACCGCGACCTTCTTCATGTGGCGCGGCATCCGCCCCTACCGCGAGGAGGTGGAGCGGCTCGAAGCGCTCGGACTGTGACCGCCCCGATCTCCCGTTGACTCGTTCCGGCGAACCGCCGAAAATGTATGCAACACATACAAAAATCCGGAGAGAGTCGAATGTCTGATACGAGCGTGGAATCGCTTGCCGCCAAGGTTGACGAGCTGGAGCAGCGCCTGACCCGGCGCGAGGACGAAATCGACGTCCGCAACCTGCAGTACCTCTACGGCTACCTGATCGACAAATGCATGTACGACCAAGTCGTCGACCTGTTCACCGACGATGCCGAAGTGCGCTTCTTCGGCGGCGTGTGGAAGGGCAAGGAAGGCGTTCGCCGGCTCTATGTCGACCGCTTCCGCAAGCGCTTCACCCACAACAACAACGGCCCGATCGACGGCTTCCTGCTCGACCATCCGCAGCTGCAGACGATCGTTACCATCGAACCCGACGGCAAAACCGCCCGGCTACGCGGCCGCAGCACGATGCAGGCCGGCCGGCACAAGGATTACGAAGGCGACGCGCCGCACCTCAAGAAGCGCCAGTGGTGGGAAGGCGGCCTCTACGAGAACACCTACAAGAAGGGCGAGGACGGCAAGTGGCGCATCCACGTCCTCAATTACTTCCCGCACTGGCACGCCAATTTCGAGGACGGCTGGGCCAACACCGATCCGGAGTTCACCCCGTTCATCCGCGAGACCTACCCGGCCGATCCCGCCGGGCCCGACGAGCTGATCGACGAGCACTGGCTATGGCCGGTCCACAAGCTGCTGCCGTTCCACATGAAGCACCCGATCACGGGCGAGGAAATGGTCGCGGAGCGCTGGGAAGGCGACGCCAAGCGCGACGCCGAGCGGGCTGCCGCGAAGGCGAGGGGCTGAGAATAAATCGTCGTCCCAGCGAAAGCTGGGACCGCTGTCCACCAAGCGAAGCGCCAAAGGCGAACGATCCCAGCTTTCGCTGGGATGACGGAGTTAGGAAATGACCGACTACCCCTCCCTCCACATGATCATCAACGGCAAGAAGGTCTCCGGCGGCGGCCGGCGGACCTTCGACGTGATCAACCCGGTGACCGGCGAAGCCATCGGCGCGCTGCCGCTGGCCAGCGCCGAGGATCTCGACAAGGCGCTCGAGGTGGCTGCCGAGGGGTTCCGCATCTGGCGCCGCTCGACCCCGCAGGAACGCGCTGCGGTGCTCAGCGGGGCGGCGCGGCTGATGCTCGAGCGCGCCGACGACATGGCCCGCATCGCCACGATGGAGCAGGGCAAGCCCTTCGCCGAGGCGAAGATCGAGCTGATGATGAACGTCGGCCTGTTCAACTTCTACGCCGGCGAGGCCAGCCGGCTCTACGGCCGCGAACTGGTCCGCCCGGTCGGCCAGCGTTCGACGGTGCGCTGGGAGCCGGTCGGCCCCGTCGCCGCCTTCGCCCCGTGGAACTTCCCACTCGGCAATCCCGGCCGCAAGCTCGGCGCGCCGATCGCCGCAGGGTGTTCGGTGATCCTCAAGGCCGCCGAGGAAACCCCGGCCAGCGCGCTTGGCGTGCTGCAGTGCCTGCTCGACGCCGGACTGCCGCCACAGGTCGCGCAGGCCGTGTTCGGCGTGCCCGACGAGGTCAGCCGCCACCTGCTCGGCTCCAAGGTGATCCGCAAGCTCAGCTTCACCGGCTCGACCGTCGTCGGAAAGCACCTGATGAAGCTCGCCGCCGACAACATGCTGCGCACGACCATGGAGCTGGGCGGCCACGGCCCGGTGCTGGTGTTCGACGACGTCGACGTCGAAACGGTCCTCGATACCGCGGTCATGGGCAAGTACCGCAACTGCGGCCAGGTCTGCGTCAGCCCCACCCGCTTCATCGTCCAGGAAGGCGTGTTCGAGAAGTTCCGCGACGGCTTCGCCCAGCGCGCCAAGGCGGTGAACGTCGGCGATGGCCTCAAGGACGGCACCCAGATGGGCCCGATGGCCAATGCCCGCCGTCCCGAGGCGATGGAGCGGCTGATCGGCAACGCCCGCGACAAGGGCGCGACGGTCGACACAGGCGGCAAGCGCATCGGCAATCAAGGGTTCTTCTACGAGCCCACCGTGCTCAGCCAGATCCCGCTCGACGCCGACATCATGAGCGAGGAGCCCTTCGGCCCGGTCGCGCTGATCAATCCCTACGCCAGCGAAGAGGACATGATCGCCGAAGCTAACCGCGTCGAATACGGCCTCGCCGGCTATGCCTGGACCGACGACGTCAAGCGCCAGCGGCGCCTGGCCGATGCCATCGAGACCGGCATGGTCGGGATCAACAGCCACATGATCGGCGGCGCGGACAGCCCGTTCGGCGGCGTGAAGTGGTCGGGCCACGGCAGCGAAGACGGGCCCGAGGGCGTCCGCGCCTGCATGGTCGTCAAGGCCATCCACGAAGGCTGAACAACGGGAAATGACGATGACACACGAACTCAAGACCGGCGGCGACCGCGGCTACCTGCGCATTGCCACCGAAGAAGCTTTCGCCACCCAGGAACAGCTCGACGCGATCATGCGGCTGGTTCGCGAAGGCCGCGCCGACGAAGGCACCGTCAGCCTGTGGGGCTTCTATGGCACCAGCGCCAGCGAGCGCACGACCTTCATCCGCGAGCGCCTGCTCGACCTCGGGCCGCTGCGCCTGCAGGCGATGGACGATGCCGGGATCGACAAGGCGGTGCTCGCGCTGACCAGCCCCGGCACGCAGTCGATGCACGACCCCGAAGAGGCCAAGCGCATCGCCCGCAACGCCAACGACCAGCTCAAGGACGCCTGCGAGAAGCATCCCGACCGCTTCTACGGCATGATCGCCGTCGCTCCGCTCGATCCCGAGTGGTCGGCCGAGGAACTCAGGCGCGGCAAGGAAGAGCTCGGCTTCCACGGCGTGCAGATCAACAGCCACACCCACGGCCACTACCTCGACGAAGAGCAGTTCGACCCGATCCTGCGCGCCTGCGCCGATCTCGACCTGCCGCTCTACATCCACCCGCAGGGCCCGCCCGACGGGATGATCGGCACGATGGTCGAGGCCGGGCTCGACGGCGCGGTGTTCGGCTTCGGAGTCGAGACGGCCTTCCACGGGCTGCGCCTGCTGACCACCGGCGTGTTCGACCGCTACCCCGGGCTGCAGATGATGCTCGGCCATGGCTGCGAGGCGATCCCCTACTGGATCTACCGCCACGATTACATGCACCGCGCCGGCGTGCGCAGCCAGCGCTATCCGCGCCTCAAGCCGCTGCAGCACGACCTGTTCCACTATTTGCGCAACAACGTGCTGGCCACCAACAGCGGCATGGCCTTCGAGCCCGCGGTCAAGCTGATGATCGAGGTGATGGGGGAGGACCGCGTGATGTACGCGATGGACTATCCCTATCAGTACCTGCCCGAAGAGGTGGTGTGGATGGACGACATGGACATTACGCCCGAACAGAAGAAGAAGTTCTTCCAGACAAATGCGGAGCGCTGGTTCAAGCTCTGAAGCAGGCTTAGCGGCGAGGGGAGAGACGCTGGTGACGACGACTGTTGAGGGCATCAAGCCCGCCGCGCGGGTCAGCCGTGCCGGCTGGTATGCGCTGTTTCTCGTTTCCTCGGCGCAGGGACTGAGCCTGCTCGACCGGCAGATCCTGTCGATCCTCGCCCCCTCGATCCGCGCCGATCTCGGCATCGGCGATGCGGAGCTCGGGCTGCTTTACGGCACCGTGTTCGCGCTATTCTATGCGCTGTTCTCGCTGCCGCTCGGACGATTGGTCGACGGCTGGATTCGCACCCGGCTGCTGTCGATCTGCATCCTCGGCTGGTCCGTCTTCGCTGGGCTTTCGGCCTTTGCCGGCAGCTTCGCTGTCCTCGCGATCTCCCGCCTGGGCGTGGGTATCGGCGAAGGCGCGGCCCAGCCGGGCGCCAACTCGGTCATTTTCGATACCTTCCCGCGCAGCCGGCGCGGCACCGCGATGGCGGCGATGGGCATCGCCACCGCGCTCGGTCTCGGCCTGTCGATGGCGCTGGGCGGGTTCGTCGCGCAGTGGTGGGACGAAGCCTATCCGGGCGGAGGACCGGGCGGGTTTTCCGGCTGGCAGTTCGCCTTCCTCGTCGCCGCGGCGCCGGGCCTGGTCCTCGCATGGGCGCTCTACCGCATGAAAGAGCCGGTGCGCGGCGGTGTGGACGGCATTCCGGCTCCGCCCGATCCGCATCCCTTCAAGGCCAGCGCCGCCGTGCTCGGCTCGGTCACTCCGCTGGCCAACTGGTATTCGCTGTGGCGGCGCGATGCCGGGGCGAAGCAGTGGATCATCAACCTCGTCGGCCTCGCTGCGATCGCCGCGTTCTGCTGGGTCATGACCGGCGTGACCCAGGCCTTCAGCCCGCGCCCGACGCTCGACGTCCTCGGGGTGGCGGTAAACCCGCACGCGCTGCAGTGGTTCGTGGTCGGCTTCGGCGCATTCGTGATCCTGAACCTGTTCCAGTCGCTCAAGCTGACGGACAGGTCGACGTACAACGTCATGCTCTCGCCTTCGCTTCTGCTGCTGTTCGTCGTCGGCGGCCTGCAGACCTCGATCAACTACGGAGTCATGGGCTTCACCCCGAGTTTCCTGATCCGCGAATACGGGATGGATCAGTCGACCACCGGATTGCAGTTCGGCCTGCTCGCAGCCGCGCTCGGCGTCATCGGCCCGCTGGCGGCCGGGCCGCTGAGCGACCTCCTCACCGTCCGGCTGGGCGCCAGGGGCCGGGTCTGGCTGACCTTCGCTTCGCTCGGCATCTCGCCGTTCCTCGGGATCTGGACCTACAACGCGCCCGACCCGATGAGCTTCTATCTGCGCTTCTCGGCCTACAGCCTGGTGCTGACCCTGTGGCTGCCGCCGATCTACTCGCTCTACTACGATCTCGTGCTGCCGCGGATGCGCGGAATGGCGAGCAGCACCTACATCATCATCTCGACGCTGCTGGGGCTCGGCATGGGTCCCTATTTCGTCGGTATCGTATCCGATCGAAACGGCGGCGACCTGGGGCAGGCGATCATTTCGATCAACGTCGTCGCGCCGGTCATCGCCGTCATCCTGCTTTATGTTTTGACCCGCGTTCAGCGTGACGAGGATTCGGTCCTCGCCCGCGCCCGGGCCGGAGGAGAACCCGTCTGATGCCGACCGTTCGCGATGCCGCATTCGCCGTGTTCGAACACTTCGGGGTCGACCGCCTGTTCGGCAATCCCGGCAGCACCGAGCTGCCGATGCTCAAGGGCCTGCCCTTCCCCTATGTCATGGGGCTCAACGAGGCGGTGGTGGTCGGTATGGCCGACGGCTTCGCCCGTTCCGCGCGCAAGCCCGCGCTGGTCAACCTGCACAGCGCGGCGGGCACCGGGCATTCGCTCGGCAACCTGTTCACCGCGTGGAAGAACAATGCGCCCGTCGTGGTCACCGCGGGGCAGCAGGCGCGCTCGATTCTGCCGTTCGACCCGTTTCTCTATGCCGAGCGGCCGACCGAATTCCCGCGCCCCTACGTCAAGTATTCGGTCGAGCCCGCGCGCGCCGAAGACGTGCCGCAGGCGCTGATCCGCGCCTTCGTCACCGCGCTGACCCCGCCGATGGGCCCGGTGTTCGTCTCGATACCGGTCGACGACTGGGACCGCGAATGCGCAATCCCCGCCCTGCCCGACCTGACTCTGGTCTCGGTCCCGTCGGCGACGGGAATCGAGCGCATTGCCTCGATCATCGACGGCTGCGAGAAGCCTGCGCTGGTGTTCGGCACCGGGGTCGCCAATGCCGGCGGCTGGTGTCACGCCATTCGCCTCGCCGAGCGCTGCGGAGCGAGCGTGTGGACCGCGCCCTACAACGCGCGCGAGACGTTTCCCGAGGACCACCCGCAGTTCGCCGGCTTCCTCCCCGCCTGGCGCGACCAGATACGCGATCTGCTCGATCCATTCGACGCCATCGTCGTCGTCGGCGCGCCGGTCTTTACCTACCATGTCGAGGGCCGCGGCCCGCACTGGCCCGAGCACGCCCGGCTCATGGCGCTGTCCGACGACCCGCAGCACCTTGCCGCGATGCCCGGCGGCGGCGGGGTGCTGGGCGACGTGGAGGACGGGCTCGCGCAACTCGCCGAGCGGGTCAACAAGCGCGAGTTCACCGGCAAGAAGCACGAACTGAAGAAGCCGGCGCGGGAAATGACCGCCGCCTACGTCCTCAGCCGCGTCGCCGAACTGCGGCCCAGGGACGCCGTCATCGTCGAGGAGGCCCCGACCGCCCGCGGGCCCGAGCACGATGTCCTGCCGATCACCCGCGAGGGCGGGTTCTATTCCTGCGCCAGCGGCGGCCTCGGCTATTCGCTGCCGGGCAGCATCGGCGTGGCGATGGGCCAGCAGGACAAGGTCCTCGCGATCCTCGGCGACGGCGCGGCGATGTACACCATCCAGGGCCTGTTCGCCGCACAGCTCGAAGACGCGAACGTCAGCTTCCTGATCATGAACAATTCGGCCTACGCGGCGCTGACCGGGTTTTCGGGCGAGTTCGGCATGAACCACGTGCCGGGCTGCGACCTCACGGGGCTCGACTTCGTCAAGCTCGCCAATGGGCACGGGGTCGAGGCGAAGCGGGTCGAGGCGGTCGAAGACCTCGATGCCGCGCTCGAATGGAGCTTCGCCGCCAAGGGGCCGACGCTGCTCGACATCCGGATCGCCTAGGGATTTCGGTCGCTCTGCCGCAGCGTGGGAGCGTACCGGCCCGGAGGTCGGAACCGACGCTCGCTCCGAACACTGCACCGGCATGAGGATATCGTCTCGATGAGCGCCGACGTTCTGGCGGTCGTGCAGTCCCTTTTCACCAGCGAATTCGCGCTGGCCTGCGCCTTTGCGGCCTTGACGGCCACACTGGTGGCCTTGTGCGTGCCCGGCACGATCATCCCGGTGTCGGTGTCTTCGGGCGCGCTGCTCGGCGGCGTGGTCGGCGGCGCGGCGGTGCTTGCGGGCGTGCTCGTCGGCAGCCAGGTCCTGTTCCTCGCTTCGCGCCACCTGCTGCGCGAGCGGGTCAGGGCGCGCTGGGGCGAACGGCTGGCGCGGTTCGAGGATCACTTCGCGCGGCGCGGCTTTCTTTATGTCGTCGGGCTTCGGGTCGCGGGCGTGCCGCATTTCCTCGTCACCGCAGGCTCTGCGCTCTCGCCGGTCCGCAGCCGCACCTTCCTCGCCGCGACGCTGCTCGGCTTTCTGCCGGTAATCGGATTGACCTCGACCGCCGGCTCGCTGTTTTAGGGCTGTCCTACAAGGCCCGGTTGCCGCCATGCTCCGCGCGGCTCTTTCGAATCGTCGATCACCCGCTCAGCTGGAGGCAGATTTTTCCCGACCGCACCGCATCTGTCACCCGGCAATCCCGCCAATAACCTACGTTATATCAAATTCTTAGTGCACACTTGCTGGGTTACAGGGTGTAAACATGGTAACCTTGGCCCAGCCTCGACGATCGCGATGCAGACCGAATCGATCGCCCAGGGCGGCGAGCGTCAGCGCTTCGACGCCGCACGGTCGGCGCGCGATCCCTCGATCACCGCGCGGATCGAGCTGTCGCCTTCCTGGCAGGCATATTCGTAGAGCTTGTAGTCCTCGTCGCGCTGCCGCTCGAGTTTGGCCGTCCAGGGCGCCGTGTACACGGCCGGATCTTCGTAGGTCACTCGATAGGCCAAGCGGTCCGGCCCCGCGAGGCTGAAGCGCTCCACCACCTTCGCATCGGGCCCGACCGGGATGACCGCGTTCTCGCGCCCCGGGATCGGCCCTGCCGCACGGCCGAATCGTTTGGTCGTCGCGCTGTCGCCCGACACGATGTTTGTGGTCACGACGACCAGCGTGCCGCCCTCCCAATGCCCGCGGCTGTAGCCATGCCACGCACGAACCTTCCGGGGCCAGGGTGCGCTTCGCTCAAGCCGAATTATCCGCGTGCCGAACGTCTCCATCTGCAGCGCCACATAGCCTGGCGCCTGGAATATCCGTAGCCCGTTGTTGTAGGGCTGCGGCAGCATGACCGCCGGGAAGCCGCGCGTGATGCAGCGTTCGAACGCGTCGAAATCGCTGACCCAGTCGAATACCGGCGGGCCCACGCGGGTAGAGCGCGCGCCTTCGGAAAGCGCCCTCGCCGCCTTGGTAAGCGGCGGGAGGCGGCCGTCGGGCGGATCGACGATCAGCGAACTGCGGTGCGCGAAAGGTGTCGAGAGCAGCCACTCGGAGAGGCCCTTGGTACCACCTTCGGCCGGCCTGTATTCCGCATCCGATTGCTCCGCGGCGGCCAGTCTTTCGGCAAACTCGGCGTCGGTCAGTTCCGCCCGGTCGCCAAACTCTTGCGGACGCTCGAGGCGAATTCGGGCATCGTTGACCATCTGCACCGGCCATGTGCCGGTAAGGTCGGGATCGCCCCATTCGGTGCGAGGCGCTTCGAAATCGCTATTGCCGGCCGCCAAGAACGCCGCGAGCGCAACCGGGACGGCCCGTGTCACAGCACCCGCCAGACCCACAGCTTGATCGAACTCGCATAGCGCGCGCCCGAGCAGATGAAGATCGAGCGATTGAGCCAATCGTAGGGGCCTTCGGGGGCGATGAATTCGGGGACCGTTCGGAAATAGTACTCGTCGGGTTCGACCGGCTCGCCCCGGCGCAGCCGATCCATGACCTCGGGCGGACCGTGGCGCAGGCCCTTGTTGCGGATCTGGATCAGCGCGCCGTCGTCGGTTTCGATCGCATAGATCGCGTCGGCCACGGTCACTCCGTCGGGCCGGGTCAGCTGCCAGTCGGCCGAATTGCCCATCAGCTTGCCGGAAATCTTCGGACCCTTGACGTAGCCGCCGGCCTTGATCGGGATGATCCGCCGGGTTCCGTCGACCACCGGCCCAATCTCGCGCGGGGTCTCCAGCTCGCCGCCGGCTTCGTAGACAAACTCAAGTTCAGGCTTGATCAAGGGCTCTCTCCGCACGGTTTTCCGTGACCCGGTGAGTGCACAATCCTAGGCTGAAATCCAAGCGAATCGCACCAATATTGCGTCCACGGGGCGCAGAAGGAGAGGAAAATGGCGGCTGAACTCTACGCGGACTATGTCATCGTCGGTGCAGGCAGCGCCGGATGCGTGCTGGCGGCGCGGCTGAGCGAGAGCGGGACACACAAGGTGGTCCTGCTCGAGGCGGGCGGCGACGACCGGCCGCTCAAGGAGCCCGGCCAGTTCATGTCCAACCTGATGATCCAGACCCCGATCGGGTTCGGCAAGACGCTCAACGATCCCAAGGTCAACTGGCTCTACGATACCGAGGTCGACCACGGCACCGGCGACCGGCCGCACAAGTGGCCCAAGGGCAAGGTGCTCGGCGGCTCGAGTTCGATCAACGGGTTGCTCTACGTCCGCGGCCAGGCGGCCGATTACGACGGCTGGGCGCAGATGGGTGCGCGCGGGTGGAGCTGGGACGATGTCCTGCCCTACTTCAAGAAGGCGCAGAATCAGGAGCGCGGCGAGATCGACACCCACGGGGTGGGCGGCCCGCTCAACGTCTCCGACTTCCCGGAAAAGCACCCGATTTCCGCGGCGCTGATCGAGGCGTGCGAGGAATACGGCCTGCCCTACCGCGAGGACCTCAACAACGGCGATCAGGAAGGCGTCACCTGGTTCCAGCTCACTGCCAAGAAGGGCAAGCGCCACTCGGCCGCCAACGCCTACCTCCACCCGGCGATGGGCCGCGAGAACCTGCTGGTCGAGACCCGCGCGATGACTACCCGGATCATCTTCGAGGGCAAGCGCGCGGTCGGCGTCGAGTTCATGCAGAACGGCGAGAAGCGCCGGGTCATGGCGGCGCGCGAAGTCATCCTCAGCGCCGGATCGGTCGAATCGCCCAAGCTGCTCGAGATCAGCGGTGTCGGTCAGGGCGAGTTGCTGCGCGAACTGGGCATTCCCGTGGTCCACGAGAGCAAGATGGTCGGCGAGAACCTGCAGGACCACGTGATGATCGGCTGCCAGGCGCGCCTCAAGGAGGACTGGCACTCGATCAACTATCGTTCGACCGGGCTCAACCTGGTCAAGGAGATCGCCAAGTACGGTATCACCCGCACCGGCATCCTGAGCATGGCGGTGGCCCACGGCTGCGCTTTCGCCAAGACCCGGCCCGAGCTCGAGCACCCGGACATGCAGATCCACATGATGGCGGCGAGCATGGACCTCGAGGTCTTGGCGACGACCCAGGGGCTGCAGCTCGAAAAGGAGCCGGGCATGGCCAGCAACCCGTGCCAGCTGCGCCCGGAATCGCGCGGCAGCATCCACGCCCGCTCGCCCGACGGGATGGTCAATCCGAAGATCGTCCCGAACTACCTCTCCGACCCGATCGATCAGCAGATGGCGGTCGAACAGCTCAAGGTCATTCGGGCGATCTGGAATCAGCCGGCAATCCGCCAATACATGAAGGACGCCGGCGACCCGTTCGGCGATACCGATCAGGCCATGTTCGAATATGCCAAGATGGCCTCGGCCACGGTCTACCATCCGGTCGGCACGGTCGCGATGGGGGACGAGCGCTACCCGGTCACGCCCGAGCTCAAGGTTCGCGGCGTCGAAGCACTGCGGGTCATCGACGCCAGCGTGTTCCCCAAGATCACCAGCGGCAACACCAACGCCCCGACGATCATGATCGCCGAAAAGGGCGCCGAGATGATCCTCCAGGATGCGAAGGAATCGGTCGCGGCCTGACCGGCCGAGCACCGCGACGCCGGAATCGGGCAGCCGCAGAGGCGGCGCTGATCCCGGTTATCAGATCTGCAGGTCGTCGACGATCTCGACCACCTTTTCGCTCGTCTCGCGGGCACGGTTGCCGACCCGCGGCTGGTCGAGCGCGGCGAGAACCGGCGCGTCGCGGCCGTAGATGTCGTCGAAACTGCGCAGCTCGCCGTCGATGTCGCGGCCCATGGTGAAATACGTGATGTAGACGGGCATCGTCTTGACCACCGGCACGCGGGTGTACTTGCCCGAGCTGGAGATCTCTACGGCCTCGTCCTTGGTCGCGCCCTGGCCGAGGATGGCGATGGTCATGGCCAGCTCGAGCGCCCGTTCGGTGCGAATGCATCCGTGGCTGAGCGCGCGGTTGTCGCGTTCGAAAAGACCCCGGCTCGGAGTGTCGTGGAGGAAAATTGCGTGCGGGTTCGGCATGTCGAGCTTCATCATGCCGAGCGAGTTGCCGGGTCCCGGTTGCTGGACCACCGAAATGTATCCGTTGGCGCCCTTGGTTGCCTTGTAGCCCGCGGACCTTGCCCAACCGGGGTTGTTGAGCACCTTGGCTCCCAGCCCCTCGCCTTTGACGATCGACTGCGGGACGGTCCACGTCGGATTGAAGATTACCCCTTCGACCGTCTCGGCAAGCTGCGGCGTCGCGGTGCGGCCGGGTTTGCCGACGATCGTCCTGTATGTGCGAATGATCTGATCGTTGACCGTCAGGCGCAGCTGCATCTCGGGGACGTTGGTGATCAGGTACTGGCCGCCGAGATCGCGCGCGAGCCAGCGCCAGCGGTCCATGTTGGCGCGAATCATCTTGCGCTTGGCCGCGTCGGTCTCCGGGGTTTGGGCGAGCAGCGTCTTGAGCGCCGCATAGTCGGGGTGCGTCGGATCGAGACCCGCCAGCGTTCCGGCGATGTCATGGCTGGCCAGCGCGTCGGCGAGCACCTTCCCGGTCGGAATCAGGTCGGGGTCCGGATCGACCACGAACCACTGCTTGCGCGCTTCCATCGGCGTGCGCCCGTCGCGCAGGTCCTCGACCAGCCAGCCGAACACTTGGCTCGCCAGCTGGTCGAGCTCGGGGCTGGTGCCGAAAGCGATCGCCTGGCGCAGGGCTTCGGGCCGATAATCGCGGGGATCTAGTCCTTCGCTGCCGATACCCTCGATCGCATCGAGCAGGCCCTGAGCGTCGGCGACCGACCACGGCTGGACGAGCGGGAAGCGCGGCGCCGGCGTGGAAGCGTCCTGCACCACCGGCCGCGAGACGACCTCGACCGCATCTTTCTCGAGCACGTTTTCGGCTTGGAAAGGCGCGAACTGTTCGGCGAAGCTCTGCTGCTGTGCGGCCGCCGGTGCCGCCGCGCACAGGGCCGCAGCGGTGGCGAGGAGAAGCTTGCGCGTGAGAATGGTCATGATGTCCTGTGCCCGGAGCCGATGCGACCGACTAACGCAGCCGCGCCCCTGATTGTGCCCGTTTCGCCGAATTTCATCAACCATCACGCCTTGCTGGCGGCTGAATCGATGGGGAGCGCGCCATTGCCCGAAGTGCGCAATCGCGTAAATCCCGCGAATGCATCCGCCCCGCAATCTGCTGCCGTTTCTCGTCACGCTGGCGGCGGTCGGACTGCTCTCGCTGATGGATGCAGTGATGAAACTCGCCGCACTGGCGGTCGGGACCTACGTGACCCTGGTGGTCCGCAGCGGCTTCGCGCTGGCGATGGCCGGGCCGCTCTACCTCGCCACGCGCCGCGGTTGGCCGGCGCGCCCGGTGATGCGGCTGCACATCGTACGCGGGGTGGTCATTGCCGGGATGAGCTTCACCTTCTTCTGGGGAATCACCCGGCTGCCGCTCGCCGAGGCGATTGCGCTCAGCTTCACCTCGCCGCTCGTCGCATTGTACCTTTCAGCCGTGCTGCTGGGCGAGACTATCGCCCGCAGCGCCATCGCCGCCTCGCTGCTCGGCCTCGCCGGGGTGGCGACGATCGCCTGGGGCCGGATCGAAGCCCCCGCCGCCGACGGCGGCGCGGCGCTCGGCATCGCGGCGGTGCTGACATCGTCGCTGCTCTATGCCTGGAACCTGGTCCTCCAGCGCCAGCAAGCCCAATTTGCCAAACCGGCCGAGGTTGCCACTTTCCAGACCGCCGTGTCGGGCCTCGTCTACCTGCTGTTCGCCCCGTGGTTCTTCGCCTTGCCCGGGTCGGCATCGCTTCCTTGGATTTTCGCTGCGGCCGCGATGTCGGTCGGCGGCGCCATGGCACTGGCCTGGGCTTATGCCCGGGCCGAGGCCCAGGCGCTGATTCCGCTCGAATACTCCGGGTTCCTCTGGGCCATGCTGTTCGGCTGGCTGTTTTTCCGCGAGCCGGTGTCCGCGCCAACGCTGGTCGGTGCGGGCCTGATCGTCGCCGGGTGCTGGATCGCCGCACCGCGCAAACCGCCCGAAATGACGGCAGCCTAGTTGGGCGACGGGCTCGGCAGCGGAACCGGCGAGGGACTCGGCTCCTCGGCCGGTGCCCTCTGCTCCTCAGTCGTCGCCTCGGCCCCGGTTTCCTTGTCGTCGCCGGCCAGCCAGTTCCACACCAGACCCGCTGCTCCGCCGGCAAATGCCGCCAGCGCCAGCGCAAGCGCCATGACGAAGACGTGGAGCCGATCCTGCGGCCTGCTGGGTGGTCCGATGGGCATCGTTGCGTGTGCTGCGTTCCGAGCTTCGGCCCCTAGCCGCAGAGCGGCTTCATTCCAATCCCGCCCCCTTGATTTTGCGCCGCGGAACGCGCAGTGCCCCGCGTAAATCCGGCCCTTGCGCTGATGCGCGATCTCTCAGGCCGGGCTCGACAAAACAGGAAGGACCAGCCGCAGATGACTCAGGTCGGCAAGAACTCGCTCGGAACCCGCTCGACGCTTGAAGTGGGGGGCAAGTCCTACGCGTACTATTCCCTGAGCAAGGCGTCCGAAACGATCGGCGACGTCAGCCGCCTGCCCTTCAGCATGAAGGTCTTGCTGGAGAACATGCTGCGTTTCGAGGACGGCGGCTTCACCGTCTCGCAGGCGGACATCCAGGCGATCGCCGACTGGCAGAACAACCCGGCAACCGGCAGCGAGATCCAGTACCGCCCGGCGCGCGTGCTGATGCAGGACTTCACCGGCGTGCCCTGCGTCGTCGACCTCGCGGCGATGCGCGATGCCATCGCGCGGCTCGGCGGCGACACCAGCAAGATCAACCCGCTGGTCCCGGTTCACCTCGTCATCGATCACTCGGTCATGGTCGACGAATTCGGCACGCCCAAGGCTTTCGCTCGGAACGTCGAGCTCGAATACCAGCGCAACGCCGAGCGTTACGACTTCCTCAAGTGGGGTTCGAAGAGCCTCGACAACTTCAAGGCCGTGCCTCCGGGCACCGGCATCTGCCACCAGGTCAACCTCGAGCACATCGCGCAGTGCGTCTGGACCAGCCAGGACGAAAGCGGCGAGACCGTCGCCTATCCCGACACTTGCGTCGGCACCGACAGTCACACCACGATGGTCAACGGTCTCGGCGTGCTCGGTTGGGGCGTCGGCGGGATCGAGGCGGAAGCGGCCATGCTCGGTCAGCCGGTCTCGATGCTGATTCCCGAAGTCGTCGGCTTCAAGCTCATCGGCAAGCTCGCCGAGGGCGTGACCGCCACCGACCTCGTGCTGACCTGCGTGCAGATGCTGCGCCAGGTCGGCGTGGTCGGCAGTTTCGTCGAATTCTACGGCCCCGGCGTTACCCAGCTCAGCCTCGCCGACCGCGCAACCATCGCCAACATGGCGCCCGAATACGGGGCCACCTGCGGCTTTTTCGGAGTCGACGAGAAGACCATCGAATACCTCGCCCTGACCGGCCGCGACGAGGAGCAGCTCGCCCTCGTCGAAGCCTATTCCAAGGCACAGGGTCTGTGGTTCACGCCCGAGAACGAGCCGGTCTTCACCAAGACTCTCGAGCTCGACATGGAACGCGTCGTGCCCTCGCTCGCCGGTCCCAAGCGTCCGCAGGACAAGGTCGCGCTGCCCGAGGTGGCCGAACTGTTCAACACCGATCTCAAGAAGCTCTACGGCAAGAGCGGGCCGGTGCGCGTCGACGTCGATGACCGGAACCACGACATCGGTGACGGTGACGTCGTCATCGCGGCGATCACCAGCTGCACCAACACGAGCAACCCCGATGTGCTTATCGCCGCCGGCCTCGTCGCCAGGAAGGCGCACGCCAAAGGAATGATGCCCAAGCCGTGGGTCAAGACCAGCCTCGCCCCAGGATCGCAGGTGGTTACCGACTACCTCATCAAGGCGGGGCTGCAATCCGATCTCGACGCTATCGGCTTCGATCTCGTCGGCTATGGCTGCACCACCTGCATCGGCAATTCGGGTCCGCTGGCCGAGCCGATCAGCAAGGCGATCAACGGCAACGACATCGTCGCCGCCTCGGTCCTCTCGGGCAACCGCAACTTCGAAGGCCGCGTCAGTCCCGACGTGCGCGCCAACTTCCTCGCTAGCCCGCCGCTGGTCGTTGCCTACGCGCTCAAAGGCACGGTGACCGAGGACATCACCACCACCCCGCTGGGTCAGGACAAGGACGGCGCCGACGTCTTTCTCAAGGATGTCTGGCCGACCAATGCGGAGGTGAACGAGATTCGCATGGGCTCGATCGACCGGGGCATGTTCCAGGCCCGCTATGCCGACGTCTACAAGGGCGACGAACACTGGCAGGCGATCGACGTCACCGGCTCCGATACTTACCAGTGGCGCGCCGGCAGCACCTATATCGCCAACCCGCCCTACTTCGACGGGATGACAATGGAGCCAGCGACGATTACCGATATCGTCGACGCCAAGCCGCTGGCGATCCTCGGGGATTCGGTCACCACGGACCATATTTCCCCGGCCGGATCTATCAAAGCCGACAGCCCGGCTGGCGAATACTTGCTCGCCCACCAGGTCGCGAAGCAGGACTTCAATTCCTACGGCAGCCGCCGCGGCAATCACGAGGTGATGATGCGCGGCACCTTCGCCAATATCCGCATTCGCAACGAGATGGTCCCCGGCGTCGAAGGTGGCATGACCACCTACGAGGGCGAGACGATGCCGATCTACGATGCGGCGATGAAGCACAAGGAAGACGGTACGCCGCTGATCGTCGTCGCCGGCAAGGAATACGGTACCGGGTCGAGCCGCGATTGGGCAGCCAAGGGCACGATCCTGCTCGGTGTCCGCGCCGTGGTCGTCGAGAGCTTCGAGCGCATCCACCGTTCGAACCTCGTCGGCATGGGCGTGCTGCCGCTGCAATTCACCGGCGGGGACACACGCGAAACGCTCGGCCTGAAGAGCGACGATAGCTTCACGATCCGCGGCCTGGCGGACATCAAGCCGCAGCAGGACATGGAAGTCGAAGTGGCGCGCGCCGACGGGACAAGCTTCACCTTCACGGCGAAGTGCCGCATCGATACCGCAAACGAGCTCGAATACTATCGCAACGGCGGCATCCTGCAGTACGTGTTGAGGAAGCTCGCGGCCTGAGCCTGCTGGCCCGCCTCGGGCTCGGCAAGCCGGCCGACGAGAAGGCCGATCCGGCCCGACTCGCCGCTGTCGGCAAGGCAGTGCGGAAGCGGCTCCTCGAGGATGCCCGAGCCCGCCCTCTCGGCGGGCGCAAGGCGGATCTGTTCACCGTGCCGGAGTTTGCCGGCCCGGAGGATTGCCGCGCGTTGATCGCGACGATCGAGCAGCACGCCGCGCCCTCAATCCTGTTCAACGACAGCCCGAGCGGCCGGAAGGGGATCCGCACGAGCTCGACGCATTATTTCCGCGACGATCCGGTCGCGACGGACCTTGGCGAACGGATCGACGCCTTGCTCGGCCTCCAGCGGGCCAACGCCGAGACGATGCAGGGCCAGCGCTATCGCTGCGGGGAGGAATACCGGATTCACCGCGACCACTTCCTGCAGCAGCGCGAACACTGGCAGCGCGAGCGGCTGCGCGGGGGCCAGCGGACCTGGACCGCGATGCTCTATCTCAACGCCGTCGAAGCGGGCGGGACAACCGATTTCCCCGAGCTCGAGCTGTCGATCCGCCCCGCGGCGGGCATGCTCCTGGTGTGGAACAACATGGACCGGCGCGGGCGGCCCAACCCGGCGACCCGCCATGGCGGGAGACCAGTGGACGCGGGCGTCAAATATATCGTCACCCAGTGGTACCGGCTGGAAGCCTGGCGCCTGAACCCCGAGTAGATGACGGCTCAGGCGGTGGCGGGCTTTCTGCGCCTGCGCCGGCCGAAGACCGCCGCGGCACCCGCGCCGAACAGGAGCAGCATCGGCGGTGCCGGAACCTGAGTGCCCGAGGTGGTGCCGCAGTGCTTGCCGCAGCCGTAGCTGCTGCTGCCCGAGGTGCTGCTTGATCCCGAGGTCGAGGTCGACGTGCTGCTCGAGGTCGAAGTACTCGAGGTGATATTGCCCGAGGTCGAGCTGGAGGTCGAGGTCGAGGTGCTGGTCGAGACGTTGCCCGAGGTCGAACTCGAGGTCGAGCTGGAAACGTTGCCCGAAGAACTCGAGGTCGAGGTGACGTTGCCCGACGACGAAGTCGTGGTGCTGGTCAGACCGCCGGTAGAAGTGGAGGTCGAGGAGCCGCCGCTCGACGTCGAGGTCGAGGTCGCCCCGACATTCGAATTGTCGACATTGACGTCGACGTTGATGACCTGCCCCTGACCCTGGCTCTGTCCGCCGGTGGTGGTCGTGGTGCTCGAGAGATTGACGCTGCCGCCGCTGCTCGACCCGCCGAAGAAGCCCCCGAAGAACCCGCCGCCGAAGCCGCCGAAGCCGCCCGAGCCGCCGATCACCACCGGGGCTCCGCCGCCGCCACCAGCGATCATGCCGCCCTGCGGTGGCAGGGGAACGCTGACCGGGACCATCGCCATTTGCGGCGCGGCCTGCGAGTAGCAGTAGGCCTCTTCGCGCGCCGGCGCACCGCCGGGTCCGAGTTCGCCGGGTTTGACCATCGTTTCGCCGGGCGCGCATTCCAGCGTGATCGTGCGGCGGATGCGCTTGACCTTGTGCGGGATGACGCGCTTGGCGGTCTTGGTCTTGGTGTACTTCACCGGCGCAGCCTTGGTGTACTTCCCGGCGTGATATTCGGGAGCGCCGCTGGCGGGCGCCTCTGCCACGTGCACTGCACCGCCGACGGCAACCGCGCCGATTGACGCTGCTGCGGACAGTTTCGCGAGGGCCATACGTACAGACATGGTCGATCTCTCAAGCTTTCCCGGATTTGCCTGACCTTCCCGAAATGGAAGGCACGGCGTGTCCGGTTCCAGCCAAGAACAGCCAAAAAACCTTACCCGGCAATTGCGTTAACCAAGAAAAGAAGCCTTGCGGGCGCTTTTTTGAAGGGCCCGGCATCGCCAGACCCGGGGTTGTCCCACAGTGGCACTGAATGGTGGGCATTCGATAAGCAAAAATTAAGCAATTGCGCGGGTTTCGGGCGTTTTGCGCTCTCCCCTCCGCCCTCTATTTCGCAGCCGGAGAATCGCCGAAAAGACCTTCCTGCAGGCCGCCGGGAGGGTTCATTCCGAGGTGTTTCCAGCCGCCCGCGTTAAGGCATCGCCCACGCGCGGTGCGGGCCACCAGGCCGAGCTGGATGAGGAACGGTTCGACCACTTCCTCGATCGTGTCGCGCGGCTCGGCGAGGCCGGCGGCGAGCGTTTCCACCCCGACCGGGCCGCCGCCGTAGATCTCGGCGATCATCGTCAGGTAACGCCGGTCCATCGCGTCGAGCCCGAGGGCGTCGACCTCGAGCCGGGTCAGCGCCTTGTCGGCCACGCCCTGCGTGACCGTCCCGTCGCCGGCGACGTGGGCGAAGTCGCGGACCCGGCGCAGCAACCGCCCGGCCACGCGCGGCGTGCCGCGGGCGCGGCGGGCGATCTCGCGCGCGCCGGCGGGATCGATAGCCACGCCGAGCTTGTCGGCCCCGCGGGTCACCACCCGCTGCAGTTCCTCGACGGTGTAGAAGTTGAGCCGCACCGGGATGCCGAAGCGGTCGCGCAGCGGGGTGGTCAGCAGCCCCTGCCGGGTGGTCGCCCCGATCAGCGTGAACGGCGGCAGGTCGATCCGCACCGAGCGCGCCGAAGGGCCCTCGCCGATGATCAGGTCGAGCGCGCGGTCCTCCATCGCCGGGTAGAGCACTTCCTCGACCACCGGGTTGAGACGGTGAATCTCGTCGATGAACAGCACGTCGTTGGGCTCGAGGTTGGTGAGCAGCGCGGCGAGGTCGCCGGTCTTGCCGATCACCGGCCCGCTGGTGGCGCGGAAACCGACGCCCATCTCGCGCGCGACGATCTGCGCCAGCGTGGTCTTGCCCAGCCCCGGCGGCCCGAAGAACAGCACGTGGTCCATCGCCTCGCCGCGTCCCCGCGCAGCCTCGATGAAGACTCGCAAATTCTCGCGCGCGGCCTCTTGGCCGACGAACTCGGTCAGGGTCTTGGGCCGCAGCGCGGCGTCCGGGTCCTCCGGCTGGCGCTGGGGGGAGAGGGCGGGGTTATCGGTCATGTAACCGCAAACCCGGTGACCCACGAACCCACAGAGAAGCAGGCGACTGAAGCCCAAGAAAACGCTCGCGCAGAGAGCGGGCTTATTGTGGCAAAATCCCTCTCCGCGTCTTCTGCCACCTTGGGATCAATGTCTCGGACTGCGATGGCCGTTGCCCAGATCAACTCGATGTAACTCAATCTTTGGATCGCCTGCCTGTTGATCACTTGAGAGCGCCAAGCCAATCCCAAGGCGCAGATGATGCCGAGCCAAAACGCCCCTCCAGCGATTCGAAACATCGTCGTTGGCATTTCGAGGTCCGAAATTGCGAGCAGACCGCCTCCGTTAATTGCGAGAAAGGACGCCATCAGCCACCGAAAGGCCGCCGAGTGCTCCTCAATTAACGTGATTCTAGCTTCGCTTGTCCGGCGGAGTTTCTCCTTCCCCACTTCGATCGGAATATTAGTCATGTCACAGAATCCAGGCCGACGAGTGCTCCGAGCAAAAACATCCCGAGTGATATGAAAGCACACGAAAGCCCGACCCTCTCGGCTATCTCGCTTTTCGTCTCGAATGGTGTCGCGTCAAAAGACTGTTCCAACTCCAAAGAGTCGGAAATCGCCCGTCTCGACTCAACAAATTCGGCCTGCATCACCAAGCCCTGTGAGACATAGCCCGCGATGTAGATGGCTAATGCCGAGAAGCAGCCAATTCCGAACCAAACGAAGCTCCAAAACAGCGCCCGCGGCTCAACAACGGCTCCAGTATTGCCAGCAAAGGTTAGGAGCGCGAGAATGCCGCCGCCATTCGCCAAGAACAGCGCCTTGATCCCCGCTTGCGCATATTCAACCGAGAACCTCAGCCGATCATGGGCGGAATCCCACCAGCGTTGCCCTTCAGCGCGGGCGACTTCCTTTTGCTCGGGCGTCAGCGCGCCCATCACCCCGCCGCCCTCTTCAGCGCCACGCGGATGAGATCGGTGTCGCTGGCGTCGTCGCCCAGCTCGGCCTGTGCGTGGGCGACGGCAGCGGCCGCGATGGCGGGCTTGAAGCCGAGGTTCTGCAGCGCGGACAAGGCATCGGCGGCGGCTCCGCCGCGCGGCGCGGCGACTGAGGCGCCGGCCAGTCCGCTTCCGGGCAGCGCGCCGGCCTTGTCCTTGAGTTCGTTGACGATGCGGCCCGCCAGCTTCGGGCCAACGCCCTGCGCTCTCGCCACCGTGGCGGCGTCGATGGCGGCGCAGGCGTCGCGCAGTTCTTGCGTAGAGAGCGCCGAAAGGATCGCCAGCGCCACTTTCGAGCCGACGCCCTGCACCTGGGTCAACAGCCGGAACCAGTCGCGCTCGCCGGCGTCGGCGAAGCCGAGCAGGCGCATGTCGTTCTCGGACACCTGCAGGTCGGTGAAGACCGTGCAGCCCTCGCCCACCTCGCCCAGCGCGGCGAGCGTCTTCGACGAGCAGTGGACGAGGTAACCGACGCCGGCGACGTCGATCACCGCCCAGTCGCTCCCCGTCTCGTCGAGCACACCCTTGAGCTTGGCAATCATGCTTTGTTCCTGCTCGCTGGGCGGCCGTTTTGAAAGGGGGCATGTGCCCATCGTCCACGGTGACGACGCGGCATGGCTGCGAGGGGCCCGCGAGAGGATGACACAAGCGACAGGGTGTCACCCGGCTCATTCGACAGTATTTCTTGTGTTTCCAATGGCTTGAAGCACAATCGGCCGGGTGACACTCTTGCGGAATCGCGAGGAAAATCGCTTCTGGCGCTGCTCTCGACCGGAAGGCTGGTTCGAGGGGGCAAGCCGATCATCCGAGGAGACTGGCACAAGTCAGGGTCTGTAGGACAGCCCATTCCTCTGCCGGACGCTCGACACCGACGGCGGTTGCGCTATGGGAACCCCTCATGAGCTGGAACACCTTCGGACGGGTCTTGCGTTTCACCACCTGGGGCGAAAGCCACGGGCCGGCGCTCGGCGCGATTGTAGACGGGTGTCCGCCGGGCCTTTCGCTCACCGAAAGCGATATCCAGCCGTTCCTAGATGCCCGGCGGCCGGGGACCAGCAAGTTCACCACCCAGCGCAAGGAACCCGACGCAGTCCGCATCCTCTCGGGCACGTTCGAGGGCCGGACCACCGGCACGCCGATTTCGCTGATGATCGAGAACGTCGACCAGCGCTCGAAGGATTATTCGGAAGTCGCCAAGGCTTATCGCCCGGGCCACGCCGACTATGCCTACGACGCCAAGTACGGTTTGCGCGACTACCGCGGCGGCGGGCGGTCGAGCGCGCGGGAGACGGCGGCGCGGGTCGCCGCGGGCGCGGTGGCGCGGCTGGTCATCGCGGAAGTGACGCTCACCGCCTACGTCTCGGAGATCGGCGGCGATGCGATCGACCCTGCGAGGTTCGACGCGGCCGAAATCGGCAACAACCCGTTCTTCTGCCCCGACGCGGCGGCGGCCAAGCGGTGGGAAGCGCTGGTCGACGAGGCGCGCAAGGCCGGCTCGAGCCTCGGCGCGGTGGTCGAATGCGTCGCGACCGGCGTTCCGGCCGGCTGGGGCGCGCCGATCTACGCCAAGCTCGACGCGGACCTGGCGAGTGCGATGATGGGCATCAATGCGGTCAAGGGCGTCGAGATCGGCGAAGGCATGGCCGCCGCCCGCCTGCGCGGGGAAGAGAACGCCGACCCGATGCGTCCGGGCGAAAACGGCTCGCCCGAGTTCCTCGCCAACCATGCGGGCGGCATCGCCGGCGGCATCAGCACCGGTCAGCCGGTGGTAGTTCGGGTGGCGTTCAAGCCGACCAGCTCGATCCTTATCCCGCAGGAAACCGTAACGCGCGAAGGCGCGGCGACCGAGCTCGCCACCAAGGGCCGCCACGATCCCTGCGTGGGCATCCGCGGCACCCCGGTGGTCGAGGCGATGATGGCGCTGGTCCTGACCGACCACAAGCTGCTGCACCGGGCGCAGTGCGGGTCATGAAGCGGGACCCCGGGTCAAGCCCGGGGTGACGTAAATCTTTGGCGGACCACTTCGCTTCTTCGTCGCCCCGGATTTGATCCAGGGTCGCGATATTGCACCCTCACGGCTGCACGATGCCCTCGCGGATCGGCCAGCCGCCGAGCGCGAGTTCCGGGGGGAACAGGCGCATCCAGGCCTGCACCATGTGGATCTGGCCGTCGTAGACCTTGAACATCTCCCAGGCCGTCAGCTTGGGCGAATCCGGTCCGCCGCGCTGGTTCCAGTGGAGCCGCATGAGAACGATGCCCATGCGCTCGTCGACGACGATTTCGCGCACGGTGACCCGGCCCAACTGCTTGAAGATCGCCAGCGACTGATTGCCGATGTCCTCGCAGCCCGGGAAGAACGTGCACCCCGGCCCGGCCATGAGCGCGCCGTTTTCGAGCCGGAAAGCCTCGGGCGCGAACGGGGTGCCGATGGCGTCAAAGGTCTCGGCATTGCTGAGCCCGCGCGGGTAGAACATGGCAATGCGGATTGCCTCGTCGCGCGATTCGAGCTGGTCCGGCCGCGGCGGCAGGGCCATCCCCTCGGCCGGGGCACCGCTGTAGGCGTCGATGTTGTAGATCATGCCATCGGCGCGGCTGCGGGTGGCGACCAGTTCGAGTTCGTCGATCTTGTTGTCGCCGTCTATCCTGACCCGCACGACCAGCAGGATCGGCGCGCCCGATTCCTCGACCATGGCGCCCGCCACGGCTTGGCCGGCGCGCGTGTCGACGATGTCCTGGCGATAACCGCGCAGCCGGGTGACCGACCGCACCAGCCCGACCTTGTCGAGCGGCTTCTCGACGCCGTCTTCGGTGACCCGCAGCGTGGCGGCAACGGGCAGCTTGCTGACGTCGTGGTCGGCGAGCGCGTAGAGCACTTCGCTGACTTTGCCGCGCAGGCATTCGCGGTCGCAGGACGGTGCGGCGGCCTCGGCGGCGGCGGCCGGCCGCGCGGCGACCGCGGCGGACGACAGGATCAGGCACAGCGCCAGGACGATTCGCAAGACTTCTCTCCCCCCAAATGGCCGGGCGCAGCGCCGCGGCCGGCGGACTATAGCGCGCCCGCTCCGAATTGGAAAAGCGCCCTGAGCGGTGCGGGGGGCGCGCTTTCGGGGGCGGGTTTTTTCCCGCCGCGCAAGGGGTCGATTTGCGGCCTTTCAGAATCCCGAGAAGTCGGGCGCGCGCCGTTCCATGAATGCGGCGAACGCCTCGCGCGCTTCGGCGCTCTGCAGGCGCTCGCGGAACTCCGCCATTTCGGCGTCGGTCCGCGCCAGCAGCGTTTCGGCGTCGCGCATCAGCCGCTTGGTGGCGACGAGCGCGCCGAGCGGCCGGCGAGCCAGCGCCGCGGCGGCTTCGCGCGCTGCCGGCAGAACGTCGCCGGCGGGCAGGACGGCGTTGGCGAGACCGAGCGCCATCGCCTCCTGCGCCGTCAGCCCCTCGCCCAGCGCGAACATCGCGAAGGCGCGAACATGGCCGATGCGCGCGGGGAGCAGCAGGCTCGAAGCCGCCTCGGGCACCAGCGCGAGATCGACGAAAGGCGCGGTGAGCCGCGCGCCCTGGGCAAGATAGACGAGGTCGCAGTGCAAGAGCAGCGTCGTGCCGATACCGACCGCGAGACCGGGGACGGCGGCGACGATCGGCTTTTCCGCCCGCGCCAGCGCCGCGATGAAGCGCGTGCCCTCGTCCGCATCGGCCGCGCCGCTCGCCACCCGGGCGAAGTCTGCCATGTCGTTGCCCGCGGTAAAGACCTCTCCCGCGCCGGTGAACAGCACGACGCGGAGCGCCGGATCGCGCTGGGCGCCTTCGAGCGCCTCGCGCGCGGCGCGGTACATCGCCATCGAGAGCGCGTTCTTCTTCTCGGGCCGGTCGAAGGTCACCTCGCGCACCCCGCCGACGTCCCGAATCGCGACCTGACCGCTCATCGCGCCCTCCTCTTTCTGGCCCGAACCTCGTGCCACGAAACACCGCTGATTGCGATTACTGCAACAGGTGTTGCGCGTACGGAAACTTGCGCACGATTGATTGATAATTTCGATGTTCGCAATCGCAACAAACACCTTTGTTGCGCCGCATCAATGACTATCTCCGCCTTCGAGTTTTCAACCCTCGCAGACAACCGAACAGGAGCATTTTGATGGGTATCATCGGCAGCACGATCAAGCCGTTCAAGGCGACCGCCTTCAAGGCGGGCGAAAACTTCTACGACGTCACCGAAAAGGACATCGAGGGCAAGTGGGCCGTGTTCTTCTTCTACCCGGCGGACTTCACCTTCGTGTGCCCGACCGAGCTCGAGGATCTCGGCGAGCATTACGAGATGCTGCAGAAGCTCGGCGTCGAAGTTTTCGCGGTCAGCACCGACACGCACTTCAGCCACAAGGCGTGGCACGACACCTCGGAGAAGATCGGCAAGCTCAAGTACGCCTTCCTCGGCGACCAGATGCACGTACTGTCGAACAACTTCGGCGTGCTGCGCGACGGTGTCGGCCTGGCCGACCGCGCGACCTTCGTGGTCGATCCCGACGGCGTGATCCAGCTCATGGAAATCACCTGCGAGGGTGTCGGCCGCAACGCCAACGAGCTGGTCCGCAAGATCCGCGCCGCGCAATACGTGCGTTCGCATCCGGGCGAAGTGTGCCCGGCGGCCTGGGAAGAAGGCAGCGACACGCTGGCTCCCTCGCTCGACCTCGTCGGCAAGCTCTGATTCGACAGCGGCCGCCCCAGCGGCGGCCGCGAGACCCGGGGCGGCCCCCTCCCCCCTCGCCGCCCCGGGTCTCCAACCCTTCATTGTAACGGAACCGCCATGCTCGACGCGACCCTGACCCAGCAGCTCAAGACCTACCTCGCCAACCTGCGCGAGCCGATCGAGCTCGTCGCGACGCTCGGGCAAGGCAAGAAGTCGGACGACACGCGCGAACTCCTCACCGAGATCGCTGCGCTGCATGACATGGTCTCGGCGCGCTTCGACGGGGCCGGTTCGCGGACGCCGAGCTTCGTCATTCGCCGCGCGTCCGATCCGGATGTCGCGGTCGAGTTCGCCGGGCTGCCGATGGGGCACGAGTTCACCAGCCTGGTGCTGGCGCTGCTGTGGGCCGGCGGGCATCCGCCCAAGGTCTCCGACGAGGTCATGGCGCAGATTCGCGACCTCGAGGGCACCTACGCCTTCGAGATGTATTTCTCGCTGAGCTGCCACAACTGCCCCGACGTGGTGCAGGCGCTGACCCTGCTGGCGCTCAACAACACGGGCGTGACCGCGACCCTGATCGAAGGCGGCACGTTCCAGGACGAGGTCGAGAGCCGCGGCGTCATGGCCGTGCCCGCCACGTTCCTGAATGGCGAAATGTGGGCCAGCGGCAAGATGGGCGTCGAGGAAATCCTCGCCAAGCTGGACAGCAACGCCGGCGCCCGCGCCGCGGCCAAGCTGGCCGAGAAGAAGCCGTTCGACGTGCTGATCGTCGGCGGCGGGCCGGCGGGTGCGGCGGCCTCGATCTATGCCGCGCGCAAGGGCTTTGCTACCGGGATCGCGGCCGAGCGGTTCGGCGGCCAGGTGCTCGACACGCTCGGCATCGAGAACTTCATTTCCGTGCCCTATACCGAAGGCCCCAAGCTCGTTGCTCAGCTCGAGCAGCACGTCGCCGAGAACGCGGTCGACGTCATGACGCTCCAGACGGCGGAAAAGCTCATCCCGGCACGCATGCCGGGCGGCATGCACGAAGTGCGCTTTGCCGGCGGCGGCAGCCTCAAGGCACGCAGCGTCATTCTCGCCACCGGCGCGCGCTGGCGCCAGCTCGGCGTGCCGGGCGAGGACGAATACCGCAACAAGGGCGTGGCCTACTGCCCGCACTGCGACGGCCCGCTGTACAAGGGCAAGCGCGTGGCGGTGATCGGCGGCGGCAATTCGGGGGTCGAGGCGGCCATCGACCTGGCCAACATCGTCGATCACGTCACGCTGGTCGAATTCGCCGACGCCCTGCGCGCCGACCAGGTTCTGCAGGACAAGCTCCATTCGCTCGGCAACGTCGACGTGCTGCTCTCGGCCGAGACGACCGAGATCACCGGCGACGGCGAGCGCGTGACCGGCCTGGTGTGGCGCGGGCGGCATTCGGGGCAGGAGCACCGCGTGGATCTCGAAGGCGTGTTCGTGCAGATCGGCCTCGTTCCGAATACCGAATGGCTCGCGGACAGCGGCATCACGCTGTCGCGCCACGGCGAGATCGAGATCGACGGGCGGGCGGCGACCAACCTGCCCGGCGTTTTTGCGGCAGGCGACGTGACCACGGTTCCCTACAAGCAGATCGTGATCGCGATGGGCGAAGGCTCCAAGGCGGCGCTCAGCGCGTTCGACTATCTGATCCGCACCGAACCGGTCACCGACATCGCGGAAGCCGCCTGAGCGCCCATTGCGACTAATCGATTGTCTCGCTCGACAGGCGGTGATTGATTAATTCGCTCAACCTTATCGGACTATCCCGCTAACCCCTCGCCCGCCCTCCTGTTAGTCTGCGTCAAAGACGGCGACCTGCTGAGTCGCTGCACTGCAACAACCGGCAGACAGGAGAGCGAAAGATGGACGCCAAGACAGGATCGATCGAGGGCGGTTGCCCGGTACCCCACGACGGAGGCGTGCGGGCGCTGCTCGGCCGCACCAACAAGGACTGGTGGCCGGAGATGCTCGCCACCGAAATCCTCAACCCCAACGGCCCCACCAACCCCTACGGCGACGATTTCGACTACGCCGAGGCTTTCAACGCCGTCGATTACAAGGCGCTCAAGCAGGACCTCACCGACCTGATGACCGACAGCCAGCCGTGGTGGCCGGCGGACTACGGCCATTACGGACCGTTCTTCATCCGCATGGCCTGGCACGCGGCGGGTACCTACCGCACCGCCGACGGCCGCGGCGGCGCCAACAGCGGCCAGCAGCGCTTCGCCCCGCTCGACAGCTGGCCCGACAACGGCAATCTCGACAAGGCGCGCCGCCTGCTGTGGCCGATCAAGCAGAAGTACGGCAAGAACATCAGCTGGGCCGACCTGTTCATCCTCGCCGGCAACGTCGCGATCGAGAGCATGGGCGGGCCGACCTTCGGCTTCGGCGGCGGCCGCGCCGACGTCTACGAGCCCGAGCGCGACATCTATTGGGGTTCGGAAGACAAGTGGGTGAACGAGAACGTTCAGACCCGCATCGCGCCAGACCACGGCATGCACGAGCTCGAAGGACCGCTCGCCGCGATCCAGATGGGCCTGATCTACGTCAACCCCGAAGGCCCGCAGGGCAATCCGCACGACATGGAAGGCATGGCGCGCGACATCAAGGAAACCTTCGCCCGCATGGCGATGGATCACGAAGAGACGGTAGCGCTTACCGCCGGCGGCCATACCTTCGGCAAGTGCCACGGCAATGGCGATCCATCGACCCTTGGCGCGGCGCCGGCGGGCGGCGACCTCGCCGCGCAGGGCTTCGGCTGGGTTTCCGGAGAAGAGCATGGCGGCATCGGCGAGCACACCGTGACAAGCGGCCTCGAAGGTGCGTGGACCAATACCCCCGACAAGTGGAGCGAGAACTACTTCCGCCTGCTGCTCGATTACGATTACGAGCTGGTGAAGTCCCCCGCGGGCGCCCAGCAGTGGCAGCCGATCGACCAGAAGGAAGAGGACATGGCGCCGGCGGCCTGGGACCCGAGCAAGAAGGTTCCGACGATGATGACCACCGCGGACATGGCGCTCAAGAACGATCCGGAATTCCGCAAGATATCGGAGAAGTTCCGCAACGATCACGAGGCGTTCAAGGATGCCTTCGCCCGCGCGTGGTTCAAGCTGACCCACCGCGACATGGGCCCCAAGGCGCGCTACCTTGGGCCCGAGGTGCCCGAAGAAGACCTGATCTGGCAGGATCCGGTCCCGGCCGGCACGATGCCATCCGACAGCCTTGTCAACGAGATCAAGGGCAAGATCGCCGATAGCGGGCTGACCGTCAGCCAGCTGATCAAGACCGCCTGGGCCTCGGCCTCGACGTATCGCAAGTCCGACCACCGGGGCGGCGCCAACGGCGCGCGCGTGGCGCTCGAGCCGCAGAAGAACTGGGAGGTCAACGAGCCGGTGATGCTCGCCAAGGTCATCGACACCCTCAACGGCCTGCGCGGGGACATGAGCCTCGCCGATGCCATCGTTCTCGGCGGAGTGGTCGGGCTCGAGAAGGCGATCAAGGACGCCGGCTTCTCAGTCGAGGTCCCCTTCACGGGCGGTCGCGGCGACGCGACGCAGGACCAGACCGATGCCGCGAGCTTCGACGTGATGGAGCCCGAGGCCGACGCCTTCCGCAACTACGTCGGCAAGAAGAAGCTCGCGATCAAGGTCGAGGAAATGATGCTCGACCGCGCCAGCCTGCTCGGCCTCTCGGTGCCAGAGATGACGGTGCTGATCGGCGGCCTGCGCGTGCTCGGCGCCAACCACGGCGAACGCGGGCACGGCCACTTCACCAAGCGTTCGGGCCAGTTGACCAACGACTTCTTCGTCAACCTCTACGACATGACGAACGTCTGGAAGGCGACTGACGACAGCGACCAGGAATACGTCGCGACCGACCGCAAGGACGGCAGCACCAAGTGGCACGCCACCCGCGCCGACCTGATCTTCGGTTCGAACTCCGAACTGCGCGCCGTCGGACAGGTCTACGCCGAGAATGGAAACGAAGAGAAGTTCGTGAAGGACTTCGTCAAGGCCTGGACCAAGGTCATGGACGCCGACCGCTTCGACCTGACCTGCGCCAAGTACCACCAGTAGGCGCCGATTTGTTGCGGCCCACCGCCCGGGCCGGCAAGACGGACCCCCGGTAGCGATGCCGGGGGTCTTGTTTTTTGCCCTCGAACAATTTCCCGGGCCGGATTTTGCCGCATCGGATATGGTGCAACTGCGGCGCACCCGGCGCGGCCGCATGGTGCGGGAGAACAGATCATGGGCCGTCTTCACGTTCACTCCGAATCCCACGCCACCTCGCGGATCGGTTGGCTGCGGGCCGCCGTAATGGGCGCCAACGACGGGATTGTCTCGACCGCCAGCCTGATCGTCGGCGTCGCCTCGGCCAGTGCCGGGCGCAGCGAAGTGCTGGTCGCGGGCATGGCGGCGCTGTTTGCCGGAGCGATGTCGATGGCGGCGGGCGAATATGTCTCGGTCAGTTCGCAGGCCGATACCGAGAAGGCCGATCTTGCCCGCGAGACCCGCGAACTGGCCGAACAGCCCGACTTCGAGCACGCCGAACTGGCCAAGATCTACGAGGGCCGAGGCGTCGATCCGGCCACCGCCAGCACCGTGGCGACGCAGATGATGGCGCACGATGCCCTAGGCGCCCACGCCCGCGACGAACTGGGGATTTCCGAAGCCACCACGGCCCGGCCGCTGCAGGCGGCGATGGCCTCCGCACTGACATTCACCGCGGGTGCGGCCGCGCCGCTTGCCGTCGTTCCGCTGGTCCCCATGGGCATCGTGATCCCGGCGGTGGCAGCCGTATCGTTGCTGTGCCTCGTCGTTCTGGGCGGCCTGGGCGCGAAGGCCGGCAGCGCGCCGCTCGTTCCCTCGATGGTGCGAGTAAGCTTCTGGGGCGCGCTGGCGATGGCCGTAACGGCCGGGGTGGGGCAGCTGTTCGGCGCGACGGTCGCCTGACCTTCAGCGCCGCTTCCGCAGGACGAGATAGAGCGCACCCTCACCCCCGTGGCGGCGGTGGGCCGTGCGGACGGCGGCGATATCGGACCCGTGCGGCCCGGCGGCGAGCCAGTCGAGGACCTTGGCGCGGATCGCGCCGCGGCGCTCGGCCCGGTCGGCGGCGGCGACCGGACGCGGCTTGCCGGTGATCAGCAGCACGACCCGCGCGCCCATCGCCTTGGCTTGCAGCAACCCGTCGTCGAGCCGACGGTGCGCCCCCTCGAGCGTATGGCCGTGGAGATCGAGCGTAAAATCGGGAGCGAGCGTACCGCGCGCCAGTTTCCTGTCCCAGGTCGAATCGAGCGGCTGTGAAGGATCGCGCGGCGCCGGTGCTGCCAGGGGGACCGGGCGCGGCGGCGGAATGCGGCCCTTGGGCGGACGGGGCGCGGGCGCCGCAGGCGCCGCCGGAGCGGGTGGCGAAGCCCCTCCACCACCCACCTCGTGCCGGGGAGGATCGAGCGGCCGCACCGTCGCGGCAAGGCGCGCCCAGGCGGCGGATTCCTCGGCTGTCAGTCCGCGCGGGGGCTTCACCTGCCGGTCAGCCGATAAACAGTCCCCTTGGGCAGCAGGAGCAGCGCCCGGCCGTGCGCGCTCATGCCGCCGGCGATGCGGCGAGCATCCTCGCCATTGCCCCAGAAGGTGTCGAAGCGGTTCGCGCCCTTGATTGCCCCGCCGGTGTCCTGCGCGATCCACAGCCCGGTGACGTCGGCGTTGTCCATATCCAGCCAGACCGGCGCGCCGAGCGGCACGTAGTTGGGGTCGGCGGCGACCGAGCTCTGCCGCCGGACAGGCACCCCGAGCGCGCCGAGCGGCCCGTCGCCGACGATCTCGCGGAAGAAGACCCAAGACGGGTTCTCGCGCATCAGCGCGCGGCCCTCCTCCGGGTGCTCGCGCAAGTACTGCATGATGCCCTGCATGGTGCTGGCATATTGCCCGGGTCCGTCGCCAAGCAGACCGCGCTCGCGCATGACGCGGCCGATCGAGACGTATTCGCGCCCGTTCTGCCCGGCATAGCCGATCCGCATCGTGCTGCCGTCGGGCCCGCGCAGCAGGCCCGATCCCTGCACCTGCAGGAAGAAGAATTCGACCGGATCGGCGGCCCAGGCGATTTCCAGCCCGCGCCCGACCAGCGCCCCGTCCTCGATCTGGGCGCGGTCGTAATAGGGGACGAACTTGCCCTCCGCATCGAAGCGGCCGAGCGGCGGGCGGCCCTCGCGCTCGTCGGGCGGCGTGTCCGCGGGCCAGGCGCGCACCAGATCGTCCGGCACGCCGTAGACCGGAAGGTCGAAGGCCGGAGAGCGCGTTCGCTGGCCGGCGATCTCGGGTTCGTAGTAACCGGTGGCGAAGCTGCTGCCGTCGCCGACGACGGCGGTCTCGAACCAAGTGCCGAAGAAGGCTTTCGCCTCACCGTAAGGCCAGGTCGCGGCTGCGCGGCAGGCCGCATCCCAGTCGCGCGCCCGGGTCAGCCCGCTGACGTCATCGCGGCGCAGCAGCGCCGGGCACGATTCGACGAACCCGGCGAGCGCCGCCCCGGCGTCGTTGGGAGCGATGTCGAGCGAGCCGATCGAAGGACCGTGCCTCACGCCGGCGAGCAGCGCCGATGGGGGCGGTGCGGGTGTCGGGGTGGGCGAAGGCCGCGGAGTCGAAGTGCCCGGGGGAACGAGGCCGGTGCAGCTGCCGAGCAGAGCCATGACGGCGAGTGCAGCGGCGAACTGTCCGGTCCGCCAGCGCTTGCCCCCCATTCAAGCCCCCCAGTGCGGCGTCAGCCGAGGTCGGTTTCGTCGAGCAGCCAGTCGGGCGCGGCGGACCTGGTGTCGCGCGAGAACGTCCAGACATCGCGGCTTTCGACCGCGTCGTCGAGCGAGCCGGCGACCGGGTTGCCGTCCTTGTCGCGGGTGACGGTGGCGATGTCCGCGACAAAGCGCACGGCGATGCGGGCGATCTGACCGTCGAGGCGGGCCGAATGAACCGTCGTGTCCTCGATACGGATGAGCCGGTTGTCGAGGGTCAACCCTTCGCTTTCACGCTCGTCGATGGCCGCGGCGAAGCCCTGATAGACGTCTTCGTCGCACAGCCCGCGCAGCTCGTCCTTGTCGCCGCGCCAGAACGCCTCGAGAATCATGGCGTAAGCGCCCTTGGCGCCTTCCAGGAATGGCAGAAGATCGAACGAGCGATCGGCCGCGACGATCGCGGACAATCCGCGTTCGATCGCCGGGGGAAACCCGGCCAGGCCGCGCTGCGGTGCAGGCTGCAGTGCGCCGTTCTGCGGCGGCGAAGGCGTTGCTCCCGCCTGTTCGGGCGCTTCGAAACGGGTCGGGATCGATTCTTCCTCATGCTCCGCCCGGCGGCCGAGCACCGAGTAGAGTCGCAGGCCCAGGAAGGCCGCGATCGCTGCGAGGATGACAATCTCGTAAATCACCGTTTCGTTCGTCCTGTTCTCCCGGAAAATAGGCCCGGATTGCGATATGTCCTGATGATGCCCGAGATAGATACGAATTACAAATGAACAACCATCGAACGTCGCCGCCGGGCACATACCGTTGCGGCGCGGCCACGCGGCTGCTAGGCGCGCCGCCAATCTACTAGACCATCCAACGAAAGAGCAGTTCCCATGGCCGACGAAGGCGACGTCCTGACCGATCTCAACCCCGGCGCTGGCGGCAACGGGGCCGATACCGCCCCCGTGGCGGGCATCATTTCGCAGTATGTGAAGGATCTCTCGGTCGAGAATCCCAAGGCGCCCGAGAGCTTTCAGTGGAACGCGCAGCCGGAGCTCGACGTGCAGTTCAACATCGGGGCGACCCCGGTGAACGACGAGGTCACCGAGGTCGAGCTGAAGGTATCGTGCACCGCCAAGACCGACCAGGGCACCGCCTATATCGTCGAGCTGTCCTATTGCGGCCTCGTCGGCATGCGCAACATGCCCGACGATCAGAAGCACATGTTCTCCTACGCCGAAGCGCCGCGCTTCCTGTTCCCATTCGCCCGCGCCGTGATCGCCAATGCAGTGCGCGACGCCGGTTTCGCCCCTTTGATGCTCGATCCGATCGACTTCCAGGGGCTTTACCTGCAGCAGCTGCAGGCGCGCGGCGAAGCGAGCTTCAGCGGCGAGGGCTCTGCGGCCGAGGGCGAGGCCAACTGAGCCTCCTGCGAGCGTAGGGACAGGCCAATGAGCCTCGTCCGCAACGTCGGAACCATCGGCGGGCTGACCGCGCTAAGCCGGATATTCGGTTTCGCCCGCGACATGCTGATTTCGCGGGCCCTGGGCGCGGGCCTCGCGGCCGATGCCTGGCAGCTCGCCTTCACCCTGCCCAACACCTTTCGCCGGCTGTTTGCCGAGGGCGCCTTTAGTGTCGCCTTCGTGCCGATGTATACGCGCCGGTTGCACGGCGCCGAAGGCGAGGAAGAGGTCGCGCGCCGCCAGCAGGAGGCGGATGACTTCGCCAGCGACGTCCTGTCGGTGTTCGTCTGGGTGCTGCTCGGCTTTTCGGCGCTGTGCATGATCTTCATGCCCGGCATCGTCTGGCTGCTGGCGCGCGAATACCACGACGTGCCGGGCAAGTTCGAGCTCTCGGTGATCCTCAGCCGGGTGACCTTCCCCTATCTCGGGCTGATCAGCCTCGTGGCCATGCTGTCGGGCGTGCTCAACGCCCGCTCTCGATTCGCGCCGGGCGCTTTCGTGCCCGTTTTCCTCAACCTGGTGATGATCGTCGGCATCGTCATCGGCTGGACGCTGCGCGGACCCGACGGGGATGACCGCATCGTCGCCTGGGCCCTGGCGCTTTCGCTCACCTTCTCCGGTGCGGTGCAGCTCGCGTACATGTGGTGGGCGAGCAGCCGGGCCGGCGTGCGGCTCAAGGTGTCGGCGCCCAAGTTCACTCCGGAGGTCAAGCGGCTGGGCATGCTGATCCTGCCGGCCACGTTCGGCGCCGGAATCTACCAGGTCAGCCAGCTGGTCGACACCTTCTTCGCGACCAGCCTGCCGCAAGGTTCGCTTGCGCTGCTAAAGTATGCCGACCGGCTCAATCAGATGCCGCTCGGCATCTTCGGCATCGCGCTCGGCACCGCGATCCTGCCGATGCTGGCGCGGCACATCCAGACTGGCGACAAGCGCGAGGCGCACCGCCTGCAGTCGAACGCAATCGAGATAGCCATGCTGCTGTGTCTGCCCGCCGCGGTGGCGCTGGCGATCTGCGCGGAGGCCTTCACGACCGGCATCTTCCAGGGCGGCAGGATGACCCCCGCGGACACCGCGATCATGGGCAACATCGTCGTCGCCCTGGTCTGCGGCCTTCCCGCCTATGTGCTGATCAAGGTGTTCCAGCCGGCCTTCTTCAGCCGCGAGGACACGCGCACGCCGGTGTTCGTCGCCGCCGGGGCACTCTCGATCAACATCGCGCTCAATTTCTATGTCGTGCCGCGCTACGGCATTGTCGGGCTGGCCGGGGCTACCGCCTTCACCGCGACGCTCAACGTGGCGACGCTCTACACCATCCTGCAGATTCGCGGCTGGTACCACTTCACCGCGAAGCTCGCCGGACGCATCGCCCGCCAGATCGCCGCCACCGCGCTGATGGGTGCACTTCTCTTCTGGCTGACCCCGGTGCTCGCGCCTTACTGGTCGGGCAGCGCGCTGGACCGGATCTGGTCGCTCAGCGCGCTGGTTGCCGCCGGCGGACTGAGCTTCTTCGGCGCCGCCTACCTGCTCGGCGCGCTGGACAAGGATCTGATCGCGCAGCTCAAGCGCCGGCGCCCGGCGAAGGCGCCGGTGGACCTTGCCGAATAGGGTCTGGCGGGGTTTCCCTCGCAGGCGATTATGGTAAGGGCCGTTCGATGGAACGGAAGCTCGCCCCCGTAAAGAATGCGCCGCGCCGCTTTGCGGTGCGCGGCCGGGCGGCCCATTGGCGTCACTTCGGGCGATGGCTAGGCCTGGCCTGATACCCGCTGCCGGCATCGCATCGGCAGACCCCAAACCCGTATCCCGCGTTTCATGAAAGCTGTTCCCATGCGCGTCGTCTCCGGCATCCAGCCCACCGGCAATCTCCACCTCGGCAATTATCTCGGCGCCATCCGCAATTGGGTGCGCATGCAGGACGAGATGGAGGATGCAAATCGCGCTCAAGCAGCCGCAGGCGGTAGCGCGCAAGGAAATCAGTGCCTGTTCTTCCTCGCCGACCTCCACGCCATCTCCATGCCGCACGTTCCCGCCGAACTGCGCGCCGCAACGCTCGAGATGGTCGCCGCGCTGGTCGCCTGCGGAATCGATCCCGATCGCTCCGTGCTGTTCAACCAGGCCCAGGTCCCGGCTCATTCCGAGCTGCAATGGCTGCTCAGCGGCACCGCGCGGATGGGCTGGCTGAGCCGCATGACGCAGTTCAAGGACAAGTCGGGCAAGAACCGGGAAGGCGCCAGCATTGCGCTATTCACCTACCCGGTGCTGCAGGCCGCAGACGTGCTGCTCTACCAGGCGACCCACGTTCCGGTGGGCGAGGACCAGAAGCAGCACCTCGAGCTGGCCCGCGACATCGCACAGAAGTTCAACAACGACTTCGCCTCCGACGAGGATCCGGTCTTCACGCTGCCCGAACCCTACATCCCGCCCGAGGCGGCACGAATCATGAGCCTGCGCGACGGCACGGCCAAGATGAGCAAATCGGACCCGTCGGACATGAGCCGCATCAACCTGTCGGACGATGCCGACACGATGATGAAGAAGGTCAAGAAGGCCAAGACCGATCCCGAGCCGCTTCCCTCGGAAGCAGCGGGTCTCGAAGGCCGTCCCGAAGCGAAGAACCTCGTGGCGATCTACGCGGCCTTCACCGGGCAGGACATCGAGGGCGTGCTGGGCGAATTCGGCGGCGCAGGGTTTGGCACCTTCAAGCCGGCGCTCGGCGAGTTGCTGGTCGAGACGCTGGCGCCGATGGCCGCGCGCTTCAACGAACTCAAGGCCGACCGCGAATCGCTCGACGCAATCCTCGCCCGCGGAGCGGCGCGTGCCCGCGAAATCGCCGGACCGACGCTGTCGCGTGCCTACCAAGCCCTCGGGTTGATCCGGGGATAAGCGAAAAGCGCCGAAATTATAGAGTCTTGCGAATCGGGATGTTCAATTCCGGTTCAGCCCGTCATTTATAGAACACGGTTCAACGATGACGGCAGCGCGCCCTGAGAGGGAGGGATGCAGCCGCGTACCTGATTTCGGAGATTTTTTGATCATGTCGCTTTTTTCGCAAACCTTTCGCGGGCTGAAGATCGCCGCCGCAACGCTGGGCCTTGCCGCCCTCGCCGCGTGTGCCGCGCCGTTCAACGCCGACGTCTCTCGCTTCCAGTCGCAGCTGCCGGCCCCGCAGGGGCAGAGCTTCGCCATCGTCGCCGACGATCCGGCGCTCGCCGGCGGGCTCGAGTTCTCGCAGTACGCCGGCTACGTCGCGCAGCACATGCGCGAGCTCGGCTACACCCAGGCCGCCTCGCCGCAGGACGCCACGCTGCTCGTGCACTTCGACTACGGCGTCGACAACGGCCGCGAACGCGTCCAGTCGACCGGCTTCGGCTATCGCGACCCGTTCTATCGCGGCTGGTACGACTATCAGCCGGTGATCTTTCGCGACCGCCGCGGCAACGCGCACGTTAGCTACATTCCGACGCGGTCCTGGGGCTATGGCTTCTACGATCCGTGGTTCGGCGGCCCCGATATCGACAGCTACACCGTCTATACCAGCGGCATCGAGATGAAGATCGACAATGCCGCGACGGGCGAGCGGCTCTTCGAAGGCAAGGCGCAGGCGTTGTCGACCTCGAACCGGTTGCAGTACCTCGTGCCCAATCTGGTCGAAGCGATGTTCACCGATTTCCCCGGCGATTCGGGTAAGACGGTGCGCATATCGATCGCCCCCGAAAAGCAGCCGGTTCAGCGCCGCTAGACGCAGCGCTGCCCTCGATCACCAGGAAGGCGAGTCCGGAAACGGGCTCGCCTTTTTTTGCCCGCGGCAATCGCCCTACGAAGAACAACTTAGGCAAGCCGTCAGGCTCTTTAAGTCGCTGACTTTCCATGAGGCACAGTGGTCTCCAGGAGAGTCGCGGTGTCCCAAATTCCAGTTACCCCGTTCGAGAAGAGATTTCGCGCGCGCGTGCTCATCCCCGGGGCGGTTGTGCTTCTGCTCACCGCGGCTCTTTGTGCCGCCGGCGTGTACATCACCGGACGGAACACCGACACGATGGCGCTCTTCGGGCAGCAGGCCGAAGTCTGGCGCGCAACCGCCAGCGGCATGGACGAACTGGCGGTGGCGCAGGAATCCATCGCTCTGTGCGACCAGTGCATGCGCGAAGCGCGCGCTGCGAAACCGGACTTGGCATGGCTCGACAAGAACATCGGCGCCCGCCTTCATGAGCTCCACGACGCCGACGCAACCTACATTCTCGACGCTAGCGATCACCCCATTTACGCCTCGCTCGCGGGCCGTTCCCAACCGCCCGCCACATATGAAAGCGTCGCGCCGGCGGTCGGCAGGTTCGTCGCGCTGGCGCGCGGTGAAATCAAGCGCCCCAGCGGCCGCAGCAACCTCAACGAACGCTTGCCTGGATCACCCCCCGAACCGCTCGTCTTGCCCCCGCAACCCGGAATGTGGGACCAGCCGGTTACGGTGAACCCCACCGTGCGCACCACGCCCAATGTGATCCATGCGACAGACATGGTGCGCCTCGGCGAGCGCGTGGCTTTTGTGAGCGCCATGCAGATGAAATGGCTCGACGGCTCCCGAGCCGCCGCCAACCAGCCGGCCCCTGTCTTGGTCAGCCTGCGCTATCTCGACGACAAATTCCTTACCGCGCTCGGGCGGCAAGGCATGCTCGCCGAGCCGCGACTGGCAATGCACCCCCGTCTCGGCGCCGACGAAACATCGGCTCCAATCCTCGACAGCGACGGCGCGCCTCTCACCACCATCGTCTGGAAGCCGATGCTCGTGGGCAGCATGGCCATGAAACTGCTGCTGCTTCCGGCGGTGGCGATGTTCGCCATCGTTGCGCTACTGGTGCTCCTGATGTCGCTCAAGCTGCGCAAGATGATGCGCCAGGACGACCAACACCTCGTCAAGCTGCGGCAGGCCCATATCGAACTGCAGGCAAAAGAGGCGCAGGCGCATCACCTTGCCTATCACGACGTCCTGACAGGCCTGCCCAACAGGGCTTTGTTCAACGACAACTGCGACCGGGCGCTGTTGCGGGCCAGGCATGGCGAGAAGATGGCGATCGTCCTGCTCGACCTCGACCGCTTCAAGAACGTCAACGATCGGTTCGGTCACCTCGCCGGCGACGAACTGATACGCGAGGTGGGCGATCGGCTCTCTCGCGTCCTCAAGGGCAAGGATGCCGTCGCCAGGCTGGGCGGCGACGAGTTCGCCATCCTGCTCGAAGGAGACGATCTTGCAGAAGGCATGGACTGCGTGCTGGAACGGATCCTGCTGGACCTGCATCGCCCGTACGACGTGCTCGGCAATCAGGCCCATATCGGGGTGAGCATGGGCGTCGCGGTCGCACCCGAATGCGGCACCGATCGCACCGACCTCATGCGAAAAGCCGATATCGCCCTCTATCGCGCGAAAGACGACGGGCGCGATTGCTACCGCTATTTCACGCCGTCGATGGACGAGACAGTGCAGCTTCGCGCGATGCTCGAAGAGGATTTGCGTGCGGCCATCGCTTCGGGAAGCAGCCTGAGCGTCCACTACCAGCCGCTGGTCGATTCCCGGCAAGGCAAGATTACCGGTCTCGAGGCGCTGCTGCGCTGGCAGCACGAAGAGCACGGCGCGATATCGCCGCAGCTCTTTATCCCGGTGGCGGAGGAGACCGGCCTCATCTCCGCGCTCGGCGACTGGGTCATCGAGGAATCCTGCAAGGTGGCGCGCGATTGGCCGAACCTGACCATCGCCATCAATCTTTCGCCCATCCAATTTTGCGACGAGGGCTTTGCCGATCGCGTGTGTGACATCGTTGCCCGCGCCAAAGTCAGCCCGCACCAGATCGAGTTCGAAGTGACCGAAGGCGTCGTGCTCGACCAGAACGAAGTCGTCCGCGGGGCACTGCGCCGCCTGCGTCAAATGGGCTTCCGCATCGCTCTCGACGATTTTGGCACTGGGTATTCGTCGCTCAGTTACCTGCGCGAGTTCGAAGTCGACCGGATCAAGATCGACAAGAGCTTCGTCCATAGCCTTGGCCAAACGATGGACGCGAATGCCATCATCACGGCAGTCGTGACGCTGGGACACGCGATGGGCCTGCAGGTAACGGCCGAAGGAGTGGAAACGGCGGACCAGGAAGACTTCCTGCGCAGCGCGGGGTGCAACGTCCTGCAGGGGTTCCGGTTTTCGCAGGCCGTGCCGGCGAACGAGTTGACCGAGTCCATGGCCGAGCACGCGCGCCGCGCCGCATAGCCGCGCATCACGCGCGGAGTTTTTCGTTGCCCAACGCGGCGGCTGAGGGGCATGGTCGCCAGATGATGAGGAAAACTGCTCGCATTGTCGGCGCCTTCGCCGCAGTCGCTCTACCCACTTCCGCGCTGCCCCAAGTGCCGCCGGACATCGCCGCCAAGACGCGCGAGATTGGTGCCATGATGGACCCGGCGAAAGGCTACAGCCCGTGGGAGGGCCGGTTCGACTCTTCATATTGGGACAACATGACGATCACTCGGGCGATCGCCTATGGCGAGGACCCTGCGCAGAAGCTCGACGTGTACTTGCCCGATGGCGCGGCTGAGAGCGATGCCGAGCGCCCCGTCCTGCTATTCGTCCACGGCGGCGGCTTTCGTGGCGGGCGGCGCGAGGGCATGCCCTACCCTGACAACATTCCCGGCTGGGCGGTGCACCAGGGGATGATCGGGGTCAGCATCGATTATCGCCTCGCGCCGGAGAACCCATGGCCGGCAGGCGCCGAGGACCTGAAATCAGCCATCGCCTGGGTCCGCGCGCACGCCGCGGAATATGGCGGCGATCCAGACCGCATTGTCCTGTTCGGCCATTCCGCCGGAGCAAACCACGTCGCCGACTACGTTGCGCACAACGAACTGCACGGATCGGAGCTTGCGGGCGTAAAGGGTGCGGTTCTGCTTTCGCCGTTCTATGCGGCCGAGGCCGATCCGGGGCAGCCGCATCTTTATTACGGTACCGATGCCGCGCTGCAGACCGCAGTGCCGCAGGTCGAGCGACTGCGCATGAGTCATGTGCCGCTGTTCATGGGCATCGCCCAGTACGACATCGAGCCGATGCGTTCGTTCGGTCTCAACGCCCGCGACTGGCTGTGCGAACAGCCCGAGCGTTGCCCCGGTTTCGTCGACCTGCCCGACCACAACCATTTCACCGAAGGCTTGTCGCTGGGCACCGCGGACAAGACTCTGTCCACGGCGCTGGTCGCCTGGCTGAAGTTGAACGGGGTGCTCTAAGGGGCGGAACTCACCGCGGCTTGCCGGCCCCGGTACCGGCGCGGCCATAGCCCTCGCCGAGTTTTGCGTGCCCGCCGGTCGAGCCGAAACCGCCCGCGCCGCGCGCGGTCTCGTCCAGCTCGTCGACCTCCTGCCACACCCCGCGCGTAACGGGGGCGAGCACGAGCTGGGCGACGCGGTCGCCGCGGGCAATAGCAAAGGCTTCGCTGCCGTGGTTGATCAGGATCACCTTGAGCTCGCCGCGATAATCCGAATCGATCGTGCCCGGCGTGTTGGGGACGGCGATGCCGTGCTTGAGCGCGAGGCCGGAGCGCGGACGGACCTGGATTTCGTGTCCGGGCGGGATCGCCACGGCGAGACCGGTCGCGACCGCGTGGCGCGCGCCCGGCTGGATGATCACGTCCTCGGCCGCAAGCACGTCCATTCCGGCAGCGCCGCTCGTCGCGTAAGCCGGCAATGCCAGCCCGACGCCGTGCGGCAGGCGTTTGATCTTGACCGCGACCTCAGGCATCGAGCGCTGCGGCAATCTTCTCGGCCAGCTTGAGCGCCACGTCCTTCTTGCTCATCGGCTCCCACGCCTCCTCACCCCTCTCGGTGACGATCGTAACCCTGTTGTCGTCACCGCCCATCACGCTCTTGCCCACCGGGCCGGACACGTCGTTGGCGACGATCCAGTCCGCGCCCTTGTTCTTGCGCTTCTTCCTGGCGTTGGCGATCACGTCGTCGGTCTCGGCGGCGAAACCGACCAGCAGCTTGGGGCGCTTCTTGTCGGCCGCGAGGTTGACGAGGATGTCGGGGTTTTCCTGCAGCAGCAGCGCCGGAGGCGCATCGCCGCGCTTCTTGATCTTGTGCGCCGAATATTCGCGCGTGCGCCAGTCCGAGACCGCGGCGACCAACACCGCGGCATCGACCGGAAGACAGTTCTTGGCCGCGTTGGCCATTTCCTCGGCGCTTTCGACGTCGATGCGGTCGACGCCAGGAGGCGTCGCCAAGTGCACCGGCCCGGCGACCAGCGTGACGCGCGCGCCGAGCGCCGCGGCTGCAGCGGCGATGGCGAAGCCCTGCTTCCCGCTCGACCGGTTGGCGATGTAGCGGACCGGATCGAGCTTCTCCCAGGTCGGTCCCGCGGTAACGAGCACGTGCTTGCCGTAGAGCGGGCGATGCTCGGGATCGATGGCGAAGTCGGGCTGCCCGTCGAGTGGGTCCTCATCGAGCGCGGCCGCGGCATGCGGCGACGCAGGTAAGACCGGGCCACCTTCGATCGGCTCGGGTGCGACCTGGTTGGCGTTGACATGGTGGTTGATCGCCTCCCGGTCGGTCGGCGGGGCGCTCTTTGCCGCGCCCTTCTTGGCGAACAGCGGATGGTCGAGGTCGGGCGTGGCGTCGACCGGCTCCTCGACGGGAAGATCGTCGTAGACGAAGTCCTCGAAGGCGACGTCTTCCTCGGGGGCCTTGCGCGGTGTCGAGCGGGGGATGATCGAGGCGAGCAACCCGCCGAGGCCGCCGCGTTTGTGAACTTCTTCGGGCTCGTCCTCGCCCTCTTCCTCCGGCTCCAGCGCCTCGAGGTAGTCGGCAATTTCCTGCGGGCCGGCGTCGCCCGGATCGAGATTCAGCATCGCGGCGATCTCGAGCCACACCGACTCGGGTTCGGGCAGGCGGCCGGGACCGTATTCGCCGCAGGCCATTTCGCCGTCGTCGGGATCGAGCACGGTCACGCCCGCCTCGCGCAGCAGACCGACGTTGCGGCGGGTCGCCTCGTGCTGCCACATCTTCACGTTCATCCCCGGCACGGCCAGCACCGGCTTGTCGGTGGCGAGAATCAGTGTGGTGCCGAGGTCGTCGGCGATGCCGGCGGCCATCTTGGCGAGCAAGTCGGCGGTCGCCGGGCATACCACGACGAGATCGGCTGCACGCGAAAGCTGGATATGGCCGATCTCGGCCTCGTCCTTGAGGTCCCAGAGACTCGAGTGGACCTGATTGCCCGACAGCGCGGCGAGGCTCATCGGGGTGACGAACTGCGCCCCCCCGTCGGTCAGCACGCAGGTGACATCGCCGCCGCCCTTCTTGATCAGGCGGACGAGCTCGCAGCTCTTGTAGGCGGCTATTCCCCCGCCCACGACAAGAAGGATGCGTGGCCCAGCCATGCTCGCCTAGGAGTCCCTCCGTACGGCCTCAAAAGTCGGGCGCACCCTAACGGCGCGCCCCAAACGAGGCCAGCCTTGCCTCAGGGTGGTTAACTTTTGCCTAGCGCGATCGTTTCAGGCAATGTCTCCGGCCACAGAAAACGGGGAAATCCCATGCGCTTCGTCCTTACCGCCCTCGCCATGATCGGCGGCATCGTCTTCACCCTGATCGGCATCGGCTTTTTCCTCACTCCGGAAAGCTCCGGCGCGAGCCTCGGCCTGCTGCCGAGCGGAACCCAGAGCCTGGCGGTAATGCGCGCCGACATGACGGCATTCTTCGTCGTCGGCGGGCTGTCGCTGGCGTTCGGGGCATGGCAGCGCAACGGCGAACTGCTGCTGGTCCCCGCCGCGCTGTTCGGCATCGCCTTCACCGGGCGTCTGGTCAGCGTCTTCGCCGACGGCGTCTATCCGGGATTCTGGCAGCCGATGCTGGTCGAAGCGAGCGTGGTGGTCGTCAGCGTCCTGGCGAGCCAGATGTTGCCGCATCGGGCTGTCGGCCACGAGACGATCTGAGCGCGGCGACGAGGTCGGCCAAGGCCCGCGGCGCCAGCGCGAGGCCGGCGCCATAGGCCGGAAAAAGCAGCGCCAACCAATAGAAGTTCTCGATCCGCGCAAACAGCGCAACCATGACGATGAAACCAAGAAACCACGTGCTGGCGAACAACCCGATGCGGCCGCCCAGTCCGGCCCAGCCGAGCAGCGGGAGGAAGGCGAGCGGAGCCCCCAGCCATGTCGGCAGGGCATTGAGCAAGCTGACAAGGACCAGACCGTGGAGCGGCAGCTCGAGACCCTGGTGCGCAGTCCACCCGCTCGACACGATATCGCCGGGGAGCTGGTGCGCGATTACGGCTTGAGCGTGGAAATACATCCCGACCAAGAACAGCGTGATTGCCACGACCACGGCCTGGAACTCGCGCCAGCGCGCCTGGCCGGCGGCGAGCACGGCCCAGAGCAGGAAATAGGGTAAGGCAAGTTCCCTGATCGCCAGGCCGCAACAGGCGAGCAGAAGCGACGGCCACCAGCGCTCCGGGCGATAGGTCGCCAGCGCGGCCGAGACGAACAGGCCGGCCATGATTTCCTGGCTCAGCCCGACCTTGGAAATGAGCGCCACCGCGCCCAGCGCCAGAGCGGCAAGCAGCGCCCCGATCCGTTCGGCGAACATGACCCGGCCGCGAAGACCGAAATAGAACCCGATCGCAGTAATCGCCCATAGCAGAACCGAAAGCACGCGCAGCCCCTCGAGACCGAGAACAATCGAACTCATGGCAAGCGTGGGCGGACGCACTGTCACGAACGGCTTGGTGGGGAATTTGGAGTGCCGCTGTTCGTCGAGCGCGGCGGCGTAATAGTTCTCGCCGGCCGAGACGCGCCTGTCGATCGCGAGGTAGAGATCGAAGTCGCGCCGCGAGCCGTGTGCCAGCTTGCGCTTGTTTTCGACCTGCGCCTTGCGGCCGTAGCTCTCTTCGGTCGAGACGCTCCACACGCCGGCAACGACGGTCAGGCCGAGCAGGACAGCGGCCGCCCAGCGCGGCAGGCGGCGCAGCGGACGGCCGAGCGCGTCCCACCAGGCGACGATGTCGGGCAACCTGCTCATCGCTGAACTGCTCGCCGCCACAGCGAGCCGAGCGTGAGCGGCAGGAACGCGAGCCCTGCGAACCACACGGGGGCCACAACCAGGGCCCAGTAGAAGTTGTTGTCACGCCCGGCGATCATGAAGAGCAGTCCATAGCCTGTGCAGAGCAGGGCGCAGAAGGTGCCGAGCGGGCTTTTCCACCCCGTCCAGCCGACCAGCGGCAGCAGCGCCAGCGGCGCGGCGAGGAGCGCCGGGAGGAACTGCAGCGGGCTGGTCGCCACGATGTTGCCGGTCAGGCCGCGCATTCCGCGCAGGGCGAGCCAGCCCTCGGACGGGCGGTCGGCCGGCCGAAGCAGCGCGTTCACCTGTGCGGCATGCAGGCAATGTGGCCGGCGAAGGCCAGCAACACGGACAGCCGTGGCAGCGCCGCGGGGCCAATGCGCGAAGCGGTCCCACGGCGCCGCGCCCCCCGGCCCCATGCTAGCCGAGCCAGCCCGCGAAGCTGGCGATCCACACCAGCGCCCCGCCGCCGAGTGCCGCGGCGAGGTAGCCGGGCCAGCGGGCGCCTATTCCCGGACGTCGTTCCCATACGAGTTCGATTTGCGGCAGCGGTGGCTGTTCGGGCGCTCCGCCCTTGGCCGGGTAGTGTTCCTCGATCCGGCGCACGAGATCGGGCAGGCGCAGCAGCGTTTCGAAGTCGGTCCGAATCCGATCGGCGAGCGCGGCCTCGGGTCCGAGCTCGTCGCGGATCCAGCTTTTCACGAAAGGCGAGCTGACGTCCCACATGTTGATCTGCGGATGCAGCTGGGTGGCAATGCCCTCGACCATCACCATGGTCTTCTGCAGCAGCAACAGGTGGGGCTGGGTCTGCATGTCGAAATCGCGGGTAATCGCAAACAGGCCGTCGAGCATCTGCCCGACGCTGAGCTCGCTGACCGGCTTGCCGCGCATCGGCTCGCCGACGGCGCGAAGGGCCGTGGCGAATTCGTCGACCGAGTGATAGCTCGGCACATACTGCGCCTCGAAATGAATCTCGGCGACGCGCCGGTAATTGCCCGTGGTGAGGCCGTAGAGGATTTCCGCCAGCCACTGCCGCGCGCGCCGGTCGATCCGCCCCATGATGCCGAAATCGATCGCGACGATCGTCCCGTCGGGCCTCACGAACAGGTTCCCCTGATGCATGTCGGCGTGGAAGAAGCCGCCACTGATCGCCTGCGTCAGGAAGGCCAGCACCAGCCGCCTGGCCAGCGCGGGGAGGTCGTGGCCGGCGGCCTTGAGCGCCTCGACGTCGGAGATCTTGATCCCGTCGATCCATTCGATGGTCATGACCCGGCCATTGGTCCGGTCCCAATCGATCGAGGGTATGCAGTAGCCGTCGAACCCGCGCATGCTTTCGGCCAGTTCGGACGCCGACGCCGCCTCGCGCCGCAAGTCGAGCTCGCGATTGGTCCAGCGCTTGAAGTTGGCGATGGTGAGCGCCGGGCGCAGCCGCCGGGCCTCTCCGCCGAGCGCCTCGAGGTGCGCTGCGGCCCATTCGTAGGTGGCGATGTCCCTGGCCAGCCGCTCGCGAATGCCGGGCCGAAGCACCTTCACCGCGACGTCGACGCCCTCGGTGGTGACCGCACGGTGCACCTGGGCGATCGAGGCCGAGCCGACCGGCTCGGGGTCGATGTACGAAAACACGGAGTCGACCGGAGCCTCGAAGCTGCGGGCGATCTCCGCCTCGATGGCGGCATAGGGAACCGGCGGCAGGCTGTCCTGCAGCGAGAGCAGGTTGTGCGCCGCCTCTTCGCCCACGAGGTCGGGACGAGTGGCGAGCGACTGGCCGAGCTTGATCGCCGCGGGGCCAATGTCCTGGAAGGCCGCGGCGTAGTCGGGCGCGCCCGGCTGCAAAGTTCCGAACCGGGCTATGCGGGCAAGCCGCTTGACCTGCGGCGGGGTATTCGGATCGCGCTCGATCCCCCGGAGCGCGCCATGCCGCGCCAGCGTTCGGCCCCACTTGAGGAGCCGCCAGATGTGTCTGGCCGGCCGGGTCACGCTATGTCTTCCATCCCGAATGGATTGCCACCAGCCCGCCCATGATCGGTTCGACCCTGGTGCAGGCGAAACCGGCGCGGACGATCATCGCCTCGAATTCGGACATCGGCGGGAATCGGCGGATCGATTCGATCAGATAGCGGTAGCTCTCGGCATCGCCGGCGATGGCTTTGCCGAGCTGCGGCACCAGCTTGTGCGAATAGACGTCGTAGGCCTCTTTGAAGCCGGGCCACTCGGTGGTCGAGAACTCGAGGCAGAAGAAGCGCCCGCCGTACTTGAGCACGCGGTGCGCCTCGGCCAGCGCCTTGTCGATATGGGTCACGTTCCTGATGCCGAAGGCGATGGTGTAGGCATCGAACATGCGGGGCCCATAAGTCAGCTGTTCGGCGTTCTGGTTCGACCACACCAGCCCGTCGATGCCGCGCTCCATCGCCCGCTCGACGCCGACGTCGAGCATTTCCTGGTTGATGTCGGCAACGGTGACCTCGGCCCCCCGGGCGGCCATGCGGAAGGCAATGTCGCCGGTGCCTCCGGCCATGTCGAGGATCGCCTCGCCCGGCTGCGGCTTCACCCGGCGCACGAACGTGTCCTTCCACAGCCGGTGCATCCCGCCCGACATGGCGTCGTTCATCACGTCGTATTTGGCAGCAACGCCCGAGAACACCGCGCCGACCCGGCGGGTTTTCTCCTGCGGATCGACGTCTTCGTAGCCGAAGGAAACCGTTTCGCTCATGCGCCCTCCCCTAGCCGCGGCGCGGCGTCCGCGCCAGCGCCCGCTTGCCCGCGCATGGCCAGGGCCGAGAGCGCAATTCCTGCGAGGATCATCGCCATGCCGGCGAAATGATAGGTGTGAAGCTTCTCCCCGAGCAAGGCGGCCGACAGGAAGGCCCCGAAGATCGGCATCAGGGTAATGGCCAGTCCCGCGCGCGCCGCACCGACCACCTGGGTCGCGTGGTTGAACATGAAGTAGGCCGCGATCGAGGGCAGCACGCAGACGTAGGCGAAGGCGCCGAGCACGCCCGGGCCCCAGACGATGCGTTGGCCCGAGAGCCATTCGTTGGCGGCGAAGGGCGCGAGCACGACGGCGCCCACCAGGAAGGTCGCGGCGACGAAGCTGATCGGCGCGACGGCCGGGCGCAGACGCAAGAGCACCGTGTAGAGCGCCCAGACGGCCACGCTGGCAAGGACGAGCAGGTCGCCGGCGCCGAAATGCAACTCGAGCGCCCGAGCCGGATCGCCCTCGAACACGATCGCCGCGACACCGACAATCGATGCGGCGACGCCCAAATTCTGCACCAAGGGGCTGCGCGTGCCGAAGAAGAGCCGATCGAGCAAGACGACCGCCGCCGGAATGGCCGCTTGCAACAGCAAGGCATTGGTCGCGGTGGTGTAGCGCAGGCCTGTGTAGAGCAAGGAGTTGAATGTCGCGATCCCGAGCAGGCCGAGCAGGAGGACCGGCACCCAGTGCCTCTTGATGGCCGGCCAGTCGCGCCGCAGCGGTCCCCAGGCGAACGGCAAGAGCAGCAGCGAGGCGCCCGTCCAGCGAACCCAGGCCAAGGTCAGCGGCGGCACCTCCAAGCGTACCGCGCGCCCGATGATCGAGTTGCCTGCCCACAGCACCATGACGACGCCAAGCAGGGCAAGGGCGCGGTATTGGCGGCTGGCGTCTTGCATGGCGCGTGCCCCTAGCTGCGCAGGCCGCGCTTGGCGATGACAGAATCGCTCCGCCCGGCTAACGCCCCCCGCACCATGCCCGAACTCCCCGAAGTCGAAACCACGGTGCGCGGGCTCGCCCGCTTTCTCGAGGGCGAGCGGCTCGAGGCCGTCATTCTCAATCGCGCCGACATGCGGTTTCCCTTCCCGCAGGGCTTCGTCCAGGCGCTGAGCGGCGCGCGTGTGACGGGTCTCGCGCGCCGCGCCAAGTACGGCCTCGTCCATACCGACCGCGACAGCACGATGGTGTTCCACCTCGGCATGAGCGGGCGTTGGCGCATCGATCCCGCCACGCCCGATAAGCACGACCACCTCGTTCTTGCCACCGCCGCGCACCGCTTCGCGCTTTGCGATCCGCGCCGCTTCGGTTTCGTCGACCTTGTCGCAACCGAGGCCTTGGATGCCTGGCCGGCCTTTGCGGCGATGGGCCCCGAGCCGCTCGGCCCGGACCTTCAGGCGCTTCGCCTCAAGTCCGCGCTGGCCGGACGCAAGGCGGCGATCAAGCTCATGCTGCTCGATCAGCGCGTGGTCGCCGGACTGGGCAATATCTACGTCTGCGAAGCGCTCTGGCGCGCTGGCATCGACCCGCGCAGAGCCGCCGGGCGCGTCTCGCTCGCTGCGCTCGAGCGCCTCGTCACGGCGATCCGCGAGGTGCTCGAAGAGGCGATAGCGGCCGGGGGCTCGACCTTGCGCGATTATGCCCGGCCCGACGGCCAGCTCGGCTACTTCTCGAAGCTATTCGATGTCTACGACCGCGAGGGGGAGGCGTGCCGGCGCGATGACGGCGGCGCGATACGGCGCGTCGCGCAGGGCGGGCGGTCGACCTGGTTCTGTCCTCGCTGCCAGCGCTGAGATGAATTGCTTATCGGGAACGAAAACGTAGAGGGGCGAGGGAAACGGCGGCGAGCGCCGGTCGGTCGCCGGATTCAGCCGCGAAATTCTTGACGATTCGCCAAGGCGACGCTAAGGGCGCCGCTTTCCGGCGGGAATCCGCCGTCCGACAAACCTGCAAGACAAGAATTATTCCGGCCGCACCGGGCGGCCCGAGACAAGGATAGACATGGCCAACACGCCGCAAGCCAAGAAGCGCATTCGCCGCAACGACCGCCGCGCCGAAATCAACGGTGCGCGCATCAGCCGCATCCGCTCCTTCGTGAAGAAGGTCGAGACCGCGATCGCCGGTGGGGACAAGACCGCCGCTGCGGCAGCGCTCAAGGATGCGCAGCCCGAACTGGCGCGCGGCGTCGCTCGCGGCGTTCTCCACAAGAACACGGCCTCGCGCAAAATGAGCCGACTCAGCAAGCGAGTCGCAGGCATGTGATTCGCTCCTGCGGGGTTTTCCGCAGGAACGAAATCGGAACGAGGCTGGTGCGAAAGCACCGGCCTTTTTTTGCGTCTGCGAAGCGCATCCAGCGCGGTGTCATCTAAATGTAGGAAATCCCGCGATTCGCGCGGGCTTAGCTTGCAACCCTTTGATATTTCATGCTTTCAACGCGAGGCTGCGGGGTAGCGGACTGTCAAGATGGATTAATTTTGTTTTTTTCCCCCGCGAGACTTGCCGATCAGACGAAGTCGTTTTTAAGACAGCAACTCAGGTCGCACGACTCTTCTGTCACGGCCTTTACATCGAGACGATGAAGCGTGCGCGCCGGCCCATTGGGACGACTCTGGCGGATGGCGGAGCCATGCCGGCGCGACAAATGGCGGTGGGGGAAATGCAATGCTCTTCGCAATGGGGTGGGTTCGATGATTCGAAGAAGCGCGCAGGCGGGTCGTATCGGGGCGTCAGGTCAAAACGAAATCGAGGGTAAGATGGAAGACCAGGAAGCGTTGGACCTGGCCGCCGACTGGGCGGATATTTCTCAGGGCTTGCGCAAGGATCTTGGTCACCAGCTGCACAGCCAGTGGATCAAGCCGATCCAGCTCGGCACGTTCTGCAAGGACTCCGGCACGCTGAACCTGTTCCTGCCGACCGAGTTTTCGGCCAATTGGGTTCAGGACCGTTTTCACGACCGGCTCTCGCTGGCTTGGAAAATCGCCCGCAGCGAAGTGCGCCACGTCAAGATTCAGGTCCACCCGGGCCGCCGCAAGCTCGCCGACATCGACCTGCGCGGCAACGACGGCTTCGGCCGCCGCGCGGCCAACGACGCCTTGCCTGGCATGGCCATGGCCTCGATCGGCGAGCACGGGTTCACCAGCTCGGTCGGCCTCGACCCCTCGCTGACCTTCGCCGCCTTCGTCACCGGCACAACCAACGTTCTGGCGTTCAATGCCGCCGAGCGCATGGCGAAGGTCGAGCAGCCGCAATTTTCGCCGCTCTACCTCAAGGCTGCGACCGGCCAGGGCAAGACCCACTTGATGCACGCCATTGGCCACAGCTACCTGCAGGCGCACCCGCGGGCGCGGATCTTCTATTGCAGCGCCGAGCGCTTCATGATCGAGTTCGTCCAGGCGCTGCGCTCCAACGAAATGATGGAGTTCAAGGCCCGGCTGCGCGCCTTCGACCTGCTGCTGGTCGACGACATCCAGTTCATCATCGGCAAGGCCGCTGCGCAGGAAGAGCTGCTCTACACGATCGACGCGCTGCTCGCCGAAGGCAAGCGGCTGGTGTTCGCCGCCGACCGCGCGCCGCAGGCGCTCGACGGAGTCGAACCGCGGCTGCTTTCGCGGCTGTCGATGGGCCTCGTCGCCGACATCCAGCCGGCGGACATCGAACTGCGCCGCTCGATCCTCGAATCCAAGCTCGCGCGGTTCGCGCCGCTGTCGGTCCCGGCCGACGTGATCGAATTCCTGGCCCGGACCATCAACCGCAACGTGCGCGAACTGGTCGGCGGCCTCAACAAGCTGATCGCCTATGCCCAGCTGACCGGGCAGGAAGTCTCGCTCCAGCTCGCCGAAGAGCAGCTCACCGACATCCTCTCGGCCAATCGCCGGCGCATCACCATCGACGAGATTCAGCGCACCGTGTGCCAGTTCTACCGCGTCGACCGTTCGGAAATGTCGAGCAAGCGCCGGGCCCGCGCCGTCGTCCGCCCGCGACAGGTGGCGATGTACCTCTCCAAGGTGCTGACCCCGCGCAGCTACCCCGAGATCGGGCGCAAGTTCGGCGGGCGCGATCACTCGACGGTGATCCACGCGGTGCGGCTCATCGAGGACCTGAGGAAGCGCGACGCCGACATGGACGGCGACGTGCGCAGCCTGCTCCGGCAGCTGGAGAGCTAGCTCTCGCTCCACTGCCGGCGAACCTCTGTTCGGCAGGGCTGACACAGCCCTGTCGACAGCAATTCCACATGGTGCCAACAGACTATCCATGGCCCTGTCTCCCGACCGTCTCGATCGCTTTGCACGGCACATCGTGCTGCCCGAGGTCGGCGGCGCCGGCCAGGCTGCACTGGCCGCTTCGCACGCGGTGCTGGTAGGGATCGGGGGGATCGGCAGCCCCGCCCTTCAGTATCTTGCCGGGGCGGGAATCGGCCGGCTCACGCTGATCGACGACGACCGGATCGACGCCAGCAACCTCCAGCGCCAAACGCTGTTCGCCGAAGCCGACATCGGGCATCTCAAGGCCGAGCGTGCAGAGGCCTGGCTCGATCGCTTCGACCCGCAGATCGCGGTGCAGGCGGCCGCGATCCGCATCGATTCCGCCACTGCCGGCCCGCTGATTGCCGGGGCCGACCTCGTGCTCGACGGCTGCGACAACTTCGCCACCCGGCTCGCGGTGTCCGACGCGTGCGTGGCGGCGGGCGTCCCGCTGCTCTCGGCCGCCGTAGGACGTTTCCAGGGTCAGGTCGGCGCCTTTGCCGGCCATCTGCCCGACGAGGCGTGCTACCGCTGTTTCGTAGGCGATGCCTTCGATGCCGAGGACTGCGACACCTGTGCCGAGGACGGCATGCTCGGGGCGATGGCTGGGTGGACCGGCACGTTCGCCGCGCTTCAGGCGATTCGAGTGCTGCTCGGTGCCGGCGGGGGGATGGGAGAGCCGCTGTGGAGCCGCCTGCACATTCTCGATGGCCTCACGCCAGGCATGCGAACGATGCGCATCGCCAAGGACTGCGAGTGTCGCGGCTGTAGCGGTTGAGGGCTCAGTCCGTGTGGAAATCGCACGCTCAGGGCCGGGCGACAGCCACTTTGAGAACTCCGTGGAATCCGTGCATTCGAGGCTGGCAATATGCTTCAAATGCACGCTAGGGAGCCCGGACCGAAATAGGGATAATGGGTCGTGTCCAAGCGTATTCCGATGAGTCATGAAGGGCGTCTGCGCTACGCCCGAAAACAGCGGACCATGAAGAAATTGGGGAAGGCACTCGTCCTCACACTCTTCCTGGTCGCAATCGCGCTTGCCTATGTTGCCATCGAGCTCGGTTACTGACCGCACGCGCCCGTGATGCGCCCGCAAGCAGAGCCAGGCGCCGCGCGTATGGCCATACCGGCTCTCCCGCTCTAACGCGCGCTCTCAGGCTCGGGCAATTGAGGGGGACGCATGGCGCGAAAGCATCCGAAACACGTTGGCTTCGAGGACTCGCGCGCCGAGGCCGAAGAGCCGCCGGTCGCGGCGCCGTGCTGGCTTTGCGGCCGTCAGCTTGGCGAGACCATCGTCTGGCATCATCCCGTGCCCAAGAGCCGCGGCGGGCACGACGTCGTGCCGATGCACCCGATCTGCCAGCAGGCGCTGATCGCCAACTTCACCAATGCGGAGCTGCAGCGCCACGGCATGGACGTGCAGAGCCTGCTGGATAATCCGGCCGTGCGCAAATTCGTCGACTGGGTCGCGAAAAAAGACCCCGATTTCAGCGCCGGAACGGCCAAGAAGCGCCGCTGAGCCGGCCGCCCGGGCCGAAGCCTATTCGCCGACCGGCGCCGGTGCGTTCGCCCCTTGGTATTCGAGCGCGAAGGTCGGATCGCATTCGTACGGATAGATGTAGTCGTGGCCGCGCTCCCAGCGAATGAAGCGGGCGCCGGTGTTCTCCAGCATCTCGGGATCCTCGAACCACTGGCTCGCCTCGAGCGCCTTGCCGTCGGCGGACAGGCGGTAGCGCTCGACCATGTGTGCCTGATCGGAGTGATTGAGACCGTTGTTGGTGATCGTCGACGGCGCAAGATGGGTGGTGTCGATCACCAGCTCGTCGCCCTCCCAGTGACCGATCGAATCGCCCATCTTGGTATGCGGCGCATCCTCCGGCAGATGCCCCCGTCCATCGGTGTAGATCAGCCGGTACTGGTCGTAATATTCGTACTTGAACACCAGCAGCCCGGGCGCCTCGATGATCTGGAATGGAAACGGACCTTGCACCGTGTACATGATCGACTGCGGCTGGCAGACGCGGGCGATGGTCATCTCGTCGGTCGGCTGCCAGTCCCTGGCAACGTCCAGCGCCTTTTGGGTCAGCTTGAGCCCCCCGTAGACGCCGCGCGGGAACTCGGCCGCACCCGTATCGTCCAGCACGACCGCATCCGCCGGCAACTTGGCCTTGAGGTCCTCAGGCATCGGATAGCCGCGAAACGGCGCGCTCCAGTAGCCCGAGAGGTCGGGATGCTTCGCCTCCTCGGAGGCGGCAGGGGCAGCAATGACGGCAGCGACGGCAAACGCGAAAGCGAACCGCATCAGCTCTGGTCCTGCCGGCCGAACGGCGCCGTGCCGATCGACTTGCCGGCGGCGTCCTTCACGCCCTGCAACCGCATATAGGGCGTGCCGTCGCGCGAAGGCCAACCGGTGATGGTGATCGTATCGCCCGGCTTGATGATATTGCGCGTCCAACCGCGCCGGACGAGGATCACCGGCGCGTTGGTCTCCGCGCGCCAGTGCTCGACGCTGCCGTCCGGCTTCTTGACGTCGAGCGCTATCGTCCCGTGCGGATTGGTGAACCGGAAGGCGGTGACAACTCCGGTCACCGTCACATTCTTGTCCGGGTCGAAAAACACCGCGAAGGAATGGTGCGCCGCTGCCGCACCCGACAGGACCAGCGCCGCAAGCCCAACCAAAAGTCGTTTCACCCAAACCTCTCCCGAATTTGATTTCGGCAATATTACCACATTGTGGGACTAATCAAGCTCGATGAACGCACTCCGAACTGAAAAGCTCTGAGCTGCCGCCACGAGGTCGTCGCCCGCCGCAGGCGGGGAAGCCGTCAGGTGCGCCCCGAGCAGGGCTAGCGCCTGCCGCGAACAGGCGTTCAGCCTCGACAGCATCGGGCTGAATGCCTAGGGCACCGACGGAGGAGGACGAGCGCGCATGAAGCTCATCATCGGCAACAAGAATTATTCCAGCTGGTCGCTGCGCGGCTGGCTCGCGGCCAAGCAGTCGGGCCTGCATTTCGAGGAGCTGACGGTCCATATCGACGGCGACGACTGGCAGGCAATGAAGCGCGAAGGCGGCGAATTCCAGCCCAGCGCGGGCAAGGTCCCGGTCCTGTGGGACGGCGAGGTCGTGGTGTGGGACAGCCTGGCGATCCTCGAATATCTGGGCGACAAGGTGGGGCGCGACCGCTTCTGGCCCAAGGACGACGAGGCGCGCGGCATGGCCCGGGCCTGCGTCGCGGAGATGCACAGTTCCTACATGGCGCTACGCCGCGAATGCCCCATGAACATCCGCCGCCGCATCGAAGGCCACACGATCAGCGACGAGGCACGGCACGACATCGTGCGCATCCTGCAGCTGTGGGCCGAGGCGCGGGCGCGCTTCGGCAAGGGCGGGCCGTTCCTGTTCGGCACCTTCGGCGCCGCTGACGTCTTCTACGCCCCGGTGGTCAGCCGCTTCATTACTTATGGACTGCAGGTCCCCGGCTTCGCCCAGGCCTATATGCAGGCGGTGTGGGAGCACGACTGGCTGCAGCAGTGGGTCGAAGCGGCGCAGAACGAGGAATGGGTTATCCAGAAGTTCGAGAATCCGGCCTGACCACACCGCGCCCGCACGCAAGTCAGTCCTTCGGCGGGTAGGGCGTCCCGTCCTTGTGCAGGTAACCGCCCGCGCGATCGAACTTCAAATCGATGTCGGGATATTCGCCGTGATCCCTCGCCGTGTCGCCCGCGCTGAGCGCGAGCATGACGCAGTCGGCGTCGGACCGGTTCTGCAAGCAATGCCCGTTGCGCTCCCCCTTGGGCCAGGCAGCGATGTCGCCGGCCCGCATGATCGTCTCGCCCGCGTCCTCGACCAGCACCGCCTCGCCGGAAAGGATCACGACCAGCTCGTCCTCCTCGGCGTGCCAGTGGCGCTGCGAAGACCAGGCGCCGGGCTTCAACACGACGTGCGCGGCTCCGAGTTCGGTCAGCCCTGCAGCCGGGCGCAGGCGGCGGACCCACCGGCCGGCCACGTCCTTGTCGTAGGGAGAGGGATAGCCGGTGGCGTTGGTCTGCGCGATGGAGTCGAGATCGAGCTTGGGCATGACGAGGCGCTCCGGCTGGAAAGCTGCGGCGCCCTCGTCTAACCCGCGATGATGAACAAGGCCAGCACCGCCCTCGAAGCCGCCAAGGCGCTCATCGCTTGCGAGAGCGTAACGCCGGCGACCGGCGCGGTGTTCGATACGCTCGAAGGCCTGCTCGCCCCGCTTGGCTTCGAATGCATCCGCTTCGTCAAGGGCGAGGCGCCCGACGGACCCGTCGAGAACTGCCTCGCCATCCGCCGCGGACCCGAAGGCTCGCGCCACTTCGCCTTCGCCGGGCACCTCGACGTCGTTCCGCCGGGCGAGGGCTGGACCGGCGATCCTTTCCAACCGGACGTGCGCGGCGATCTGCTTTACGGGCGCGGCGCGGTCGACATGAAGGGCGCGGTCGCCGCGATGGTTGCCGCGGTGGCCGACATCCCTGCCGATCGCGGCACCGTCAGCCTGATCATTACCGGCGACGAGGAAGGCACCGCGGTCAACGGCACGCGCGCGCTGATCGACCTGATCCGCGAGCGCGGGGAAATCCCCGATCTCTGCCTCGTGGGCGAACCGACTTCGGTCAACCGTCTCGGCGACATGATGAAACCGGGCCGCCGCGGCTCGCTCAACGTCTGGCTCGAAGTCAGCGGAGTGCAGGGCCATGTCGCCTATCCGCACCTCGCCGACAATCCGGTGACCAGGCTGGTGGCCATGCTCGCCGAGCTCGACGCACTGGTGCTCGACGAGGGGACCGAGTGGTTCCAGCCCTCCAACCTCGAGATCACCGATCTCGAAGTCGGCAACCCGGCGCACAACGTCATTCCCGGCAAGGCCAAGGCACGCATCTCGATACGCTTCAACGACACCCACAGCGGCGAAAGCCTTGCCGAACTGGTCACCGGCATCGCCGCAAGGCACGGCGGCACGGCCAGGCCGGTGATCTCGGGGGAACCGTTCCTGACCCCGCCTGGGGCCTTCCAGGACATCGTAGCCGCGGCAGTGAAGGCCGAAACGGGGATCGAGCCGGAACCCTCGACCAGCGGGGGGACCTCGGACGCGCGGTTCCTCAAGGATATCGTCCCCGTGATCGAGTTCGGGCTGGTCAACGCGACCATGCACAAGCTCGACGAGGCGGTGGCGGTCGAAGATCTCGCGACCGTGGCGCGCATCTATCGCCGCATCGCGCTGGCAGCGCTGGCGCTGTGAGGCTGTCTCTCGCCCGCCGGCAGTTTGAAGTCTGGAGGACATGCACGTGAAGACCTGGTTTGCCATCCCGCTATGGAAGCGCGTGATCGCTGCGCTGATCTTCGGGGTCATCGCCGGTATCGTGTGGGGACCGGGTGCCGAGAGCATCAAGATCGTCGGCGACGTGTTCATCGCTTTCATCAAGATGCTGGTGGTACCGCTGATTCTCCTTTCGATCGTCTCGGGCGTCGCCTCGATCGGCGACTTGCGCAAGCTCGGCGCCGTCGGCTGGCGAGCGCTGCTGCTGTTCGTCGTCACCAGCCAGTTCGCGGTCTGGCTCGGTCTCGCGCTAGGTTCGGTCTTCGGTCCCGGCATCGGAGTGGACACCAGTGCCATCGCGGTCGGCCAGCCGCCCGCCCCGAACGAGACGACCTGGCGCGAGATGGTGCTCGGCATGATCCCGCAGAGCCCGGTCCAGGTCATGGCCGACGCCAATGTCCTGCCGCTGATCATCTTCGCGCTGCTGGTCGGCATCGGCATCGTCATGGCCGCCGAGGAAGGCGGCCCGCTTGCCAGGATATTCGATAGCGGCGCGGTGGTGATGCAAAAGGTCACCATCGTGGTGATGGAGCTGACCCCGTTCGGCGTCTTCTCGCTGATGGCTTGGGTCGCTGGCACGCTGGGGCACGATGCGCTGTTCGCGCTCGCCAAGCTGGTCGCGCTCAATTACCTCGGCTGCCTGCTGATCATCGGCGTGGTCTACGTTTCGCTGATCCACTTCGTCTCGAAGCTGCCGGTCACCGACTTTTTCCGCGGCATGGTCGATGCGATGGCCGTGGCCTATTCGACCGCCTCGTCGAACGCGACGCTGCCGGTGACTCTGCGCTGCACCCAGCGCAACCTCGGCGTCAGGCCGTCGACTTCCAGTTTCATCGTCTCGCTGGGCGCGACGATCAACATGGATGGAACGGCGATGTACCTCGGCCTCGCCACGCTGTTCGGCGCGCAGATCTTCGGCGTGTCGCTCGATTTCGGCGACTATGTGATGATCTCGGTCCTGGCGACGGTCGGCTCGATCGGCGCGGCAGGCATTCCGGGTGCGGGGCTGATCATGATGGCGCTGGTGTTCGGCGCCGTCGGCGTCCCTCTGGAAACCATCGCTTTCGTCGCCGGGGTCGACCGCATCATGGACATGATGCGCACCGCGACCAACGTCACCGGCGACGGGACGGTCACCGTCACGGTGGCAAGCCTCGTGAACGAGATCGACCGCGCGGAAATGATCAGCGCCGACGACGTCTGAAACCGCGCTCAGTCGGCGTCGGGCTGGTTGATCTTGACCGGTAGGAACTCGCCGAGTCCGCACCCGGCGCCTTGCGAGCCGTCCGAATAGAGCACGTGGATGATATCGACGCTGCACAGCCGGCCCGTCGTCGTGCGGTAACCGAATCGCTCTTCGAAGCCCAGGCTCGGGCAACGGTTGGGCAAGGTGTTGCGGTAGGTGGTGCCGTCGATCATGTGAAAATCGATCGTGTTGTCGTCGAACACCTCGGTGTCGCGGATGCGGTTCGTCTGCACGCAATTGACCGCTGGCCCGGTGGCGACGATGGCGGGGGCCTTGCTGACGGGGCCGCTACCCGGCTCGGCCTGCGGAGCGCAGGCGGCCAGCGGAACCGCGGCGGCTGCGGCAATGACGATCCTGGATGAGCGCAGCATGGTCGTACTCCTCTCTGCAGGCAAATGCCTCGAACCAAAGACGGAGTCGATGCGCGCCTGCCTTACGTAACGGGCCACGCGAACAGCTTGTTCCGGTAGCTGCCCGGCGCATCGACAGCGGCCAGCTGCTTCTGATTCGCCACCCGCGCGAGTGCCTTGGTCACCGCCCCTTCGGCTTCTCCAGCACCTTGTTCCTGAAGCTGCACAGGTCTTCGACCACGCAGCGCCAGCATTCCGGGATGCGCGCCTTGCAGGTGTAACGGCCGTGGAGGATCAGCCAGTGGTGCGCGTGCAGGCGGAACGGTTCGGGCACGCGCTTGTCGAGCTTGACCTCGACCTCGTCCGGGGTCTTACCTCTCGCCAGGCCGGTGCGGTTGCCGACGCGGAAGATGTGGGTGTCGACCGCAAAGGTCTCCTCGCCGAACCAGCAGTTGAGCACGACATTGGCTGTCTTGCGTCCGACGCCGGGCAACTTGACCAGGTCCTCGCGATTTCCCGGCACCTCGCCGCCAAATTGCTCGACCAGCATCCGCGACAGCGCGATGACGTTCCTGGCCTTGGAATTGAACAGGCCGATGGTCTTGATGTGCTCCTTGAGCCCCTCTTCGCCCAGCTCCAGCATTTGCTGGGGCGTCTCGACCTCGGCAAACAGCTTGCGCGTCGCCTTGTTGACCCCAACGTCGGTCGATTGCGCGCTGAGCGCCACGGCGACGACGAGCTGGAAGGCGTTGCCGTATTCGAGTTCGGTTTCGGGGCTGGGATTGTCTTCGGCGAGGCGGCGGAAGAATTCGAAAATCTGCTCCTTCGTCAAAGTCCGAGCACCTGCCCCATCGCGTAGCGGCCGGCGGCCTGGCCGAGCAGCCATTCGGCGCCCCTGACCGCCCCGTGCGCGAATATCATCCGGTCTTCGGCGTGATGGGCAAGCGTCAGGCGTTCCTGCGTTCCGGCAAGGATGACCGAATGCTCGCCGGCGACGGTGCCGCCGCGCAGGCTGGCAAACCCGATCGCACCGCGTTTGCGCGCGCCGGTATGCCCGTCACGGCCGCGCTCGCAGTGGCCGGCAAGTTCGATTCCGCGCCCTGCGGCCGCCGCTTCGCCGAGCAGCAGCGCGGTCCCCGAGGGCGCGTCGACCTTCATCCGGTGGTGCATCTCGAGCACCTCGATATCCCAGTCGTCGCCGAGCCGGCTCGCCGCTTCGCGCACCAGGTGCGCGAGAAGGGTAACGCCGAGCGAGGTATTGCCGGTCTGCAGCACGGCAATTGCCCCGGCCGCGGAATCGAGCGCCGCGTGGTGCTTTTCCTCCAGCCCGGTGGTGCCGACGAGAATGGGAATGCCGGCGCCGACGGCAGCGTGGAGATTGGCGTCGAGCGCGCCAGGGGCGGAAAAATCGACCAGCACGTCGCTCGCATCGGCCAGCGCAGCGGGGTCGCCGCCGCGGTCGACGCCGCCGGAGCAATCGTGCCCCGCTTCCGCGATGGCGCGTTCGAGCGCATGCCCCATGCGCCCCTCGCTGCCGATGATGCCGATGCGTGCCATTGTCTTTCCCGTTTTCCGCGTGCTTCATGCGGCACATGTCCGATATCCGCAACATCGTCATCCTCACCGGCGCTGGGATCAGCGCCGAATCCGGTCTGCGCACATTCCGCGCCGAAGACGGATTGTGGGAGGACCATCCGGTGGAGGAAGTGGCCACGCCGCAGGGCTTCCGCCGCGATCCCGACCTCGTGCAGCGTTTCTACGACGAGCGGCGCGCCAACATCCTCGCCGCACAGCCCAATCCGGCGCACGCGGCGCTCGCGCGGCTCGATGCCGAATGGACCGGCGACCTGCTCATCGTCACTCAGAACATCGACGACCTCCACGAACGCGCCGGTGCGCACCGGGTATTGCACATGCACGGCGAGGGACTGAGCGCGTGGTGCACGGCCTGCGACGCCCGCCATCGCTGGACCAGCACTCTACGCGACGCCCCGCCGTGCCCCGCCTGCGGGCAGTCCGCGCTGCGGCCCGACATCGTCTGGTTTGGCGAAATGCCCTACCAGATGGAGCGTATCTTCGCCGCACTCGGCCGCGCCGACCTGTTCGTTTCGATCGGCACGAGCGGCGCGGTCTATCCGGCGGCAGGCTTCGTCCAGGCGGCCAAGGACAGCGGCGCGGCGACGCTCGAGCTCAACCTCGAGCCAAGCCAGGGCTCGCGACTGTTCGACGAAACGCGGCTCGGTCCTGCCAGCGCGCTGGTGCCCGAGTGGGCGAGGGAGATTCTGGAGCACGCGCGCGGCGCGTAGCGCCTGCCCGCTCATCGCGGTCCTGCCATACCGTTGTTGGGCTTTGCCGCGTTGCCTGTTAGGCGGCCGCGCATGATCACGATCAACAACATCACGGTGCGGCTTGGGGGCGTCGCCATCCTGGAGGGCGCGAGTGCGGCCATACCGCCGGGCGCCCGGGTGGGCCTCATCGGCCGCAACGGGGCCGGCAAATCCACCTTGATGCGCACGCTGATCGGGCAGATCGAGCCCGACGACGGCTCGATCGAGATGCCGCGCCGCACGCGCCTGGGCTATATTGCGCAGGAAGCGCCGGCCGGGACCGGAACGCCCTTCGAAACCGTCCTCGCTGCCGACACCGAGCGGTCCCAGCTGCTCGAAGAAGCGGAGACCTGCACCGATCACGAACGCCTCGCCGACGTGCACGAGCGGCTGCTGGCGATCGATGCCTATTCGGCTCCGTCGCGGGCCGCCCGCATTCTCATCGGCCTCGGCTTCGACGAAGAGATGCAGGGCCAGCCGCTCGATAGCTTTTCCGGCGGTTGGAAGATGCGCGTGGCCCTTGCGGCGCTGCTTTTCTCCGCCCCCGACCTCCTGCTCCTCGACGAGCCGTCGAACCACCTCGACCTCGAAGCGACGCTGTGGCTGGAGAATTTCCTCCGCGCCTATCCCGGAACCCTGATCGTCATCAGCCACGAACGCGACCTGCTCAACAACGTGGTCGACACCATCGTGCACCTGCAGGGCGGCAAGCTCAGCGTCTATTCCGGAAACTACGACGCCTTCGAGAAGCAGCGTGCCGAGCGCGCCGCGCACCTCGCCGCCGCCAAGGCCTCGCAGGATGCGCAGCGGGCCCGCCTGCAGGACTACATTGCTCGCAACAGCGCTCGCGCATCGACCGCCAAGCAGGCCCAGTCGCGGGCCAAGATGCTCGCGAAAATGCAGCCGATATCGGCCTTGATGGACGACCCCTCGCTAAGCTTCGATTTTCCCAACCCCACCCAGCTCAAACCGCCGCTCATCACGCTCGATTTCGCCTCGGTGGGGTACGACGGCAAGCCGGTTCTCCAACGGCTCAACCTGCGCATCGAGCCTGACGACCGCATCGGCCTGCTCGGCCGGAACGGCAACGGGAAGACCACGCTGGCCCGGCTGCTCGCCGCGCAGCTCACGCCGATCGAGGGGACCATCAGCGCTTCGGGCAAGATGCGCATCGGCTACTTTACCCAGTACCAGGTCGAGGAGCTGAGTTCCGATGCGACCCCGCTCGAGCACATGACCCGGGCGATGGAAGGGAAGTCTCCCGGCGTAGTCCGGGCGCAGCTCGGACGGTTCGGCTTTTCCGGCCACAAGGCGACGACCAAGGTCGCCAAGTTGTCGGGCGGTGAGCGGGCGCGGTTGGCGCTGGCGCTGATTACGCGCGAGGCACCGCACCTGCTCATCCTCGACGAGCCGACCAACCACCTCGACGTCGACGCTCGCGAAGCGCTGGTGCAGGCGCTCAACGACTTCGAAGGGGCCGTGATCCTGATCAGCCACGATCGCCACATGGTCGAACTCACCGCCGACCGCCTTGTCCTCGTCGATAATGGTACGGCCGAGGATTACGCCGGCAGTATCGAGGATTACATCGACTTCGTCCTCGGCAGGAACCAGCCGAAGGAGGGCCGCGGCCCGAAACCCAGAAAGGATCGCAAGGCGGAAGCTCGAAATCGCGAGCAGGCCCGGCAGATTCGCGGCACCATCGGCGAGACCGAGCGGGGAATCGCCCGGCTGCAGGAGCAGATCTCCGCCATCGATCTTGCGCTGAGCAACAATGCCCCGGCCAATTCTCCCCTCGCTGCGCTGCCGCCGGGCGAGCTCGCGCTGCAACGGGCGGAGCTGGCACGCGAACTCGAAGATTTCGAACGGCGCTGGCTCGAGGCGAGCGAGAGCCTCGAGCGGCAGACGGCCTAGGCAGCCATGCGCACCAGGCTGAGCATCTGCCGCAAGAAGGCCAGCTACCGCAGCGGACGCGAGGCTATGGAGGCCGCGAGCACGATGTCCGCTCAGTTGCGGCACTACCGCTGCGACCGGTGCTGGCAATTCCACCTCACCAGCCGCACCAAGGGCAAACGGATACCGCGACCGGACGGCCACGCAGGCGAAACCGAATGGCCGCGCTGATCCTCTTCAACAAGCCGTTCCGGGTGCTCGCCCAGTTCACCGACGAACGCACCGCCGCTCCGCGCCGGACGCTGGCCGAGTTCATCGACCGACCCGGCTTCTACCCGGCGGGCAGGCTCGATTACGAGAGCGAGGGCCTGCTGGTCCTGTGCGACGACGGCAAAATGCAGGCGCGGATTGCCGATCCGCGTTTCAAGCTGCCCAAGACCTACCTGGTTCAGGTCGAAGGCGAACCGGACCGGGCGAGCCTCGACCGGCTGCGCTGCGGCATCGAGCTGAAAGACGGACGGACCAGGCCGGCCGATGCCGAGACGATTACCGATCCGTGCCTGTGGCGGCGAGACCCGCCGATACGGGTTCGCAAGACCGTTGCCGACTCATGGCTCAGGATAACCATCAGCGAAGGCCGCAATCGCCAGGTACGCCGGATGACCGCGGCCATCGGGCATCCCACCTTGCGGCTCGTGCGCTGGTCGGTGGGCGACTGGACTCTCGACGGATTGGGCGTGGGAGAATGGCGCACCGTCGCGGCCACTCTGCCGCTACGCTGAAACGGTTCAGTCGTCGGGTTTGAAGGCTACGCTTCCTTCTCCGAGCAGGCGCAAGAGCAACGAAGCACCCTCGGCGGAGTCGAGAAGGTCGGGGCCGACCACCATGGAATCGGCGGCGCAGAGGCCCTCCGCGAACACCGCGACCGGGCCGGAACAGTCATGGGACCGCCCATCCACGAAGAGCATCAGCGCGCCCTCGCCGCGGCGGACGAAGGCGAAGCGGCTCGCCGGATTGCGCATCAGGGGAATGCCTGCGGATACGAACGAACGCAGTTCGTCGAGTTGGAGCGGTTGCTCGGGCCGCCAATCGATCTCCTGGTTCTTCGGCGCGGTGGCGTATTCCCCGAACCAGCACGCGAAGTCGTCGCCCGAAGCCATCCGCTCGGTGACCATCTCCTGCAACCTCGCGAGTGCGTGCGCCGAAATCTCGCCGGGATTAGCCTGTAATGCCAGGTCCGCGTCGGAAAAGCGGTCGTCGTCGTCGAGTTCCGAAGCCAGGTGTTCGGCCCAGCCGGCGATCAGTTCGCTCCGCGAGGGCGCGCGGAAACCGATCGAATAGGTCATGCAGTCGCCGCCCACGGCGATGCCGTTGTGGGCGTAGCCGGGCGGGACATAGAGAATGTCGCCCGGGTCGAGAATCCATTCGTCGGTCGGCTCGAAATGCGCGAGCAAGCGCAAGTCGTCGTGGGGCAACAAAGGCGTGGACTGATCGCAGCGCGCGCCGATCTGCCACCGGCGCTGGCCCAATCCCTGGACCAGGAACACATCGTAATTATCGAAATGGGCGCCGACGCCGCCCTCATCGACGGCATAGCTCACCATGACATCGTCGACGCGCCAGTTCGGAATGAATCTGAACGGCGTCAGCAGCTCGGCAACCGCGGGCACGTGGTGGTCGACCGCCTGGACGAGGAGCGTCCACCTCTGCGCAGCCAGTTTTTCGAATCTGCCAGCCGACAACGGCCCGTGTTCGAGTTGCCATCGATCCGACGCGCGCAAGACGAGGCGGGATTCGACTTCCGGCTCGCAGGCGAGGCCGGCCAGTTCATCCGGTTCGAGCGGATTGCGCCACGCGTCCCAAGGATTGCGCATCAGCAGCGGTCGCTTCTGCCAGGTTTCGCGCAGGAACGTCCCGGTATCGAAGTTGGCGAGCAGCATCACCGCTCGCCGTCCTTCTCGGCCGCAGCCATCAGGTCCATGAAATCGCGCGCCGCCTCGCGGTCGGCCTGGTCCTCGAACGCAACGTCGAGGTCGGGCGCCATTCCCATGAGGTGGAGGAACGTCCACAGGGCAAAGCGCTTGCCCGGATCCTGCTCGAGACCGAGATCGACCAGGGCGTGCTCGACGCCGGCGGACTGCACGGCAGGGCTGAGAGCCGCAAGGTCGGTGCTGCCGAAATAGCGCCTTAGCAGATCGTCGAGGTCCATCGCTCGCCACCCATAGTTCGCCGGAAAAACGGCGGGAGTATTCAGGTCCTGATGTCGGCCAAAACTGCCGCGCGCAGCTCGTCGATACCCAGCTTCGTCTCCGAGCTGGTGACGTGGACCTGAGGGTATGCGGCGGGATGCTTGCGCGCTTCTGCTTCGACCTGCGCCAGCGTCGCCGCCAGCTCGCTCGCCTTGATCTTGTCGGCCTTGGTCAGCACCAGCCGGTAACCGACAGCCGATTCGTCGAGCATTTTCATCATCTCGCTATCGACCGGCTTCACGCCGTGCCGCGCGTCGATGAGGACCAGCGTGCGCTTGAGCACCGGGCGGCCGCGCAAATAGGTGCGGACCAGCTGCTTCCACTTCTCGACCACCTTCACCGGCGCCTTGGCGAAGCCGTAGCCGGGCATGTCGACCAGCCGGAACTGCGTCGGCTCGCCGACCTCGAAGAAGTTGAGCTCCTGCGTGCGCCCGGGCGTGACCGACGTGCGAGCGATCGCCCGGCGTCCGGTCAGCGCATTGAGTAGCGAAGACTTGCCGACATTCGAGCGGCCGCAGAACGCGACCTCGGGCACGTCGCCCTCGGGCAGAAACTTGAGCTGCGGCGCCGAGAGCAGGAACTCGACGCGGCCCGAGAACAGGCGGCTGGCCTCCTCCGCCAGGTCGTCAGCCATTCCGCCTATCCCGAGCTTGGCGAAGGATCACCCTTCGAGCTTCCCGCGCTCCGAGGCGCGAACCTTGTCCGCCTGGTCCTTCTTGGCCTGCGCTTTCAATTGCGGGTGCTTCGAATAGAGGTACTGCTGCTGCGCCACCGAGAGCACGTTCGAGGTGATCCAGTAGAGCAGCAGCCCGGCCGCGAACGGCGCCATGACGAACATCATCACCCACGGCATGATCGAAAAGATCTGCTGCTGCATCGGGTCCATCGCCGCCGGATTGAGGCGGAAGGTCAGCCACATCGTCGCGCCGAGCAGCAGCGCGAGCGGACCGATCGCCAGAAAACCGGGCACCGCGAAGTCGAGCAGGCCGAACAGGTTGAGGATATGCGCCGGATCGGGCGCCGACAGGTCCTTGATCCACAGCACGAAGGGCTGGTGGCGCATCTCGATCGACAAGAGCAGCGTCTTGTACAGCGCGAAGAACACGGGGATCTGCACGAACATCGGCAGGCAGCCGGAGAGCGGATTGATCTTCTCCTCGCGGTAGAGCTTGCTCATCTCTTCCTGGAGCTTGACCTTGTCGTCCTTGTAGCGCTCCTGCAGCGCCTTCATCTTGGGCTGCACCGCGCGCATCTGCGCCATGCTGGCGAAGCCCTTTTGCGCCACCGGGAACATCAGCCCGCGGATGATGACGGTCAGCAGCATGATGGCCACGCCGAAATTGCCGACGAGGTGGAACAGCTCCTTGAGCAGCCAGAAGATCGGTTTCTCGAACCAGCGGAACCAGCCCCAGTCGATCGACAGCCCGAAATTGCCCACGCCCTGCTCCTCGTAGGCGTCGAGGACGTCGCTTTCCTTGGCTCCGGCGAACAACCGCGTGGTGCGGGTCGCCTGCCGGCCCGGCGCCACGGTCACGGGGTCGTAAATGACGTCGGCGCGATAGTCGGCATTGCCCAGCGCACGGAAGTCGCTCGTCGTCGCTGCGCCGTCCTGCGGGATCAGCGCGGAGAGCCAGTAGATGTCGGTAAACCCGATCCACCCGGTCTTGCCTTCGGGCGAAACTTGCCGGGCATCGTCGAGGTCGTCGTAGTCATAGCTGAAATTGACCGACCCGCCGAACTGGCCGAGCGGGCCCGACTGCACGTTCCAGGTATCACGGCTGGCGGTCTTGCTGGTGCGGTTGAGGAAGGCATAGGGCTGCGCCACCACCGGCATCGCTGCGGTGTTGACCATGGTCTGCTTGGCCGTGAGCATGTAGCGGTCGTCGACCGAGAAAACGGTGCGGAATGTCTGCCCCTCGCCGTTGTCCCAGGTCAGCGTCACCGGCCGGCCGGGGGCCAGCGGTCCGCCCGAGGTCTGCCACTCGGTCTTTGCATCGGGCAGCTTGATGCCGTCCCCGACCCAACCGAACTGGGCGAACTGCTGCGCCGGCGTGCCGGCCGGCGAGAACAGCCGCACGGGGCCCGAATCCTTCTCGACCGTCTGGCGATGGGTCTTGAGCGTGACGTCGTCGATGCGCGCGCCCACCGGGTTGATCGAGCCGGCGACCTCGGGTGCGTCGATCCGGACGCGGTCGGGCGTCTTGAGTTCGACCGCGAGGTCCTTCTCTTCAAGAGCGATGTCGCCGGCGGCGGTGAGCCCACCTTCGCGCGAACGGGTTCGCGAGTTGATCGCCGGTTCCTCTTCGGAGGACACGCTTGCCTTATCGCTCGGCACACGAGCGGGGGCGGAGGCGACGGCCGGCTCGTCGGGCTGCGGATAGAGCCAGTTCATGGCGAAATCCCAGCCGAACAGCAGAGCTGCGCTCAGCACGACGGCGAGGATTAGATTGCGCTGGTTGTCCACGAAAGATCCCTAGTTACGAACTCATGCGAGGCATTACGGCACCGGGTCGTGCCCATGTCCCCCCCAAGGGTGGCAGCGCAATATACGCTTGATCGCCATCCATCCACCCTTGATCGCCCCATATTTCTGCAAGGCGTCGATAGCGTACTGCGAACACGATGGTTGATATCGGCACGATGGCGGCAGGATCATGCTCGGACCGAGCTGCCAGGCCCGGGCGACGAGGATCAGAACCCGCTTCACTTCCTGCGCCTGCGGGCCGGGTCGCCCTTGCCTTCACGCGCCCGCGCGAGCGCCTGCGAAAGCTCCTCGCGCATGCGCGCGAAATCGCGTTCGACTCCGCCTTCCCGGCCAATCAATACATGGTCGGTATCGGCCAGGCCCTCGGCGGGAAGTGCACCGCGCAGCAATTCGCGAAAGCGCCGCTTCATGCGGTTGCGCACCACCGCATTGCCGATTTTCTTGGTTACCGTCACCCCGAAGCGCTTGCCCAGCCCCTCGTTGCCGCGCGTCAGCAGCACGAACCCGGTGCGCGCATTGCGCAGCCCTCGGTTGGCGGCGAGAAAGTGCGCGCGGCGCCGTATCGTCGAGATCTCAGAGGTCATTCCGGGGGCCAATGTAGGAGCTGATTCGCGAGGTCGGAAGCGGCGCCCTCTTTTTGCTTCATGCCCGCCCATCCGGGCGGGCGTCCTCGGTGCTGTTCCCTCCGCCCCTGCGGGACTGCGGGGCACCTGCGGGCGGCCGGTCGGCCTTGCGGCTCCCTGGTCGGGAGCCGGACTCGCACAAACCTGTCAGGTTGATCGGGTTCTTGGTCGCGGCAGCCAAAGCGCAACCGCGCGTCCGCAGCGGGGGCGGCTTGCCGCCCGCCTAGCGAGGACGAACGCCCGGATGGGCGTTCGAAAAACAAAATGAATCAGGCGCTCAGCGTCTTGCGGCCGCGGGCGCGGCGGGCGCGCAGGATCTTGCGGCCGCCGACGGTGGCCTTGCGCGCGCGGAAGCCGTGGCGGCGCTTGCGCACGAGATTGCTCGGCTGGAAAGTGCGCTTCATGGGACGTGTCCTCGAATTCAATAAAAAAATGGCCGCCCGCAAAGGCGGCCTCAATCTGTGGACGCGCGGTTAGTTGAGTGAGAGCCCCAAGTCAAGATAGGCGAGCTTCGGCGCTTCCCCCTCGCCGCCCTGCCCGATCCACTGCCGCATCTCCGCCCCGCTCAGCCACCGCGCCTGCTCGAACGGCACCGAGTTGGTCATCGCATAGAACGCCCGCGCTTCGTCGGCACTCATACCCATTTCGCGGTAATAGGCGAGATACTTGGCGTTCTCCGGCGCGCTTTCGGCATAGTCGGAGGCCTGCAGACCGTCTTCGTCCTCCCAGGCGTGAACCGCGAACTCGGCCCCCTCATCGATCTCGCGCCTCGTTCCCGCGAGAAACAGTTCCACTCCGCCCGAACGCACCGAACCTCCGTCGGGGACGTGCGTCGCCAGCCCGGCGGCCCGAATCATTCGCCCGAGTTTCAGGTTCGCCCGATCGTCGAACGTCCCAGCGCACTCGATCATGTCGAGCCGGTCGAGCTGCGGAAAGTCGCGAAGCATCGCCGCAAATTGCCCCGGGCTGCGCGTATCCGTGACACCGACCAGCGCCGCGGTCCGGTCGTCGAGCACACGAAACGGCCCGTAGGCGGCGATCGCCCCGTCCGCCGCTTCGACCGCCGGCGGCATGACGAAGCGCGTCGCGGAACCGCCGACCTCGACCCATTCCTCGACCGTGACGACCCCGCGCTGCTGCGCCTGCGCCGGAGCGGCGGCGAAAGCGGCTAGGGCCAGGACAAGGCAGGCGGACCAACGCATCGCCGAACCCTCGGCCCGCGCCGGTCACCCAGACGTAAAGACAAGCGGTTGCCGGCGGATTCACCATAGCGCCCGAAGCGGAGCGGATTTGCTTTGGTTTTTCTCGACATAGCCCCGCGCCGCGCTATCGTCGCCCCTCAGGGGGATTACGTGGTCGCACTCGTATCGACTGTCGCCTATCTCGGGCTCGAGGCGCGCGCCGTCGAGGTGCAGTGCCAGGTTGCCCCGGGCCTGCCGCGCTTCAACATCGTCGGTCTGCCCGACAAGGCCGTCGGCGAGAGCCGGGAGCGGGTCCAGGCCGCGCTTGCCGCGATGGGGCTGGCGCTGCCGCCCAAGCGCATCACCATCAACCTCTCCCCCGCCGACCTGCCCAAGGAAGGCAGCCACTACGACTTGCCGATTGCGCTCGCCCTGCTCGCGGCGATGGGGGTGACAGACGCCGAACAGCTCGGCGACTGGATCGCGGTCGGCGAACTGGCGCTCGACGGGCGGGTGGTGGCGAGCCCCGGTGTGCTGCTCGCGGCAATTTTTGCCAGCGGAGCGGACAAGGGGTTGATCTGCCCCGCCGCGCAAGGCGCCGAGGCGCGCTGGGCCAGCGGCATCCCGGTCTGTGCCGCGCCCGATCTCGTCAGCCTGCTTAACCACCTCAAGGGCACGCAGACGCTTCCCGAGCCGCAACCCGGCGAAGCGGTCGAAGCGGAAGCGGGGCCGGACCTCAAACAGGTCAAGGGCCAGGAGATCGCCAAGCGTGCGCTCGAGATCGCCGCCGCCGGGGGCCACAACCTCCTGATGATCGGTCCCCCAGGCGCCGGCAAGTCGCTCCTCGCCGCGTGCCTTCCCGGAATCCTCCCGCCGATGACCCCGGGCGAGGCGCTCGAAGCCTCGATGGTGCAGTCGGTCGCCGGCACGCTCGAAGGCGGGCGCATCTCGCGCCGCCGGCCCTACCGCGACCCGCACCATTCCGCCTCGATCGCTGCGCTGACCGGCGGCGGCCTCAGGGTCAAGCCGGGCGAAGTCAGCCTGGCGCACCTCGGGGTGCTGTTCCTCGACGAACTGCCCGAGTTCCACGGCATTATGTAGCAAACGCACCAACACGGGGATAGATGCCATCGCCCGCAATCCCCTATGTATCGGATATGGGGACACAGCACGCAATCACCGCCCTACGCGACAAGCGGGGCGAACTCACGGGCCAGATCGACGTGCTACAGGACCAGCTCCGGCAGGCCATGATCGACCTGGACCACGTTGACGCGACCCTACGGCTATTCGACCCGGACATTGAATTGGACGAGATACGGCCCAAACCGCTCCCGCCACGGCATCACGCCTTCAAGGGACAGGTGACGCGCGCAATCCTCGCCATGCTGCGCTCTGAGGGCGCTATGGACGCTAAAGCGATCACAGTGCGGCTCATGGCCGAGCGGGAACTGAATACCGCCGACAAAGCGCTGGTGAAGGCGATGCACAAGCGCGTAGGCGCTGCGCTGCGCAATGCTCGCGACCGGGCGCTGGTGGTGTCCGAGACGTCCGCTAAGGGCGGGTTGCTGGCGTGGAGCCTAGCCAAGTAGGCTGTAGATCATCGCGCCTAGGCCTAGAAGCGAGAGGGCTAGCAGGGCGGCGTATTCGAGTTTGAGGCGCACCAGTTCAATATTGCAGCTACTCGACAAATGGCATAGGGGGCCCGCCGAAAGACGTTGTGGCCGGGGATACATTCCCTATCTGGAACATGAAGTGGTCTAGACCGTTGACCGTGACACATCAACTGCTCTAGGCTTTTGTATATACCCACCGGCGCTGCTAAACGTCATCATGTGAGATGCAGACTGGTTAAACTGAACTTAACCTGCCCCCACCTATTATCGACTGATCGAAAGGGAGTAACCCGAATGCGCAAAGAAGGCTATGTAGACTGAGCCCACCTTCCAGATTGAATAAGACGCCCCGGCCTAATAAGCTGGGGCGTTTTTGTTGAGGGGGTGGGCCGTTGAAAGAATTTTTAATTGCGTGGAAGGACGCAGCGCCAGCAGTTGGCGCGACTATCGCAGCCATTTCCGTAACAGTCGCATATCTAGCCTACAAAAGCACTCGGGCCGCTACTCGACGCCGGGCAACGCTCGACATGGTCATGAAGACCTTAATGGATAAGGATGTGCAAGCGGAATACCGAAAATTCCGCGATCTTATCCGAAAGCACGAAGATCCAGATGACCCGTTCAAAATGGTCGCGCTGGCGCAGCCGGATTCAGTCGGCAATACAGATCGCAATCTGGTTCTGCAGCAGCTCAACATCTATGAGCTGATGGCGCTCGGGATACGACGACGGCTATTCGATGAGGCGATCTACAAGAGATGGTACCATAACCAATTCATGATGGATTACGAGGGCGTATCGGATTTGATTGAGGCGCTCCAAGCCAATAAGGCTTCGATCTATTGCGAAGCGAGCGGCCTGTATAGAAGCTGGCTGAAAGACGGGCACCCAGTCTCATCGCCTAATCGCGTGAAGATGGCTTGGTGGGCTTTACGAAAGCAGCATGACAAGATCGATGCTGCTCGGGACATGGCTAAAGCGCGTTAAGCCGCCCGCTGCCAATACCCCTTCCAACCCCGGCTAACCGGCGCTTCCATCGTGGCGGCGGTCAGCGTCATAGCCTGCGAGCCGTTGTCCACGCGGCGATTGTCCTCGCGCCATGAGGCTTCCGCCGCGTAGCTGGCGAGATACGGACCGGCGATATGGTGGTGCGTTCCGGTTTCCATCCGGCGCAGGCGGCTAAAGAAGCTTTCGGCCTGATTGGTGCAGGCATAGCCGTCCGAATACGAGAGCTGGTGATTGATGCGGTGCGTGTCGAACCGGGCGTGAAGCGCATCCCAATGCGAAGCTTCGTCCGCGTGGACCGTGGACATATGATGGATGCGAGCCGCGATTACCTGCCCGCCCTTGGCCTCGTTATGGGCAACGACCGTGATGCTTTCGCCGTTGCGCTCGCGCCCGACAACGACGACCTGGCGCTTGCCGCTCTGGTTCTCGCGCAGGCGACGGTCGCGGCGATTTTCCTTGTTGTTGGCGGGCTTCACGTAACCGCCGAAATACGCGCCGTCCAACTCGACTTCGCCCTCAAGCTGCTGCGCCATATCCTCGCGCGCCATTGCCTCGCGCAGCTTGTGCGTGAGAACGAAAGCCGTCTTGTATTGGCAGTCCAGATCGCGCGAGAGTTGCAATGCCGCGATGCCCTTCGCGCCGTTCACGAAGATCGCGATGGCGGCGAGAAGATCGCAGAATGACATTTTGCGCGAGGCAAAGATCGTGCCGCTCGTGACACTGAACTGGTGGTGGCAGGCAACGCACTTGAACTTGCGGCGGGTGGTGATGGTGTAGGCCTCCGTGCAGCCGCAACGCGGGCAGATCGCCGCGCCGTCATTTTCCGGCCAGCGCATTTCGCAGAACAGCGAATAGGCTTCGTCCTCGCTCATACGGAAAACCGTCTTGAGGGAGAGGGTGCGAGCCTTTGCGGAGAGGAGAAAGTGTTGTGCCATGTCATCGTTTCCAGTGCTTATGCATCGGAGATAATGGCAGTGCAGCATCTTGTCAAGTGGCAATCATCATCGTATATGATGCATTAGCACCATAGGAGGCGACATTGCCAGTTCAGGACAAAGAGTGGGAAAGCAAGGTGAAGGGGATGCTCAAGGCAGAACTAACCCGCCGAGGCATCACCTACGCGCAGCTTGTCGGGAAGCTGGCGGATATCGGAGTGCATGACACGGAGCCGAATATCCGCAATAAGATCAGCAGGGGTAAGTTCACGGCGGTATTTTTTCTGCAATGCTTAGAGGCTATCGGAGCATCGTCTGTGCGCTTGCGGGACTGACCCTGCTAGGGACTAGCCCAGCCCCACAGACCGGCGGTAACGGCGAACAGACAGCACGCGAGGCCAATCAACAGTCCACCACGCCAGCGGTTCTTCCGCCGCCCCAACCCGTCGATATGGTCAAGCCCTCGGAAGATGAGGGGCCATGCGGGCCAGGACGGTATCGAAGCGAAGAAGACCTTTGCGCCCAGTGGAAGGCTGCGGATTCCGCGCGAGATGCGGCTGACTATGCCTTCTGGGGCCTGATTTTGGCTGCCATCGGTACGGTGGGTCTTTTGGCCACTCTCCACTACACTCGGAAGGCTGTTCTCGCTGCGGAAGAAGCGACGAAAGACGCCGACGAAGCCCTTGCCCTCGCCCAAAGTAGCGCCGATGCTTCCCGCCAAGCCGCTGAAGCCATGCGCGAAGCCAACGAGATCGCGCGGGCCGCTCAACGCGCTAGGCTGATTGTCTCGATTTATCACATCCACCAAGACCATGAACCGCCCTATGTAGACCTGAGGGCGACCAACATCGGTGGTTCTCACTGTGTCGTGACGCTCGTCGCCTCCCACTGGTCCGATTCCAACGAGTGGGAGCAAAACGGCATTATGATGGGTCCTCCCCTGAGCACTTTCGTCGCTGAGGGAAAGGCTGAGGTTATCGGCGCCCCTCGCCATGGACCCCCTAAGAATTTCCTTTACGGGATGGTGCGCTACGCGGACGGCTTGGGAGAGCACCGCTCCTTCTTCGCGTTCCATTTCTGGCGAGACAGCGGACTTGCTCGCGAGTGGCGCTGGAGTTTGGCCTATCCCAAGGGAAAGCCCAAAGACACCTAGCGCACCGCAAACGGTGACACCCGCAACGCAGAGGGCGACAAGCGCCCTCAGCATGGTGCGTTTGCTACATAATGCCGGAGTTCCAGCGCGCGGTGCTCGATTCGCTACGCCAGCCGCTCGAGACCGGCGAGGTCAGCGTGGCGCGGGCCAACGCCCACGTGACCTACCCGGCACGGGTCCAGCTGATCGCGGCGATGAACCCGTGCCGCTGCGGGCATCTCGGCGATGCCGCTCTGGCCTGCAGCCGCGCCCCGCGCTGCGCCGCCGACTACCAGTCCAAGGTCTCGGGCCCGCTGCTCGACCGCATCGACCTGCACGTCGAGGTCGACCCGGTCAGCGCCGCCGACCTCGCCTTGCCCCCGCCGGCCGAGGGGAGCGCCGAAGTCGCCGCGCGCGTGGCGGCGGCGCGCGCCGTCCAGACCGCGCGCAAGGACCGGACCGGCGCGCGCACCAATGCCGAACTCGACGGCGAGGCGCTGGAAACTCTCGCCACGCCCGACGAGCCCGGCCGCAAGCTGTTGATGCAGGCCGCCGAGGCGATGCGCCTGTCGGCCCGCGGCTACACCCGCATCCTGCGCGTCGCGCGCACCATCGCGGACCTGTCGGGGGCTGAAGAGGTGGGGCGCATCCACGTCGCCGAGGCGCTCAGCTACCGCCGCCAGCCGCCCCGGGCCTGAAGCGCCCGCGGCGCGCAGGACTGAACAAATCGCGTCGCGCCTCGTTGTCAGGGCATGTCCGAGCTGTTTCAGGTTCTCTTGCTCGCCCTGTTCCCCGCCGCGGGCAATTTTCTCGGCGGGCTCGTTGCAGAGTTCACTCGAACGACGCGCAAGCGGCTGTCTTTCGCCCTGCATCTCTCTGCCGGGATTCTCTTCGGCGTCATTGCCATCGAGCTGGCGCCTCGCGCTTTCGCCGGTGCGCCCCCGTTGCTGGCGGCAGGCGCGTTCTTTGCCGGCGGCGTGTTCTACATCGGCCTCGAAGCGCTGATCGACAGGCTGACGGAGTCGGCGCGGAGCAGGTCCGCAAAGTCGGCAGCCGATGTCAGCGGCGCGTGGGTGATCTACGCCGCCGTCGTCGTGGACCTGTTCAGCGACGGCCTGCTGATCGGCACCGGCTCCGCCATCTCGCTCGGCCTCGCGCTGGTCCTGGCGATCGGCCAGGTTACCGCCGATATTCCGGAAGGGTTCGCCGCGATTGCGAACTTCAAGGACAAGGGCACGCCCCGTTCGCGCCGGCTGCTTATCGGTGCCTCGTTCGTGGTGCCGGTTCTGGCCGGGGCTCTGCTCTCCTACCTGCTCTTGCGCAACCAGGCCGAGGCGGTCCAGCTCGTCGCGCTCGCCTTCACCGCCGGCCTGCTGCTGGTTGCCGCTGCCGAGGAAATCATCGGCGAGGCTCACGCCGCGGCGCCCGACAGCAAGCGGTCCACGCTGGCCATCTCGGGCGGGTTCGTATTGTTCGCGCTCGTCGCATCCTACTTCAGCGCAGGATGATCGCACCGCTTTGTGCGCCGGGCGCGACCTGCTAGGCGTTGGATCGAAGGAGCATCGGAGCGATGGGTTCGTTTTCAATCTGGCACTGGCTGGTCGTCGCCGTGGTGGTGATGGTGCTGTTCGGGCGCGGCAAGATCTCCGAGACGATGGGCGACTTCGGCAAGGGCCTGAGCGAGTTTCGCAAGGGGATGAAGGACGAAGACGAAGACCGCGAGCGCAAGCTGGCCTCGCAAAATCCGGATATCGCCCCGCCCTCGAAGGTGACGCTCGACCAGCGCGAAAGCGGCGGCGCAAGAGAGGGCTGAGCGCGCCGCACGCGGCGTGTTAACCAAAAATCGTGCTTAACGCCGGAACCGGTCGCCCCTCAGGCGTTGTCCCTCCATGGCCAGGCGTATCCTCGTCGTCGAAGACGACCTGCTCAACCGCATGTTCTATTGTGCGACGTTGGAGCAGGCCGGGTACGCCGTCACCGCGGTCGGCGACGGCGCGCTGGTGCTGCAGGAGGTCTCCCGCGTCGCGCCCGACCTCATCATCATGGACATCAACCTGCCGCATGTATCGGGTCTGGTGCTGACCGAGCGGCTCAAGTCGCAGGCCGCTTACCGCGACCTGCCGATCCTCGCCATCACGGCCTATGTCGGACGGGCGGAGGAGGCGCGGATTCGCGAGGCCGGGGCGGCGGGTTATCTTTCCAAGCCGGTTACGATCTCCGCGCTGCTGGGGACCATCGACGAGCTGCTGCCCACCGCCTGACCCGGGCCCCGGCTAGCTCTCGCGCGGCGAACCGACCCGCTCGGCTTCTTCCCAATCGAGGTCGGAATACTGCAGCGGGCGGCCGTCGTGCGCGTGCAGCCGGACCGGTTCGATCGGCAGGCGATCGCGGGCGTCGACCAGCACGGGGCTCGATGCGACCTTGGAGGTGTACTTCTCGCCCCACTGCCTTAGCGCGATGAGCGCCGGCAGGAGATCGATGGCCTTTGCCGTCAGGCGGTACTCGACCTTGCGCTTGTCATGCTCGCAAGGTTCGCGGCTGAAGATGCCATTCTCGACCAGCTTGTGGAGCCGGCCCGAAAGGATGTTGCGGGCGATGCCCAGTTCCGACTGGAAGCTGTCGAAGTGGCGGATGCCGTTGAAGCCGGCGCGCAGGATCATGAAGCTCCACCTGTCGCCGATGACCTCGAGCGCGCCGGGCAGGCCGCATTCGACGACTTCTCTCAGGTTCTCGTGCAGGTGGCCCATCGGCGCCTTTCCATTCTCCGGTTAACGATTAACCCACTGCCGGGCCGTCATGCAACGGACACTGATTTTTCGGTTGCAATACGAAACTCGTAAATTTAAGTAGCGATTCGCAACTCGTTGTAAAGCGCAACCGATGAACCCGGAGTGTCCCATGTCCCCGATTCGCACGTTCGCCCTCTCCGCCCTCGCCGCGTGCACCCTGGCCGCGCCGGCGGCCGCCGCATCGGCGCCCTACTACCAGGCCCAGCTGGCCGCACCGGCCGGCGCTGCCAGGATCGTTGCCGGCGGGCTGCTTTGGAATTGCGAGGGCACCTCGTGCGTCGCTGACAAAGACAACAGCCGCCCGGTGATCGTTTGCCGCAAGCTGGCGCGGGAAACTCCGGCGGTCGTTCGCTTCAGCGCCGCCGGGGAAGACCTCGGCGCCGAAGACCTCGCCCGCTGCAACGGCTAGGCCTCAACTCCACCCCCCGGGCATTCCCTCCATCCAGGAATGCCCTCCCGTACCCCCGCGCTCCCAAGCAGCGCGGGGGTCTTTTTGTCAGCGCAGCAGACCGCAGCGCAGCAGTTCGTCCTCGAGCCCCTCGGGCCCTTCGAACAGGTGCGCCTGCCAGCCGCGCGCGCGAGCGGCGGCGACGTTGGCCGGGTTGTCGTCGGTGAAGAACAGTGCCGCGGGCGGATGGCCGAAGCGCTGCTCGCTGATCTCGTAGATGCGCGCATCGGGCTTGGCGACCTTCTCCTCGCCCGAGACGACGATGTCTTCGAACAGTGCAAAGATCGCTTCGAGCGGACGGAATCCGGCGAAGAACTCGGCGCCGAAATTGGTCAGCCCGTAGAGCGGCACTCCCGCCGCATGGAGCCGCCGGGCCAGCGCATGGGTGCCCTCGATCGGATGCTGGATGGTCTCGTTGAAACGCCGGGCATAGGCATCGATGAGGTGCGCATGCTCGGGAAACTCGGCCTTCCGCGCGCGCACCATCTCGGCCAGCGGCGTGCCGCGGTCGCTTTGGAAGTGCCATTCCTCGCTGATGACATTGGCCAGCACGTGGTCAAGCTCGTCCGGATCGGCGACGAGCTTCGCCATCAGGTACCGCAGGTCCCAGTCGAACAATACGCGGCCGATGTCGAACACCACCGCTGCCGGCGTTTCAGGCATGCAAAAGGCCCCCGAATCGACGGGAGCCCTGCATGTCTTCGCAGCCGCGAACGAATCGCGGCGCGGCCTGCATTAACCCTGGCGCGCCTTGAAGCGGCGGTTGGTCTTGTTGATCACGTAGACCCGGCCGCGGCGACGGATCACGCGGTTGTCCCGGTGGCGGCCCTTGAGCGACTTGAGGCTGTTGACGATCTTCATGACGATTCTTCCAAAAAGTTCGGCACCGGAGATGGCCTCCGATGCCGTAATTTCAAGCGCGGGCCACTAAGGGCGGCTGTCCGCGAAGTCAAGCACGCAGAGCCGGTTCATTGCCGGCCACGCCCCCTGTGCCAAGCCGCTGGCACCTTCACCCTTGCTGGACGTTACCCCACCATGCGACGCCTCCTCCTCGCCCCCTTCGCCGCGCTCGCCCTCGCAGGATGCGCACAGACTGTCGTCTCACCCGTCTCGGTCACCCGGTTTATCGGAAACGAACCTGCCCGACTCGGCGAGGGATCCATTTCCGTGCGCGCCGCGACGGACGGCAACAGCCTCGAATTCGCTGCCTGGAAGCAAGCGGTCGCCGCCGAACTGGCGAAACTCGGTTACCGCGTGGTCGAAAACGAAGTCAGCGCGCAGGTTGCCGAGGTCCGGGTCGAGCGCGCAAGGGACCTGCCGGAACCGCGCCGCGGACCGGTCAACGTCGGCGTCGGCGGTTCGACCGGCTCCTACGGCTCCGGGGTGGGCGTCGGTCTCGGCGTCGACCTTTCAGGCCCTCCTCCGGAAGTGACCGACAACCGCCTGCGCGTGGTCATCAAGGACAACGGCACCGGCCAGGCGCTGTGGGAAGGCCGCGCCGAATTCTCGGCCAGCGCCAACAGCGACTATGCCAGCGCGCAGGCCGCGGCGAACAAGATGGCGGCGGCGCTGTTCAAGGGGTTTCCCGGCGAATCCGGCACGACTATCGAGGTCAAATGACCGATATCGTAATCAACGCTGCCTTCGACAGCGGCAACATCGACGTAATCTCCATCGACGGCGCCGCCGCCACCCTGGCCATCCCGCCCGACCACCAGTCCGAGTTCCGCCAGTGGTTTCACTTCCGCGTCAGCGGCGCGGCCGGGCGCGAGCTGGTGCTGCGGATCGTCGACCTCAACACCAGCGCCTATCCGGGAGGGTGGAGCGGCTACAACTCCTGCGTCTCGGAAGACCGCGACTACTGGGGACGCGCCGATTCGAGCTTCGACAAGGGCGAGGATGGCGGCACGCTGACGATCCGCTACACGCCGGCCAGCGATATCGCCTGGTTCGCCTATTTCGCGCCCTATTCAATGGAGCGGCACCACGACCTCGTCGCCGAGGCCGCCGCTGCCGAAGGCGTGAGCTATCGCTGCCTCGGTTTCACCCTCGACGACCAGCCGCTCGACTGCCTCGAGATGGGCGAAGGTCAAACCCAAGTCTGGCTCTACGCGCGCCAGCACCCGGGCGAATCGATGGCCGAATGGTGGATGGAAGGCGCGCTCGAAGTGCTGACCGATCCGGCCGACCCGGTGGCCCGCGTCCTCAGGCAGAAGTGCCGCCTGCACGTCGTGCCCAACTGCAACCCGGACGGCAGCCGCCGCGGGCACCTGCGCACCAACGCGGTCGGTACCAACCTCAACCGAGAATGGCACGAACCGAGCGCGGCCAAGTCGCCCGAGGTCCTCGCCATCCGCAATGCCATGGACCAGACGGGCGTCGATTTCGCGATGGACGTCCACGGCGACGAGGCGATCGCCGCCAACTTCCTCGCCGGGTTCGAAGGAATTCCTTCGTGGAGCGAGGACCTGCAGGCGAAGTTCGACCGCTTTCGGCAGATTCTCGCTCGCCGCAGTCCCGACTTCCAGGTGGAAAAAGGCTACCCTGCGGCCAGCGTAGGGAAGGCCAACCTGTCGATGAGCACCAATCAGCTTGCGGAACGCTTCGGCGCCTGTTCGATGACGCTGGAAATGCCGTTCAAGGACAATGCCGACCTGCCCGATCCCGAACAGGGCTGGAGCCCCGAACGCTGCAAGCTTTTGGCCCGCGAATGCCTGGCGAGCCTGGTCGAGTGGCTGAACGCGGCGAGCAACTAGTCCTTGCAGCGTAACAATGCATCGCTACTTACAATGATGTGAGCAAACCGCACCTCTTCCCGATCGCCATCGCGCCCGCCGACATCGACTTTATGGGCCATGTCAACAATGCGCGGTACCTAGCCTGGGTGCAGGACGCGGTGATCGATCACTGGAAGACGTTTGCCCCGGTCGAAGCCGTCGCCCAGCACCTGTGGGTCGCGCTCAAGCACGAGATCACCTACCGCCGCCCGGCGTTCCTCGGCGACAGCGTCATCGCCCACGTCGTGCTCGAGAAGGTCCAGGGCGTGCGCGCCTCTTATGAGACGCTGGTCCGCCGCGGCGAGGAAATCATCGCCGAAGTGAAATCGACCTGGTGCTGCCTCGACGCCGAAACCCGCAGGCCGGTGCGCCCGGCCCGCGAGGTCATCGACCGCTTCTTCGCGCGCTAGCTCGCTTTACTTGCGCGTCCCGGAGATCGGGATGTCGCCGAAGTCGCTCTTGGCCGTGCCGCTCAGCGCATCGCCCTCGACCTTGAGATCGTAGCTCATTTTCATTTGCTGCCCGCCCATGTCGAGCGCGCGGTCGAAGGTGACGTGGTCGCCGTCGACCACGAGGTTAGAAATCGTGCTCTTGGGCGGGTCTCCGCCCGGCCCGCCTTCCATCGGCGCGTCCTTCATGTCGAGCGTATAGGCGCCGCCCGCCTCGGCCACCGTCCAGTCGGACTTGAAGGTCCCGAAATCGGTCTTCGCCTCGACCGCCCAGGCGCCGGCTACGCCGGACCCCTCGGCCAGCGCCGGCGATGCGAATAGTGCGGCAGCGCCGGCGACCACGAAAAGCTTCCTCATGCGAACTCTCCTCTCCCTTGATGCAGGGAGATTATGCCGCGCGCAGCCGGCGCGCAATCGCCAAGCTGTCGCAGGCGATCGTCACTCGGCCGCCTCGGCCAGCGCGGCCGGGTCGACCTCGCGCCAGTCGGCACCCTCGGGAAAGGCGAAGCTGACCGCGCGGATCGCGGCGAAATCGATATCCTCGGCGGCGAAGGCCAGCTCGCCCGTGTCGCGGTGGCGCCGGACCGCGTCGAGCAGCAGGCGCCGTGCGCGGTAGATCACCCGGTCGCAGGTGCCGAGGTATTCCCTGGTCCGGTCGACGATCGGTCCCATCGATTCCTGCACCGCGAAATCCTCGTAGGCATTTCCGCGATTGACGATCCCGCTCCAGTGCCCCGCCTTCATCGCCGCGCGGTCCTGGTGCCATTGGTTCTCGGGACCGCCCATGTCGGCGTTGAAATGGTCGGGATTCCCGCTCCACGTCCCGAAGGCGCTCATCAGGTCGCGGGTCAGCGGGCCCTCGGTGTCGTAGAGGATGTACCACTGCGCCGTGGTGACGTCGTCGATCGGTATCGAGCAGCAGGTAACCCGGGCCCCGTGCGGCGCGGCGGGGATGAAGCTGAAGAACGGCAGCGCCACCTCGCGCACGCGGGCATAATGCACGCCGCCAAGCTCCTGCCGGATCGCGCCCTCGCGGAAGCCGTAGGGGCGCTCATCGAACTCGAACACCGGCGCACCGTCGCCGAGCATGTAGTCGCTTTCGTCCTTGAAGTATTCGCGGCCGTCGTCGCTACCGAGGTTGGTGGCGTGGAGGAAGGTGACATGGGCGCTGTCGAGCAGCGCTTCGAGGCCTTGCAGCCAGTTGGTGCGAATCACCCCGCGATAAGGCTGCACCTGGTCGTCGCCAAGCGCGGTGAACTCGTAGGCCGGAAAGCGCGGCGGGGTCTCCCTGGCCCCCATATAGACCCAGAGCATCCCGCCGGCCTCGTGCACAGGATGGCTGCGCACCGGCACGCTCTCGGCGAACTTCTCGCGCTGGCCGCGCGGCTCGGTCGGCGCGTCGATGCACTTGCCTGCCGCCGAGAATTTCCAGCCGTGGAAGATGCACCTGAGGCCACCTTCCTCGTTGCGCGCAAGGCGCAGGCTCGCGCAGCGGTGCGGGCATGCTTCCTGCAGGAAGCCCGGCGTGCCGTCTGGCGAGCGAAAAGCGACGAAGTCCTCGCCGAACAGGCGCACCTTCTCTGGCGCACCGCCGGCCTCGAGCGCCGCCGAGCGGCACGCCGGGACCCAGTATTCGCGCAGCATCGCGCCCATCGCGGTCCCCGGACCGACGCGGGTCAGCAGCTCGTTGTCAGCCTGGTTCAGCATCCTTCCTCTCCTCTTGCGCACGCCCACATGGTGTCCGGCCGCGTGCCTCCCCCGCCGGGGCGTCGCTCTCCCGACTCGGTTTGCCACATTGCCGCGCGCTGCTGTAGTGGGTAGCGATGTCCGACTGCGGCTGCGAACCCACAGCGACCGATACCCCGGCGCAGCGCCGCGCGCTGACCATCGCGCTCGCGCTCAACGCGGCGATGTTCGTGGTCGAGGGCGCTGGGGGCCTGCTCTTCCACTCCGCCTCGCTGCTGGCCGACGGGCTCGACATGCTGTCCGACGCGGCGGTCTATGCGCTCGCGCTCTACGCCATCGGCCGCAGCGCGCTGTTCAAGGTCAAGGCCGCGCGAGTGAGCGGGTGGGCGCTGCTGCTGATCGCCATCGCCATGCTGGCCGAGGTGACGCGCCGCGCTCTGACCGGCAGCGCACCCGAAGGGTTCGGCATGGTCGGCGTCGCGCTAATTGCGCTGGTCGTGAACGTCGTCGTCCTTCGCCTGCTCGCCGCGCAGCGCAGCAGCGAGGTGCACATGCGCGCGGCGTGGATCTTCACCCGCGCCGACGTGGCGGCCAACGCCGCGGTGATCGTTTCCGGACTTGCGGTCCTGGTGACCGGCATCGGCGCGTTCGATCTCGTCATCGGCGCGGCGATCGCGCTCTATGTCATGCGCGAGGCGTTCGAGATCATCGACGAAGCCAAGGAAGCGCGGGCCGAAGCTTAATCGAGACTCGCCGGACCGAACGCGGCGGGAAGCAGCGCGGAGAGCTTGACCGTGCGCACTTCCGAGGGCCCGACGCAGAGCACGTCGGGATCGGTTCCGCCCAGGGCGGCGAGTTCGTTGAGCACCTGCCGGCAGCGCCCGCACGGCGTGATCGGCTCGGGTCCCGGCCCGGTCACCGCAACCGCCAGCAGCCCGCCGCGGTGCCCCTCCGCCATCGCCTTGCCGACCGCGACCGTTTCGGCGCACAGCGCCAGGCCGAAGCTGGCGTTCTCGACATTGGCCCCCGTCACCACCGACCCGTCGGCAAAGCGCAGCGCCGCGCCGACCGGGAACTTCGAGTAGGGGGCATAGGCAGCCAGCGCCGCCCCGCGCGCAGCCTCGACCAGTTCGATATCGTCCTGCGTCACGGCTGCAGCACCACCCAGCGCACGGGTTCGGGGCCGGCATCGCTACGATAGTGCGCATTGGCGGTCCACAGCGTCCACGGCCGCCCGGCATAGTCGGGCTGCAGGAAGTCGCGCTGCAGCCACAGGTTGCGCTCGATCTTGGCGGCGATGTGGTAGCGGTCCTCGAACTCGGGCGAGACCAGCAGCACCGCCGGCTGGCCGACATGCCCCTCGATCTGGTTGAGGAAGGTGGTCAGCTCGCTCTCGACCGCCTGCTCGCTGACCCGAACCGGGCAGTCCTCGGCGGTGCGCAGCAGGGCGATTGCCGGCGGCAGCAACCCCGTTTCGCGCGGCACGATGGTGACGAAGTTGGCGCTCTGCCGCTCGGCGGGCTCGCACGGGTCATAGGTGTGGACCACCCCGACCGACAGGCCGCTGCCGCGCACCGCGCGCAAGTTGCGGCTGAACGCCGGGTCGCGGCCCCCGGCGCCGCTGCTCGCCTCGAGGTAGGCGAACTGCGCGCCGATCGCCTTGAAGGCATTGAAATCGACCCGTCCGTCGCGCGCGCCGACGAGCACGCCCTGCACCGGGAAGTCTCTGCGCTCGGGCCGCCAGTGCTGCGCGGTCCACCACGCCCAGCCCCCTGCGACCAGCGCGGCGAGCAGCACCAACGCGAAAATCCGCGTGCGCCAGCGAAATGCCTTCTTCCTGCCCATCGATCCCGCTCTGCGACCCCGTGCCCCGTCAGCCGCGAATATGCAGGACGCAGACCAGCGTGAAAAGCCTGCGCGCCGTATCGTGGTCGAGTTCGACCTTGCCCTCGAGCGCTTCGAGCAGGTGGCGCGCGCCGCGGTCGTGGATGCCGCGCCGGGCCATGTCGAGCGTCTCGAGTTCCTTCGCCGAGGTCTTGCGGAGCGCCTTGTAATAGCTGTCGCAGATGGCGAAATATTCGCGCACCGCGCGGCGGAAGCGCGTCAGGCCCAGCCCGATCGTCCCGGCATCGCGGCCATGATGATCGCGCAGCGCGATCGCCAGCCGCCCCTCGACCACCGCAAGCCGCAGCGACCAGGGCCCTGCGTGGCCGAGATCGACGGCCCGCAGCGGGCGAAAATGGCTGTCGACCGCCAGGTCGTGCAGCGCCGCCGCGCGTTCCTGCTCGACCTCCGGCCCGCGTGCGAGCACGGTCGATTCGTCGAGCGAGATCGCCGCGATGCGGTCGCTGGAAGGGCTGGTCTCGGCCATGGCGGGGCTTTCGCAGACGCAGCAAGCGGCGGCAAGCGTCTCCTCCCCGAAACGGGGAGGTGGCAGTCGCCGCAGGCGACCAACGTAGGGGAAACGCACCCTGCACACCGATGCCGAGGGGCCCCTCCCCCCATTTCGTTCGGTCCGCCGCCCAGCGCCGAGGTGGATGTGCCCGCTATCCACACGCAGTTTCTCGCCCGCCCTCTTGCCGCGAATCCCGCATCGGCGCATCACGCGCGCATGGCCGAAGAAGACCTCCTGATCCGCCCCGACACTCCCACCGCGCAATCGCCCGCGGGCCGCAAGCTGCCCGCCAACCTCGAGGCCGAGGCCGCCTTTCTCGGCGCCGTGCTGATCGACAACCGGCTGATGGAAGAGATGCCGGTGCCGCTGCGGCCCGAACATTTCTTCGATCCGTTGCACGGCCGCATTCTCGACCGCATCCTCGTCCTGCTCGACAAGCAGATGGTCGTCACCCCGGTGACGCTCAAACCCTATTTCGAGGCCGACGAGGCGCTCAAGGAGCTCGGCGGCACCGGCTATCTCGCCCGGCTCACCGCCGACGGCCAGGGCCTGCTCGCCCCGCGCGAACTGGCCCAGCAGATCTACGACCTGGCGCTCTTGCGAGAGCTGGTCACGGTCGGGCGCAACCTCGTCGAAGGGGCGCTCGACACCAGCGAGGAAGTCGAGCCGATGCGGCAGATCGAGCAGGCCGAGGCGCGCCTGTTCGAGGTCGCCGAGGGCGCCGCGGGGTCGAGCGACGCGGAAAGCTTCCGCGGTGCGGCGAACAAGGCGCTGGAGATGATCGAAACCGCGATCAACTCGGGCGGCCACGTCTCGGGCAAGACCACCGGGCTCGTCTCGATCAACGACAAGTGCGGCGGGCTGCACGATTCCGATCTCATCATCCTCGCCGGGCGTCCGGGCATGGGCAAGTCGTCGCTCGCCACCAACATCGCCTTCAATTGCGCCGACCGCTACGTGCGCGACAGGCGCGACGGGATCGCCAAGAGCGTCGGCGCCCCGGTGGCGCTGTTCAGCCTCGAAATGAGCGCCGACCAGCTCGCCACCCGCATCCTCGCCGAACAGGCGGGCATTCCGTCCGAGAAGCTGCGCATGGGCAAGATCGGCCGCGACGAGTTCCAGGACCTCTCCTACGCCAGCCAGCGCCTCGCCGACCTGCCGCTGTTCATCGACGATACCCCGGCGCTGACCATCGGCGCGCTGCGCACCCGCGCCCGGCGCTTGAAGCGCCGCCACGACATCGGGCTGATCGTGGTCGATTACCTGCAGCTGCTGCAGGGCAGCGGCCGCGCCACCGACAACCGGGTCAACGAGATTTCCGAGATCAGCCGCGGGCTCAAGACGCTGGCCAAGGAACTGCAGGTCCCGGTCATCGCGCTATCCCAGCTCAGCCGCGCGGTCGAACAGCGCGACGACAAGCGCCCGATGCTCTCCGACCTGCGCGAATCCGGCTCGATCGAGCAGGACGCCGACATGGTCTGGTTCATCTTCCGCGAGGACTATTACGTCCTCTCGCGCGAACCCAAGGTCCCGCAGGGCGACGACGACATGAAGACCGCCGAGGCCCACGCCGCCTGGGCCGCCGAAATGGAACGCGTCCACGGCCTCGCCGAACTGATCGTCGCCAAACAGCGCCACGGCTCCACCGGCAAGGTGCGGCTGAGGTTCGAGCCGAAGATCACGCGGTTCACCGATCTGGCGGAGGGCGATTACGGCGGCGGCGGGGATTGGGAGTAGGCTGCAGGGCGGGCGGACAATGCCAGCAGCGAGGATCCATTGACGGCCCGATTGCGGACCTACCTACACATTCCACCTCGTCACCCTGAACTTGTTTCAGGGTCCAAGTATCCCCCGACCATGTCGGTGCCAGGAGGCAACGGATGCTGGAAGCGCAGCTGTGCTTGCACAAGCTGGTTCAGCATGACGGACGTGGGGGTGCCCTCTCCACACCTATTGACGCCTGCAGCCCGATTGCGGACACCTGATCGTTCCGCTTTTCCAATCGGCCGCTATTGCACCTGGTCGAGGTGCAAATAGAGTTCGTTGAACCCCGACATATCCCGCAGACGCCCCCAGTCGGGGATCGCCAGGAAGCGTTTCTCGCGCACGATCAGTCTGTCATCCTCGAGTGCCTTCAGCGTTCGATTGACGTGGACCACGGTGAGGCCCGTCGCATCGGCGAGTTGCTCCTGGGTCATGGGGAATTCATAGCCTTCCGTGTCGCCCATCTCGGCGAGTTCCAGGCGCCGCGCAAACTCGCACAGGAGATGGGCTATCCGCTGTCTGGCCGGTCGCCGTCCCACGTTCATGACCCACTCGCGGTAGATCGAGGCATCGATCAGCGTGTCCACCCACAGCGCTCGCGCGATCCGCGGGTGGCCGTCGATCAGCGCGACAATCGCATCCTGTGAAATCGTGGCGACCTTCGCCCGCGTCAGTGTCTGAACGCTGTGATCGGCCGTCTTGAGCAGCGATCCCTCGAGGTCGACGAAGTCGCCCGGCACGTGAATGCTCACGATCTGCCGATCGCCGTCCGCGGTCAACTTGTGACGGAATGCGAGCCCCGAAATCAGAAGCGAGCTCTCGACCAGGGAATCGCCCTCGCGCACGAGATAGCGACCTGGTTCGGCGATCCTGGAGTGAAACGGCAGAGCCAGCAGGGCCTTGTGATCGCTCGCATCCAGCAAGCCTCTGCGGGCGAACTTGCGCGCCATCCTTTCGAGGGTGTGAGAGAGTTCCACCGAAACGCTGCCTCGCTACTTGGGCGGGAGCACGTCGAATCTCTCGGTCGCCTAAGCCCAGTTAGTGGTGCAGCGATGGAGCCACATTAACATCTTTGCCCCGTCGGCCCCCAACATATTTAAACATTTCCGCTCGCGCCGACTTTGGAAACCGAGCGGCGGGAGAATCTCGCGGCAAGCGTTTAACCTATGACGTGGCGGGGCGGAGCGATTCGGGCTTTCCTCCACAGCCGAGGAGAGGGCCATTGGTCGAGTCGAACTTTGGTTTCGGACATACCTACACTCTCGTCCTGACCGACGGCGGCAGGCGCGGCGAAAGAGCTCTGGAATTTCGGGCTTCGGGAGCTGACGCCGCATTGCTCCAGGCACGGAAGGCTTGCGAGGGCCGTGAGTTCGAATTGTTCGAGAATGGGCGTTCCCTCGGTCGCCTTCGAATGGAGGACGAAGGGGGCTTTGGTCGCTCAACCCACCGAGCAGTCAGCGCGGCTATGCCGAGGTTTCGCAACCGAAGCCGAAGGCCGCAAGTGTCCGACCATTGAACCGGGCGAAGCCGCTCGGCGTCTCGTAGCGCGGCAGCTTACCGCCCCTGTGCGGGCGGCGCGATGACGCGATTTTCGTGATCGCCGCCTGGCATCCCGCCTTTTTCCACTTTCCTACACGTCCCCACCTGTGCCTTGATCGGGGCATGCCCGAATCCAACACCCGCTGGCCCGCCTATGCGCGCGTGCCGCCGTTCCTGCCCGTGCCGCTCCGCGCGCGGGCGGGCGGGTGGACGCACCAGAAGCAGGCGGCGCTGATCGGCTTTCTCGCCGAGACCGGCTGCGTGGCCGAGGCGGCGCGGCGGGTGGGGATGAGCCGGATGGGCGCCTGGCGGCTGCGCCGGCGCCCGGGCGCCGCGGGCCTCGCCCATGCCTGGGACACGGTCATGGCCTACCACGCGCAGGCGTCCGGCCACCTGCGTAACCTTTCCGCGGCGGAAGGTTACGGCCGGGGAGCTTGCCGGGTACGCCTACGAAGGCCCGATCGTGCTGCGGATGCGGGGCGGAAGGTATGTCGGCGCGGAGCGCAAACCGAATGCTACTGCCTTGATTCGCCTGGTAAATCGGCTCGAGTCCAACGCCGCGCGCTATGGCTGGAACCACGGCGCTGCGCAGCCCGGTGACGGGGCATGAGAGAAGTTAAAATTTTCCGCGTTTGGCGTCCGCCTGCAACGGTGCCGGAGGTCAGGCGCACTCGTGCGCCGCGGCCATTTGCGCCACGAACCAGGCGCACGCGGCCGCAGCCCCCAGCACGGCGGGCTGCGGGCCGCTTGCCCGCAGGGCTGCGGCGGACGCCAGCCGTTCGACTTCGCAGTCCGCCGGGAAACTCGGCGATGCGCCGCTCAATCGACCATCGCCGCGACGAGGCGGCGCAGTTCGAGCGTGCTGAGGGTGGGGGACCGGCGTTGCTGGCACGGGTTGCTCCTGCCGGTATCGGCCTTCGCCCCGTAACGGGGGGAAAGCCGGGGGCGCGAGGTCGCGCCGTTGATCTGTGTTGCCATTGTAGTTGTGCGGCGGCTAGGCGGCCGCCCTTTCATAAATGCGGCGAGCTAGCGGCGGAAGCCGCTCCGGCGTTTGGCCGGGCCCTGTCCGGGCGTGCGCTCGCGAAATACGATCCGGCCTTTGGTCAGATCGTAGGGAGTCATTTCCACGTGGACCCGGTCGCCGACGACCGAGCGGATACGGTAACGCCGCATCTTTCCGGCAGTGTAGGCGACGAGAGAATGCTGGTTGTCGAGCGTGACGCGAAAGCGTCCATCGGGCAGGATCTCTTCGATCTGACCTTCGAGGGTGAGCAGTTCTTCTTTCGCCAAGGCGCGGGGTCCTCCGGGGGGAATGTATGAAACATCGCGCGGGCTTGGGGCCCGCGCGGCGGTGCCGAAAAAGCAGCGGGAAGGAAGGAAGCGGCGGGCCGGAGCCGGCCGTCAAATTCCGTCGCAAGCGACGTCAGCTGAGGTTGAGATAGGGATTGCCGGGAAAATAGCAACCCATGCGCCGCTAGAGCCCGAGATTGAGCCGGCGGCTGACCGTGTAATCGACCACCGAGACGAGCGCCCAGCTGAGCCACCAGCGCAGCCGGTTGAGCGGGGTCGCCCGGCTCTTGTGCAGCGGGATGGTGATCGGGGTGGAGGCTTCGGCGAGGTGATCGATGAACTGCCGCATGCGCGCCGCCAGCGCGGCGTCCTCGATCTTCACCACGATTTCGAGGTTGATGTAGAGACTGCGCATGTCGAAATTGGCGCTGCCCGCATAGACCGCATCGTCGAGCACGATCAGCTTGGTGTGGAGCTTGCAAGGTTCGAATTCGAAGATTCGCGCCCGCGCCTTGAGCAGGGTGCCGTAGAGCAGCCGCGAGGCGCCGATCGTCGCGCCGTTATCGGATTTGGCGGCGAGCACCAGGCGCGTCTCGCCCTTGCACGCGATGCGCCGGATCCGGCGCAGCAGCATGATCGCGGGCGAGAAATAGGCCATGACCATGTCGAGCCGCTCGCCGCGGATGAGATCGCGCGTGACGCTTTTCGCCCAGGGCGAGAGCCAGCGAGTCGGGCCGCCGATCAGCAGTTGGACGGGCGAACGCCCGCCATCCCATTCGCGCACCCGGCGGCGAATGTCGCGAAAGCGGGCGTCGGGATCGCGGGTCCATTCCTCGAGCTCGTGAAACCACTCGGTTACCCGTTCGACCAGGCTGCCCTCGACGGTGAAGGCAAGGTCGTTCCAGCCGTTCTCGCGCGGCGGCGCGAAATAGTCCTCTTCGATATTGAACCCGCCCAGCATGGCGACGCGGTTGTCCGCCACGACGATCTTCTGGTGGTTGCGAATGAGAAAACGGACCGACCACTTCGGCAGGAAGCGGCAGAAGCGGCCGCCCGCCGCTTCCAGCTCGGCGAAGAAGCCGTCGGCCACCGCGGCACCGAAGCCGTCGACGATCAAAGAGACATCGACCCCGCGGCGGGCGGCAGCGACCAGTGCGTCGCGAACCCGCACCCCGGCAGCGTCGGGGCTGAAGATGTAGAACGCCATGTGCAGGCTCACTTCAGCACTATCGATCAGCGCACAGAGCCGTTCGAGCCGGTCGCGCCCGGCGGGAAAGAACTCGAGGCGCTGGCCCTGCGCCAGGCACGCGAAGGGCGGCGGATCGACGTAGTCCCGGATGGCCGGCGACGGCGGGGCGAAAGCGCTGGCGGGACTTTGCATGGGCGGTCCATAGCACGGCGCCGCAGGGCGAAAACCTTGACTCTCGGTGCTGCGGTGCCTACTTGGCGCGCTTTCCCGCTAAACCCATTTTTCCGAGGTGCCCGATGGCGCGCGTTACCGTCGAAGATTGCGTCGACAAGATCCCCAACCGTTTCGACCTGGTCCTGCTGGCCGCCCAGCGGGCGCGCGAGATTTCCGGCGGGGCGGAACTGACCATCGACCGTGACCGCGACAAGAACCCGGTCGTCGCGCTGCGCGAGATCGCCGAAGAGACCGTCAAGCCCAAGCACCTGCAGGAAAGCCTGGTCACCAACCTGCAGAAGATTCTCCCCGACGACGAGGACGAGGCTGACGAAATCGGCTCGCTCAGCCAGTCGGCCGAGGCCATGCGCCTCTCTGCCGCCGCGCCGACCCGTTCGACCTCGATCGGCGCCGACTACGACGGCAACTGACCGGTTCTTCCAATACCCGAACGAGGGCCGCCGTCGTGCGGCCCTTTTTCGTTTCGGCATTCCGCGATAAGATCGCGCCGGCAAAGGGGGTACGGATGGGCGATTTCGGCGAAGCGTTGGGCACCGTGGTCGAAGGCGGCCTCTATTCGCGTGCGGTCGAGCCGGCGCGGGGTGAGACCGGCCGGCACGGCCACACGCACGAGAGCGCCTGCCTCAACTGCGGCACCGAACTGGTCGGCCCGCACTGCCACGCCTGCGGCCAGCATGCCCACATCCACCGCACGATCGGCGCCTTCATGCACGACTTGCTGCACGGTGTGCTCCACGCCGACGGCAAGACGTTTCGCACCCTGCCGCTGCTGGCGTGGAAGCCGGGCGAACTGACCCGCCGTTACATCGAGGGCGAGCGCGCGCGCTTCGTCAGCCCGATGGCTTTGTTCCTCTTCGCGGTGTTCCTGATGTTCGCGGTCTTTCAGCTGGCCGGCATTGCCCCGCCGGCCGACCTCGGACCGCCGGTTCAGGTTGGCACGGTGGGATCTCCCGCCGAGACGGAGCAGCGCCTTGAGAAAGAGCTGGCGGAGCTCAAGGACGCTCGCAAGGAGATGGGGGACGGAAATCCAGGCTCGCGGTTCGTCGACATGCAGATCGACCGCCTGGAAGAACAACTGAGCCGCAAGCCTGCCGACGCCGCCGAGGGCACAGTCGTCGCGCTCGAATCGGGCCACGCCACGACGAACGTCGCTACCCCCTACTCGGGGATCGCATTGATCGATCACGGCATCGACAAGTGGCGCACCAACCCGAGCCTGATGGCCTACAAGCTGCAGTCGAACAGCTACAAGTTTTCGTGGTTGTTGATTCCGCTGTCGGTCCCGTTCGTCTGGCTGCTCTTCCTCTGGCGCCGCCGTTTCGGAATCTACGACCACTCGGTCTTCGTGACCTATTCGCTCGCCTTTATGACCCTTTTCTACGTCGTATTGGTCCTGCTCAGCGGCCTGGGAATAAGCGCCGGGGCTTTGCGGACCATCGCCGTCGTGGTGCCGCCGATTCACATCTACCGCCAGCTCAAGGGAGCCTACGGCCTGACGCGGTTTTCGGCGCTTTGGCGCACGACGGTGCTATGCGCCTTCATCTTCGTGATCCTGTTCCTGTTCATCGACGTCCTGCTGGTCCTCGGCGCGCTCGGCTAGGTCGATACGGAAAAGGGCCGCCCGGCAAGAACCGGTCGGCCCCTTCACGGCGATCGCCTTGAAGCTGGGGATCAGGCGCCCTGGGTCGCCGGACCGCCTTCGCCCGAGAAGCGCTTGCCGGCCTTGGGCACCGCCGAGCCACTGGCCGGGGCGGCGATGATCGGGCCCTTGGGCTTGTCGCTGCGGTCGAACTTGCCGTCCTTGAGCAGCTGCTCGATCTCCTCGCCGGTGAGCGTCTCGTACTCGAGCAGCGCCTGGGCGAGCAGGTGGAGCTTGTCCTCCTGGCTCTTGAGCACTTCGGTCGCGCGCTTGTAGGCGCTCTCGATCAGCGTTCGGATTTCCGCGTCGATCAGCTGGTTGGTTTCGTTCGAGCCCATGGTCCGGTTCGAACCGCCCATGCCCAGATAGCCTTCCTGCTGCTCTTCGTACTGCAGCGGGCCGAGCTTGTCCGACATGCCCCACTTGGTGACCATGTTGCGGGCGAGGTCGGTGGCGTACTGGATGTCGCCGCTAGCACCGCTCGAGACCTTGTCGTGGCCGAAGATGATTTCTTCCGCCACGCGGCCGCCCATGCTGACCGCGAGGTTCGCGTGCATCTTGTCGCGGTGGTACGAGTAGTTGTCGCGCTCGGGCAGGCGCATGACCATGCCCAGCGCGCGGCCGCGCGGGATGATCGTCGCCTTGTGGATCGGGTCCGACGCCGGCTCGTTCACGCTGACCAGCGCGTGGCCGGCTTCGTGATAGGCGGTCATCTTCTTCTCGTCGTCGGTCATGACCATCGAGCGGCGTTCGCTGCCCATCATGACCTTGTCCTTGGCGTCCTCGAACTCCTGCATGGCGACCAGGCGCTTGTTGCGCCGCGCGGCGAGCAGCGCCGCCTCGTTGACCAGGTTGGCAAGGTCCGCGCCGGAAAAGCCCGGCGTGCCCCGCGCGATCGTGCGGGCATTGACGTCGGGCGCCAACGGCACCTTCTTCATGTGCACGGCGAGGATCTTCTCGCGTCCGTCGATGTCGGGAATCGGCACTACGACCTGGCGATCGAAACGGCCCGGGCGCAGCAGCGCCGGGTCGAGCACGTCGGGCCGGTTGGTGGCGGCGATGATGATGATGCCCTCGTTGGCTTCGAAGCCGTCCATTTCGACCAGAAGCTGGTTGAGGGTCTGCTCGCGCTCGTCGTTCGAGTTGCCGAGGCCATGGCCGCGGTGGCGGCCGACGGCGTCGATTTCGTCGATGAAGACGATGCACGGGGCGTTCTTCTTGGCCTGCTCGAACATGTCGCGCACGCGGCTCGCGCCGACGCCGACGAACATCTCGACGAAGTCGGAACCCGAAATGGTGAAAAACGGGACGCCCGCCTCGCCCGCGATGGCGCGTGCGAGCAACGTCTTACCGGTACCCGGCGAGCCGACCAGCAGCGCGCCCTTGGGAATCTGGCCGCCCAGTTTGGAAAATCGCTGCGGATCCTTCAGGAACTCGACGATTTCCTCGAGTTCCTCGCGCGCCTCGTCGATGCCGGCAACGTCGTCGAACGTCACCCTTCCCTGCCGCTCGGTCAGCAGCTTGGCCTTGGACTTGCCAAAGCCCATCGCGCCCGATCCGCCGCCCTTCTGGACCTGGCGCAAAGCGAAGAACGCCACGCCGAGGATCAGCAGAAACGGAAGCGACTGGATGAGAATGTAGGTCAGAACCCCCATCTCCTCCTTCTGCGCGCCGGAATAGCGTACGCCCTTTTCGTCGAGCAACTTGGTCAAGGTGGTGTCGTTCTCGACCGGAATGGTGGAGAAGGTCTGTCCGTTCTTGAGGGTGCCGGTAATCTTGTCGGGCGAGACCTCGACCTTTTCGACCGAGCCTTCGGCGACCTTGGCGCGGAAGTCCGAATAATCGAGAGCGTTGGCCGCGGTCGTGCGCGGGCCGCCGAACATCGAAACCACCAGCAGCAGAGCGAGGAAAATCCCGCCCCATACCATCAGGCTCTTCATCCACGGATTGGGATTGTTATCGGGCTCGCGATTGTCGTTCATCAGGTCAGGTCCTGCCTTTCATGCTGAATGTAGGCGCACGGGGGTGAATGGCAAGTTGACGAGCGAATCTCTGTGGCGCGCAATCGCACGCCCCGCGCTGCCCGGCGTCAGTGCACGGCCGGCTTGGGATCCCCACCGAAGGTCCGCTCGCCCCGGCGGGTCACGTGAATGTCACAGATCAGTCCGTCCCGCAGCGTGTAGACGACCTGCACGGGCACATCGTAAAACTCGCCCTGCTTGAGCGGCCCGACAGCGAAATCGGGTGCGTCCTCGACCGCGGTGAAGCGGCTGACGGCGTCGTACACGATCTTCTCGTCGGTGAACTCGAGATGCTCGGGGATGACCGTCTCGCGGACCCGGGCGAACATCGGCTTGTAGAAATCGACGATGCCTTGCTTGCCGACCACGTCGCCAACCGAGCTGGTCAGATGGAGGACCACGTCGTCGGTATAGAACTGCGGAAAGCGCTCGAACTCGGCGCCCGAAAAGGCCGCGGAATAGGCCTGGAATGCGGCCCGCTGGCTCGGATGCGCGCCGAGCCGGGGCAGTTTGCTGACACCCGTTTCCGGCGGCCAGGTCATCGACTTCAGCTCGGCAATCTTGCCTTCCTCGTTCAGCGTGTAGGTGACGAAGAACTTCACCGTCACCAGATCGCCCGGATGCAATTCGCCGAACGGGAAATCGGTCCGATGCTTGCTGGCGTGAAAGTCCATGTCGACCTCGGCGAACAGCAGGCCGTCGCGGCTCATCACCACCTGCGGCCGCATCACCTCGCGCACGCCGTCGTGCGCCCAGTTGAGGAAGGCAAGCAGCTCGCCCGCGCCTTCGCGCACGCCATTGGCGCTGACCATGCGGCAATCTTCGGCGAAGAAGCGATCGACGAGCGCGGCGTCGTCGCCGGTGTTGAACAGGTCTTCGTAGGCTTGGTAGTCGAGTTCCATCGCGCGGTTATGGCCGCTGCGGCGCGCGCCGAAAAGGGGCAAGGCGCAAGCGCGATTGTCGAGCGGCCCGTCGCCCGGTAGGTACCGGCCATGTTGCTCGAAACCAAGACGGTCCAAAAGCCCTGGGGCCGCGTAGACCTGCCCGCCCCCTTCACCGCGCCCGATGGCGAGCGGATTGGCGAGATCTGGTTCGTGCCGCCGCCGGAGCTGCCCGGCCTGCTGGTCAAATACCTGTTCACGAGCGAAAAGCTCTCGGTGCAATGCCATCCGTCGGACGCGCAGACCGAGGCGATGGGGCTCGGCCGGCAGGGCAAGGAGGAATGCTGGCTGGTGATCGACGCCGAACCGGGTGCAAAGCTCGGCATCGGATTCGAGCGTGAGGTCGGGGCCGAGGAAATGCGCGCCGCGGCGCTGGACGGCAGCATCGAAGGCCTGCTCACCTGGCACCGCGTGCGCGCCGGCGACTTCTTCTACATCCCGGCGAACACCGTCCACGCGATCGGCCCGGGCTGCTCGATCATCGAGGTGCAGCAGAACTCCGACATCACCTACCGCCTCTACGACTACGGCCGGGAGCGCGAGCTGCACCTCGACGAAGGCGTGGCGGTGGCACGGGGCGAGCCCTACCCCGACAGCCTCAAGACCTTCGTCGGCCACGGTTCGGACATCGGGCTGGTCGATGGACCTCATTTCCGGCTCGACCAGCTGGCCGGCGGCCCCGACCCGGCGATCTCGGCGCGCTATCGCGGGCCTCTGCTGGTGATCCCGCGCGAAGGCGATGTCGCGGTCGAAGGCGAGGCCGTCAGCCCCGGGCAGTGCGCGCTGGCCCGCGAGATCGACGCGGTCGAATTCGCCGAAGACGGCACCTGCCTGATCGCCCAACCGATGGCGTAAGCCAGTCGTTCAGGTTTTGCCGTGAATTCCTGACTCGAGTGAGTGACACAAGCGACACCCTGTCACCCTGGAATTCGGCGATTACAGCACTGATTATATTTACTATTTCCGCGAAAACGCCGGGTGACAGATTCGCGAAACCGAAAGCGCGGGCAACACCGGTGGGCATGCTGCGCGAGAAACGCGAGACCGACGATCGGAAAGAACTGTCAGGGTGATTGCAGCTTCGGCGCGTGTAGGACAGCGAAAATTCCTCCCCGGACTGGGGAGGATTACAGCGTCTCGATAATGGCCGAGAAGTCGCGGCCGCCGTTGCCGGCGGCGTCGAACGCCTCGTAGAGTTCGCGCGCGTGGGCTCCCATCTGGGCGTCGACGCCGGCGGTCTCCGCCGCTTCCATCGCCAGCCGCAGGTCCTTGAGCATCAGGCCGGTGGCGAAGCCGCCCTTGTACTCGTTGTCGGCGGGCGTGGTCGGGCCGACGCCGGGCAGCGGACAGTAGCTCGTCACCGACCACGACTGGCCCGAGGAGACCGAGGCGATGTCGTAGAAGGTCTGCGGGTCGAGCCCGAGCTTCTTGGCCATGGTGAAGGCCTCGCAGGTGCCGATCATGTGGATGCCGAGCATCATGTTGTTGCAGATCTTGGCCGCTTGCCCGGCCCCTGCGCCGCCGGCATGGATCACCGCCTTGCCCATGCCCTCGAGCACCCGCTTGGCGCGCTCGAAGCCTTCGCCGCTGCCGCCGACCATGAAGGTCAGCGTCCCGGCATTGGCCGCGGCGATCCCGCCCGAGACGGGGGCGTCGACCATCGCGTAACCGCCATCAGCGGCCAGCCGTTCGACCTCGCGCGCTGTGGCCACATCGATGGTTGAGCAGTCGATCAGGATCGCATCGGTCGGAGCATGGCCGATCACCTCTCCGGTATAGGCGCTGAGTACAATCTGGCCGTTGGGCAGCATCGACACGACCGCATCGACGCCCTCGACAGCTTCTCTCACCGAACCGAACGTTGCGCAGCCGTTGGCCTGCGCTGCATCGAGCGCTTCGCTGGCAAGGTCGAACGCACGCACCTCGTGCCCTTCCTTGACGAGGTTCGCGGCCATCCCGCCGCCCATGTTGCCGAGGCCGATGAAGGCGATTTTCATGCTATTCTCTCCAATGCCCTCTCCCCTTCAGGGGAGAGGAGGGAGCCCCGGACCTGATCCGGGGCGGAAGGAGAGGGGAATGCCGCGCCGCCCCTCTCCCAACCCCCTCCCCTGAAGGGGAGAGGGCTAGATATTTAGCGCCCCTTCCACACGCCCGGCCGCTTCTCGACGAAGGCCTTCATGCCTTCCGTCTTGTCCTCGCTCGCAGCGAGGATCTGGAAGATGCGGCGTTCGTGCAGCAGGCCCTGTTCGAGCGTCGTCTCGTAGGCGGCGTTGACCAGTTCCTTGTTGGCGATGACGGCCATCGGCGGCATCGAGGCGATGGTCTCGGCGGTCTTGAGCGCATCGTCGAGCAGGCCCGCAAGCGGCACCACGCGGGCGACGAGGCCCGAGCGCTCTGCCTCCGCGGCGTCCATCATCCGTCCGGTGAGGCACATTTCCATCGCTTTGGCCTTGCCGACCACGCGGGTCAGCCGCTGGCTGCCGCCCATCCCAGGCGCGACGCCGAGCTTGATTTCCGGCTGGCCGAACTTCGCCGTGTCTGCGGCGATGATGAAGTCGGCCATCATGGCGAGTTCGCACCCGCCGCCCAAAGCGAAACCGTTGACCGCGGCGATCCACGGCTTGCGCGTTTTCTTGACGAAATCGGCCTGCCAGCCGGAGAAGAAGTCCTCGAGGAAGAATTCCGCCGCGGGCTTGTCGGCCATTTCCTTGATGTCGGCCCCGGCGGCAAAGGCCTTCTCGCCGCTGCCGGTCAAGACGAGACAAAGCTGCGTGTCGTCGGCCTCGTAGGCGGCAAAGGCGTCGATCAGTTCGGCCAGCACCTGGCTGTTGAGCGCGTTCAGCGCCTGCGGCCGGTTGAGTGTGACGAGCGTCACACTCCCATGGGTTTCGACGAGAATCGTTTCGTAGCCTGCCATGCTTCCTCTTTCGTCCTGGGGTCACCCCATAGTTGGTATCACGAACGCGTTCGACCCGTCTCCGCCGCCGTCGGGCCAGCGCTGCGTGACCTTTTTCAGCTTGGTCCAGAACTTGAGGCCCTCGGTGCCGTACTGGTCGGTGTCGCCGAAGCCCGAGCGCTTCCAGCCGCCGAAGCTGTGATAGCTGACCGGGACCGGGATCGGCACGTTGACCCCGACCATGCCGACGTTGACCCTGTGGGTGAACTCGCGCGCGGCGTGGCCGTTGCGGGTGAAGATGGCGACGCCGTTGCCATACTGGTGCTCGCTCGGCAGGCGCAGCGCCTCCTCGAAATCCTTCGCGCGGACGATCTGCAAGACCGGGCCGAAGATCTCGTTGTGGTAGCTAGACATGTCGGGCGTGACGTGGTCGATCAGCGTCGGGCCGACGAAGAATCCGTCCTCGTGCCCCTGCAGGGTGAAGCCGCGCCCGTCGACGACGATCTCGCCGCCTTCCTTCTCGGCGGTGGCGATCCATTCTTCGATGCGCTGCTTGTGTTCGGCGGTGACGACGGGGCCGTAGTGCGCTTCGGGATCGGTCGAGACGCCGACCCGCAGGGCGTTGATCGCCGGGATGAGCTTTTCCTTGAGGCGTTCCGCCGTGTCCTCGCCCACCGGCACCACGACGGGCAGCGCCATGCAGCGCTCGCCGGCCGAACCGAAGGCCGCCCCGGCGAGGTCGTTCACCACCATGTCGAGATCGGCGTCGGGCATGACCACGCCGTGGTTCTTGGCCCCGCCCATCGCCTGCACGCGCTTGCCGGCCTTCACCCCGCGTTCGTAGACGTAGTGGGCGATGTCGGACGAGCCGACGAAGCTGATCGCGGCGATGTCCGGATGGTCGAGGATCGCGTCGACCATTTCCTTGTCGCCGTGGACCACCTGCAGCAGTCCCTCGGGCGCGCCGGCCTCGAGGAACAGCTCGGCCAGCCGCACCGGCACGCTCGGGTCGCGCTCGGAGGGCTTGAGGATGAAGGCGTTGCCCGCGGCAATGGCCATGCCGAACATCCACATCGGTATCATCGCCGGGAAGTTGAACGGAGTGATGCCCGCGCCGATGCCGAGCGGCTGGCGCATCGAATAGACGTCGATGCCGGGACCGGCGCCCTGGGTGTACTCGCCCTTGAGCACCTGCGGGATGCCGCAGGCGTATTCGATCACTTCGAGCCCGCGCTGCACGTCGCCCTTGGCGTCGTCGATGACCTTGCCGTGCTCGCTCGACAGCAGCCGGGCGAGGTCGTCCATGTTGGCCTCGATCAGTTCCTTGTACTTGAACATCACCCGGGCGCGGCGCTGCGGGTTGGTCGCCGCCCATGCGGGCTGGACCTGCTTCGCGGTCGCCACGGCCTTGTCGAGCAGCGCGGCATCGCCGAGCGCGACCTCGGCCTGCACCGCGCCGCTGTTGGGGTCGAAGACCTTGTGAGTGCGGGCCGGGGCGGAGCCGGTTCCATTGGCGATGAAGTGGTCGATCTGGCGCATGGCTTGTGCGCACTCCTTTCAGGTGAAACTAATTTGCCTGCGCACTGCATGAGCGCGCTGCGCTTTGCAAGGGCCGGCTCGGTGAACGAACGCCGCGGTGCGACGTTCGGTCCCGTCAGGCGAGGGCGAGCACGCTGGTGAGGATGTGCCGCACGAGGTCGGCCTGCCCGCGGGCGCCGGTCTTGGCGTAGATCTTCTTCGAATAGTTGCGCGCGGTCTCGATGGTCAGGCCGTGCTCGTCGGCCGCCTCGGCAATGCTGAGCCCCTGCGTCATCGACCAGGCGAGCCGCGCCTCGCTGGGGGTGAGCTGGAACAGGTCGGCGAGCTGTTCGTGCCGGTCGGTGGAAGAGGAGCGGTCGCCGCGCAGGTAGACCGCCGCCACCGCACGCGAACCGCCCGCCAGCGCGTCGACACGGAGGGGCGAGACGAGCAGGTCGATCCAGGGATCATGGCTGAGGTTGATGGCCCGGGGGCGCTCGTCGGGGGACCCGGCAAACTTGCGGGCGAGCGCAGTCAACTCGCGGTCGACCGCGGGGCTCGCAGGGGTCAGCCGGTCGTAGCTGCCGCGCCGCAGGAGGCCGGATTGCTGCAGCACCCGCTCGGCCTGCGGATCTAGGTCGACGATGCAGCACTTGCCGTCGATGGCGATCCATCCGAAGTTCATCCGCCGGGCCGCGTCGTCGCGCAAGACGGACCGTGCGCGCTCGCGCTCGATCGCGGCAAAAACGCGGAGCGCGACCTTGAGATGCGGCGCGAGCGCGGCGAGCAGCGAGCCGGCAGCCGCCGGCAACGCCTCCGGTCCGGCAACCACCAGCACCGCATCGGTCCCGCCCTCCTCGGCCACCCTTATGGCGCGCAGGTCCCCCGCGATGTCCCCATCGAACTCGCTGGCGGCGTAGCTGCGATTCTCGCGCAGCGCCGGGCTGCGCCGTGACTGAGCACGATCGCGCGCTCGGCATACGGCCCATCGAGCACCAGCGCGGCGAACGGCGCCCCGCACACCGCCGCGAGCCGGGCGAGGAACGTGCGCCACATCGGCTGTTCGAAAAGCCCCTCGTGGAGCGGCACAAGAAGATCTGTCTCACCGAGGGCGGGAAAACGCATGGATTGGCTATAACCCCTCCCATATGGGAGGTCCACCCGCGACGATTGGAGATATGCCTCGTGCCCATGAGCGAAACCCCGGCCCTGACCCATCTCCAGCGCCTCGAGGCCGAGGCGATCCACATCATGCGCGAAGTCGTCGCTGAGGCCGACAAGCCGGTGATGCTCTATTCGGTCGGCAAGGACAGCGCGGTCATGCTGCATCTCGCGCGCAAGGCCTTCTACCCCTCGCCGCCGCCCTTCCCGCTGCTGCATGTCGACACGACGTGGAAGTTCAAGGCGATGTACGAATTGCGCGACAAGATGGCGCGCGAGAGCGGGATGGAGCTGCTGGTCTACCAGAACGAGGAGGCGCGGGAGCGGGGGATCAACCCGTTCGATCACGGTCCGCTGCACACCGACATGTGGAAGACCGAGGGGCTCAAGCAGGCGCTGACCAAGTACGGCTTCGACGCCGCCTTCGGCGGGGCCCGGCGCGACGAGGAGAAAAGCCGCGCCAAGGAGCGCATCTTCTCCTTCCGCACCGCCAGCCACGGGTGGGACCCGAAGAACCAGCGCCCCGAGCTGTGGAATCTCTACAACGCCAGGAAAAACAAGGGCGAAGGCATTCGCGTCTTCCCGATCAGCAACTGGACCGAACTCGACATCTGGCAGTACATCATGGCCGAGGGGATCGAGATCGTGCCGCTCTATTTCGCCGACAGGCGCCCGACCTTCGTCCATGACGGGCAACTGCTGATGGCGGACGACCTGGAGCGGCTCGAAAAGGTTCTCGGCTACATGCCCGAAATCACCGAACGCTCGGTCCGCTTTCGCACGTTGGGCTGTTTCCCGCTGACCGGCGCGGTCGAGAGCGACGCGGCGACGCTGTCCGAAGTGGTGCAGGAAACCCTGCTCACCACCACCAGCGAACGCCAGGGCCGGGTCATCGACAAGGACGCCGGCGGCGCGGGCATGGAGAAGAAGAAGCAGGAGGGGTACTTCTGATGGCGGCTCTTGCTGTTTGGTCCGTTCGTGCTGAGCTTGTCGAAGCACGATCGCGCGACGCCCTTCGACAGGCTCAGGGCGAACGGAGGTTTGTCTAATGGCCGACTCCGAAGGTCCCGATGCAATCTACAAGACCGATGCCCTCATCGCCGAGGACATCGACGCCTATCTCGACCAGCATCAGCATAAATCGATGCTGCGCTTCATCACCTGCGGCAGCGTTGACGACGGCAAGTCGACCCTGATCGGGCGCCTGCTGTACGATTCGAAGATGATCTTCGAGGATCAGCTGGCCGCGCTCGAGAACGACAGCAAGAAGGTCGGCACGCAGGGCCAGGAGATCGACTTCGCGCTGCTGGTGGACGGCCTCGCCGCCGAGCGTGAGCAGGGCATCACGATCGACGTCGCCTATCGGTTCTTCAACACCGAGAAGCGCAAGTTCATCGTCGCCGACTGTCCGGGTCACGAGCAATACACCCGCAACATGGTGACCGGCGCAAGTACCGCCGACCTCGCGGTGATCCTGGTCGATGCGCGCAAGGGCGTGCTCGTTCAGACCCGCCGGCACAGCTACCTGTGCCACCTGATCGGCATCCGGAACATCGTCCTGGCGGTCAACAAGATGGACCTCGTCGACTACTCGCAGGAGGTCTTCGACAGGATCGTCGCCGAATACCGCGAATTCGCCCGCGAAATCGGCATCGAGAGCTTCACCGCGCTGCCGATCTCCGGCTTCAAGGGCGACAACATCACCACGGCGCCCTCGGCCAACACGCCGTGGTACTCCGGCCCTAGCCTGGTCGACCATCTCGAGACCGTCGAGGTCCGCTCGGCGATCGACCGCGACAAGCCGTTCCGCATGCCGGTGCAGTGGGTCAACCGGCCCAACCTCGATTTCCGTGGCTTCTCGGGCCTGATCGCCACCGGCACGATCAAGCCGGGCGACGCGGTGCGAGTACTGCCCTCGGGCAAGACCAGTACCGTCAAGTCGATCGTCACGTTCGACGGCGACCTGGACGAAGGCGTCGCCGGCCAGTCGCTGACGCTGACCTTGGCCGACGAAATCGACTGCTCGCGCGGCAACGTCATCGCGGTTGCCGACAATCCGCCGCAAGTCGCCGACCAGTTCGAGGCGACACTGGTGTGGATGGCCGACGACGCGCTGCACGTCGGGCGCAGCTACTGGCTCAAGCTGGCGACGCAGACCGTGTCGGCGACCGTGCAGGAGCCCAAGTACGAGATCGACGTCAACAGCCTCGAACACCTCGCGGCAAAGACGCTTGAACTCAACCAGATCGGCGTGGCCGAAGTGCTGACCGACCGGCCTCTGGTGTTCGAGCCTTACGCGGAAAACCGCGCGCTCGGCGGGTTCATCCTGATCGACAAGATCACCAACGCCACCGTCGGCGCGGGGATGCTCAACTTCAGCCTGCGGCGCAGCCAGAACGTCCACTGGCAGCCGACCGACGTGACCCGTGAAAGCCATGCTGCGCTGAAGAACCAGACGCCGCGCGTGCTGTGGTTCACGGGCCTCTCCGGCTCGGGCAAGTCGACCATCGCCAACGAGGTCGAGAAGAAGCTGGCGCTGATGAACCGCCACACGTTCCTGCTCGACGGCGACAATGTGCGCCACGGCCTCAACAGGGACCTCGGCTTCACCGAAGCCGACCGGATCGAGAACATCCGCCGCATCGGCGAGGTGGCCAAGCTGATGGCCGATGCCGGGCTGATCGTGCTGACCGCCTTCATCAGCCCGTTCCGCGCGGAACGGCAGATGGTGCGCGACATGCTGCCCGAGGGCGAATTCGTCGAGATCTTCGTCGACACTCCGCTCGAAGTTGCCGAGGCGCGCGACGTGAAGGGCCTGTACAAGAAGGCCCGCGCCGGCGAGCTCAAGAACTTCACAGGGATCGACAGTCCCTACGAGGCCCCCGAAAGCCCCGATATCGTGGTCAACACCGTCGAGATGAGCGTGGAAGAGGCTGCGCAGCATATCGTCGACCAGCTGCTGCCGCTGAAGTAGGGGAAGCCGGATGACCGACGCCGAACTCGCCGCACACCTGACGGAAACCGCCGGGCGCATTCTCATCGAGGTGCGGCAAAGCCGAGTGTTCGGCGGGCGGGCGCTGGGCAAGGCGGGGGACCAGGTGGCCAACCAGTTCCTGGTGCGCGCGCTGGCCGCGCAGCGCCCGGACGACGGCCTGCTGTCGGAAGAAAGCAAGGACACCGACGAGCGGCTCGGCAAGGAGCGAGTGTGGATCGTCGACCCGGTCGACGGCACCCGCGAGTACGGCGAGGAGCGGACCGACTGGGCCGTGCACGTGGCGCTGGCCGTCAATGGCGCGCCGATGGTCGGCGCGGTGGCCCTGCCCGGCCTCGGCGAGGTGCTGCGCAGCGATGCGCCCGTCTCGCTGCCTCAGGCGTCGCACAAGCTGCGCATGGTCGTAAGCCGCACGCGACCCGCCGCCGAAGCGGTTGCGGTCGCGGAAATGCTCGGCGCCGAACTTGTGCCGATGGGCAGCGCCGGAGCAAAGGCGATGGCGGTGATCCGCGGCGAAGCCGACATCTACCTGCATTCGGGCGGACAATACGAATGGGACAGCTGCGCGCCGGTGGCGGTGGCGCTGGCGCACGGGCTTCACGCCAGCCGCATGGACGGCAGTGCGCTGGTCTACAACCAACGCGACACCTACATGCCCGACCTCCTCATCTGCCGCGAGGAGCACGCGGCGCCGGTCTTCGAGGCGCTCGCCGCGCTGGGCTGAAGCCCGCTTGGCCCTATGCGTCCCCTGCAGGTGTTGGTAGAGAGCCGAAATGTCTTCATGCGATACCTGCGTGGTCCGCAATCGGGCGATCTGCTCGGTGCTCGATTCCGAGGAAGTCGAGGCGCTCAACGGCATCGGCCGGCGGCGCAATCTCGAGGCGGGTGAATCCCTGATCTGGGAAGGCGAGGAATCGGTCCTTGTCGCCAATGTCATCGAAGGTCTGCTCAAGCTCTCGACCGGAACCGAGGACGGACGCGAACAGATCGTCGGCGTCGCCTATCCCTCGGACTTCATCGGCCGCCCGTTCGGTGCGCGTACGAGTCACTCCGTCACCGCACTGACCGACGCCCGCGTCTGCCTGTTCGCGCGCAAGGACTTCGACCGCTTCGCGGGCGAGCATCCCGCACTCGAGCAGAAGCTGCTGCGGCGGACGCTGGCCGAACTCGACCGGACGCGCGACTGGATGCTGTTGCTCGCGCGCAAGAGCGCCGAGGAAAAAGTTGCGACCTTCCTGCTCGACATGTCGTCGCGACTGGTCGAGCCCGGGTGCGAGGCGCCCGGCGACCGACCGCTCGACCGTTTCGACTTGCCGTTCTCGCGCCAGCAGGTCGGCGATATTCTGGGGCTGACGATCGAGACCGTCAGCCGTCAGATGACCAGGCTGAAGCGCGACGGCGTGATCGGGCTGCCCAATCGCCGGGCAGTCGAGATACTCGACCGCCCGGCGCTCGAAGCCATTGCCGGCTGATCAGAAGCGGAAGCCCACTCCCGCGCTGAGAACCCAGGGATCGAGCTGGTGCTTGGTCTGGATCACCTTGGTGCCGCCGGCGTACCAGCGGGCCGTCGTGCCGACGAAGTAGCGCTTGGCGTCGAGGCTGACGACCATTCCCTTGGCGTTCACCGGCACATCGAGTCCGGCCTGAAGCGCAAAGCCCAATTCGTCGGACATGGTGGTCTTGTCCGCGCCAGCGGCCTTGGCGAAGGCGCCCGGATTGGCGTCGATCCACAAGAAGTAGGTCGGGCCCGCGCCGATGTACGGCGACACGCCGCCGGGGTTCAGGTGATACTTGAGCGTGAAGGTCGCCGGAATCAGCTTGGCGTTGGATACCAGTTCGGAGCCTGCCGCCAACCCGGTGGTGGCATCGACATCATGCTGCGTCACGCAGCAGATCGTCTCGAGCGAGACCGCGGGCGAAAAGAAGTACTCGATCGCCACGGTCGGGACGTAATTGTCGTTGGCCTTGGTCTGGGTGCCGGCGGGCAGTCCGACAAGATCGAGATCGACCTTGTCGATCTTGCCGTCGGGCAGCACGGCCGAGCCAAGAACCTTGACCTGCCAGGAGCCCGCATCCTGGGCGCTGGCCGGGGAAGCGAACCCCGTGAACGCGACCAGTGCCGCAGCGGCGGCGTAGGAGCGCAGTGCCAACTTCTTCATTCGTAATCTCCGCGCCCCGCAGCGGCCGCCCGATGCGGCCCAGGGTATTTGCGAGGCCGGCGGGAGATGGCGGGGGAAATCGCGAAACGCTTTGACTCGGCGCAAATATTTCGCACGAAAATTTCGCGCTTGCGCAACGAATATTTGACCCACGTCAAGGTTTAGAACGCGCAGTCGGCGTGATAGGCGTCAGCGTACAGGAGGTACCGAATGGAACGAGTCGTCACTCGCGCCGGCATATGGTTCGCCATCATGCTGCTGGCGCTGCTGGCCGCGGCACTGGCGGCGGATTCCGGCTTTGCCGCGCACATGATCATCGTCTGCCTGGCGGCGGCTGTGTGCCTCTGGTTCACCGTCTCGCAGGCGGATTACGAGGCAATCGCGCGCGGCGTGCTGCGAATGCCGGCGGATCCATCGAAATACGACGACGATCCGGTCCGGTGGGGCGTGATCGCGACCGTCTTCTGGGCCGTGGTGGGCATGCTCGTCGGGCTGGTGATTGCATTGCAGCTCGCCTTCCCGCTGCTCAACATGGAGCCGTGGTTCAACTTCGGCCGCTTGCGCCCGCTGCACACCTCCGGAGTGATCTTCGCCTTCGGGGGCAACATTCTTATCGCCTCCTCGTACTACGTCGTCCAGCGCACCAGCCGTGCGCGCCTTGCCTTCCCCGGCCTCGCGCGCTTCGTGTTCTGGGGCTACCAGATGTTCATCGTTCTGGCGGCCAGCGGTTATGTCCTGGGGATCACCCAGAGCCGCGAATACGCCGAGCCCGAATGGTACGTCGATCTGTGGCTGACCGTCGTCTGGGTGGCTTACCTGATCGTCTTCGTCGGGACCTTGGTGAAGCGCACCGAGCCGCACATCTATGTCGCGAACTGGTTCTACCTGTCGTTCATCCTGACCATTGCGATGCTGCACATCGTCAACAACCTGGCAGTGCCGGTGCACCTGTTCGGCTCGCACTCCTATTCCGCCTTCGCCGGCGTGCAGGATGCGCTCACCCAGTGGTGGTACGGACATAACGCGGTGGCGTTCTTCCTCACCGTGCCGTTCCTGGCGATGATGTACTACTTCGTGCCCAAGCAGGCGGAGCGGCCGATCTACAGCTATCGCCTGTCGATCCTGCACTTCTGGAGCCTGATCTTCCTCTACATCTGGGCCGGACCGCACCACCTGCTCTACACCGCGCTGCCCGACTGGGCGCAGACCTTGGGCATGGTGTTCTCGATCATGCTGTGGATGCCCAGCTGGGGCGGCATGATCAACGGCCTGATGACGCTCAACGGCGCGTGGGACAAAATCCGCACCGACCCCATCATCCGCATGATGGTGATGGCGCTGGCGTTCTACGGCATGGCGACCTTCGAGGGGCCGATGCTGTCGATCAAGGCGGTCAATTCGCTGTCGCACTATACCGACTGGACCATCGGCCACGTCCATGCCGGGGCGCTGGGCTGGAACGGGATGATCTCGTTCGCGGCTGTCTATTACATGGCGCCGCGGTTGTGGAAGCGCGAGCGGCTCTATTCGCTGCGCTGGGTCAACTGGCACTTCTGGCTCGCCACGATCGGCATCGTCTTCTACGCCGCGAGCATGTGGGTGGCCGGCGTCACCCAGGGCCTGATGTGGCGCGAATACGGCGCCGACGGCTACCTGGTGAACAGTTTCGCCGACACCGTCGCCGCACTGCACCCGATGTACCTGCTGCGCGCCTTCGGCGGCACCCTGTACCTCGCCGGCGTGATCCTCATGGTCGCGAACGTGTGGCTGACCGTCGTCGGCCGCCTGCGGAGCGAAGCACCGCTGCGCGACGCGGCTTACGACCCCGAAGCCGACCGGCCCATCGTTGCCCAGCCGGCCGAGTAGGAACCAGCAATGAGCATTACCGAGCAACACAAGAAACTCGAGCGCAATGTCACCTATCTGGGCGTCGGCGCGTTCATCGCGGTGGCGATCGGCGGCGCGGTGGAAATCGCCCCGCTGTTCTGGATCGACAACACGATCGAGAAGGTCGAGGGCATGCGGCCCTATACGCCGCTGGAGCAGGCCGGGCGCGATATCTACGTGCGCGAAGGCTGCTACGTCTGCCACAGCCAGATGATCCGTCCGTTCCGCGACGAGGTCGAACGCTATGGCCACTACAGCCTCGCTGCCGAGAGCATGTACGATCACCCGTTCCAGTGGGGCTCCAAGCGCACCGGGCCCGACCTGGCGCGCGTGGGCGGGCGCTATTCCGACAGCTGGCACGTCGAGCACCTGAAGAACCCGCGCTCGGTGGTGCCGGAAAGCGTGATGCCGACCTACAACTTCCTGTCCCAGACCGACCTCGACACGAGCGATGCCGCCGCCAAGCTGACGGCGCTGCGCCGGGTCGGCGTTCCCTACACCGGCGAGGACGTGCTGAACGCCGTGCTCGACATGAAGGCGCAAGCCGACCCTAACGCGGACTCCGGCGATCTCGAGAAGCGCTATCCCAAAGTGCAGGTGCGCGATTTCGACGGCGATCCGAACCGTCTGACCGAAATGGATGCGCTGGTCGCCTACCTTCAGGTCCTCGGCACGATGGTCGACGTGAACAGCGCCGCGGCGCAGGAGGAATTGGCGCAGGAGAAGGGCCGGTGAGCGCGCATTCGACATACGACTTCCTGCGCCACATGGCCGACAGTTGGGGCCTGCTGGTGATGACGGCCGTGTTTCTCGGCTTTGCCGCCTGGCCTTTCCGCCCCGGCGCGCGCGACCAGAACCGCGACGCCGCAAACCTGATTTTCAAGGACGACAGCGATGGCGAATAAGCGCATCGACGAACCGACCGGCACCGAAACCGTCGGCCACGAGTGGGACGGCATCGAGGAACTCGACACGCCGATGCCGCGCTGGTGGTTGTGGACCTTCTACATCACCATCGCCTGGGCCGCGGTCTACGTCGTGCTCTATCCCGCCTGGCCGCTGATTTCGCACGGAACCCAGGGCGTGCTCGGCTGGACCAGCCGCGGGCAACTGGCCAAGGAAATGTCCGCGGCCGATGCCGCGCGCCAATCGCTGCGCGAACAGATTGCGGCGATCGACGTCGAAAAGCTCGCCGCAAGCCCGGACCTGATGAGCCAGGCCGTTGCCGGCGGCGCTGCGGCGTTCAAGGTCAACTGCGTGCAGTGCCACGGTTCGGGTGCGGCCGGCAGCGCGGGCTATCCCAACCTCAACGACGACGATTGGCTGTGGGGCGGAAGCTTGCCGGCGATCCACCAGACGATCCTGCACGGCATCCGCCAGCCGGGTGACGACCAGACCCGCACGAGCCAGATGCCCGCCTTCGGCGACATCCTCGAGCCGAGGCAGATTTCCGACGTCGCCGGCTACGTCATGAGCTTGAGCGGCAAGGGGCCCGCGAATGCTGCCGGGGCCCAGATTTTCGCAGACAATTGCGCCGTATGCCATGGCGCCGACGGCAAGGGGCTGCGCCAGTTCGGCGCGCCCAATCTCGCCGATGCGATCTGGCTTTATGGCGGGACCAAGCAGGACGTGATGCGGCAGGTTCGCGCGCCGCGCCACGGCGTTATGCCGGCATGGCAGGGACGGCTCGATCCGGTCACCATCAAGATGCTGGCCGCTTACGTGCATTCGCTGGGGGGCGGGGAAGACTTTACACAGGTCACCGAAACTCCGGTGGAACAGTCCAATGAGCAACCCTGACGAACCCAAAATCGAAGAGGGCGTAGTCAAGACCACGCAGCCGGTAAGCAGCGCCGTCGCCGATGCGGTGGCAGGGGCGAGGCGGCACGAGCCGCACGAACCCGCGCGCCAGCATCTCCCCGAAAAGCTCTACGAGCCACGCAGAGCGGTCCACAACAAGCGCATCGACGGGCCGTTCCGCCGCTTCAAGTGGCTGGTGATGTTCGTCACTCTGGCGATCTATTACGGAACGCCGTGGATTCGCTGGGACCGCGGCCCCTATGCGCCCGACCAGGCAGTGCTGGTCGATCTCGCTCACCGCCGGTTCTACATGTTCGGCATCGAGATCTGGCCGCAGGAATTCTATTTCGTCGCCGGTCTGCTGATCATGGCCGGTATCGGCCTGTTCCTGATCACCAGCGCGGTGGGCCGGGCCTGGTGCGGCTATTCGTGCCCGCAGACCGTATGGACCGACGTGTTCCAGCACGTCGACCGTTTCATCGACGGCGACCGCAATGCGCGGATGCGGCTCGACGCCGCGCCGTGGACCTGGAGCAAGGCCCTGCGCCGCGCCTTCAAGTGGACGATCTACCTGGCGATCGGCTTCTGGACCGGGGGCGCGTGGATCATGTACTTCGCCGACGCGCCGACCCTGGTCCACGATTTCTGGCGCGGAGAGGCGGCGCCGGTGGCCTACATCACCGTCGCGGTGCTCACATTGACGACGGTCACGCTCGGCGGCTTCATGCGCGAGCAGGTGTGCATCTACATGTGTCCGTGGCCGCGCATCCAGAGCGCGATGATGGACGAGAAGTCCCTCACGGTGACCTACAAGGACTGGCGCGGCGAGCCGCGCGGCAGCCTGAAAAAAGCCCGGAAGGATCCCGAGCATTACGGCGATTGCGTCGATTGTCTGCAGTGCGTCGCCGTCTGTCCCACCGGGATCGACATCCGCGAAGGGCCGCAGATCGGCTGCATCACCTGCGCGCTGTGCATCGACGCATGCGACCGGACCATGGCCGAGGTGGGGCGCCCGCGCGGGCTGATCGACTATGCCACGCTGGAGGACTGCAAGCGCGAGGCGGCCGGCGAGGCCCCGCGCCCGGTGTGGAAGACGCTGCTGCACCCGCGCACGCTGATCTATCTCGGCATCTGGTCGGCGCTCGGCCTGGCCATGCTCTTCGCCCTCGGCACGCGCAGCCGAATCGACATCTCGGCCGCCCCCGACCGCAATCCGCCCTTCATGCTCTTGAGCGACGGCAGCGTGCGCAATTCGTTCACCGTCAAACTGCGCAACATGAGCACCGCACCGCGCCGGATGAAAGTGACGCTCGACGGTCTGCCCGGAGCGGTCATGTGGACGAGCACGACGAGCCGCGAGGCCGCCGCGCGGAGCATCGAGACGACGGTACCCGCCGACGCGACGGCGCCGCTGCGCCTGTACATCGCCGCCCCCAAAGGGACCGGCGAGCAGCCATTCTCGTTCCACCTCGTGACGCTCGACAAGCAGGCTGAGCGGGACACGGCAAAGGTGACGTTCAGCGGACCGGGAGCGGGCGGATGAGGAGCAAGACGTTCACCGGCTGGCATATGACCGGAATTCTCGTCGCCTTCTTTGGCGTGGTGATCATCGTCAACCTCACCATGGCGAGCTACGCCGTTTCGACCTTCGGCGGCGTGGTGGTGGAAAATTCTTACGTCGCGAGCCAGGAATTCAACGATTGGCTCGACGAAGCGAAGGACGAGCGAGCCCTGGGCTGGTCGGCCAGCGTCGCCCGCGACGGTGCGGGTCACGTCACCGTCGTCCTCGCCGGCGCACCGGATAGTGTGGCGCTGAGCGCCGAAGCGCGCCACCCGCTCGGCCGGTTGCCGGATTTGGCGCTGACGTTCTCCGCGCTCGGAGGCGGCCGCTACATTTCCCATGAAGTCCTGCCCGCCGGGCGCTGGACGATCCGCCTCGCGGCAAGCGACGGCAATCGCAAGTGGCGGTCCGAGGAGCGGCTGTAATGGCCACCCGGGCAGTCGTTCCCGCGGACCTCGAGCAGACCCAACTTGCGGTACCGGGAATGCACTGCGCCGGGTGCATGGGCAAAGTCGAACGCGGATTGCTCGAGCTGCCGGGCATCGTCAGCGCGAGGGTCAATCTCACGGCGCGGACCGTGAACGTCGCCCACGACAAGTCGGTCGGCGATCGGGATCTGGTCGCCGCGCTCGAAGCCATCGGGTTCGAATCGAAGCCCCGCCGCGATCTTTCCACGCAGCGCGTTTCCGCGGCCCGGCCGCTTCTCGCCCCGCTGGCGGTGGCGGCCTTCGCGGCGATGAACGTCATGCTGCTGTCGGTCAGCGTGTGGTCCGGAGCGCAGGGCGCGACCCGGGACATGTTCCACTGGATCAGTGCCGCGATTGCAATTCCGGCGGTGAGCTATGCGGGGCGGCCGTTCTTCGCCTCGGCCTGGAAGGCGCTGCGCCGCGGGACCACCAACATGGATGTGCCGATCTCGATCGGCGTCGTGCTGGCGACGGCACTCAGCTTCTACGAGGTGATCGAGGGCGGCGGTCATGCCTGGTTCGATGGCGCGCTGATGCTGCTCACCTTCCTGCTCGCGGGCCGGGTTCTCGATGCGATGATGCGCGACCGCGCGCGCGCCGGGGTCGATGCGCTACTCGGCCAGGCAGCGCGCGGCGCCATGGTCGTGGGTCCGGGCGGAGCGCTCGAGTGGCGTGACGCCGATGCGCTGGCGGCGGGGATGACCATGCGCGTCGCGGCCGGCGAGCGGCTCGCCGCCGACGGAACGATCGTCAGCGGCGCGAGCCGCTTCGACCAGTCGCTGCTGACCGGCGAGAGCGCACCAGTCCCGGCCTATCCGGGGGATCCCGTTCTCGCCGGCACGCTCAATCTCGATGCCCCGGTGGACGTGACGGTCACCAGCGCAGGGGGCGATACCACACTGGCCGAAATCGCGCGGCTGATGGATGCGAGCACGCAGGACCGGAGCAAATACGTGCGCATCGCCGACCGTGCGGCGCGGCTCTATGCTCCGGCGGTTCATACCCTCGCCGCGGTCACCGCGCTTGGCTGGCTGCTCGCCGGAGCGGGCCTGTACAAGGCTCTCGTCATCGGCGTCGCCGTGCTCATCATCACCTGCCCCTGCGCGCTCGGCCTCGCCGTGCCGGTGGCGCAGGTCGTCGCCAGCGGGGCGATGATGCGTATGGGGATCATGGTCAAGGACGGCTCGGCGCTCGAGCGCCTGGCGCAAGCGGATCGCGCGCTGTTCGACAAGACGGGGACTCTGACAATGGGCGAGGCACTGCCCGATCCGGCGGCGCTCGATGCGCTGCCGGCGGATGCATCCTCCATCGCTCTGGCGCTCGCCTCGCACAGCCGCCACCCCCTGTCGCGTGCGCTCGCCAAAGCGCTGGCCGCCCGGGGTTGCCGCGCCGCCGCGCTCGGCAATGTGCGCGAGGATCCCGGTGCTGGTGTTTTCGCGATCTGGCGAGGAGAAGAAGTTGCGCTGCGCCGTCCCGAGGCCGCCGAAGGAACTGCCGTGGCGCTGGAGATCGCCGGCCAGCCAACCCGCCTGATAGGCTATGCGGACCGTCTGCGCCCCGACGCGGCGGCAGCGCTCGCGCGGCTTGCGGCGATGGGGATGGAAAGTTCGATCGTCTCGGGCGACAACGCCGCAGCGGTGCAGGAAGTAGCTCGCGCCACCGGCCTCACCGCTCAGTCCGCCGCCACGCCGGCCGAGAAGCAGCACCTCATCGCCCGGCTCAAGGCGGGTGGCAGAAACGTCCTGATGGTCGGCGACGGGCTCAACGATGGACCGGCGCTGGCCGCGGCGAACGTCTCCATGGCACCGGGCGCGGCGAGCGAGGTCGGTCTCCAGGCCGCCGATCTCGTGTTCATGCAGGACACCCTGCTCAGCGTGCCGCGGGCTATCGCCGCGGCGCGGGCGACGATGCGCGTCGTCAGGCAGAACTTCGCGCTCGCGGCGGCGTACAACGTGGTAGCGGTGCCGCTGGCAATGGCCGGGCTCGTCACCCCGCTGCTCGCGGCGGTGGCCATGTCGCTCAGTTCGCTGATCGTGGTGGGCAACTCGCTGCGACTGGTGCGAGCCGCAAAATGACCATCCTCGCGTTCCTCATTCCCGTCGCGCTCGGGCTCGGGCTGCTCGGGCTCGCGGCCTTCTTCTGGGCCCTCAGGAGCGGCCAGTTCGACGACCCCGACGGCGCCGCGGCGCGCATCCTGCTCGACGACGAGGACGACGACGCGTGAGCGAAGCGCTGACCGTAATGTTCGCGACGCTGGCGATGGTTCCGGCCATGGTCGGGACGATCGAAGCCGGCGGGCACACTTTCAATCTCGCGCTCTGCAATGGCGGTTCGCTGACAATTCAGATCCCGGCGCAGCAAGCGCCGCCGCCGGGGACCCAGCCGTGCTGCGTCGAGAAGGGATGCCGGAGCGGCGCAAAACGAAAGCGGTTTGACTCCGCGCAATGAAATCGCCCCCCGGCGGTGCGAATTACGCTGGCATGTGGCCCTATCACCCCGACCTGCTGGCGACTCCCGTCCCGCGCTACACAAGCTTTCCGACCGCCGCCGAGTTCGCGGCCGACGTCGGCCCAGTCGATTTTATCGAAGCCGTCTCGACCGCGACCGGGGACGTCTCGCTCTACGTCCACATCCCGTTCTGCGAGAAGATTTGCTGGTACTGCGGCTGCAATACCGCCGCGGCGAACAAGGCGCAGCGGCTGACGAGCTATCTCGAGGCGCTGCACCGCGAGATCGAGTTGATCGCCGCGCACCTGCCGGCCAGCACGCGGATCCGCCGTGTCGCCTTCGGCGGCGGGAGCCCCAATGCCATATCGCCAGTGGACATGGTCCGGCTGTTCGAAGCTCTGGTCATCAACTTGCCACTGCACGATCCGCTGGTCTCGATCGAACTCGACCCGCGCACGCTGAGCGACGCCTGGGGCGATGTGCTGCGCGGCATCGGCGCGACGCATGCCAGCCTCGGCGTGCAGACCTTCGCTCCGCACCTGCAGGAAGCCGTCGGCCGCGTGCAGCCGCTGTGCATGATCGACTCTGGCGTGCGCCTGCTTCGCGACGCCGGGATCGCTTCGTTGAACTTCGACCTGATGTACGGCTTGCCGGGACAGTCGATGGACGATCTCGCCGCGACGCTGGCGCTGGCCTCGGACTATGGCGCGGACCGTATCGCGCTGTTCGGCTATGCCCACGTGCCGCATATGCTCCCGCGCCAGCGGCGGATCGACGCGAGCGCGCTTCCCGACCAGCACGCGCGCTTCCGCATGGCGTCAGCCGGATACCAGCAATTGCTCGCGGGAGGCTATCAGGCGGTCGGCTTCGACCACTTCGCTCTGCCCGGCGATCCGCTGGCGCAGGCGGCGACCCGCGGCACGCTCAAGCGCAACTTCCAGGGTTTTACCGACGACCAGGCGCCGGTTCTGATCGGCCTGGGCGCCTCGGCAATCAGCAGTTTTCCGACGCTGCTGGCGCAGAACGAGAAGAATTCCGGCCGCTACAGGATGAAGCTCTCGCAGGATCAGCTCACCACCGCGCTCGGCAAGCGCCGCAGCGTCGAGGATCGGCGCCGCGGCGCGATCATCGAGGAATTGCTGTGCCGCGGCCGCGCGCGGGTCGATCCCGCGACGGCGGCCAGCGTCCACGAGCGGCTTCGTCCCTATCTCGAGCCGGGCCTGTGCCGGTTCGACAACGGTTCTCTTGTCATTGCCGGCCACGCCCTGCCCTATGCCCGCTCGATCGCCGCAGCGTTCGACCCCTATCGGCAGGATTCCGCCCGCCGGTTCAGCTCGGCGGTCTGACGGAACCGGCGCCGCGCCATCGCATTGAGGGAGTATGTCGCTCGCCTCGATCGATATCCTCTTCGCCGTTTGCGCGATCGCCAGCCTGCTGGCGGGCGTGTGGCTGCTCCTGCATCTGCCTTCCGTCGTCGCTCTGTTTGCGCGCAATCGCGCAATCGCCCCTTCCGGCCGGCCGCACGCATCGCGCGCGATGACGTGGTTCATGCTGGCGCTGTTCAATCTGGGCTGGATCGCCTGCGTGCTGATCTGGATCTGGATCATCGGCGGCGACGCCAACCAGGCGATCGACGCGCGGCCCTGAGCCCGGGGGCGGTCCCCGCCGAAATCTCGACGCTCCTCGGCCGCGAGGATCAGGCGTGCACGACCGCCCTGTTCTCGAGCAGCACCGTGGCCGCTGCGGTGTTGGAAATCGGCACGTGATAGTTGCTCGCGAGCTCGTGGACCGACCCGCGCAGTGCTCCGCGAGCGGCAATCCAGTTGAGGATCTCGACCCCTTGGCTGCCGGCCAGTTCGACGATGTCGAGCGTGTCGTGCTGCAGCAGCGCCTCGGGATCGGGCGCCAGGTTGCGCAGGCAGAACTTGTCGTAATCGGTGTTGATGTGTCCCGCACGGCCGCCTTCGAGCTGGTGCGACAGGCCGCCGGTGCCGAAGATCACGATCTTCTCGTCCGCGGCCCAGCTTTCGAGCGCGCGGCCGACTGCCTTGCCGAGCTCGAAGCAACGCTTCGGGCTGGGCAGCGGGTGCTGGACGGTGTTGATCGCGATAGGTACCAGCTTGACCGGAAAATCGCCCTCGGGCCAGGCGAGTTCGAACGGCACCGCGACGGCATGGTCGACCGTCATCGTCTGGCAGGTGACCGGATCGAATTCGTCGTTCACGATCGATTCGATGATGTGCCACGAGAGCTCCGGATAGCCGGGCATCGGCCGGTCGAAGGCGATGCCCCACCCCTCGTCCTCGTGGCGGTACTCGGGCGCCGCGCCAACCGCGAAGGTGGGCATCTTGTCGAGGAAGAAATTGAGCCCGTGGTCGTTGTAGAACACCACTGCGACATCGGGCTTCTCGCGGCGCAGGAAGGCGTGGACGGGTTCGAAGCCATCGAAAAACGGCTTCCAGTACGGATCGCTCTGCAGCCCCTTGGCGATGGCGCCACCGATGCCGGGGACGTGGCTGGTGAAGATGCCGCCGACGACTTCGCTCATAGCGCCAACTCCTGCGCATTGACGCGCCGCTCGGTCACCGCATGGCCCATCAGCGCGGCCTTGAAATCGTCGAGCGCCATTCCGGTCTGCAGCGCCCCGAGGTCCTGGACGTTGAGGCCGAAGATACCCGCCAGCTTGGCGAGGTAATAGACGTTGCCGCCCGCTGCGATCATCGCCGGCACGTCGCGCTCGCGCACGGCCCGCTTTTGCGTTTCGGTGAGATGGAAGCGGTCCATGTAGCCATCCTCGTCGGCGACGAAGGCATCGCGGTTGGCCTGCGTGTTGAAGGAAAAGCACATGGCGTTGAGGGCATAGCCGGCCTGCGCACTGGCACCGTCGAAAACCGGGGTGCCCGGAATGACCCGCTTTCCAGTGGCGTCCGACTGGGCAAAGGCAAGCATCGTCATCTCCCTCGCTAATTGATGCTCGCCAAATGCGCCCGGCCGGCCCGGACATCATTGTCCGAGGTCAAAAACCGTCATCCCGGCGCCAATTGACGCCGGTCAAAGTCAACAAGCGGGATTTGCGCCAAGCCTCCGGGGTCGAGGGCAGCGGGAGAATTCCGCCCCTTTTCGCCTCAGGAGGGGAAGACGATGGGAGAGTGGTTGTTCGAACTGACCGAAAGGCTGCGCGACACGCAGCTGGTCGAATTTTCGTTGTGGGTGACCGACTGGCCGCTCGCGATCTGGCTGCAGAGCCACTTCCTGGCTATCCCGGGATTCCAGACGCTGCATATCCTGGCCATCGCCGTGCTGTTTTCCAGCGTGCTGATGCTCAACATGCGCATCTGGGGCTTCACCGGCAAGGACCAGGATCTCGACGCGGTTTATCGCCGCTACGTGCCGTGGAGCTGGTGGGCTGCGGCCTTCCTGATTGCCAGCGGGATCATCCTCCTGATCAGCGAGCCGGTGCGCAACATGGTCAACGCGATCTTCTGGATGAAGATGACGATGCTCGTCGTCGCGATCGCTGCCAGCCTGGCGTTCCAGCGCGCGGTGCGGGTGCAGATGCGCGCCGGAGCGGCCAGCCTCGAGGCATCCGGCGCGCTCAAGGTCGGCGCAGTTGTCCTGACCTTGCTGTGGTGTGCGGTCATCATGGGTGGGCGCTGGATCGCCTACGCGCCGGTTTAGGGGGTACACGAACATGACAAATCCAACCGTCTGGGAAAATATCCAGAACACGTCGCTCGGTGCGGGCATCGCCGGATCGGAATGGTGGTTTCCGACCATCGAGACGGTCCACGTCATCGCGCTCGTCACCGTTGTCGGGGTGATCGCGGTGATGGACCTGCGGCTGCTCGGCCTGACTTCGCGCGGTCGATCGGTCGTGGCAATGGAGCGCGACACCGTGCCGCTGGTCTGGGGCGCCTTCGCGGTCGCACTGTTCACCGGTTCGCTGCTGTTCGTCAGCAAGGCGGCGACCTATATGGCCAATCCCTTCTTCCTGTGGAAGATGGGGCTGATGGTGCTGGCCGGCATCAACATGGTGATCTTCCACCGGGTGATTTCCAAGGGTGTCGACGAATGGGGCCAGCCGGGCCACGCGATTCCCACTGCGGCCAAGGTTTCCGGCGTGCTCTCGCTGGTGCTGTGGATGCTCATTCCCCTGTGCGGCCGTATCGTCGGCTTCACGCTGGGCGTCTATTACAGCTAGCGAGCAGGCGCCTGCTGCATGGCGCTGTCGGCCCCCCGCCGGCAGCGCGTCGTGGCGTTGGCAGGCGCTGTTTCGAACCCCCGCTTAGTGAGACCGCACACGGCGGCGTCGACCATGTGGCGCCTCCACGCACTCCCCGCAGAAAAAATTCTTGAGTCGCGGAATTAATATTCCTAGTGTCAGGAATATAAGGTTGCTTGGGAGAGGCATACATGTCCGCGAAATTTCTGTTCGGCGCGTCGCTCGGCGCGCTCTGCGCCTTTGCCGGTTGCACGCCTGCGCTGGCTCAGGATACGCCCCCGTCCGCCGAAGAGCAGGCAAGCGCCGACCAGGCCGGCATCGCCGATATCGTGGTTACCGCGCAGCGGGTCGAAGAAAACAGCCAGCGGGTACCCGTGGCGATCGACGTGATCGCCCCCGCCGAGCTGGTTCAGCAGAACGTGATCCGCGCCGAAGATCTCTCGCGCGTCACACCCTCGCTCTCCGCTTCGGGCGGCGGCGGTCCGACCACGGTGTTCTTCGTTCGCGGCGTGGGCAACGCCACGGTCAACGGATATTCGGATCCGGCGATCGCGTTCAATTACGACGGCGTCTACATCGGCCGTCCGACGTCCACCTCGGGCGTGTTCTACGATCTCGAGCGGGTCGAGGTGCTCAAGGGGCCGCAGGGAACGCTCTACGGCCGCAACGCTACAGCGGGCGCGATCAACGTCATTCCCAACCGACCGAAACTCGGCGAGACCTCGGGCAACTTCATGCTCGGCTATGGCAACTACGACTGGCTCACCGGCCAGGCCGCGATCAATGTGCCGGTCGGACGCGATGTCGCAGTGCGGGCAGCGGCGAGCGTCTCGCGTCACGACGCGTTCCAGAGCGACGGCACCGGCAACCAGCGGGAATACGCGGGGCGCTTGCAGATATACGGCGAACCGACGGCCCAGCTGGATCTACGTCTCGCCTTCGACTTTTCGCACCAGGGCGGCGCAGGAAGCAGCGGGTTTTACCTGGGCGCGGTGGACCCTACGTTCGGACCGACGGGATTTGCAGGCTATCAGTTCACGCCGTCGGGCTTCTCCGATCAGCAGGGGCTGCTCGACCCGGCCTCGAACGCCTACCTTGCGTCGCGCTTCATTGCGCAGGCCGGCCGCGCCGGCGCCGTGGTCGACGGCGTGCCGTACAACCACAACAACTACTGGGGCGTCACCGCTGAACTCAACTACCAGACCGACGCAGGGACGTTGACGATCCAACCCGCCTATCGCGAGTCGCGGATCGATTACGCATTCAACGGGGTGTTCCGGCAGGGCGTCACCAAGGAGAAGGACACGCAGAGCAGCGTCGAAGCACGCTGGGCCGGCGACTTCGGCACGTCGGTCGACTACCTGCTGGGTGCGATCTACTTCGACGAGAGTATCAACGCGACCGCGCGCTACAACCAGCAGACGCTGTCCCCCTATCAGGACTTCTCGACGGGGACCGAGAGCTGGGCCGGCTTCGGCAAAGTCACATTTCACCCGACCGAAGCGCTTAGCCTAACCGCCGCGGGACGTTACACGTCGGACCGCAAGACCTTCGACGGAACCTCGAACGTCTACATCCTGTTCTGCGGCAATCCCGAACCGCCGCAGGATTTCTGCCCGACCCTGCCGTTCATTCCGCTCGCTTCGACCGAAGCCGAACTGCGCTCGTTCTACGCTTCGCAGGGCGTTCCGATCACGCCGGTCCCGCTTTTCGTGCTTCCGCCATTTGCCGGCGGCTCGCAGACCGCGCCCTTCGTACTGCTTGCGCCGATCGCGATCGATTCCGGCCTCAAGAACGACAAGTTCACCTATCGGCTCGCCGCGCAGTACGATTTTTCGCCGCGTAACATGATCTATGCGAGTTACGAGACGGGCTACCACGCTGGCGGTTTCTCGTTCGCTCGCGGTGTCGAAACCTACGAACCGGAAACCATCAGGGCCTACACGATCGGTTCGAAGAACCGCTTCCTCGACAACAGACTGCAGCTCAACGTCGAGGCGTTCCTGTGGAAGTACAAGAACCAGCAGTTCAGCCAGTTCGGCTACGATCTCGGCAATCCGCCCTCGACCGTCTTCCTGACGCGCAACATCGGCGACAGCACGATCAAGGGCTTCGATGTCGACGTGGAGTTCCTGGCGACCGAGAACACGCTGATCTCGGCCAACGTCCAGCGCCTCGACACCAAGTACGACAGTTTCACCTATTTCGCCCCGAACCAGGGTCTGCCGCCCAACACGACCTGCCCCTTCTCCCCGACCACCCAGACGACCCCGGGGGGCACGATCGCCGTCTTCGAGATCGATTGTTCCGGCAACCCGGCGTTCAACTCGCCGAAGTGGTCCTTCAACCTCAGCGGCCAGCAGACCGTGCCGATCGGAAACGATTACAAGGCGGTGCTGGTGGCGGGCACGCGCTATCGCTCGTCGAGCTACTCGTCGGCCGACTATCTGCCCTACCTGCAGGCCCAGGCGACTTACGTCAGCTATGCTTCGGTGACCTTCGGGCGCGAGGACGACAGCCTGTACCTCACGCTCTACGTCAACAATATCGAGGATAACCGGCGGCTCGTCGGCGGAACCACGAATGCGGCGGGACTGATCGCAGCGTCGGCAGAGCAGCCGCGAACCTATGGTATACGGCTCGGCGGCAACTTCTGAGCCGCGAATCGCCCGATGGAGTGAACAAATGCCCGTTAGTGTGACCGACCTTCAATATGTCTCGCTCGCCGTGCCGGACCTGGCCGCGGAACGGGAATTCTTCGGCGAGAAGTGGGGGCTGATCGAGGTCGCGGAAGAAGACCGCAAGGTCTACTTCGCAGCCGAGGGAAGAGCGCATCCCTACGTCATCGTTCTGCGCGAGGATGCCGAGCGCAAGACCGACCTGGTCGGGTTCTCGGCGGGTTCGCGCGACGAGGTTCTGGCAATCTTCGAGCAGGTGAAGGCGGCCGGCGCAAAAATTATTTCCGAGCCGGGCCCGGCGCGCGGCCCGGCGGGCGGCTTTGCCTTCCGCTTCTTCGATCCCGACGGGCGAGCCATGGAAGTCGTTTGCGAGAGCACCCCGCGCAGCTTCCGCCAGCTCGAACGCGGCGAGGCTATTCCGGTCGGCATCAGCCATGTCGTCTTCCACTCGCCCAACCACACCGCCCTGGCGGAATTCTTCGAGCAGGCGCTCGGCTTCCGTCTGTCCGACTGGATCGGCAACTTCATGGTCTTCCTGCGCTGCAACGCGGCGCATCACCGCGTCGCCATCCTTCCCGGGCCGCCGGCGCTCAATCACATCGCTTTCGACGTAAGCTCGGTCGACGAACTGATGCGCGGGCTCGCCCGCATGCACGAAAACGGCATCAAGCTGAGCTGGGGGCCCGGGCGCCACACGGCGGGAAACAACACCTTCAGCTACTTCATCACGCCCAACGGCAACGCGGTCGAATACACCTCGGACCTCGAGGAAGTGGACGAGGAAACCTGGCAGCCGCAGACTTACGAGCCGGGCCCGCAGACGATCGATCAGTGGGGCACCGGGCGGATCATCACCGGCAATGTCCCCCATGCCGAGATGACGCCCGATAAGGGCCTATGGCAGGTTCCCGCCTGACCGTGGCCAAGCGAAAGGACGGGGTATGATCGGCAAGGCACTTGTCGTCGGCGGCGGAGTGGGCGGCATGAGCGCTGCACTCGCCATGACGCGCCGCGGCGTTGCCGTCGAACTGGTCGACGCCGACCCCGACTGGCGCGCCTACGGGGCAGGCATCAGCGTCACGGGGCTGTCGCTGCGCGCGTTCGACGATCTCGGCATCCTCGACGAGGTCCGCGACCGCGGATTCGTCGGCGGGGGTATTCGCCTGCGCTCGCCCGATGGCGGCGTGATCATGGAATCCCCGCCGATTCCCGCCGACGCGCCGCCGGTCGACCGCAGCGGCGGGATCATGCGCCCGGCACTTCACGACATCATGTCGCACCGCGTTCGCGCCGAGGGCGTGCGCGTGACGCTGGGGGCGAAGATCTCGAGCTTCGAACAGGGCGGCGACGGGGTCACCGTCGAGTTCCCCGACGGCCGCCGCGAGACATACGACCTCGTCGTCGGTGCCGACGGCATCTTCTCGCAAATGCGGCAGGCGATCTTTCCCGATACGCCCAAGCCGCAATTCACCGGCCAGGGATGCTGGCGCATCGTCGCCGACCGACCGGCCGAGGTCGATCGCGCCGAAATGTTTCTCGGCGGGCCGGTCAAGCTCGGTTTCAATCCGATTTCAGACGACAAGATGTACGCCTTCATCCTCGAACACGTGCCCGACAATCCGTGGTTCGAACCCGGCGAGCAACTCGATCACGTGGCACAGTTGCTGGCGCCGTTCGGCGGCTATGTCTCGCAAGTGCGAGCCAATCTCGGAGAGGATTCGCTCGTCAACTACCGCCCGCTCGAGTGGCTGCTGCTACCCGCGCCGTGGCATAGCGGCCGGGTCGTGCTGATCGGCGACGCCGTCCACGCCACGACGCCGCACATGGCCTCGGGCGCGGGGATGGCAGTCGAAGACGGTCTGGTGCTGGCTGAAGAACTCGAGCGCGACGCCAGTGTCGAAGGGGCCCTGGCTGCCTTCACCCAGCGCCGGTTCGAGCGCGCGCGGACGGTGGTCGAAAATTCGGTCCGCATCGGCGAGATCGAAATGTCGGGCGGCAATCAAATGGATGCGAACGCAATGCTCGGCGGCACGATGCAGAAGCTGCACGAGCCCTATTGAGAGGCAGCGAAATGACCTACGGACTGGCCACGGTTTCGCTCGACGGAGCGACGCGCACGGTGCTCGTGCGCGGCGAGCGCTTCGTGCCCCTTCGCCATTGGGGCGAGGATCGGCCGATCGCCGAACTGCTGCGGGACTGGGATGCGGTGGTGGGACGACTCGGCGAATGGGCGGCTGACGAGGCTGCGTTTGCATCGGCCCACGACCTCGCCTCCGCGCAGGCCGAGATGCCCTACCGGCCGGGCCAGGTCTTCTGCACCGGCGCCAATTACAAGAAGCATGTGGTTGGCCTGATCATGGGCGATCCCTCGATGCGGACGCAGGAGCAGGAGGAGGTCGATCCGGCCGAGCTCAGGGCGCGGGTCGAGAAGATGATGGACGAGCGCGCCAAGGCGCCCCCCTTCGTCTTCCTGAAGCTACCGGCCTGCGCGATCGGTCCGCGCGACGACGTGGTGCTGCCCTTCGATGTCGAAAAGCCCGACTGGGAGCTCGAACTCGGCGTCGTCATCGGTCGGCGCGCCCACCGGGTGAGCGAGGCCGAGGCGATGAATTTCGTCGCCGGATACGCTGTCGTAAACGACGTTACCGCGCGCGAACTCATCTTCCGCCGCGATGGATCGGCAATCGGCGCCGATTGGCTCTCCGGCAAGAGCTTCCCGACTTTCCTCCCGTTCGGGCCGATGGTGGTGCCGAAGGAGTGCATCGTCGATCCCTACGACCTGTCGATGAAGCTATCGGTCAACGGCAAAGTCTATCAGGACGAGACGACGGCCGACATGATGATCTCGATCGAGCGCCAGATCGCTTATCTCTCGAGCCGCGTCGTGCTCGAGCCCGGCGACCTGATCTGCACCGGTTCGCCTTACGGCAACGGCTCGGCGTTCGGGGTCTTCCTCAAGCCCGGCGACGTGATGGAGGCGACGATTGCGGGGCTCGGCACGCAGCGCAATACTTGCGTCGCGGAAGCCGTCTAGCGCTTGCGCAGTCCGTCGGTAATCAGCCGGACCACGAAATCCTCGTAGCGCTTGCCCAGCTCCTCGATATCCGCGTCGGGAGGGACGAGAAGCTCGATGAGCGGCGCTCCGGACACGAAGAAATCGCTGATGCCGACCACCGCCAAATACATGAACAGCGGGTCGAAATCGCGCAATTGCCCCTCGGCGTCGCTGTCCAGAATGCGCCGATAGTTGGCCACGGGCTGGCGGTTCCACTCGCGCATCTTGTCGCGCACTTCGGGCACTGTGGAGGAGTCGAGCTCCTCGATCATCAGCCGCTGCATGTGCTTGGCCGAGCGGGTGAAGCGGAACGTCCCGCGGATCATGTGTTCGAGAAGCTGGAGAGGATCGCCCGGGGGAAGCGGCCGGTTGCCTTCGTCGCCGATCGTCTTGGCGACTTCGAAAAGGAGGTTTTCGCGATTGCCGAAGTAGTAGCGCACCAAGGCGGGATCGGCATTCGCGCGGCGGGCGATGGCGGTGCTCGTCACCTGGGACGGCGGCAATTCCTGCAAAAGCTCACGCGCAGCCTCGATAAGCGCGTCGCGGCCGACGCCGCTCTCGGACGCCGTCGGCCGCCCCTTGCCGCGCGATGCGGTCTTCCGTCCGCTTTTTGGTACCCCCACTGGCTTTCCGCCCTTTGTCATTCGCCGAGAGTGCTACGCGGTGCGCATAACATCGACAAGAATGTCGTCGGCAAAAATATTCTTGTGGCTAGGAATAAAGTCGATAGGGTCGTGACGAGAGGAGAGACGCAACCATGGCAAATTGGCCATTCCGGCAGGGTGTGCATGAACTTGCCGACGGCATTTACGGATATATCCAGCCCGACGGGACCTGGGGCTGGTCGAACGCCGGGCTGGTGACGTCCGAGGGCGAGACGCTGCTGATCGACACCTTGATGAGCGTCCCGCTGACCCGCGCCATGCTCGCGGACTTCGCACGGGTCCCGGGGGGCGCGTCGATCGACATGGTGATGAACACCCATGCCAACCCCGACCATTTCTTCGGCAACGGAGTGGTCGAAGGCGCCGAGATCATTTCCACCGCCAAGACGCGCGCGGAAATGGAGGGGTTCAATCCCCAGGCGCTGGCCAATCTTTCGGCGAACTGGGAAAGCATGGGCGAAGCGGGAGAATTCCTGTTCGAAACCATGGGCCGCTATTTCGACTTCAGCGGCGTCGACGAGCTCGCCCTGCCCACCCGCACATTCGACGCGACAATGACGCTGCAGGTCGGCGAGAAAACCGTCGAACTGACAGACCTCGGTCCCGCCCATACCGAATCCGACACGATCGCCTGGGTGAAGGAAGACCGCACGGTCTTTACCGGCGATCTGCTTTTCAACGAAGGTCATCCGATCGTCTGGGCCGGACCGTTCGACAACTGGATTGCCGCCTGCGAGCACATCATTGCGCTCGGACCCGAGGTGGTAGTGCCGGGACATGGACCGATCTGCGATGTCGAGGGGGTGCGCACCATGAAGGGCTATTTCGAGCATCTGCGCAGCGAAGCGCGCGGCCGCTTCGAGGCAGGCATGGACTGGCGCGCGGCAGCGCGGGACATTCCGATCAAGGAATATGCGCACTGGACCGATCCGGAGCGCGTCGTCGCCAACGTCTATTCGCTCTACAAGCAGTGGGATCCCGGTCTCGACCACGCCCCGCCGCCGGTGCTGTTCGCCGAGATGAACCGCTACCGCAAGGAACACCACGAGAAGCACGGATGCGGGCATGCCCATTGATCTGAACGCCACCCACGACCCCAAGAGACGAAGCTGGGTGGAGAGCGCCAACGCTGCCGATACCGACTTCCCGATCCAGAACCTGCCATTCGGCGTGTTCGACGACGGACGGGGGCCCCGCGGCGGCGTAGCGCTGGGCGACAGCATCATCGACCTCAAGGCCCTGCTCGATACCGGAGAGATCGCCGGTGCGGCGGCCGAGGCGGCGGCAGGCGATACCCTGCTGCCCTTGTTCGCATGTTCGCGCAGCGAAGTTTCGGCCTTGCGCGCGCGGTTATCGGATCTCTACCGCGCCGACGGCGCCAGCGATCGAACCCATGCGCATGACGCGCTCGTTCCGATGCAGAACGCGCGTCTCTTGCTGCCGGCCAAGCCGACTGCGTTCACCGACTTCTGCACCTCGGCCGATCACATCTTGCGCATGGCCGGCAGCGGCGGTCGCACGCCCATGCCGGCTTGGGCGACGCTGCCCGTCGCCTACAACGGGCGGGCCAGCTCGGTCGCCGTCTCCGGCACACCGGTGGTGAGGCCGGTCGGACAGGTCGTTCCGCCCGGCAGCAGCGACATGGTCGTTGCAGCCGAGCCGATGCTCGATTTCGAGCTCGAATTCGGCGCCTGGCTGGGCGGGCCGGTCAATTCGCTCGGCGAAAGCGTAGACATGACGCAGGCCGACGAGATCCTGTTCGGTTGCTGCCTGGTCAACGACTGGTCGGCACGCGGCATCCAGTTCTACGAAATGCTCCTCGGCCCGCACCTCGGGAAGAGCTTCCTGACCACGATCTCGCCGTGGGTCGTGACGATGGAGGCGCTCGCGCCGTTCCGTGTGGCCGGACGCGGGCGGACGGCCGACCAGCCCGACCTGCCGAGCTATCTCGACGATCCCTACGACCGCAGCTCCGGCGGGCTGAACGTCGAGCTGACCGCCGAGCTCGATACCGGCGCGGGCCCGCACACGATCGTGCACACCAATGTCGCCGAGCTGTTCTGGACCCTGGCGCAGATGGTCGCGCACCAGGCTTCGGGCGGCGCCCCCCTCGAGATCGGCGACCTGATAGCGACCGGCACCGTCTCCGGCGCGGCCGACGAAGCGCGCGCCTGCCTCGTCGAGATCACCAAGCTCGGCAAGGAGCCGCTCACCCTGCCCGACGGCACGCAGCGCACGATGCTCGAGGACGGCGATACCCTGACCCTGCGCGGGCGCGCCGTCGCCGAAGGATATGTCCCGATCGGCTTCGGTCCCTGCGCCGGCACCGTCCAGCCGGCGAGGACCACGCGGTGAGCGGCGAAGTCTTCACTTGCGGCGAGCGCAAGCCCGTCCCGGTCCAGGCGCGAGGCAAGCATCTCGTCGTCGACATCCACTGCCACCTCGGAATTCCCGCGGCAGACGGCATCGTGCAGGCGAAGTATCCCGGCCCGCCGCCGGGCATCAACGACTTCACCAGCCCGAAGACCATGGAGGTCAACCGCGCCCAGTTCGCGCAGATGGGCCGCACGCTGAACACGCTGGATACGCGCCTCGCCGACATGGACCGGCTCGGCATCGACGTGCAGGCGATGTCGCCGAGCCCAGGGCAGTATTTCTATTTCACCGATCCGGAAACCGGCCGGGACGCCGCGCGGGCCGTCAACGACGGTATGGCCGATGCGGTCGCCCAGCATCCCGATCGGCTTGTCGGCATGGGAACGGTGCCGCTGCAGAACACCGAAATGGCCGTCGCCGAGATGCGCCGCTGCGTGAAGGACCTCGACCTGCGCGGGATCGAGATCAGCTCCAACGTCAACGGCACCGATTTTCACGCACCCGAGCTGCGCCCGTTCTGGGCTGCGGCGGAAGAGCTGGGCGTGCTGATCTTCATCCATCCGCTCGGCTTCACCCATGCCGCACGGATGAGCGAATTCTACTTCAACAACCTGATCGGCAATCCGCTCGAATCCACGCTCGCGGTCGGTCACCTGATCTTCGGCGGCGTCCTCGATACCTACCCGGATCTGAAGATCTGCGTGGCCCACGGCGGCGGTTACATGCCAGGCTACTGGGGCCGGATGGACCATGGCTGGCGCGCGCGCGGCGACTGCTCGGAGCATTGCCGCCACGAGCCGTCGAGCTATCTGCGCAGGCTGTGGCTCGACACGCTGGTGTTTGACCAGGACCAGCTCGAGAGCCTCGTGCGCACCCACGGCGCAGACAAGTTGTGCCTTGGCAGCGACTATCCATTCGACATGTCCGAGCCCGACCCGGTCGGCTTCCACGAACGGCTCTCGGAACGGGAAAAGGCGAAGATCCTCGGCCTCAACGCCGCCGAACTGCTCGACCTGGAACGCGCGGGTTGAGCGACCTGCTGGCCGAAATGTCCCGCGAGCCTGGGCTGGGATCCCGAAACCTGTCGGACCGCGATGCCTTGTCTGGCCGGAGCTCGGCCGCGAGCGGCGCCGGGCAATGGAAGGCTAGGCGATGAGCGGCTCCCGGCCCTCCGTTTCCTCCGGCGCGGCGGTGTGGACGCTGTTCCTTCTGTTCCTGACCAACATCGTCAACGTCGGCGACCGGTCGCTGCTCGGCGTCGTGACCGAGCAAGTGCGGACCGACCTGGTGCTGTCGGACACGCAGATGTCGCTGGCCAACGGGCTCTTCTTCACTCTGTTCAACCTTGTCGGCGGGCTGTTCCTGTCGCGCATGATCGACCGCGGCAATCGCAAGCGCATCCTGGCGTGCGGGATTGCCGCCTGGTCGATCGCTACGGCGGCGACAGGGCTCGCGCACGACTTCTTCACCCTGGCGTTGGCGCGCATCGCGGTCGGCATCGGCGAAGCCACGGCTTTCCCCGCGGCCATGTCGCTGATCCCCGACCTGTTTCGCCAGGAAGCGCGGGGCAAGGCGGTGGCCGTGTTCCAGTCGAGCGCCTTCATCGGGATCGTCGGTGGGACGATCGCGGCAGGTCTGCTGGCCGCTTCGCTCGGTTGGCGGGCGATGTTCCTGTGGGCCGGCGGCGCCGGTGTGGTGCTGGCGCTGATCGTGCTCGTCAGTGCCTCGGAACCACCGCGCGGAAGCGACAACGTTCGTGCCGCCTTGCCGGGCAGGCTGGAAGATCTGATCGCGGGCCTCAGGCGATTCTGGGACGCGAACGGCCTTGTCCGCCTGACGCTCGGGTATGGCGTTGCCGGCATGCTCACCTCCGTCCTCGCCGCATGGGGGCCCAGTTTCCTCCAGCGATCGCACGACGTCCCGCTGGCGCAGGTGGGTATCGTCATCGGCCCAGCCGTGGGCCTCGGTGGGATCACCGGCACACTGTTCGCCGGGTTTCTCGCCGATCACCTCGTCCGCCGCTCAGGAAAGGCCATTTCGGCGCTGTCGATTCCGGCCGTTGCCCTGCCTTTCGCGCTGCCCTGCGTGCTGGGCTTCGCCTTTTTCGACAGCCTGACCCTGGCCATGAGCAGTGCGGCGCTGATGAACTTCCTGCTCAGCTGCGCGATCATTCCCAGCATCAACTATGCAGTCAGCAGCGCCGAACCAGGCGATCGCGGCCTCACGGCCACCGTCATGCTTGCCTCATCGGGACTCATCGGCGGCGCTCTCGGGCCGTTTGTCGTGGGCTGGCTGAGCGACCGCCTCACCCCCACGCTCGGCGACGAGGGCCTGCGCTTCGGAATCGCCGCAATGGCGGCCGCGCCCCTCATTGCAGCGGCCTTCGTCGTGGCGGCGCGTGCCTCGGCCATGCGGGTTCAGGGAACCGCGTCGGTCGAGGTGTGACCGAGCGAAGCAGCTTTGCGCCCGCTCATCGCTCCGCTCCTGCCCCTCGCGCGGCGAGAAATTCTTGCAGACGCAGGGGTAAATTCCTAGTCTGCGGAATTACTAGGATGCGGCGCCGCACCTGAAACCACGGGAGAGTGCAAATGCGTACGATGATTCACAGTCTGGCCCTGACCTGCGCAGCTTGCGGAGTGGCCGTTATCGTGCCCGCATCCGCCGCCGCGCAAGACTCGGCCGCAGCACACTATTCGGTCTCGGAAACGCTCGTCGGCAAATTGCTCGACGATCCGGCGGCGGTCGAGATCCTCAAGCGCCTCATCCCGTCGGTCTATGAGAACGATATGTTCAAGACCATGGGCCGCAGCCTCACGCTAAAGGCAATCCAGCAATACGAACCGGAAAGTCTCAGCGACGAAAACCTCGCCAAGATCCAGGCCGAATTCGACAAGATCCCGGCGAAGTAAGGCTTCCCGGGCGGCCGGCGCTTAGCAGTTCGCCCGGCCTCGTCGCAGTCCGCTCAATCCGGACGCTCGGCGCTCGCCCGCCGCGCCAGTTCGATCGCCCCCATCGGCCCGGCCCGGTCGCCCAGCGCGGCGAGAACTACGATTTCGCCGATCGTTTCCGCATCGACGTGCGGCAAGTAGCGGCCGAGGGCGCGAACGGCTTCCGCCCGGAGCAAGGGCAGCAGGAACGGCCGCCCGAGCGCGACGCTGCCGCCCAGGACAATCCGCTCGGCTGAGGTCGTCAGAAGGATTGCGGCGGCCAATTGCCCGAGATCGCCCGCAACCTTGCCCCAGCCCGGATGATCGTCCGCAATTGCTTCGGCGGGCATGCCGAAACGCGCGGCGAGGGCCGGTCCGCTGACCAGCCCCTCGATGCAGTCGCCGTGGAAGCCGCAGGTGCCGGGAAAGTCGTCGCCTACCACACGGCGCAGGCTGAGATGGCCGAGCTCGGGATGCATCGCCCCGTGAACCGGCTCCCCGCCGACGAGCAAGCCGCCGCCGACGCCGGTGCCGATGGTGACATAGCAGACGCTGTCGCATCCCCTGGCGGCACCGAGGCGATGCTCGGCGAGCGCCGCGGCGTTGACATCCGTATCGAGGCGAAAAGGGCGCTCCATGCCCTCGAGCAAGAGCCGGACCACCCCCACCCCGCTCCAGCCCGGCTTGGGCGTCTTGAGGATGTGCCCGAAGTCGGCACTGTTCCTCGCCAGCGCTACCGGGCCAAAGCTGGCGATGCCGATGCCGGCGAGCGATCGCTCCGCGTCCCACTCGCGCAGGAACCCGTTTAGCGCGCCGAGAGTTTCATCTGGAGCGCCCGTCGGTATCGCGTGGCGGGCTGTGATCTGCTCTCCGTCCGAAAGGACAGCGATGGCCTTGGTGCCGCCCAACTCGATTCCGGCAAGGGGCGCCGTCATCGTCGGCGCCTTGTCATGTCCCATCCCAATCACGCCCATCTAACGGAGTACCCATGGCCAAGTCTTACAAGATCGCGGTGGTGGTCGGCAGCCTGCGCAAGGAGTCGATCAACCGCAAGGCCGCCGAGGCCCTTGTCCGCCTCGCGCCCGACAACCTCGACCTCGAATTCGTCGAGATCGGCGCGCTGCCGCTTTACGACGAGGATGTCGAAGCTGCCGGAGCGCCGCAATCCTGGACGCGCTTTCGCGAGCAGATTTCCAGTGCCGACGCGGTGCTGTTCGTGACGCCCGAATACAATCGCTCGGTCCCGGGGGTACTGAAAAACGCCATCGATGTCGGCTCGCGTCCCTATGGGCAAAGCGCCTGGGCGAAGAAGCCGGCGGCGATCATGACCGTTTCGCCGGGAGCCATCGGCGGGTTCGGCGCCAACCACCACCTGCGCCAGTCGCTCGTATTCCTCGACATGCCGGTGCTTCAGCAGCCCGAGGCCTATATCGGCCGCGGGTTCGAGCTTTTCGACGAGACAGGCGAGCTCAAGAGCGACGACACGCGGTCGTTCTTCAAGAGCTTCATCGATTCCTTCGCCGGCTGGATCGAGCGCATCGCCTGACGGGACGGCGCAAACAGCGACGGCTGGTCCGCATCTGCCTAGGTCCCGACAGTCTTGGCAGGAGGGAAATGGACGAGCGCGAGCAAGCCGGATTTTCCATTTCTCAGTTCGATTCGGGCGTCGATGCTCTGAGCAATCTCCAGCGCGATGGCCAGGCCGAGCCCGCTGCCGGGCTTGGCCGGATCGAACCGGGTTCCGATCTGGAAGGCGCCTTCGAGCTGCTCGTCGGCCATTCCGGTCCCGTCGTCGCTGATCTCGATCGCGGTTCCCTCTGGACCGGAAGCGATCCCGACGCTCACCGCGCTTGTCGCCCACTTGCCGGCGTTATCGATCAGGTTTGACAGCAATTCGGCTAGATCGACCGGATCGACCGCGAGGCCCACGGACTTGTCCGACGAAGTCTTGATTTCGAAGGCGATGCCCGGGTGGATACGACGCATCGCGGATATGATCGGCACCAGCAATTCGGGCAGCTCGCTCACCGTCCCGGGCGTGTAGGCCCCGGCCGAGGAGCGCGCCCGGGCGAGCTGGAAATCGATCTGGCGCCCCATGGCATTGCTTTGTTCGAGCAGGGTGCGCGCGGCGCCTGCGGTCTTGCTGTCCGCAGTCAGCCGTTCTGCCTCGTCGGTGATGATCGCCAGCGGGGTGCGCAGCGAATGCGCGAGATTGCCGGCCTGAACCCTCGAGCGGGTTATAAGCTCACCGGTCTGGCGAATGTAGTCGTTGAGGTCGTGCGCCAAGGGGGCAATTTCCGCCGGCCAGGCCCCTTCGAGCTGGCTGGTCTTGCCGCTCCGAAGCCGGGCAAACGCCGCGCCGAGCCGGTCGAGCGGCCGCAGCCCGATACTGACCACAGCCGCGCCGGTGGCCAAAAGCAGCATGCCGAGGACCGTCAGCCAGAAGGTCAGTTCGCGCGTGAACCCCGCAATCACGTTGGTCAGCTCGCTCTTGTCGGTCGCGATCACGAAATGGACGTGGCGGCCTCCCGCCAGGACTTTCTCGAAGCCGTAGGCGATCGCAGGACCCGTCGGCCCAGGCGTGATCGCGTGCCGGATGACGTTATCGTGAGCGACCGCATTGTCGAAATGGCCGCGGGTCATCGACTCCGAGCGAAGTGGCGGCCCGCCGTCTACGTCGACCTGCCAGTAATAGCCCGACAGCGGCACTTCGTAGCGCGGGTCGGACAGCGGGCGGTCGAGGCGAACGGTTCCGTCGCGGTTCACACGAGCGAGCCGCGCCAGTTCGTTCACGTGGACGTCGAGTTCGTCGTGGAAGCTCTGTTCGACATGCCGGGTGAAGATGCTGGTGGCCGAAAACCAGATCGCACCGATACCGACGGCGACCCACACGAGCACGGCAAGGAGGATGCGCAGCCGCAAGCTGTTCATGGGCAGGGAAAGCCGCACCCTACTTCTCCAGCCGGTACCCGAAGCCGCGCAGCGTGGTGATCCGTTCCTTGCCGATCTTGCGGCGCAGGCGGCCCACCAGAACCTCAACGGTGTTGAGCTCGCGCTCGGCCTCGAGGTCGTAAAGATTCTCGAGAATGTCGCCCTGGCTCAGCACTTGTCCGGCCCGGCGCATGAACACGTGAAGCAGGCGGAACTCCTGCTTGCTGAGCGAGAGCGGCCGACCGCCCTGCTCGACGCTATGAGCTTGCGGGTCGAGGCGCAGGTCGCCAACTTCGAGCACCCCGCTGCGCGCTCCCGCCTGCCGGCGCAACAGGGCGTTGAGCCGCGCCTGCAGCTCCTCGAAGCGCACCGGCTTGACCACGAAATCATCCGCCCCGGCGTTGAGACCTTCGACCTTGTCCTGCCAGCTTCCCCGGGCAGTGAGGATCAGGATCGGACATTCGACCCGGTTGGCCCGCCAGTGCCGCAGCACCTGCAGCCCGTCGCCATCGGGCAGGCCGAGATCGAGGATCACTGCCGCCATCTTGTCGAGATCGGGCCAGGCTTCGGCGTCGGCGCCGCTCGTCGCCAGGTCGACCGCATAGGAGACGCCGCGCAGCCGTTCCGACAGGCGCCGCCCCAGTTCCGGATCATCTTCTACAAGCAAGAGGCGCACGCGGGGTCACAATCATAGGGCTGCTGGCGGGGTCAGCCGCGTAAATGAACCGCGAAACTGACAACAAGCTGCCAAACTGACAAGTTGTTGTCAGCTTGCGCCGGCAAATGCGGGGCATGATCCTCCGCAACACCCTCATTGCCGCGGCCCTGGCCCTGAGCGCCTGCTCGTCGGGCGACGAAGGCGGCGCGGCAAACAAGGATGCGGACCCCCTGGCGGGCCTGCAGATCACGACAGCACGGGCCCAGGCGGCGGAAGGCGTGCCACTGGCGACAGTGCCGGGCACGGTCACCCTCCCGCCCGAGGCGCGCGTCGCAGTGACTTCGACCTATCCCGGCGCGGCGCTGCGCGTCTTCGTGATCGAAGGTCAGCCGGTTTCGCGAGGCCAGCCGCTGGCGATCGTGCGTGCTGCCGAGCCCGTGCAGATCGGCGGCGACCTCGCCCGCGCGCAAGCCGAATATACGGTGGCCGAGCAACGCTCGAAGCGGCTCGCCCAGCTGGCGTCCGAAGGTATCGTGGCGCAGGCGCGCGCCGAAGAGGCGGCGGCCTTGGCTCGCTCCGCCGGCGCGACGGTGGCGGAAAACCGCCGCTTGGCGGCCATGTCCGGCATCGGGCGCGACGGCACGATGACGCTGCGCGCGCCTATCTCCGGCCGTGTCGCCCATGTCGGGGTGGAGACGGGTGGGCCGGTCGACGGGCTGACGGCGCCGTTCATCATCGAGAACGCCTCCGCCTACCGGCTCGATCTGCAGCTTCCCGAAAGGCTGGCGCGGCAAGTGCGGCCGGGCATGGCGGTCGACGTCTCGCTGCCAGGGAGCGACGGCCCCGTCGCTGCGGGCAAAATTCTATCCGTCGCCCCTTCGATCGACCCGCAGACCCGATCCGTCATGGCCAAGGCCAGCATCGGCGCGGCTCCCGGCCTGGTCGCAGGCAGCAACGTTACCGTAGCGATCCGCGACATGGGCATGGCGACCGGTATCGGCGTCCCGGCGGGCGCGGTGGTCAAGCTGGGGAACAAGGACGTGGTCTTCGTCCGCACCGGCAAGACCTTCGCGCCCCGCCCGGTAACGGTGGCAGCCACCGCGGGCGGCCAGGCGGTGTTGGTCGCCGGCCTCAAGGCGGGCGAGGTCGTCGCCACGAGCAGCCTACCCGAACTCAAGGCCATGGCCGCGGAATAGGTCGGCCCGATGCTGCGTAAACTCGTCGAAAAGGCCCTTTCGCTGCGGCTCGCCGTACTCGGCATCGCCGTGGTGCTCGCAGGGATCGGCGGCTGGTCCTTCGCCAACCTGCCGATCGATGCCTTCCCCGACATCAGCTCGACCCAGGTCAAGATCATCCTCAAGGCGCCGGGCATGACGCCCGAGGAGGTCGAAAGCCGCGTCATTACCCCGATCGAGATGGAGATGCTCGGCATCCCCAACCAGAGCGTCCTGCGCTCTGTCGCCAAATATGCCATTGCCGACATCACCATCGATTTCGCCGACGGGACCGACATCTACTGGGCGCGCAGCCAGGTGGCCGAACGGCTCAACGCCGTCATGGGCGACCTGCCCGACACTGTCAGCGGCGGGATGGCCCCGATCAGCACGCCGCTGTCCGACATGTACATGTTCACGCTCGAAGGGCCGCAGAGCCTCGCCGAAAAGCGACGCGTGCTAGACTGGATCGTTCGCCCCGCGCTGCGCACGGTCCCCGGCGTCGCCGACGTCAACGCGCTGGGCGGCTATGTCGAGACTTTCGAGGTCGCGCCCGACAACGCTGCGCTCGCCGCCGCAGGCCTCAGCACCGCGGACCTCGTTGCAGCCATCGAGGCGAGCAACCGCAACGACGGCGCCGGACGACTCGTGGTCGGCGAAGAGGCCCTGATCGTCCGCTCGACCGGGGCGATCCGCACGCACGACGATCTTGCCAACACGGTGGTGCGCTCGGGATCCGGCGCGGTGCTGCGCGTGGGCGATCTGGCCCAGGTGCGGACCGGAAGCCTGACCCGCTACGGCGCGGTGACGAAGGACGGTGAGGGCGAGGCTGTCGAAGGCCTGGTAATCGGCCTGCGCGGCGCGGATGCGAGCAAGGTGGTCGACGGGGTCAAGGCGCGGCTCGAGGAAATCAAGCCGAGCTTGCCCGAAGGCATGAGCATCAAGATGTTCTACGACCGCTCGGACCTCATCGGCAGGGCGGTCGGAACGGTCGAGGAGGCCTTGCTCGAAGCGACCCTGCTCGTCGTGGTCTTGCTGCTGCTCTTTCTCGGCGACGTGCGCGCCTCGGTGATCGTCGCGCTGGCCCTGCCGATGGCGGCGCTTCTGACCTTCATCTTCATGCGCGCCATCGGCCTGACCGCCAATCTCATGAGCCTCGGCGGTCTCGCCATCGCGGTGGGCATGCTGGTCGACGGGGCCGTCGTCGTGGTCGAAAACGTGGTCGAACGACTGAGCAACGAAAAACACGCCAAGGCCGGCAAGCTGCACAACATCTTCATCGCCACCGCGGAGGTGGCCAAGCCGGTCGCCTCGGGCATGGCGATTATCGCACTCGTCTTCCTTCCCCTGCTCACGCTGCAGGGGCTCGAAGGCAAGCTTTTCGCGCCCGTCGCCAAGACCATCGTGCTGGCGCTTCTCTCCGCGCTCCTGCTCTCGCTCACGCTGATCCCGGTGCTCGCCTATTTCCTGCTCAAGGTGAAGCACGGGCACCACGAGCCGTGGTTCATGCGCCAGGTCTCGCCGCGCTACGCCCGCTTGCTCGATGCAGCGTTCGGTAGAAAGAAGCTGGTTTTCGGTATTGCCGGCATCGCCCTGGTGCTCACCGGTGTAGCCTACACGGTGACCGGCAAGACCTTCCTGCCGACCATGGACGAAGGTTCGATCATCATGCAGCTGACCAAGCTGCCGACCGTTTCGCTCGAGCATTCCGTCGCTGGCGATCTCAAGGTCCAGAAGGCCATCAAGGCGCAGGTCCCCGAAGTCGAAGCCTTCGTCATGCGGATGGGCTCCGACGAGCTAGGGCTCGACCCGATGGGGCTCAACGAGAGCGACGGTTTCCTGCAGCTCAAGCCGCGCGAAGAATGGCGCGTGCGCGACAAGGGCTGGCTGGTCGAACAGATTCGCCAGGTCATGCAGCGATTCCCCGGCATCGAGCCGAGCTTCACGCAGCCGATCGAGATGCGCACATCGGAAATGCTCACCGGCGCCCGCGGCGACCTGGCCATCAAGCTGTTCGGTCCCGACCTCGGCGAACTTTCGCGGATCGCCGGTCAAATCCAGGGGCGGCTGGAAAAGATCGAAGGCACCTCGGAAGCGATGACCGTCGCCAACGACCAGGTCGACTACCTGCAGTTCGACATCGACCGCGTCGCCGCCGGCCGGCTTGGCATGCCGGTCAGCGAGCTGCAGGACATGATGCGCGCCGGTGTCGAAGGCGTGCGCGCGGGCGTCGTTGCCGAGGGCAACCGCCGCATTCCCATACTCATCAAGGCCGCGGGCGGGCGCGAGCTCTCGCCGCAGGTCTACGCGGACCAGCTGTACCGTTCCCCCGGCGGGCAGCTGGTCCGCACCAGCGATGTGGCCCGCGTCGAGCGCATCGAGGGACCGGTCAAGCTGGAGCACGAGAACGGCTCGCGCTTTGCGCTGATCCAGGCCTTCGTCTCGGGCCGCGATCTGGTCGGATACGTCGAGGAGGCCAAGGCCGACATCGCCGCCAACGTGCCGCTGCCGCCGGGTTACCGCCTCGTCTGGGGCGGGCAGTTCGAGAGTCAGCAGCGCGCCAGCGCCAGGCTGATGGTGGTCTTGCCGATATCGATCCTGATGATCTTTGCCATTCTATACGTCACGCTCGGATCGCTGCGCGGATCGTTGCTGATCCTCACCAACATCCCCTTCGCCATGGTCGGCGGAATGATCGCCCTGGCGATTTCGGGCGAATATCTCTCCGTGCCGGCCTCCGTCGGCTTCATCGCCCTGCTCGGCATCGCCGTGCTCAACGGTCTCGTCATGGTAAGCTACTTCCGGCAGCTGCGCGAGGAAGGCATGCCGCTGGCCGAGGCCGTGCGGCGCGGGGCCGAGCGGCGCCTGCGCCCGGTGCTGATGACCGCTTCGATCGCCGCGTTCGGCCTCGTTCCGCTGCTCTTCGCCACCGGGCCGGGATCCGAGATCCAGAAGCCGCTCGCCATCGTCGTCATCGGCGGGCTGGTCAGCGCGACTCTGCTCACGCTGGTCCTGCTGCCGATCCTCTACCAGCGGTTCGGCGAAACCAAGGCGGAACGCGAAGGTGGCGACCTGATCCATCCCGCGGAGGCCGTCTGATGAAGCGCTTGCGCCTGTTCGCCCTGCCTTTTGCCCTCCTGGCCGCTCCACTCGCCGCCGAGGATGCCCTCCCCGACGCGGCCTCGGTTGCCACCGCCCTCGACAACCACCCGAGCGTGACCGCCGCACGTGCCCGGGCCGATGCGGCCCGAGCCGAGGCGCGCGCGCTGGCCAAGGGTCCGCACGAGGTCCTCTTCAGCGGCAGCTACGTCAATCGCAACGTGCGGTCGGAGGGGGCTTACGACGAATTCGACACCCAGCTGACCCGCGCCGTGCGTCTGCCCGGCAAGGCACGCCTGGACCGGGCCATTGGCCGCTACGGTGTCGAGGCGGCAGACAACATGGCCGAAGACGCCAAGCATCAGGCCGCGCTGAAACTGGCCGAGGGCTGGTGGGACTGGGTCGGCGCCGGCGCGCAGGCGGCCATCGACGCGCAGGCGGTCGACAACTACCGGCGCGCGCTCGCGGCCGTGCAACGCCGGATCGAGCTCCACGACGCCGCCCTGCTCGAGGCAGACCAGGCCGCGGCGGCGCTGGCCGCCGCAGAGGTCCTCGCCGCCCAGTCGAGCGGCCGCGCGCAGGTCGCCCGCAGCCGTCTCGCCGCGCAGTTTCCCTCGCTCGCGCTGCCGCAGGAAGCCCCGGTCATCCCGGGCCCGGAAATGCCCGCAGAGAGTCTCGAGTTCTTTCGCGGTCGGGCGCTCGCCAACAGCCACGAGATCGCCGCTGCCGAGGCAATAGCCCAGCAGCGCGAAGCGATGGCCGAACGCGCCCGCAAGGACCGCATCGCCGACCCCACATTCGGTGTGCGGCTGTTTTCCGAGCGGGGCGGGGCCGAGCGCGGCGCTGGCATTCTGTTCTCGATTCCGCTCGGAGGCGGGCAGCGCGGCGCGCTGGCCGACCGGGCCGGGAGCGAGGCCACCGCGGCCCGCGCGGAGGCTACCCGCGCCCGCTTCGACATGCAGGAAATCGCCGCCGGCGACGTCGCCGAGGCCCGCTTCCGCCTTGCGGCCTGGCAACGCGCCCGTGCCGCGCTCGATTCCCAGGTGGCCGCCCTCACCAGGCTGCGCCGCGGCTACGATCTCGGCGAAATCGATCTGTCCGACCTCCTCTTCGGCGAGCGGATGGTGCACGATGCCTTCCGCGAAGAGGCCCTCGCCCGGGCAGAAGCACACCGCGCGCTAACCAAGCTACGGATCGACAGCCACGAACTGTGGCTCGCAGACTAGGTCTTGATATCGCCGGATCGAACCCGGTCGAATTCGTCGTTTGATGCTGCCCCTTCGGCGATGGCACGCCCGGTCGCAGGACAATTGCGCCGCGGCGATCGAATAGGCGGCGGCCGCGGAGACAAGCAACCATTGCAGACTAGCTGCCGCTCGATCGCCGTTCCTTGAAGTCCTCGTAAGACTCGAGAACATGCCGCATGTCCTCGAGCGCCTTTTGCCGTTTGCGCTCGTCTCGAATCTGCCCCAGCCTTGTCTTGAGCGAAGACACGAAGTCGGCGTAGGAATTCTGCCAGTCGCGGCCGGTTTCGAGCGCCAGGTCTTCGCGCCCGGTGGTGGTGCGCTTGGCCGGCTCGCCCGGCCTCAGGTCGTAGGTCTCGCCGATGCTGGGCAAGAGCACCGAAAGATGGGGCGCACTCTTCTGAACTAGCCGGCGCAGGGCTTCGCTGGCTTCGGGCTCGCCGTGCGAGAGGAACAGGCTTCCCTTGATGGGCTCGCGATCGTCGATCCATTCGAGCAATTCCGCCTGGTCTGCATGGGCCGAGTAGTACTCGATGCTGCGAACCTGTGCGCGCACGTTGACGTCGTTGCCGGAAATTCTCACCGTCTTTGCGCCCTCGAGAATCACGCGGCCGAGCGTCCCCTGCGCCTGGTAACCGACGAACAGGACCGTCGAATCGCGGCGGTGCAGGTTATGGAGCAGGTGATGGCGGATCCGGCCGCCTTCGCACATGCCCGATGCCGCCAGGATAATGGCGCCGGACATCGTATTGAGGCGCATCGACTCGCGCACATCGTCGACGAAGTGAAAGGAGGGATGGTTGAATATGTCGATGCCGTCCGTGTCCTCGAGTTCTGCGGAATAGCGCTCGAACACGCTGGTCACCTTGTTGGCGAGCGGTGAATCCACGAACACCCTGACATCGGGAATGTCGCCGCGCTTCAGCATGTGGGCGAAGTCGAGCAAGAGCTCCTGAGTCCGTTCGAGCGCGAAGGTCGGAATGATGAGATTGCCGCCGCGCGTCATGGCAGCCGTAACCTCCGCTTCGAGCAACTTGCGCCGTTCCTGGAGCGTCACCTTTTCGCGCACGCGGCTGCCATAGGTCGATTCGCAGATGACGAAATCGAGATCGGCGGGACCCGCAGGGTCTTCGAGAAAGGCGCGGTATTCGGGGCCCAGATCTCCCGAGCAGATGATCCTTACGCCGTCCATGTTCAATTCGGCCGACGCCGAACCAAGGATGTGTCCTGCATTCCACAGCCGGGCCTGGAATCCCGGAGCCGGCTCGAAGCTCTCGCCGCGCTCGACCGCCCTGCATTGCCGCCAGGCCGCAATCGCGTCTTGCCCGGTATAAACCGGCTCGATCGGGTCCTCGCCCGCCCGATCCCGCCTGCGATTTCGGCGCTCGACATCTTGTTCCTGGATGCGGCCCGAGTCCGCCAGCATGTATTCCAGGAGATCGGCCGTCGGCCGGGTGCACCAGATCGACCCTCTGAAGCCATGCTTCACGAGCTTGGGCAGCAGTCCGCTATGGTCGATGTGGGCGTGGGTCAGGACTACCGCGTCGATGTCTTTCGGCTTGAAGGCGAACGGTTCTGCGTTGAGCTTTTCGAGTGTGCGAGAACCTTGAAACATCCCGCAGTCCACCAGGATCGAGCGACCGCGATGGGTGAATTGCATGCACGATCCGGTAACGGTGTGCGCCGCTCCGTGGAAAGTCAGCGACAGCTTTTCGTTTGCCACGGTTCCTCGGTTCAGTTCGACCAGCCGCGCTTGCGGATTTCGTCCGCGAGCAGCTTGACCAGAGTGATTGTGGCCGTCGGTCCGGCAACGCTGTCGGTCGAGCGGATTCGATCGATTCCGGCCTGTTTCAGCAGGTCGATTTCCGCGGCGCTCGCCAGACAATGCGTGGCGAGTGCTTCGACACGCGTAGCGCCCGCCTTGCGCAGCAGACGCGCGGCCTGCTCGAGCGTTGCGCCGCTGGAAATGACGTCGTCGATCAGCACGACCCCGCGACCGGCGACCTCGTCGGCTCTTTCGAAAGATATCTCGACCTCACGGTCCGCGTCCCGCCGCTTCGTGCCGACGATCGCCGAAAGCCCCAGCGGCGCGGCGATTGCTTCGACCCACTGCCGGGATTCGCCGTCCGGGCCGACGAGCACGGGATTGTCTCCTGCGTCGATCGCGCTGGAAAGAACGGGGGCAGCCGTCACGCTAACGGCCTCGGTGCCAGGCATGATCTCTTCGAGCGAGCGAATTCGGTGGAGATGGGGATCGACCGTCAGAAGCGCATCGAAGTGTGCGGCGAGCAGCGCGCCGACCACGCGCTGGCTGACCGCCTGGCCCGGCTCAAAAGCCTTGTCCTGGCGCATGTAACACAAGTAGGGCGCGACAAGTATGAGCCTCCGGGCGCCATTCTGCCTCAGAGCGGACGCGGCCAAAAGGAGCTCGACCAACTTGGCGTTGGGATGATCGAGCGAGCGATAGAGGATCACCGTTTCGGGCGGAGGATCGACTCTGACCAGACTCTCGCCGTCGGGGAAACGGTGCAGCGCCACAGCGCCGGAAGAAACGCCCAGCTCGCCGGCCAGCCGAGCGGCCAGTTCGCCGGATTCCGGAAATCCGAAGAGTGCACAGGCCATCAGGCGATTCCGTAACCCGACTGCTCGGCTGCGAGCTCCCTGGCAAAGCCAAGTCCCGTTTCCGAGTGGGCGTATATCCGGTAGAGCGCCTCGCCGGTGCGGACCGCCGCGCCCACCTTGTGCAGCAGGTCGATCCCTGCGCCCTTGTCCATCGGGGCCCCGGCGAGCCGCGCAATGCGCGCGATGCGCTCGCAATCGATGCTGGCGACCCTTCCGGCCCGCGGCGCCTTCACCTCGAAGTGATGGGCGCCGAGGGCAGGCGGCTTGGTGTTGCGCCCCTGTACCTCGATCAGCCGTTCCATGACCGCGAGTGCCTCGCCGGACGCCAGCAGTTCGAGCGCGCGGGCATAGCCGCGGCCTCCCTCGATCGCCGGATCGAACTCGAGCACGTGTCCGGCCAGCAGGACGGCGCGATCGCGCAGGTCGTCCGGCGCATCGGCGTCGTTGCGCAGCACGGCCATCACGTCGCGCGCTTCGAGCACGGGCCCGATGCCGCGGCCGACCGGCTGCGAGCCGTCCGTGATCACGATGTCGGTAACGATGCCCATGTGCCGCGCGACATATTCGAACATCTTGCGGAGCCGCACCGCATCGCCCTGCGTGCGGACCTTGGCCGTCGGGCCCACGGGAATGTCGATCACGAGATGGTTCGATCCGGCCGAAACCTTCTTCGAAAGGATCGAGGCGACCATCTGCTCGTACCTGTCTAGTCTCAGCGGACGCTCGACGGTGATCAGGATATCGTCTGCCGGCGAGAGATTGACGCGCCCGCCCCAGGCGAGGACGCCCTTCTCCTGCCTGACGATTTCGACCAGGCGGTCCTCCGACAGGTCGACGTTGGCGAGCACTTCCATGGTGTCCGCCGTCCCGGACGGCGAGGTAATCGCGCGCGACGAAGTCTTCGGGCAGAGCAGACCGTGAGCGGCGACGATGGGAACGACGATCATCGAGGTGCGGTTGCCCGGAATGCCGCCGATGCAATGCTTGTCGACCACCAGCGGGGAATCCCAATGCAGCCTGTTGCCGACGTCGACCATGGCCTCGGTCAGCGAGAGCGTCTCCTGCGTACTCATGAAGCCGGCACAGGCGACGAGGAACGCGCCGATTTCCATCGGCGAGTAGAGGTGAAGCGTGATATCCCGAATGACGGCCGAGATCTCGCTTGCGCTCAGGACCTCGCCATCGATTTTTCGGCGCACGAATTCGAGGCTGGGCGGAGGTCGCGCCTGCTCGATCGACACCTCGCTCCCCTCGTCCATGGCCAGCCGGCGAAAGGCCTGCTCGCCGAGTCCGATTTCCCCCGCGCCCACGATGCTTTCGTCGTCGACCAGCGCCAGCGATGCGAGAATCTCCCCGCAATCGCAAAACACGCGCAGCTTGCGCAGCGCCTGGAATTGCTCGGCGGAATAGCCGTTCCCGTGGCGCAGCAGGAAAACCGTGTTTTCGGGGTGGGTATCGATCGGGATTTTGCGAATTTTCAGCAAGTCTGCCCCTCTCTGGCATCGCTCGGTTTCTCTGTGGCTCCGGCTCGCGCCTCCATCCGTCGGGGATTTCGTCCGGCTTGCCTCGACTCCTCTGTCCTCGGAAAGCGATCTCCTTCTGCCTCGTGCGCAGCACGACAGTCGGCCGAACGTGGCCTCTCGCGAACTCGATGTCGAGGACTTCGCGCGCCGCGACGATGCTCTCCGACGGAGCTTGCGGGCGCAAAAGCAAATCCGTTGAATCAGGCCTCGCGGCTCGATAGCGTGCCGTTCCGAAAATCCATCGGTGCGCGCCTGCCTGGGCGGCGGCCAGTGCATCTCCGGCGCAGCGCACAGGGAAACGGGTAAATGTTCGAAATCGCGACCTTGACGATGAATCCGACCATCGACGTTGCGCTCGAGGTCGATCGTATCAGGCATACGCACAAGCTCCGCGGCCACAGCGAGACTCATGCCCCGGGCGGCGGGGGAATCTGCGTCGCTCGCGTGTTCGTTCGCCTCGGCGGAAATGCGCGGTGCTATTATCTATCGGGCGGCCCCATGGGTGCCGCGCTCGACGGCCTCCTCGATCTTCATCAGCTTGTCAGGAAGAGGATTCCGATCGGCGGCGAGACGCGGCTGTGCACGACCGTGTACGACCGGGAAAGCGGCAAGGAATACCGTTTCATGGCCGAGGGGCCGGTCGTGGCGGAAGCCGAGTGGCGGGCATGTCTTGACGCGATCGCCGAGGTGCGCTGCGACTATCTCGTTGCGAGCGGATCGCTCCCGCAGGATGTGCCCGCCGATTTCTATGCCCGCGTCGCCCGTGTGGCCGAGAAGCGCGGAATCCGCTTCGTGCTCGATAGCTCCGGACCGGCGCTGGCGCAGGGCCTGGCCGGGCCACCGGTGTTCCTGGTCAAGCCGAGCCTCGGAGAATTCCGTGCCCTCACGGGGTTGCCGCTCGAAAGCGAAGACGCCATCGCGGCCGCCGCGGCCGAGTTGGCCCGCCGCGGTCCGGCCGAGCATGTCGTGGTCACCATGGGCCGGGATGGAGCACTCCTTGCCAACGCGGACGGCGTGCTGCGCCTGCCCTCGCCCCAGGTCACCACCGCCAGCGCAACCGGTGCGGGCGACAGCTTCGTTGCCGCGATGGTCCATGCGCTGGCGTCGGGCCGGGACGTGCGAGAGGCCTTCCGCTTCGGCATGGCCGGCGGCGCCGCTGCGGTGCTCACTCCCGGTTCCGGCTTGGCTCCAGCGGCGGAGATACACCGCCTCTACGAGCAAATGCGCGCGAAAGCCGCAAATGCCGGCAACGGAGAAGGGGGTGCCGGCTGACGGCAGAATACCTGCCGAATAGGCTGTTTCCTTTCCGGGCGCACTTCATCCGCCACAGCAATCAGCCGCTGAAGGACATGCTTTCGCGTAGCCGCTCCTCGGACAATTCGACCTGCCGCCGGCCCGCCGCATGGCGCCGCTCGGCCTGTGCCTGCGCCCATTTGCGCAGCCATTCGGCGGGTCCGTCGCGCACCGGCCACTGCCTCGACGAGCGCGCGAGCATGCCCGTCGCCGCGCCGCCGAAATGGACATAGAGCTCGTCGTCGAGCGCGGTGATGGCTTGCGCCGATCCGGGATCGCCCTGCCGCCCGGCGCGGCCATAGAGCTGGCGGTCGATGCGCGCGGATTCGTGGAAGGCGGTGAGGATGACGTGCAATCCGCCCGCCGCCTTCGCCTCCTCGCCCAGCTCGATATCTGTCCCGCGTCCGGCCATGTTGGTGGCCACCGTCACCGCGCCGGTCTGCCCCGCTCCGGCGACGATCTCGGCTTCCTCGTCGTCCTGCCTTGCATTGAGCACGCGGTGGGCGATGCCGCGAAGCGACAGCGCGACCGAGACCTTTTCGGAATCCGCCACGGAGCGGGTTCCGACCAATACCGGGCGGTCGCCCTCTTCCGCCTTCACCTGCGCCACGGCGGCGCCGACAAGGCGCCATTTCTCCTCCTGCGTCCGGACCATCACGTGACCGCGGTGCTCGCGGATGCATGGGCGGTTGGTCGGCACCGGCTTCACGCGCAGCCCGTAATCGGCCCATAATTCGCCCGCCACTTCGCGCGCCGTGCCGCTCATCCCGGCGATCCGGCGATAGCGGCGGAAGAACACCTGGTAGGTGACCCGCGCCAGCGTGTTGCGCGTGCCGGTCAGCTCGACCTGCTCCTTGACCTCGACCATCTGGTGCAAACCGCCTTCCCACGACCGGTCGGCCATGGTCCGCCCGGTCCCTTCATCGACGATCTGCACCTTGTCCTCCCGCACCACGTAATCGCGGTCGCGCTGGAACAGGTAAAGTGCGCTGAGCGCCTGGTGCGCGAGCTGTTCGCGCGCCTGGCGGATACGCCAGGGCCGGTGCGGCAGGCCCGATGCCCGCTCGGCAATCGCGATCTTGCCGCGCTCGGTCACCTCGACGCTGCGCTCGGCGGGCTTGAGGCGGTAATGGCGGCCCTGCTCGAGATTGGCGGCGAGTTCGAGCGCCGACTGGTATAGGCCGTCATCGTCGGAGGGCACTTCGGCCGACAGGATCAACGGCGTGCGCGCCTCGTCGATGAAGATCGAATCCGCCTCGTCGACGATCGCGAAATGCAGCCCGCGCATGGTCAGCGGAGCACCGGCGCGGCCGAACAATTCGGCCACTTTGCGCCGGGTCGCCCCGCGCTGCTTGCCGAGCGCGGCCTGGTCCTTGAGGTAATCGAAGGCGATTTCCTTGTTGGTTCCGTAGACCACGTCCGCGCCATAGGCCGCGCGCCTTTCTTCGAGTTCCTTGCCTTCGACGATGAGCCCCGTCGACAGGCCGAACAGGTGATAGACAGGCTCCAGCTTGGCGAGGTCGCGCTCGGCGAGATAGTCGTTCACGGTGAAGACGTGGACCGGCATTCCCGCGAGTGCGCCGGTGATCGCGGGAAGCAGCGCGGTAATCGTCTTGCCTTCCCCGGTCGCCATTTCGGCGATCCCGCCATCGACCATGATCAATCCGCCCATCAGCTGCACCGGGAAATGGCGCATGCCGAGTTCGCGGAACGTCGCCTCCCGAATCAGCGCGAAGCACTCGTCGACGAGGTCATCCTTCAGCCCCTGCGAGGTCAGCCGTGCACGCATGGTGCGGCAGCGCAGGACAAAGGCCTCCTGGCCCAACGCGGGTAGATCCGCAAACCTCTCGGTCATGGCGGTGGCGCGCGCGAGCAGACGATCCTTCGCCAGCGGGGAATCGACCATCAGGCGCCCGATCGCGCGGTCGAACGGGCGGTCCCATTTCCAAGCCTTGCGCTGGCCCTTCTCGGCATAGGGGGCGATCACCGGTCCGCTCTCGCTGCGAATCTCGCGCCAGATGTCGTGCGCGCGTTCCCTTAGGCTTTCGCGATCAAGCATCGAAGCGGGCCAGGAACATCTGCCGCACGCGCCGCGCGACCTGCCAGCCGAGCGGCTCCCAGTCGAGGCGGAAGCGGACGAAGACGCGGGTGCCAAAGGGCACGTCACGCAGTTCGGGCGGCAGTGCGATGTCGAACAGGAAAACCCGGGCGAGCGTGGTCTTGCCGTCCTGATCGCGCGGGTCGAGCGGGAAGATGCCCCCGCGCGAAGTGGCGAGGATCGGATTCGGCAAGGTGTGCGTGGCGCCGGGCACCGAGCGGACGATACGCCCTTCGAAGGTCTCGCCGGGCCGGTCCGGCAGGCGGAACGCGACGCCGTCCAGATGGCCGCGTATCAGCTCGAAATCGTCCTGCGACACCGCGATTCGCGCGACCTCGGCCGCGCCCGGCGTGACATAACCGATCAGTTCGCCCTTGTGCACGAACCGCCCCGGCAGGTCCTGCGCCGGCGCGGCGGCGAGCATGAAGCGACCGGGCGCTTGTGCCTTGACCTCGAGATCGCCGAGCCGCTGCTGCTGGATGGCAAGGCGTTCGAGCGTCTCACGCAGCGTCAGGGTGCTGACCTCGCGCTTGACCCGATCGCGGGCGAGTTCGGCATCGGCCTCGGCCTGCATTTCGCGCGCGCGCCAGCGCAATTGCTCGACCTCGGCCTGCAGCAGCGGATGCTCGGCCTCGACCAGCAATTGTCCCGGCAGCACCGTATCGCCCTCGCGGGCGGCGATGGCGGTGATCGTACCGTCCGACCCGGCGCGCACATGCGCTTCCTCGGGCAGCCAGACCACGCCTTGGGTGTTGGCGTGATGGGGAGCGGGCAGGACGAACAGCAGCAGCGCCAGCCCCGCCACCGCGCCGAGAGTGATACGCGCCGCGCGGCGGCGGTTGCGGTGAAGCTGCGGGCTGTTGAAGACATGACCGAACATCTTCCACAGCGGCAGGCCTACGCTTGACCAGATCGTCCACATCGCGATCACCACGCCGATGACGAAGAAGCGTTGCGCCACCATCAGCGCGATGCCGAACATCATCACCATCCGCGCGGCAAAAGCGGCTGGGGCATAGAGGACGAACCAGCGCTTCTCTCCCGGCGTCGCCGCATAGGGCTTCACGTCGGGCGTACGGAAGACGTGCTTGTCGACGAGGTGCGACCAGTATTTGTTCGAACGCGAGGCGAGATTGGGAATTTCGAGCAGATCGGCGAGGATGTAATAACCGTCGAAGCGCAGCAGCGGGTTGCCGTTGACCAGGATGGTCGAGATTCCAGCCACGGTGATGGTGTTGAAACAGATCGCGCGCGCGAGGCCTGGCTCCAGCCCGACCCACGCGAACATGGCCAGTGCCGCTATGAACAGCTCGGCGATCATTCCCGCCGCGCCGATCAGCGCGCGCTGCCACTTGCTCTGCAGTGCCGCGGCGGCGGAAGCATCGACATAGGGCACGGGGAACAGGACTAACATCATGATCCCCATTTCGCGCACTTCGCGGCCATTGGCCTTGGCGGCGAAACCGTGGCCGAGCTCGTGCGCGGTCTTCACCACCGGATAAACCAGCGCCATCACCAGCAGGTTCTGTGTCGACAGCACCCGGTCCCAGAGATTGTCGGTCAGCTCGCTCCAGTGTTCGCCCGCCAGCAGCAAGGCCGGCATCACCACCGCCAGCCACAGCGCCAGGCCGACCCAGCCGAATAGCGGGCGCAGATACGGCATCATCCGCGTAAGGAACTTGTCGGGATCGACCAGCGGCACGCGAAAACTCATCGGACTCTTGAGGTTCTGCACCCACAGCTGGCGCTTCTGCTTGCGATGACGCTTGAACAATTCCTCGGTGTCGGGGGCGGCGTCGCTCGCCAGGAGGTCGGAATTGTGCAGCTGGCCGAGCGCGGCGATGACATCGTCCTGCGTCGGCGCATCCTCGCCGATATCGTCGACCAGCTTTTCCCACAGCTCATTGACCGTGTGCTGGCCGTCAAGCCGTCCGATCAACAGGTAGGCGCCGCGCGGAAAGCGATGGACCTTGCCCGCCACTCCGTCGTCGAGAATATACCACACCTCGCCGCGATAGATGTGCCGGCGCACGCGGACATGGCCGCGCAGCTTGGGCCTCAAATGGGCGACATTGTACCAGGAGGCGCTCTGGAAGGGACTGGCCATGCCGCGCGTCTCAGGGAAGCCAGTTCCACGCGAATAGGCTTAGCCATTCGCGCAAGCTGCGGGTCCAGATCCAGAAATTGCTGCGCCGGTCGATATCGACCTTGGCCACGCCCTCCATGCCCGGCCGCATGATCTCGCTGGCGCCCTCGCCCAGCTCGGCCTCGACGCGGAAGGTGTTCTGCCCGTCGCGATTCTCGGTCACCGAGGTCAACTGGGTGACGGTGAAGGGCACCGTCCGCCCTGCGAGCCCAGTCGGTGCGAAACGGCCGTGCTGGCCAGGTTCGAGATAGGCGATATCGGCCTCGTCCACGTGCAGCACGACCCGGAAATCGTCGAGGGGTGCGACTTCGAACAGGACCTCGCCTTCATCGACGGGCGAACCGACAAGCTGGCTGACATCGCCCGATACCAGCACCCCGTCGATCGGCGCCACCATGTTCACCCGCGCGAGCTTGTATTCGATCAATTGCAGCTCGGATTCGGCCTGCCGCAATTGCGCGCCGAACTGGTTCATCTCGGCACGTTCGTGCTGGGCCAGCGCCTGGCGGTATTGCCGGTCATATTGCTGCACCTCGCTCTGGGCCCGGGCATGGTCGATCTCGAGATCGCGATCGTCGAGCGTGGCGAGTACCTGCCCGGCCTTCACCACATCGCCCGCGCGGGCATGCGATTGCGCGATGAAGCCCGAAAACGGCACCGAGGCCGCGCGCTGCACACGGCCTTCGAGCGCGGCGTCCGAAGCGACGCGGAACTGCGCGATGGGCAGGAACAGCACCAGCAACAAGATCAGCGCGGCAATTCCCAGCGCCTTGGCCAGCGGACGCCGCGGGCCCAGCAGCGCCCTGGCGCCATCCATTGCCGCCCCGCGCACTCTGCCGCTGACCAGCCGCGCCTCGCGCCTTTGCAGCGCGAAGACAGGCGCCACCAGCCCGGCGGCGGTTTCGCAGAACAGCGTCTCGGTTGACGAGAAGGGCTCGCCGCCCTTGTCGCGTTCGATGGTCAGCACGCCCAGCGCGATGCCCCGATCGACGAGCGGCACGGAAAGAATCGCCGAAGATCCGAGCGCGGCGGCGAGCTTGGCGTGCTGGATCGTGATCGCGCCGGAGGATGTCCCCTCGGATTCCGGACACAGGATGGTCTGTTGCTGATCGTGCGCCTCGTCCATCGCCGCTTCGATCGTCTCGGCAATGTCCGAACGTTTGCGGAACCACGAGCCGTGGCTCATCGCCTGCAATCTGATTGATTGCTTGCGCGCCAGCCCCACCGCCGCGCGGTCGGCATGGGCGATGCGGCAGATCTCGTTGCACAGGGCCATCGCCGATTGCTCGAGCGTGTCGTGCTCCTGCACCGCGGCCAGCAATTCGAGCGCGGCGGCGGCGCTGGCGCGGTACGTGGCGCCCGCGTCGGCGCGATGCTGCCACACCAGCGACAGAATCCAGCCGACGCCCCAGTGCAATTCGCGCAAGGCCTTTTGCAGCACCGCCGCACCGCCTTCGGCGAGCGCGAGGACTATGGCGCCGTGAATATGTTCGCCCGATGACACCGGATAGGCGATGCAGGTCTGGCCGGGCATGTCTGCGAGTGGCTGGACCTGCGGCTGCCCGCTCGTCAGCGCCACTTCCCCAGCCTTGCGCAACGGATCGATATTGCTCGGGCGTGAAGGCCACGCGGCAATCGGCGCAAACTGGCCGCCGCCTTGCTCGAGCAGGATCAGCCCGCCGCTCGCCCCCGGCGTACGCGCGCATTGCAGGTCGAGCCAGGCGCGGCAGAACTCCGCCGGGCCGGCGGCCGTCGCCAGCGCAGCCCACAGGGCGGCCTCCTCGGGCGCGGTGCCGTCGGCTGCCTCCTGCTGCTTGAATGGCTGTGCCTGCATATCCCCCATCCCGCCGCGCGGACTTATTCGGTTTCCTCGGTCTCCTTCCGGCGGCGCGCCTTGCGCTCGACAAACTCGCGCCCGATCACCGGCAGGCCGATGGCGAAAATGCCGAGAGCCGAATCCTCGCCATCCTCGCCGGACGTTCCCGCCAACAGCCGCGCCAATTCGTTGCGACCGTGGTCCGCGCCGGAGGGCGGGGTCGATCCGTTCCACGCCTGCGGCGCGGCAGGAGTCTCCACCTCTATTGGCGCTGCTTCTGGAGATACGGGATCACTCTGCGGCGGATTTTCGCCTTCGGGCTGATTGGCAGAGGGCTCTTGCCCGGCCTCGCCCGACTCCTGCACGAGGGGCAGCGACTGGGTCGCAAAGATCATTCCCGACCAGTTGGCGATCGCCGCATCGAGGCCGTAGGTGATCTCCGGCATGTCGGGCAGAGCGGGCACTTTCGCGAAATGCAGGCTCATCGGATCGGTCTCGAGCGGGTCGATCTGCGGCAGCAGCGGGTTGGCGAAGGGACGATGGTCGAGGATCTCGGCCACCAGGTCCGGCGGGATGTCCGGCCAGGCGCCGAATTCCCGATCGACGCGCAAAGCAAGGCGGGTAATCCACCACAGATCGACATTGGTCAGCACTTCGTCGCCATCGGCATCCCCGAAATAGCCGACCACCTGCAGCGCCTCGTCCTCGCCCGATGCAAGCGGCGGCGCCGCGTTGATTGCCTCGACATTGACCACCAGCGTCTCGCTCGACCCGTAGGGCGCGGTTGCGGGCACGCTGGCATCGAGGCTGACGATGTGGCGCGCGCCGGCGGCAATCGCAGTGTCGCTGACCACGGTCACCCGCAGCAGGCTTTTGCCGCCGCCGACCGTCTCGACACGCCAGTCGATCGTCGCACCGTCGGGCAGGTCGGCGCCGGCGACCACCCCTTCGAGATCCATCAGCGCGGGATCGAACTCGACGGTGAAGACCATCGTCTTGACCCCGCCATCGCTGCTGAAGCGGACCTGCAGCCCGGCCGCGTCCTCCGGCGGCACGTCGATATGCTCGCCGGGTCCGCGCATGAAATCGGGCAGTTCGGCCGTCCCCGCGCGGGCCAGCGAAGCCACGATTGTCGCATGGTAGTCGCCACCTGCGCGGCCGTCCGCGTCACCATCGAGCGCCGCGCCGAATTGGCTAAAGAAGCCGGTGTCGCTCAGCACAAGGTCATAGCTGTCGTATTGCAGATCGATTCCATCTGCGCGGGCGATGTAGAGATGGCCGTATTCGGGATCGACCGAGAGTGTCGCAGCGACGGGTCCGGTCAGCTCACCGACCAGTGTGACAGCCCCCGCCTTGAACATGCTGGGATCGAGCGCCTCGTTGAAAGTGACATGCAGGCGCCCGCCCTCGAAGGCGGTATCGACCACCTGTAACAGGGGTGCAGGTGACACGCTTACCTGAAGACGATTGGCGGCAAAGGTGCCGTCATCATTGGTGAGCGTCGTGGTGATTTGGTAATCGCCCGCTGTCGCGTAGCCGTGCGAAGCGCCAGTGGCGTCGCCCGCGACCACCGAAGGCGCGGTGCCGTCGCCCCAGTCGATGCGCCATTCGAGTGGCGCGTCGTCGCCCGGATCGTTTGAACCGAGCGTGATCGCGTAGTCCGATCCGATCGCGGCATTGGCGCCGCCCGACACGGCGAGCGTCGGGGCGACATCGGCGATGGTGAGCGTGAAACTCTCCTCGTCGAACCCGTCCTCGCCATCGGCGACGCGAACGGTGAAGGACACAGTAGCATCGCCGTCGGGGGCGAACCAGGTGAGCAATCCGTCAGCGGATATCTGCGCCCCTGCGCGGGCAGATACCAGCGTCCAGCCGAGCGCCGAGGCCAAGCCATCGGCATCGCTGGCGGTGAGTTGGAGCGACAGCGTCTGCCCTTCGGCAATGCTCAGATCGGCGACCGGATCGATTGCCGGCGCGACATTGGCGACTGCCGCGACCGAGATGGTGAAACTGCGCTCGGCGAACGCGCCGTCGGGGTCGGTGACGCGTACCGTCACGGCCTTGTCGCCCACGCCCGCGGCGGTCCACGTGAAGATACCGTCGGCCGAGACGCTCGCGCCCGTGGGCCCGCTGACCAGCGAGAAGGTCAGGTCGGCCAAGTCATCGTCGGGGTCTCCAGCGACGAGCGCGACGGAAATCGGGTCGCCCTGCCTAGCCGCGATATTGGCGACCGGTTGCAATACCGGCGGCCGGTTCGAAACCGCGGCCACGGTGATCGTGAAGCTGCGCTCGGCATAGGCACCGGACGGATCGGTGACGCGCACCGTCACAGCCTTGTCGCCCACACCCGCGGCGGTCCACGTAAAGATTCCGTCGGCGGAAACGCTCGCACCCCCCGGCCCGCGCACCAGCGAGAAGGTGAGATCGGCGAGGTCATCATCCGGATCGTTGACAACGAGTGCGACCGATACCGCATCCCCTTCGGTGACCGCGAGATCGTCCACCGGAGCTAGGTTGGGACCGGTATCGTCGATTGCGGCGACCGAGATGGTGAAGCTGCGTTCCGCGAAGGCCCCATCGGGATCGCTCACGCGCACGGTAATCTTGCTGTCGCCGACACCCACCGCCGTCCAGGTGAACTGGCCGTCCGCCGAAACAGCCGCTCCGGCAGGTCCCGAGACGAGGCTGAAGGTGAGGTCCGCAAGCTCGTCATCGGGATCGCTGGCCGAGAGCGCGAAGGCCACGGCATCGCCCTCGGTGACCGCCAGGTTGGCAACCGGTTGCAGCACAGGCGCCTGGTCCGAAACCGCCGCCACGGCGATGGTGAAGCTGCGTTCGGCATAGGCACCGTCGGGATCGGCGACGCGCACGGTGACGACTTTGTCGCCCACCCCGGCGGCGGTCCATTCGAACCGGCCATCCGCCGAGACGGAAGCACCGGCGGGACCCGAAACGATGCTGAAGGTCAGATCGGCCAGATCATTGTCGGGATCGCTGGCGGCGAGGTTGAAACTCACCGCATCGCCTTCGGTTACCGCTAGGTCGTCCACCGCCGCCAGCACCGGTGCCCGGTTGGGAGCCGCTTCGACGCCGATGGTGAAGCTCGTCTCCGCGCTGAGCCCGCCGCTATCGGTGACTCGCACGGTGACCGGCTGATCGCCCAACGCGGAGCCGGCGAGCCAGCTGAACAGGCCGCGGGCGGTCACCGTGGCGCCGTCAGGGCCGCTCACCAGTTCGTAGGTCAGCGCGGCCTCGTCATCCTCGGCATCGCTGGCGACGAGTTGCAGGATCACCGGCTGGCCACTGGCAACCTTGCGGTTAGCGACCGGAGTGAAGACGGGCGCGGTATTATGATCGAGCAAGGTCACCGCGATGGCAAAGGTGGTTTCGGAGAAGGCGCCTTCGGGGTCGGTGACGCGTACTCTTACGCTTTGCGAGGCCGCATCGCCCATCGCGGTCCAGGCGAACCGGCCATCGGCGGAAACGGTCGCCCCGGCGGGGCCGGAGACGAGCGAGAATGTGAGATCGGCGAGGTCGTGATCGGCGTCGGTGGCGGTCAGTTGCAGCGACAGGGGGGCGCCTTCGGTCACCGCCTGGTCCACCACGGGTCCTATGATAGGTGCAGCATTGTCCGGCGATGTGACAGCTATGGTGAAGCTGGTTTGCGAGGCGAGTCCCGCCGCGTCTTTCACCTGCACCGTGACCACCTGATCGCCGCTGCCGCTGGCGGTCCAGGTAAACACGCCGTCGGGCGAGACGCTGGCTCCGGCCGGCCCACTCACCAGCGAGAAGGTCAGCGCATCTGGCGCGTCGTCGATATCGCTTGCGGTCAGCGATAGCGCGACACCGGTACCAAGCGTGGCGCTGCGGTCGGAGATCGAGCCGATCACCGGCGCGTCGTTGACCGGGTTGATGGTGATATCGACCATCGCGGAGGCGGTACCGCCGAAGGCGTCGGCGATCGCATAGGTGAAGGCGTCGCTGCCGTTGTAATCGGGGTCGGGGACATAGATCCACTGGTCACCGACTGTGGCGGGCGCGGTCAGCGTGCCGTGCGCTGGACCGGTCAGGATCGTCACGCCGAGCGGCTTGCCTTCCGGATCGGAATCGTTGGCGAGGAAATCGACGGCCACCGAACCGTCTTCGCCGAGCAAGAAGTGGTCGTTATTGGCGATCGGCGGCAGATTTACGGTGCCAGTGCCGAACTGCACGTTGTCGACCACCACCAGGCTGTCGAGAGCCCCCTGGCCGATGAGGTCGAAAGACAGCAGCGCACCATTGGGGGTGGCGATGCCGTCGAGCGACATCGTCACGACGACGGGGCCGGTCAGCGGATTGCCCGAAATGCCTACGCCGGGCGCCACGAACACGGTGCCATCGGCCTGCAGGTTGAGGAAGGCGTCCGACAGGTCGAGCCCGTTCAGCCCGCCGAACAAGGACTGGCCGGTGACCGGATCGAGCAGCGCCACTTCGAACGCGTCGGGCGGCATCTCGCCATTGGTACCGAGCCTCGCGGAATCGATGGTGAAAGACAGAGTCCGCGCCCCGCCGGGAATGACGAAGCCCTGTCTCAGCGAAGTAAGGAAGCGGCTGTCCTCGGCGAGCACGCCCTTCCCGCCGGAGATCGAGCCGCCGCCGGCCCCCGTCCAACCCGCAGCCGCTGCGAAATCGCCGTTCTGCAGGCCGGTGGTGAACGGAACGCCGAAGCCGATCAGGCTCGCCGCCTGGCTCGGCCCGCTGGCGAATATCTGCTGTATTGGATTGGTGAGCTGGACGGTCGCGACACTGGGTTCTTCGAAGGCAACGCTGTTGCCGCCATTGGCCACCTCGTCGAGGTCCGAATAGACGCGCCGCTCGCCGAGGCCGAGTGTGGCGCTCATCAGGCGCGGATCGAGCGTCGCCGGGATATCGTCGATGCCCGCTGCGTGGCCGAGCTCGTGCAACACCACCGTCATCAGGTCGACCCTTCCCGCAGCGTCGCTGTCGGCGAGCGCGTCGAACAGGTGCGATGCGCTGCCCTGCGCGAATTCGGAATTGTCGCGCGGGGTGGGATCGATGAACCAGCCGAAGCCGGCGGCATCGTCGTCGAGCACGAGCAGCCCGTCCTCGAAGCTGGCCAGGGCATTGTCGCCGAGATCGCGCACCTCGAAGGTGAGATCGTCGAACGCGCTGTCGATATTGGCGTAGACGCCGCCGTCGATCCACGCCTGCATGGCCGCCTGGATGACGCCCTGCATGTTCTCGATCGGAACCGTGTCGGCGCCCGGTGGGGTCGCACCGCCGGCATCCAGCTCGAGCGGAGAGCCGCTGGTCAGCAGCGAGAAGCGCACCTTGTCGAGGAAGAAGAGCTGGCTGATGAAATCGCCGACATAATCGGGATCGGGATCGGCGGGATTGTCGAGCACCACGCGTTCACGCACCCGCAGCTCGGTCTTGCGCTCGTTGGTGTAGGCCTCCGGGCCGACCCCGGGGATTTCGTCGACCGTGATTTCGCCGATGGAGACCGGGTCGAGCACGCGGGCGGGATCGTCGCCGTGGTCGATCAGGAACTGGCGTATGAAATGCGTCACCGCCTGCGCGCGGTCGAGCGCGAGCTGGTCATTGTATTCCTCGCTGCCGATCGGGTCGGCGTAGCCGAAGATCTGCACCTGCGCCTGCGGGTGATCGAGCACCCATTGGGCCTGCGCGTCGAGCGCCGCTTTTTCCTCGCCGGTCAAAGCGCCGACCGTGCGCTTGTCGAAATCGAACAGGACCTGTGAATCGATCCCGTCGGGATAAGACCACGGCATGAAGTCCTCGACCTGCTCGTCGGCATTGACCGCTTCGATCCGCAGCGTGACGATCTGGCCGCGCAGGCCCGGCGGCACGTCGATGACGAACTTGTTGGTCTTGGCAAAGCCGATATCGGTCAGTTCGACCGGTTTTGCCAACCCGCCCAGGCTCGGGTCTTCGGGCGTCAGCGTGACCTTGATGCCGACACCCTGCGTCAACAGCCACGGCGAGAAGGTCTCGAACTGCAGCTTGTTGGCATCTTTCGGAACCAACAGGCGGTTGTGGGTTACGCCCGAGAAATCCGACGATTCGTCGATGAAGGTCTTTAGCGCGTTGACGATAGGGTCGAGTACCTCTGTCGGGATATCGAGGTTGCCCAGGCCCGCGACCAGTGCGTCGAGAATGCCCTTCACGGCGGACGTGCCGCCAAACATCAGCGCGAAACTGCCTTCGGGCGCGAGCTTGTCCTTGATGTACTTCTCGGTGAACTTCTTCATGATCTCGCGGAAGCCGTCGAATTCCTCCGGATTGGGATTCGAGGCCTTGCCGATGAAATCCTTGAAGCTGAATTCGCCATTGCCGGTGATCGCGTCGAAGGCGCCGGAATCGATCGCCGCCTTGATCAGGTCGTCGACGACGTTGAGGAACTTCATCAGGAACTTGTACTTGTCGAGGTTCTTGTCGATGTCCGGGAATACCTTCTTGGTCGCCTCGAACCACTTGTCGAAGGCCGGGGTGCCGGGGCCGCCATCGGGTGGCGCGGTGAGGCCCGATGCCCGCAACGTCATGCCGCGCAGCCAGGTGTCGAACAGCTTCTTGCCGACCGTATCGATAAACCGGGCGGTCACGTCCTGGAGAATCTGGCCCGGGGTCATCTGCATCAGGAACATGCCGGTGACGTCGACCTCGCCGAACCAGCCGCCCAGCACCTTGCCGAAGTCGATGGTGAAGCCGCCGCCGCCGTGGAATGACCAGCCGGGCAGCTCGTAGGACAGCGGATAGCGGCCATAGGTCGCTTCCTCGAACACGCTCGAATTGGCGTTCCCGCCCTGGGTCAGGAAGGTCCAGAAGGAATTGCGCGTGCCGAGCTCGAAGTCGCCGTTGAAGACCGTCGGCACAGCGGCATCGCCCTTGGCCGCGGCCGAGTTGTCAAAGGAGACATTGACGCGCAGCCCGTCATCGGTGCGATATTGCGCACCGCCGCCCGCCGGGCTGTAATACCAGCCCATGCCGATGCCTTCCCAGATCTGCCCTGTGGTCTCGGCATAATAGGTCGTCGGCTTTCCGGCGGTAACCAGTGCCGGCTGCACGTTGTACCAGGGAATCCTGCCGAAATCCTCGGTCGGCAGCACCAGCGAGAGCGTGCCCTTCCCGTCATCGACCACGCGGCGATAGATCGGGTAGCCGTCAATGTCCTCAATGCTGGTGTCGATCGTGCCGGCATACCATTGCAGCACGCGCGAATGGGGCCCGCCGACACCGATCGAGAACGGGCCGAAGCCGATATCGTCCTGGGTGAAGCCCGAGCGGCCGTTGAGCTGCACTTCGAGATCGGCACTGGTCTTAGACGCGAACGGATTGTTCTTGCGATAGTCCTCCAGCTTCTGGCCGGTCAGCCCCTGCTCAGGGTCCTTGGTCAGCGAACGGCCGTTGGCGGTGGCGGTGAAGGTCAGCCGCCGCAGCGTGTCGCCGATCGGCAGGTCGGTGGTCTCGCTGCGCGCGAGCGTCTGGTAGTAATTGTCGGCGAAGGTGACGTTGTTCCACACCTGGACCGCCGGATCGCTGAAGTTCTGGAACTGGATCGGGTTCATCTTGAGGCCGAGGAAGGCGGCCGTGGCGAACAGGTCCGGGATCTTGTTGCCGAACTTGATGATCTTGGCACCGACCGACGGGGCCAGCAGGCTGATGATCCCGCCCGCTCCCTCGACCAGCAATTGCGCGATGGTGTCCAGCGGGATCGCCAGCGTTTCCTGCAGGAAATCGTGCGGGTCGAGCGAGGTCATCTGGATGCCGAATTCGCCGCCGGCGTCGGGGAAATAGGTGCCCAGCCGCTGGATGATCTCCGAATTGACCACCGCGCCCCGGCCATGGCCGATGAAATGCAGCGGTGAGGCGAAGAGGTCTCCGCCGGTATCCTGGTCGAGCAGCACCAGCGAAGCGAAGAAGGCATCGGCCGCGGCCTCGGAGAAGCCGGTGTCGGTAATATCCGATTCCTTGTTCCAGTCGCCGATCAGGACCACGGCCTTGCCGTCCTGCAGCGCGGCAGCGTTGCGCTTGGTGGGGTCGTTGATGTCGACCCAGTCGCCGGTCTCCTTGTCGTATTTCAGCACCACGCCGCCGCCGCTCGCATCGACGATCATCTGCCCGATTTCGCCGAACACGCCGCCGTCCTCCTCGAACGGCGTGTTGTCGAGGCCGAAGCCAAGCTGCATGTCGTGCGACAGGATCGTGACGCCGTTGAACGGTGCCTCGATCTGCTTGGGCGTCATCGTGAAGCTGGCGGATTCGCGGATATCCTTGCCGACCAGTTCGACGCCCCAGTAGTAATCCTGGCCGGCGGTCATCGCCTTGGCGAACTCGGCCGAGACGAACACCTTCCAGGTCTTGTTGTCGATGAACCCGGTCTTAGTGATGTTGCCGCGCGCATCCACCAGATAAATGCCCGGCTCCAGCTCCTGCGAGCTCAGGATACGGTTCGGGTTGTTGTCGCCCGCCTCGAGCAGGTCGGAATCGGGATCGCTGTCGAAGAAATGGCGGGTCGAGGGCCGGTCGTCCGGCCACATGCCGCGGCCGGGGGGCAGCGCGCTGACGAACAGCCTGGCCTTCGAGGACGTGCTCGCCGGCACGAGATTGGTGTCGAGATCCCAGGTAAAGGCGAGCAGGTCGGTATTCTGGTTGAAGACGTCGAATTCGCTGGTCGGCGCGATCAGGCGCAGGGCGTTGATGTCCTGCAGCGCCAGGCCGCGGCCATGGCGGGGGACGTCGATCGCCGGCTTGTAGATGTCGTGGTGGTCGTTCGGATTGTCGAGCGCGGCGAAGCGATAGTGATCCGGGTCCGGATCGATGTCGCGCAGCTCCTTGACGTCGAGCACGACGATGTTCCCGACCCCGCGATAATTGGCGTAGAGCTTCTGGCCCGAGCTATCGAGGCGCAATTCCTCGAGGAAGGCGAGCGGGACCGGGGAAGTCGAGCCGACGATCTGCGGATGCGACCCGAACGGATCCTTGATCACCATGATCTTGGAACCGACGGTGTAGAGCTGGTCGATGTCGTTGGCGTTGTCGGTGTCGTTGCTCCAGTAGAGCGCGGGCAGCCCCCATTCGGCGACGAAAGCATATTGCCGGTCGGGCGTGACCGCGATGCCCGACGAATAATGGACGTTGAGGTCGTTGATCCTTCCGATCGAGAAGCTCGACGTGTCGGTGGTGCGCTTCTTGTCGACCGAGAGGGTGAGGCCGGCGATCGTGAACGGCACGTATTCGACGCCGGTCGACTTCTCGGTGATCGAGGTGCCTACACTTGTCGGATGCCCGTCGCGGATCTGGAAATTGTTCGGGTCGTCATTATCGACGAAGATGTAGTGGAAGCCGTTGTCGCGGTCGCCGCGCGAGACGAACACCATCAGGTCGGGATCGGTGGTGGGCTGGATGTCGAACACCTCGACCCCGCCGTCGATCTTCTTGATGACCTTGCGCCACTGGCGGGTGTTGTCCGCCTGGTCGATGACCCGGTCCGCCTCGTCGGTGTTGATCACCATCACCAGGCCGTGATCGGCATTGGTGCCATAGGCCCAGTAGCGCTCCCCGAACAGTTCGGACACCGGCACGCCGACATAGAGGCGCGTCCCATCGGCATTGAGCGCGAGGCTGGTGATGTGGCCGAATTCCTCGCCGCGGCTGACGATGCTGACGTCGATGGCGTGGAACGAATTCTCGACGACCTTGAGGTAGTTGGGCGAGGAGGGATCGATGTCGATGACATAGACCTTCCCCAGCCCGGCGGCGTAAAGGTACTTGTTGTTCGGATCGACCGCGAGCGCGGTGACATTGCCGCCGGGCACCTCGATCATGTTGACGCCGGCCTTCTTCGGATCGGCGTCGAATTGCTGGAGGGCCAGCGTGTCGATCACCGCGATGCCCTTGTTGGTGGCGACGAACGCCGCGCCGAGATCGGTGGTGGTGGCGATCTCGTTAACCGCCGCGCCCAGCTCGATATAGTGGAACAGGCGGTCCTTTACCTGCTCGGTCTCGAAATTGCGCTTGAGGTCGATGACCTCGACGCCCGTCGTAGTGCCCGAGAAGCCGAACGATGCCTTGTTGTCGACGGTGATCGGCGAGCTGCGCACCGTCGATGTCAGCCCGCCGACCTCGACCTTCGGGCGCTCGACGAAGATCTGGCTCGAACCGAGCAGCACGTTCCTGCTCACCGTGATCGTGACGACCGCCAGGTCTCCGAGGCCGCGCTGGACGTCCACCTGGCTGTCGCCGAGCTCGATCTCCAGCGTCCCCTGGCGCAGCACCACCTTGAGCTTCGGGAGATCCGCGCCGGGATTCTGCACGACGAGCTGCACCCGCGAACCGCCGTCGTCGAGCAGGTAGGGATTGGCCTCGAGAATGATCGGGCCCGCGCTGTTCTGCGTCTCGACATCGGGGAACTCGGCGTAGATCGTGTGGTTCTTGTTGATCGTGTTTGCCGTGGGGTGGAGCGTGACCTTCTGGAACTCGCCCGCGCCGACCTGGCGATAGGCCTCGAGGTCGGCAAGCTGGGCCAGCAGCGGCACATACATCAGCCCGACGCCAAGGCCGGCGAGGCCGAGCGCCACCGCCGTCCCCGTGACACCGCCCACCGCGGCGATGCCGAGCGCCGGGGCGAAACAGAACGCGAGCGCGATGTTGAACCCGGCATTGACTTCGAGCGTGGGCACCGGCTCGGCAATGCGCGCGACGAGGACGTTGGCATTGTCGCTCAGGCCGGGGAATGGCGGCGACTTGATGCGGGCCATGCCGTCGGCGTCGATCCGGCCTTCGTCGACCACCGCCCACACGTCCATCATCTCGCCGTTCTCGCCGACCGGGAGCTGCTGCTGGACGAACACCCATACCTGGTCGCCGACATTGCCCGAGCCCGCGGGCACCGGGACAGCGAGCTGGACGGTGTCGAGGAACGCGCCACCCTCGACATCGAGCTTGAACGCGCCGACGAAGTTGAAGTCCTCGGGCGAAGGCACCGGGATTTCGAGCTGGTCCTCGCTCAGGCTCTCGACGGTAACGGTGGCGTCGTCGCTGAGGCCACCCGGACCGAACGCGATCTGCACGCCTTGCGAGTTCTCGATGATCCCGCCTTCGCTGGCGTCGATCTGCGCCTGGTCGGCGACCACTGGCGGCTTGACCGACACCTCGATGCGGTCCTCGCCCCATGAATGGATCACGGTGACCGTGGTCCTGCCCGCGCGCAGGCCGGTCATCATGCCGTGTTCGTCGACCGAGACGATCGAGCTGTCGCCCGAAACGTAGATCGTCTCCTCGTCTTCGGCCCCCTCGGCAAAGATCGACTGGCCGGGGTCGAGCGTGGTGACGATTTGGCGTTGGCCGCCCGATGGCAGAAGAGTGACCGAATCGGGATAGGCATCGATGCCGTAAACCGAAGTGATGATCGCCCGGCCGGTCTCGGGGAAGCCCGCCGTGACCACGGTCGCCTGCGAGATGTCGCCGCGCGTGACCTGGAGATAGGTCGCACCTGGTCCGGTCGGGCGCAGCGTGCCGTCATCCTGCAATATCGCGACGCTGTCGTCACCGACCGAGGCATCGACATAGGAATAGGGAAGGTACACGTCAGCCTGATCCGCGAACTGGCCGACCAGTCCGATCCTGAGTCCGTCCGCCAGCGATTCGAAGTGCGGCGCGACATATTCGAAGTCGATCGCGGTCAGCGGCGCGTTGGAGACATCGATGTCGATGACCCCCGCCGCCGAGGCGCCGAAGCCATCGTCGGCGGAAACCTTGACGCTACCATCGCCCGAAGAACCCGCATTTGGCGTGAAGACCAGGCTGCGCCCGTCTGCCGAGAGCTCTGCCTTGCCGCCGGTCGCCTCGACCACGCGAAAATAGAGCCGGTCGCCATCGGGATCGGTGGCCACTTCGGACAGGTCGATCCAAACCGGCAGGTCGACATGGGTCAGAATGTCCGGGAGCTCCTCCGCCAGCTCGGGCGGCAGGTTGGCGATGAAGCCGTAATTGGCGGCGACGAGCTGCCGGTCCGCCGCGTCGATCGTGCCGTTGCCGGTAATGTCGCTGCCCGCGAGCATCGCGGCGATGGCCGCGCTGTCCTCGCCATCGACCCGCGCATCGCCATTGATGTCGCCGGCAATCCCGAGTTCGAGCGTGTAATCGCCGGTACCGGCAATCTCGAGATGATGCAGGCCCGCTTGGGTAACCGCGAACAAGGTGGTGCGCGTGCCGCTGGTCGCGGCACTGGCGAGCGCATCGAGGCCGGAAATCGCCGGGACGACATTGCCGGTCGTCACCACCCGCAGGATCACCGCACCTGTCGGCGTCTTGGACAGCTCGCTGTCGCGGACGGTGAAGGCGTAGCCTTTGGTCTCGCCTGTCCCGACCGAGCCATCGACTACCTGTCCGGCGAAACTCGCCGGCGTCGCCAGGTCGGCGACAATGGGCCGCGTCCCGACCGTGCCGTCGGCTGCGTATTGGACGCTGCGACCCTCTCCCTCGGACGGCACTTCGAGCGCCAGCTTGCCGTCGACATAGGCGTAGCGCGCACCCGCGCCGGTGGCGAGGTTGCGGGCAGCGACCAGCATACCGTCCGGCGAATAATCGTAGACGATTGTGGTCTGGTCCGGCGCGGTGACGCGCGCAATCTTGCCCAAGCCGTTGCGAACGAACTCGAGCGCGTCGCCGCCGGCCGCCGCAATGCCGTTATCGCCGACGAACAGCATCCCTTCGGCCTTCTCGATCGCCACCGTGCCGCGCGCGGTCTCGATGAGATAGCGCGTACCGTCCGGAGCGCTCAGCGCGTAATCGGCGCCGGTGAAGGTGGCAGAGGCCGGATTGTAGGGCACCCCGTCGGCAATGGTGTAGAACTTCGCACCGACCTTGCGCAATTGTGCGTCGACCGACGCCAGGACGTAACCGTGATCGCCGTCGGCCTGCCAGGCCGGACGGTAGAAGGTCTGGCTACCGATGACTTGCGCGACCGGGGTAAAGGTGAAGCCGGCGCGCTCGCCGCTCGGCAGGGTGAGGTAGAGCCGCGTGCCGAGTGCGAAGCCCGGCAGGGCTCCGGAGGCGTCCCGTGCGTCGCCCACGTCGGTCACGATATCGGTGTCCAGACCGAGAAAGCGCCACGCGCCCGTGATCGAATCGTATTGACGCGTCAGGGAGACCGGAATTCCGCTGAGCGTGCCGGAATAGTCGGTGACCGCGGTGACATACTGGCCGAGCTTGTCGGCGCCGCTGGCGAGCTCAATCTGCGCGCTGGAGACGGTGGTCCGGCCGGAAATGTCGCGCGCGGTGAGCCGCAGGGTATAGAAGCCGTCCGCCTCGCTGCGCGCATTGAGCCTGCCGAGCGTACCATCGAGTGGATCTTCTCCGCGCGCAAGCAGCTCGACCGTGCCGTCGCTGCCGAGCAGTTCGAGCGTCCAGAAGTCCAGATTGGTGTCCGAAACCATGCCTCCGACATCGAGCGCGCCGGCGACGACGGCATTGTCGACACCAGGCGCGAAAGCGGTTTCGGGCTTGTCGGTGTCGGCCGGATCGCGCACCTTGATCTGCCTGGTAACGGTGTTGGTGCCGCCGTCCGCATCGCGCGCGGTGGCAACAAGCGTGTACTTGCCCGGCTGGCCCGCGGTAATGGTCGCGCGGCCATTGGCGTCGATCGTCAGCGGCACGCCGTCGAGAGTAAGAGTTGTCTCGACGATCTCGGACAGGCTGTCCGCCTGGACCGTGACCAGCACGCTTTGGTCCGGAACCGGGGGAAAGCTCGGGGTCAACTCGATCCTCAGCGCAGGCTCGATTGGCTCGAGCAGGGCGCGCACAAGGATCGACTTCCTGGTCACCGTCTTGCCGTCGCTGACCAGCAGCTTAACCACGTAATCGCCTGCCTGGCCCGGTCCCGGCGTCCAGCTGAAAAGTCCGGTGTCGGGGTCGATTGTCGCCCCTTCGGGCAGTCCCTCCGCGCTGTAGGTCAGGCTGTCCTCGGCATCGGGATCGCTGGCGGCGATGGCGAAGCTCTTTTCCTCGCCGAGGATGAAGCCATGATAGCCCTCGTCGATGACCGGGGCGCGGTTGATGTCGGCGACGCGGATCACGACTGATATTTCGTCGGATGCGCCGCTCGGGTCGACCGCACGCAACTTGAGCAGGTGATCGCCCGCCTGATCGTATTCCGGCGACCACTGGAATTCACCGCTGCTGGCGACGAACAGCGCGCCATCGGGCAGGCCGCTCACCACCGAGAGCTGGACCGGGTCGCCGTCGCGATCACTGGCGACCGCGCGGAAGACAAGTTTCGCTCCCTCGCGCACCAATTGCAGGCTCATCGGCACGAAGATCGGCGCCTGGTTGGTGTTGGCGACCGCGATGGTAATCGTCTCGCTGCTCGACTTGTTGCCGTCGCTGGCGGTGAAAGTGACCTCGTAGTCGCCCGCCTGGTTGAGCGACGGAATCCAGCTGAATTCGCCCGTGACCGGATCGAGCACTGCGCCTTCGGGCGCGCCGTCCATGCGGAAGGTGAGCTTGTCGTTATCGGCATCGGCGCCGCGCACGGTGAAGGCGAGCTCCTCGCCCTCGCTCGCGGCACGATCGCCGATCGGCGCGATTTGCGGGCCGGCATTGCTGGTGCGGACCACCACGCTGAACGTCGCCTGCGCACTCGCGGGATCGACCAGGCCGTTGCCGCTGTCGGAGACCGTCACATGCGCGTCGTGACTGCCGATGTCGGCGGTCGCAGGCGTCCATTCGAGCAGGGCGCGACCATAGAATGCGGTCGGCGTGATCGTCGCTCCCGGCAGTCCTGCGACCACATAGTGAAGCGCATCCTCGTCCATGTCGGACACGTCGAGAATTGCCTGGTAGGTCTCGCCCACCACCGCCACCGCGTCGCCCAAATAGGAGATCACCGGCGCCTCGTTCTCGCTGGTGACGCTGATGTTGAACGTATAGCCGCCGGTAAGCGGCTCGCCCGTGCCGTCGCCATCGTCGGTCGCAGCGACGATGATCGTGTAGTCCCCGCGCGTATTGGCGCCCGGCGCCAGGTGCAGCATGCCGGTGCCATCCCCATTGTCGGTAAAGGTTATGAAGCCAGGCAGCGGACGATAGGGGCTCTCGTTGATCGCGCGCAGCGTCAGCGGATTGCCGTCGCCATCGAAGGATTCGACCGGGATATCGAGCGTGTCGCCCTTGGCGATGGTAACGTTCTCGATCGGGGCGACGCTCGGGCGGCGGTTCTGGTTGAACACGCGGATCGGCACGTCGATCTCGGCGGAGAGCGGAGCTTCCTCGCCGTCACCGATATCGGTTGCGCGCAGGTGGATGACGTAGTCGCCCGCCTGCGCCGCCGTCGGTGTCCAGGCGAAAGCCAGCGTATCGGGATCGAAACTCGCCCCCTCGGGCAAGTCGCCGACCACTTCGACGCTCACAGTCTTGGGTAGATTTGTGGTCTCGGTCACATTGCCGAGGCTGTCGCGCAGGGCGGGCGTATAATATGGATTGTCCGGGTCAAAGGCGAAGGCGGTGAATGCCAGTTGCTGCCCCTCAAGAACCTGCCAGCCGTCCTGTTGATTGAACACCGGCGCGCCATTGGCGTTGAACACGGTGACCTGGCTGGTGACTTCGACATCGGTCTCGCCGTCGCTGACGGTGAAGGCAATGTCGTAGACGCCTTCCTGGGTGTAGGTCGGAATCCACTCGAACTCGCCGGTCAGCGGATTGAGGACCGCGCCGAAGGGCAGGTTGTCGCTGGTATAGGTCAGTTCGCGCCCGCTGTCGGCCTTGGCCTCGATCTTGAAGCGGACGAAGTCCCCCTCGCGCGCGCTGCGGTCGGCCGGCACCACGACCTGCGGCGGTTCGTTACGCTCGGCGACCCGCAGCTCGACCACGATCTCGTCGCTGTTGACGCCGTCGGTGACCATGAAACGGACCGGGTAGGTGCCGGCCGCCTGATAATCGGCAAGCCATGAGAAGGTGTGCGTCGCCGGATCGAATGCCGCACCGCCGGGCAGACCGTCGGCAAGGTAAGTGAGCTTGTCGAGATCGGGATCCAGCGCGACCAGCTGGAATTCGAACAATTGCCCCTCGCCGCCGTCGAGGGTGAGCGGGGGATTTATGAATTGGGGTGCCGAATTGCCGCCCGCGATCGCCAGCACGAAGCGCTGCAGGCTGACCGCGCCGCGCGTGTCGAACGCCTCGACCACCACCGGCACCGCGATCGCCGCCGTGGCGGGCACGTCCCATGAGATGAGCCCAGTCTCGGCATCGATGGTCATCCCCTCGGGCGCGGTGAGCAGGCCGAAATGGATCGCCTGCCCCTCGGCATCGGTGGCGGTCACCTGGTGCGTGAAGGTCCCGCCCTTCGCCAGCGGCGCGCTCGGCAGGTCGCTGGTGAAGACGGGTGCGGTATTGGGAAGGGTTCCGGCGACGATGCCGGTCGAGAAGGAAAGCCGCTGGTTGCCTCCGGTGACGATTGAGACGGTACGCCCGGTGGTCGATTGCCCCGCTTCGAGGATGCCGTTTGCGGGCAGCGCATCGCCGAGATCGATCAGCCAGCGGCCATCGTCGCTCTGCCCGGCGGCATCGACCGGCACGTTGGTGAAGCCCGCCAGCGGGTCGATCGTCAATAGCGCAGGCAGCGAGATCGGGCCGTCGGTCTTGTTGGTGACGATCACCTCGTAGGAAATCGCCCCCGTGGAGCGGTCGAGGCGAGTATTCACAAATTCCAGGTCGACGAGCGCGGTAATGTCGTCGAACGCGGTGAAAGTGCTGGCGTAATTGACGCCCAGCCGCTGGCCGTTCTGGCTTGCCAGCGCGGCATCGACGGTGAGCGTGAACTCGTCCGCCAGCAACGCGCCGAAATTGACATAGGCGGTGCGCGTCGCGGCATCGTAGGTGACGCTCTGCACAGCCTGCGCGCCCGTGCTCGCGCCCATGAGCGAGAAATAGTCGGGATTGAGTACCGATCCCGCATCGTCCGCAGCGCCGACGAACATGTCCTGGTCGAACGTGACCGAGAGGAACGGCTGCGGCAGCGCGATCTGCGAACCAGCGGGCGGATTGGTCGCGATCACGGTGGGCGCGGCGGCCGGCGCGATCAGGTCGACCTGGTTCGACTGGCTGACCAGCAGCCGTCCGTCGCTGGTGGCGAACACCACGTCGCCGCGGGTTCCGTCCTTCGCCACCGCAATCCGCTGGAGGGTGGCGAGATCGAGCATGGTCAGCTCGCTGCCCATCTGCGCCAGCCCGTCATCGCCGATATCGCCCGACGTGTGGCTGACGAACATCAGGTCCTCGAGCGCGGTGCCGGCCTTGCCGAAGGCGAGCGAATCCGCCGGCGCGTCGAAGGTCAGCACGGTCTCGGCGCGCGCGCGGTCGGTGAAGCGCACCACTTGCGTGCGGTCGGGCCAGGTCACCGCCCACAGGTCGCCCGCCTGGTCGAAGGCCAGGCTGCCGACGCGCAGGTTCTCGTCGCGGCTCCACTGGGCGAAGCTCCCCGTCTCGGGATCGAAGATCGACACGCCATTATTGGTCGAGACGTAGATGTCGCCCGAATCGGGATCGACGGCGAGCGCGATGGTGATGCCGTCACCGTAGGAATCGAGGATTTGCCCGCTTGCCGGGTCGAGCCGGACGAGGGCCCCGCCCCCGGTCGTCGCCCACAGGCGCCCTTCCTTGTCGAAGGCCATGTTGAAGATCGGCACGTCGAGCTGCGCCAGGGGTTCGCCCGCCACGCCGCCTTGCGCGCTGAACTTCCAGATCGTCCCGCGATTGGGTCCACCCGATACGAGGAAATCGCCGTCGGGCGTCTCGACGATGGCCATCGGGCCGATCCCGGCATCGCTGGTGCCGATGCCGGTGGCGAAAGCGTTGGCGATGAACGGGCTGAGCACGGAGTCGAATTCGCTCGGCCGGGTCAGCGGATCGGCGGCGGGCACGTTGGCCTCGGCTTCGAGGAACAGCGCATTGGTCGATGGCTCGGGCGAAGGCGCCGGCGGCTGCCCGAAATTGGGCGCGGTCGTGCCGGGCACGCTGGGCACGCCGCCGAGATTGACCGAGGACCCGTCATCGACCGCGTTGACGCCCGGGCGCGGCACTTCGCGATTGCCGGCGATATCGGTCGCCAAGGCCAGGAATTCGTAGCTCTTGCCTGCCTCGCCCTCGAACACCATCGACCCCGACGCGTCTGCAAGCTTGCGTTGCCAGATGCGGAAATCGCCGCCATCCTCGGCCACGTAGAGCGTGACGTGCCCGACGCCGGAGCCGGCACCGTCGTCCTCGACATTCCAGGTGATGTTGAAGTCCGACGTGCCGGGAACGCGGGTGGCGGTGATCGTGCTCGTGGGAGCCTTGGCGTCGATCACCTGGCTCAGCACGGTCGTGTCCTCGGGCGCGAAGCCGGTCATCACCACGCGTGCCGAGGCGGTGATTTGCTCGCCGGTGAGCAGGTCCTCGCGCGGCTCGACCGTGTAATTGACGAAGCCGGCTCCGGTGCCGAGCGCGTCGTTGGGCGCCAGCAGCCCGCGCGTGTCGTCCTCCAGCACTTCGCCCGTCAGCGCGTCGATCGCCTGGATCAGCCAGCTCGCGCTCGCCGGGTCCTGGAACAGGTCGAGCACCGCGCTCACCCGCAGGATGAAGCCGCGGGTCGCGGTGAAGTCGATCTCGGTCTGGAAGTTGCTGCGCCCGTCGGGGACGTCGATGGTGATGTCGCCGATCTTGATGTCGCCGAAATTGAACGTGCGCGGGTCGAGATCGGGATCGAGCTGGGTGACGACCCGGATCTCGTTGACATAGGCACCCGACCCGGCGGCATTCTCGAACCCGACCGAATAGGGCAGCGCCTGGTTCTCGGGCAGCCAGCCCTGCGTCTCGAGCGTCGAAGGGCCGGTGATCGAGGCGAGCCGGCCGACCTCGCCCTCGCTCGAGAAGACATTGCTGAAATCGAGGCTGGCGAAGGGATCGCCGTCGACCGGCTCGGGCCCGTTGATCTGGAAGTCGGCCGGCAGGCCCGCCCCGCGCTGGTCGAAGGGCATCCACGGCACATAGACGCGGAACGCCTCGAACTGCGTGGGATTGGACAGGCCGAGGTCGAAATCGGCGAAATCGGGCAGCGCCGGGATCGGCACCTCGCCGACATAACGCGGGCTCTGGCGCGGATCGTAGAAGTCGATATCCGCCATCAGCCCTTCCTGGTGGCCGTAGAGCTGGCGAACCTGCTCGAAGAAGGAGATGAGGTCACCGGTCGAGCGGATGTCGTTACCCGCGGGTCCGAACAATATGCCCGAGGCGAGCGTCGCCACCATCGAGACAACCTGCGCGTTCTCGCGGATCGGCGGCAGATCGCCCTCGGCCCGCAGCAAGCCCGCCTCCTCGAGCGCGGCGAGATAGAGATCGACCCATTGCCCCTCGTCCGCGGCGAGCGCCAGCAAAGCGGGCGGCGCATCGTCATTGGCGAGGATGGCATTGCGCATGTCGCGCGCGGCATTGCTCTGGAAGGCGACGAATTCGTCGCGCGTCATCGTCGTCGCGGCGGCGGCGATGTGGAAGCGGAACGGGATGAAGGGAATCTCGTCTTCGCTGGGTACCGCGCGGTTGGCATTGTAGAGGCCCACGAAATCGAGCCCCTCAAGCACCTTCCCGGCACCGGGCACCTCTTCCTCGACGGTATCCTTGACCGCGTCCCACCATTCCTCGAGCCCCGCCTCGCCCGAGGCGAGCAGGTCGTCGAGTTCGGGGAAGACCTGCTCCATCTGCGAGCGGAAGGTCTCGAAGGCCCGGTCCGACATCGCCTTCAGACCCGGATAGGTCAGCACGTTGAAGGTGAAGCCGTCGAAGCCGCTCGCCGCCTGGTCGTACAGAAAGCCCGAGGTCAGCAGCTGCCCGTTCGTGTTGGTAATCGACTCCAGGTTGCGCCACGGCACGTCTTCGTTGGCCGTGCCCACCGCGCCTTCGGGCGTGCCGCGGATGTTGGTGAAGAAGTCGAGGAAGGCGAGGCCGAAGACGTACTGGTTGAAGTTCAGCTCGGGCACACCGACCTGGAAATAGGTGTAGGGCGCGTCGAGGTTGGACTGGTTCTCCAGCGCCACCGAATAGGTCGCCTGGTCGCCCGCCAGGATCACCCGCGGGCCGCCCACGCCGATCGTCACTTCGGGTTCGATCCCGCGCTCGATCAGGAAGCGATAGGGCTCGACCGTCTCCTCGCCATTGGGATTGATGATCTTGAGGTCGTAGAGTCCGTGCGGCGCGTCGGTGAAATCGAAGGTGGCGATGATGGTCGAGGCGTCGATCACTTCCCACGCCACCGGCTCGAATTCGGCGATGCCGGGGCGCGAGAGCTTGACGATCGCGTCCTCGTCGAATTGCGCGCCCTTGATCGTGGTGGTGACGTATTTGCCGTCGCCGCCCGTATCGGTGTCGATATCAGTGATCACCAGCGGCAGCAGGTCCGCCGTCAGCGTCACCTGCGTGCCGTCTCCGGGGCCCGAATAGCCGCGAACCAGCACGTAATAGACGCCCGGTTCGGTGCCGGGGACGATGGCGGTCAGTTCCTGCGCCAGCGGGCCGGTATAGGTGGCATCGAACAGCGCCGAGGTCGGCACGCCGTCATGACGGATGAAAACCTCGTTGATGCTGCGCTCGTCGTCCGATCCCACGCGAAAGCGCAGGGTTTCGTCCGCCGGGACCTCGATCTTGTAGAGCCGCTCCTGCCCCGGGGCGAGATCGACCGTGAGCGGCACGCCGAGCTGCAATTCCTTGACCGATATGGCGAGCGTGGAGGGCGAGGCGGTGGTGTTGTTGGCCTCGCCGGTATCCTCGTGCAGCTGGTTGCGCACGTCGGTGCGCACGATGATCCGGTAATCGCCCTCCTCGGCCCCCGGCAGGGTGGTGTTGAGATTGAGCGAATAGCTCTGGCCCTCGAGCAGATTGCCGCTGAAACTCTGGCGGCCGAGCAACTGGTCGCCGATGTCCCAGGTCGCGTCCCTCGACAGGTACACCGCGTCAGTCCAGCTGCCGCTGGCAGTGACCGTACTCTTGTTCTCGACAGTCCAGCTGATCGCCACGTCGTCTCCCGGCCGCCCGCTGGAAGGGATGACGATGTCGGTGACCTGGATGTCGGAGGGCGGCGGCAGGTCGATGATGATCGGATCGACCGTGCCGACCGTGTTGTTGCGCTCCTCAGCCTCGAACACGTCGCCGGTCGAATTGTAGCGCGTGGGGTCGGTGACCACGAAGACGTAATAGGCATCCGTGCCAAGATTGCCCGGCATGGTCAGATCCAGGCTGACATCGTAGCTCTCGCCCGCACCCAGCCCGCCGGTATGCCTGACGCTGCCGAGATATTTGTCCGACGTCAGGTCGAGGAACGGATCGCGCGAGAGATAGACGAGGTCGTTCCACATCCCCTGCTGGGCCGGGGTCTGCCCGCCGGCATTGGTGACCGTGTATTCGACCGTGAACTTCTGCCCGCGCACCGCGCGTTCGGGCGCGACCAGAGCGCCGACCTGCAGGTCGGGCGCCGAATAGGGCGACAGCGTCACCGTTGCCGCGGTGGTGTTGTTGCCCTCGCCCTGGAATTCGCGCACCTGGCCATTCGAATTGCCACTCACCCCGCGCAGACGCGGCGAGAGGGTCGAGCCGCCATAGCCCGACTGGCCCGGCCCCGAATCCGCCATGGCGATGACGTGGAATTCGCCTTCGAGTTCGAACGGCAGCGTGACCGTGGCGGTGGCGATGTAGAATTTGCCCGGCGCCAGCGCGCCTTGATGCGGGACTTCGGCCTTGATCTCGATGCCGTTCTGGCCCTCGCGCGTCATCAGCCAGTCGCCGGTGTCGAGCGAGGCGTCGAGCGAGAGGTAAAGGCGGTCTGTCCAGTTGGTCTCGCGCGTGGTGCGGGTACCGACATTCTCGACCTTGAAGCTGATCTCCACCGTCTCGCCAGCGGTGAGGTTCTCAGGCAGGGTTAGCCCGGTGACCTGCAGATCGGGCTCGCGGTAGATGACCGGGAATTGCGCCGCGCCGCTATTGCCCGCGGGCAATTCGAAGGCGGACTTGGCGAAAGCGCCGTCGCGCAGCGAAGCGTTGTCGCCCCGGGTCACCACCTCCGGCTGTGCCGGATTGTTGCCGCTGACATTGGTGAACACGTAGACGTAATATTCGCCCTCCACCCCGGGTGGCATGCTGAATTCGGCGGTGTTGGTGTAGCTCTCCCCGGTCGCCAGCCCGTTGGCCGGCTGGAGGATGGTCGAGACCAGTTGCGCGCGCTTCGGATCGAAGGTCGGATCCTTCGAAATCCACACCTGGTCGCGCCAGTAGTCGGTGCCGTCCCACACATCGGCGCCATCGTTGCGCACGGTATAGGTGACGCTGGTCAGCTCGCCCGAATAGGCCGGCATCGACGGGGCCGAGGGAACCACCGAGACGACCCGCAGGTCTGCCGGGGTGTTGGTGACGTTGGTGGCGTCGAAATACTGGTTGTCGAGCTTGTTGGCGTCGGCCCCGTATTCGGAGACGACGATAACGTACATGCCCTTGGCCGCCGGGTTGAGGTCGAAGGTCTCGGTGCGCGAGTAGGAGGCGCCTGGATCGAGCGCGCGCAGGTTATTGAAGGAGCCGAGCAGGAACTTGTCGTGCGCGTCCTCCAGCAGCGGCGCATCGGCCAGATAAACCTGGTCGCGCCAGCCACTGGCGGTCACATCGCCCGCCGCCTTGACCGTCCAGCTCACGGTGAACGGCTGGCCGCCGGCGCCGGTGGGATCGGCATCAACCGCGGTGACGGCGATGTTCTTCGTCGTCGATTGCGCCGGAGTGCCGACGATATCGATCGCGCGCGCGCGATAATTGCTTGAATTGTATTCGCTGGGATCGTCGGGATTGATGTTGGGAACGAGCGGATCTTCGAGCAGGGTGCCGTAGGGATCTACCCATGGCGTGATGTAATAGGTGCCCGAAGTCAGGCCGGTCGGCAGGGTAACGGTCAGCTGGCGATCGTAGCCTTCGTCTTCCTGCAGTACGCCGTCGACATATTTGAGCGTGGTCAGCAGGATGTCGCCCTGCCCGGGATGCGGCCGGTTCTTGTCGCGGGTGAGCCAGATCTGCTCGGTCCAGGTGCCCTTGTCGGTCTCGCCCGCGCCGCGATTGGTGACGGTGTAGCGGACGTCGATCGTATTGCCCTCGAACGCCTGTGCGGCGGTAACCACATTGTCCACCACCAGGTCGGCGAAGGGGATCGGTTCGACGTAGAGCTCGTGCGCGACGAGATTGCTGGCGTCGGTATCGTTGGGCCATTCGTCGACCGCGTTGCCGCTGTCGGCTTTGACCAGCACGTAGACCGTGCCGCGGAAACGCTTGGGCCCGGTGAACACATCGGAGACCGAGCGATATTCCTCGAGCGAGCCCAGCGCCGAAGCGTTCTGCAGCGAGGAAACGAGGATGTCGTCGCTCGACAGCTTGTCGTCGAGCGAGAGCCAGACCTGGTCGGTCCAGGTGCCGCTGGCCTCCTCGAGGCCCTGGTTGACCACGGTGAACTCGATCGAGGCAGTGGCTCCAGCGGTGACCGTGTCGGGGCCGGTAATGCCGCTGACGGTGAGGTCAGGCCGCGGCAGGACCGAGACGACGATCGTGTCGTCGTCCACCGTCTGGTTGTTGCCCGACGCCGCGCCATATTCGTAAACCGAATTGCCGGCATCGGTGACCACCACGATCTCGAACGCGTCGCTGGTCTTGACCGGCAGGCGCATTTCCTCGCGCCTGGTGTAGCTCTTCCCGGCATCGAGCGGGCCGGTATAGGAATAGGAGCCGATCAGCGTGCCGTTGCCGCTATCGCCGACCCGGCGCAGGTAAACCTTGTCGATCCAGCTGCCGGTTGCGGGTGCCGCGCCGTTGTTCTTCACCGACCATTCGACGTCGATCACCGTCCCCTCGACGCCGGTGGACGGCGCGGAGATACCGGTAACCACGAGGTCGGGAGAGGGAGCGAGCGAGACGTCGAAGGTGCCCGATTCCCCGCGATTGTTGTCGGTGTAGATGAATTCGTAGGGGCCGCCGCCGGGATTGCTCGTGCCCGGCACCTCGATCGCGATGCGGTATTCTCCCGCGATCCCCTCGGGCAGGGTGAAACTCGCGGTGCGGCTGTAGCTGTCCTCGGGCGCGAGGAAGCCGAGATGGTTGACCTGCCCCAGCCGCACGCGTCCCGACCCGTCGGTCTTTTCCAGCCACACGCTGTCGTACCAGTTCGACGTGTTGGTCAGGCCCGGCCCCTGATTACCGACCTGCCAGGTGACCGTGATCTCGTCCCCCGATTGCGCATTGCCAGGTGCATCCACCCCGACGACGTAGAGGTCCGCCCACGGGAACGGCGAGACGTCGAACGGTTCGGCCATGGCGGTGCGGTTGTCGTCGGCGCCGTTCTCGAACACGGTGTCGCCCGCATCGCTGCGCACGAAGAGCGTGTAGCGTCCGTGAAAGCCCGCCGGCAGGATCAGGTCGAGACTGGCATCGTAGCTCTCGCCCACCTCAAGCGCACCTTCGTGCAGCAGTTCGCCGAGTACGATATCGTCGCCATCGCCAAGGATGTCGTCCGAGCTGACGATCACCTTGTCGACCCAGCTATCGGTCGCGCCGGGGCCGGTGCCGTTGTTGGTGACGGTCCAGCCGACGGTGACGCGTGCCGGGTCCTCCACGGTCAGCGTCGGCGCGCTGACATTGCTGACTTCGAGATCGGCATAGGGCGCGAGACCGACTGTCAGGTCGGCCGACGCGAAATTGTTCGCCTCGCCCGCGCTCAGTTCGGCGATCTGGCCGCCGCTATCGGTACGCAGCAACAGCTTGTATTCGCCGCTGGCATCGATCGGCAGCAGGACCTTGAGCGTGCCGTCATAGGTCTCGCCCGGCGCCAGCGCGTCGGGAGCGACAAGTTCGCCCAGTTTGATGTCGGTTGAACCAATTGTGCCGTCTCTTGAGAGCCAGATTTCGTCGGTCCAGCCCTCCAACGTCGTCCCGCTCCCGCCGTTGCGAATGGTCCAGCTGACCTCGATCTCGGTGTTCGACTGAAGATCGGCACCGCCGTCCTGGGCAAGGTTCTCGGGCACGAGGTCGGCATGTGAGAGCACCAGCTCCAGGCTCGCTCCGTCATTGTCGGTTTCGGCCCCGCCCTCGAAGATCTGCCCGTAAACGTCGGCGCGCACGAGGACGTGATAGCCCGCATCGCCGAGATTCTTCGGTAGGGTGACCGCCTGGGTGACCTCGTAGCTCTCGCCCGGGGCGAGGTCAAACAGCCGCCCCACGGTGCCCAGGATTGCCGCGCCCGAGACGGTCTCGTCATCGTCGATATAGATGCGGTCGGTCCACGGCGCAGTCGCCGGCTGGGTGCCGGTGTTGCGGATGACGTAGGTGACATCGACCTGCTGCCCAGGCACCGCGCCTTCCGGGACCGAGAGGCTCTCGACCACCAGATTCGCCGAGGGCGCGGAGGCGAAGGTGATCGGCGCTGAGACGCCGATATTGTCGTCATCGAGGAGGTTCTCGAACACCGTTTCGCCGGCATCGGTGACGAGTATCAGCCTGAACTGGCCCGACCGCCCGTCGCTCACGCTGACCGGGACCGACACTGAATAGGTCGATCCCACGGCAAGCGGCGCGTCGTGGGTAACTTCGGCGAGCATCAGGTCGTCGTCGCTGGCGGCCCCATCGGAGGAGAGAAGGATGCGGTCCACATGGCCGCCCGACGCGGCGGCGTCGCCGGTATTGCGCACACGCCAAGAGACGGTGAAGGTTTCCCCGCCCGACACCGTGCCGGTCGGTCCGAACACCGCATCGGCGACCAGGTTGGGCGCCTCGCTCGTCAGCGCGATCGAGGCCGGCCCGCCGACATTGTCGGCACGGGTGTCGGGCTCGACGACATCGGCATCGGCATCGGCGACGACGAAGATCGAATAGGTGCCCGCGACATCGCCCGGCAGCAGCACCGAGGCGGTCCCCGCATAATGGGCCCCGGCCGCCAGCGCCGTATCGCGCACCACCTCGCCGAGCACCACATCGTCCTCATTGCCGAGCACGCCGTCGCTCGACAGAATGATCCGGTCGACCCAACCGGCGGAAGAGACCGCGGGAACCGGCCCATGGTTGGTCACGGTCCAAGAAACATTGATCGTTTCCCCGCCTGCCGCCATCGCGGGCGCCGAGACGCCGCTGACGGCAAGGTCGGCATAGGCGGTTTCCTCAACATCGAAATTAAGGACAGGGGTGTTGTTGGCCTCGGCATTGTATCCCGCGGCGACCTCGCGCATCGTGCCCGCCGCGCCATTGGCACCGCGATCGCCATAGACGGTGACCCGCACGCTCCCGGCCGATGCCATGCCCTCTGGCAAGGTGAAGGTCAGGCTCTTGTCGCGGGATCCGCCCGCCGCCAGCGCATCGGTCGAGGCAACAGTGGTGTCGAGCAGGACCTGACCATTATCGAGATTCTGGATGTAGATGCGGTTGGTCCAGCCCTCGACGGTGGCGACATTGCCGATATTGCTCTCGGTCCAACTCAGCGTGATCGTGTCGCCCGAGGCCGGGGTGGCGGCGTCGATGGCGAGGTTGTCGAGCTGGATGTCAGGCGAGGAGACGATGTCCTGCGTCTGCAGATTGTTCGTCTCGCCGGTAGCGCTGTCATTGGCCTCGGCCACCTCGTCGAGAACGTCGGTGACGATCTCGAAGCGGAAATTGCCGTGGGCGCCGACCCCGTCGGGCCATACCACCTCGACCGAGGAATCGCGGCTGGCCCCGGCATCGAGCGCGCCTGCATTGACGATCGTGGCGAGATAGAAGGTCTGGTTGCTGCTCGTGTTGCGCACCGAGATGCGCTCGGAAAAGCTGCCCGCCGTGGCGCGGTTGCCGTTATTGGTCGTGGTCCAGGTGAGCGTCACCGGGTCGCCCGGCGCCCAACCGAAGGTAGGGTCGGGCTGGAGGTTGGAGGTGACGAGGTCGATGAACGGCGCGAGCGTCGAAACGACTTCGATACTCGCGGTATTGTTGCTCTCGGCGGTACCGTCGAGATTGGCCTCGGCCACCGTATTGGCATCGTCCAGCGCGAGCGAGAAGGACAGGCGGCCGACGGCGCTGTTGCCCTCCGGCAGGGTGATGTCGACCTGCCGCTGACGCTCCCCGCCGGCCGGGATCGTGCCGCCATTATCGTCGAACAGGTAATTGCCGATTACCTGCCCGGTATCGAGATTGCGCACGATCACCCGGTCGGACCACAGCCCCTCCGCGGGCTGCTGGCCGGCATTGGCGGTCTTCCACGCCAGCGTGACGGTTGCACCCGAATAAATGCCGTCTCCGCTCATCACTGCCAGTTCGGCGGCGACAAGGTCGGGTGCGTTGTTGGCGTCGAGGTCGATTTCGACGGGATCGCTTTCGACCTGCTCGATGACGTTCAAGCCGTAGGTGTAGATCGCGGAGGCATCGCCGATGCGCCCCTCGATGAGCAGGGTGTAGGTCCCGGTCGAAGGCAGGGTGAAGGCTTCGAGGTCCTGGAAGTTGTTGATGAAGAGCTGGCGCCCCGTGGGACTGATCAGCCGCCAATGCGCCGTGCCGCCAGAGAGCGAGAGGCGGTCGAAGAAGAAGGTGTCGCCGGCTTCGGCATCGAAGCGGTAGATTTCGGTCTCGGAAGCCGGGCTCAGTGTGCCGTTGACCGGCAGGCCCGGCGTCAGGTTCTGGCCGCTGGCGAGGTCCGAGACGCGGATGGCGAAGGGGCGGCCGACCACGTTCTGGTTCTCGACCCGCAGCACGTAATCGCCCGCGGGCAGGCGCAAGACGGGATTCCCGGAGATTTCCGGCCCGTCCGATTGGCGGAATTCGCGCGAAGCGACCTGGCCGAGGGGACCCGTCAGCGTCCAGGCGAGGTCGTTGTCGTTGGTCAGCGGATCGACGTTGACCAGCGTCTCTTCGGTCAGGCTGAACGAGAGAACCGCGTTTTGATATGGCTGGTCGAGGCTGGCCGAATAGGTTTCGCCCAATGTCAGGTCGTCGACGAGATCGGCCAGGCGGGTGACCTGGAACTGATAGGCGTCGGTCCCTGTATCGGCGATGCGCCCTTCGAACATCAGGTAATAGGTGCCGTCGCGATCGAGCGTGACCGGCCCGTAATCGCGGTCGAACGTGTCGTGGAACACCTGCCGCCCATTGCCATCGACCAGCCGCCACTCGCCAAGGCCTTGATTTATCTGGAAATCGAAGAAAAAGCGTTCGCCTGCCGCGGCGTCGAATGTGTAGATCGCCGTGGCATTGGCCGGGTCGAGTGTGCCCGTGGTCGGCGTGCCCAGCGGCAGCGCCGCGGCATTGGCGAGGTCGAGCAGGCGGAAGGCAAAATCGCCCAGCGCGTCGCCCGAGCCGTCGATGGTCAGCGTGTAGTCGCCCGCCAACGCATAGATCGCGGTTGAATCGTTGCGATAGGTGGAATCCGAACGCTGCAGCGTGCCGCCCGCGATCTCTCCTTCGGCGCGAGCAAGCGACCAGGTGAGACCGTTGTTGTCGGTCAGGCTGTCGAAATGAAGAAGCGCGGCTTCGGGCAGCGAGAAGGTAAAGCTTCGCCGCTCGCCCGCCTTGGACAGGGTGCCGGAAACCTGCGTGCCGAGTGTCATCGCCGCACTCGTCTCGACCATTTCGACCAGCGCGAATTCGAGCGTTTGCGGCGTAGTGGTGCCGATCCGGCCTTCGACCAGCAATGTGTAGGTGCCGTCGCGGTCGAGTGTGAAGCCCTCGTAATCGCCGATCCGCGTCACAGGGTAGACCACGTTCCCCTTGGGATCGACGATCTGCCAGAATGGCGAATTGGACCCGGAGACGAGGTCGAGGAACAGGCGCTGCCCAGCGGTGCCGTCGAAATGATAGACGTTGGCCGAATTGCCCGGCGCCTGCGTCAGTGCGACCGTGTCGCCGATGGCGATATCCTCGCCCGCACCCAGATCGAGCACCCGCAGCAAGAAGCTGCCGGTATTGCTGCCGCTGGCGGAGATCGCCATCTCGTAGTCGCCGGGATCGAGCCATACCACCGACTGGCGATTGCGGCCTTCGTAGGAATCGGTGTCGATAAAGCGGACCGCGCCGCCATCGTCGGTCGTCCCGGTGATATCCCAGTACAAATTGCCGTTATTTGTCAGGGTATCGACCGCGACCAGCGTCCGCTCGGGTAGGGTGAACCCGTAACGCTGGATCCCTCCCGCCTGCGCGATTGCGCCGCTGACGGTTTCACCGAGCACCAGCGCGGCGACGGGGTCGGCAGCTGGTGTCATCACGAGGCCGACATTGTCGATGTCGATATTGGCGATATTGCCGCTCGTATTGCCCGAGATCGCCGGTCGATAGGCTTCGAGCTCCGCACCGCCGAGATAATATTGGTCGACCAATGTGGTCGCGGTGCCGCCCGGCGGGGTCAGGATCAGCGAGACGAGCATGCCGCCATCGGCGCGCTCGAGCACCACTTTCACATGCGCCCAGTCGCCTGCCACGAGGTCGAAGCCGGGATCGATGCCGTCGAGCAGCTTGGTGCCATCGAAATGCATCTGGATGTGGTTGTCGTTGGGATCGTAAGAGCCACCATTGTCGGTATCGAAGTAGAATTCGATCGCGCGGTCGAACGCGTCCCAGTCCGCGGTGGCGGGGCCGGCCGGGCCGTAGAGCGAGACCGGCAACAATGACAGGCCGAGCCCGTAGGGCCGCCCCGACTGGCCAGGACGGTTCTGGATGCGGAAATCGAAATCGAGCGCGATCTGGTCCTGCCGCCCCTCGCCATTGGCGGAGAAATAGGCCGTGTTGGTCTCGTTGGTGGAAAGGATGTCGGTCAGCCGCAGGACGTTGTTGCCGCCATCGTCCACCACTTGCGCGGCAGAGCCGCGATTGTTGTAGAGGACATAGGGCAAACCGCCCGAGGACTCGAAGTCCTGCAAAGTCTCGCCTGTGCCATCGGGCTGGAGCGGCACCTGGAAGACGAAGGAATAGGGCACGTCGCCCGAGTTGCTGTCGCGGCCTTCGAGCAACAGCGTGTAGGTCCCCGCCACGGGCGCGGTGACAAAGCCGATATCGGCGATATTGGCCGGACCGAACACCACATTGCCGTTCGGGTCGATCAGCCGCCACTTGTTCTGGCTCGATACGCCATTCAGCACGTCGAGATAGAAGCGCATCCCCTTGGTCGCGTCGAAGCGGTAGAGGTCGGTCTCGCGGCCCTGCTGGCCGAGCACCCCGTTATAGGTGCCGCCAGCCACCATCTCCTGCGCGGTGCCGAGATCGAGGAGGCGGAAGGCGTAGGCGCCGGTAAAAGCGCCCGCCCCGTCGAGCGACAGCGTCCATTCTCCCGGCCCGAGCCGCAGCACCGGATTGCCGCCGAAATCGTAGCCGTCGCTCGAGCGCATTTCCCGCCCAATGACAAGCGTGCCATCGGGACCGGTCAGCGTCCAGTTGACGTTCTGCAGGTCGCTGAAGCTGTCGAAGACGACGGTCTTCGTTTCGGCCAAGGTGAAAGTGTAGCGGTCGGTCTCGCCCGGCTGGCCGATATCGGAATCGACGCGGGCCCCGATCGCATAGGCGCTGGTCTGCGCCGAAAGCGGGGTGACCGAGAAGGCGTAGCTCGCGGTCGATCCGTGATGGATATTACCTTCGATGAGCAGCGTGTAGGTGCCCGCGATATCGAGCGTGAGCCCGTCAATATCGGACATGCCCTGCGGTCCGAAGACCTCCTTGCCGAGTGGATCGAGCAGGCGCCAGTGGACGTCGTTCTGGACCGAGACGACGTCGAACACGAAACTCTCGCCTGCGTTCGCCGCAAAGCGGTAGGCAGCGGTGGAATTGGACGGGTCGAGATCGCCGGCCACTTCGCTGCCGAGCGGCAATGGCGCCACGTTTGCGAGGTCGCGCAGGCGGAAATTGTAAAAGCCGACGGTGTCGCCCACCCCGTCCACTGTCAGCGTATAGTTGCCCGGCACCAGGGACAGAGTCGGCGAACTGGAAAAGTCCGACCCGTCCGACTGGTCGAAACGCCGGTCGTTGACGATCGTCCCCTGCGGCCCCTCCAGCGTCCAATGGAAGTTGGAATTGTTGGTCAGGCTGTCGAAATAGGCGAGCGTGAAGGTGTCGGCACTGAAAGTGTAGCTCTGCGTCTCGCCCGGAATGGCGAGGCGGCCACTTACCCCGTTGGCGTTCATCGATTCCAGCGTCGCGCCCGAGGACAGGCCGGTGTCTTCGAACTCCAGCGCCAGCAGCAGGCCCGCTGTGCCCGAGGGCGGTGCGCTGGCCATGTCGGCAGCGACCTCCCCGGCGGTGCGCGCCACGTCCCACAGCCGGAACGAATCCACCGCCCCCTCGACCATGCCTGCGTAATTGGCCGGGGAGTCGTAGCGCCCGATCCAGAGCGGCTGGTCATTGTCGTACATCTGCGTGTTGCGAACCGTGCCCGATGCCTGCGCGACGCCATCGACATAGAGAGTCATCTGGCCGTTATCGCGATCGACGACGGCGGCGATGTGGACCCACTGCCCGGCCTTGAACACGCCCGAAGCGGTGCGTATCTCCTGGGCACCCGAATTGTCCGCGACATCGAGATTGACCGTGCCGTTGGCATTGACCGACAGGTGATAGGATAGGCGCGTGGGCGTATATTCGTTGCCCTTGCTCGCCAGCACCGTCCAGGTGTCGGTGAAGCGGTCGAGCTTGAACCAGCCTTCCAAGGTCATGTTCTTGGCGGGCGAGGTACTTGTCCCGTCGGGCACTTCGACGTAGTCGACACCGCGCAGCGCGAGCGCATTACCGTCGACGCCCGGGACCACCAGCGGCGCATCGGGGTTGGCACCGCCGAGCGTGATCGGGATCGCATCGTTGACCGGCACCGAATAGAGCGCGAGGCGATAATCGAGCGGCCAGTTGTGCCATACCTTGCCCTCGACAAGCAGCGTGTATTCGCCGCCCAGGGCGAGCACGCCGGTCTGGAAGTCGTCGAAGTTGAGCGGTCCTGCGACCTGCCTTCCATAAGGGTCGATCAGCCGCAGGCTGGCGCGGTTGCTCGATGATCCGAAAGCCAGCGCGTCGATGAACAGCTGCTCGCCGGCATCGACGTCGATCTTGTAGGCATAGTTCTCGCCCGAGCCCGAGATGGTTCCTTCGGCCACCCCGCACTTGCCCAGCGGCACGGCGGTCGCGAGGTCGAGGATGCGGAAGGCGAACCAGCCGCTGACACTCCCCGCGGCATCGACGGTGACCGTGTATTGCCCCGCCGGTGCGACGAAGACCGGGTTGCCTGCGCCAAACTCACTCGCATCGGCGTTGCGCAGATTGCGCGTGACGACGAGGCCGTCGGGCCCTTCGACGGTGATCCCGAAATCGCTGTCGTCATTCAGCGAATCCACTTCCAGCATCGTATCTTCGGCGAGGGTGAAGGTGTAAACGCGCTTGTCACCCGGTACGTCGAGCCGCCCCTGCACCGCGCCGTCGATGCTGGCGAGGTCGGAGACGACATCGACCGGCAATCCGGACACGCTCTCGGTCGTGGCACCATCGGAAAGGTTGTCGAATGACAGGCGGGTGACGAGGCCGGTCGTATCGCCCGGCGCGCCAACCAGCATGTCGCCCTGGATGTCGCTCTGCGTGCGCGCATGGCTCCAGATGCGCAATTCGTCGAGCCCGCCCTGCAGCCGGCGATAGGATTCGTCGATTTCCTGCGTGCTGCCCACATAGAGCGGCGTGTCGGGCGATCCGCTCGCCGAATTGGTGCTGATCGTACGCGAAGCGGCCAGTTCGCCGTCGAGATAGATCTGCATCGTGCCCGAAGGCCGGTCGATCACCACCGCGACATGCGTCCATTCGCCATAGGGGACCGAGCCGGAAGCGGTCTCAACCGTGTCGCTGGCCCCGCCCCTTTCGCTCGAGACGTGGATATAACAGCCGCGGTTGAACCACACCGAGTAAGTCCGCTCGTTGGCGGCGGTGCCCTTGTAGACGATGGGAGTCCAGGTATCGGGCGATTGTTCGGGATTGAGCCAGAACTCGACCGTCACCGTGTCGCGCAGGTCGAGCGCGGGATCGGCGACCTCGATTTCCTCGTGACCCGACATGGAGATCGCATTGCCGATCCGGCCGGGTCGCAAGGTGGGTCCTGAAATCGACCCGTCGAGCGGCAGCGCCGCGACAGAAGTGTCCGCATCGTAGAGCGCGAAGGAATAGGGACGGCTGGCGGCATTGTCCCACACCCGCCCCTCGACCAGGATCGTGTAGCGCCCGGTCTGGGCAACGGCGAACTCTTCCTCTCCGAAATTGCCGTCATAGACCGTCTGCTTGCCGTCGGGCCCGATCACCCGCAGCGTCGCCGAGCCCGGATCCTGGAACAGGCGGAAATAGAACCGGTCACCGGCCGTGGCGTCGAAGGAATATGTGTCGGTCTCGTTGGCCGGTTCAAGCGCCGCGCTGATCACGTCGCGAAAGGCGATCGGGGTGGCATCGGTCAGGTCGAGCAGGCGGAAGTGCGCTTCGCCGGTGTTGAAGCCATTGGCATTGACCGTGACGCGATAAGTCCCCGCCGCGAGCTTGATGACGCGCTCGGACGTATCCTCGGCAGCATCGGAATAGTAGAAATTGTCGGCGGCGATCTCGCCCGTGATCCCGGTCAACGACCAGTTCATCTGGGAATTGGCAGTCAGCGAATCGAAGTAGATGCTGGCATCGCTCGCGAGCGTAAATTCGAACGTCGCCTCCTCGCCCGGACGCGCGACATGGGCGATCGTCTCCTCGCCGATGACCAGCGCCGCGACGGGCGGATCGACCGGCCGGTCGAGAACGAAGGAAACGTCCCTCGAAGCGCCGGTCTGGAACACCCTTCCCTCGACGAGCAGATAATAGGTACCCGCCGCATCCGCGGTCAGGAACATGTCGCCGAGATTCTTCGGGCCCGTCAGATCGCGGCCATAGGGGTCGATCAGACGCACGCTGCCATAGGGGAGGCTGGTCAGCGCGTGGAGCGAGAACTGCTCCCCCGCCGCCGCGTCGAAGGCGAAGACCTTGGTCTCGTTCTCCGGCGTCAGCGTGGTATCGACCTGGCTGCCATCGGCGGAGGTCGCAGTGGCCGAGGCGGCCAGGTCGATCAGTTGAAAGGCATAGTCGCCGGTCGCATTGCCGCTCGCATCGATCAGCAGTTCGTAATCGCCGGCGGCAAGCAGCGCGTTGGGCAGGCGCGACAGGTCGTGCGAATCCGAATAGCGGAAATTGCCGTCGATCACGCCGTCGGGCCCGGTCAGGCGCCAGATGAGATTGGCATTGGACGTCAGCGAGTCGAATACCACCAGGCGGTCTTCGGGAAGCGTGAAGGTGTAACGCTGGACGTCGCCCGGCGCGGCCAGCGTCCCGCTCACCTGCGTATCGAGCGCCAGTGCGATCGGCGCGGGATCGGACGGGCGATTGAGCGTGAACGCATAATCGTCGCCCGCCGCGCTGTTCCATACCCTGCCCTCGATCAACAGCGTATAGGTGCCGTCGAGCGGGAGGGTGAGTTCCATGTCGGCGAAATTGAGCGGCCCGTTGACCTGTCGCCCGAAGGGATCGAACAGCCTCACGCTGGCAGAGGCGGCGACTTGACGGGTAAGGAAGATATGCTCGCCGGCGAGCCCGTCGAAGGTGAACAGCTCGCTTTCGCTCGAGGGGTTAAGCTCCCCGCTGATCGTCGAATTGTTGACCGCCACCGGCGTTGCTGATCCGAGGTCCAGCAGGCGGAAGGCGTAATCGCCGGCATCGCCTGTGACCTTGACTTGGTAGTCGCCAGCCAGTGGCAGGTCGATCGCGAGATCGCCGTATTTCTCGAAGGAATCGGAATAGTAGAAATCGACCGGACCGACTTCGACGCCGCGCGGCCCGACGATGGTCCACTGGCGGTCGGTCGTCGCAGCAAGCGAGTCGAAATAGAGCGTGGTCGGCCCGGTGGTGGAGAAGCTGTGCAGCGCGGTCTCGCCCGCGCCGAGCGTGCCCGCAACGCTGCTGCCGAGCGTGAACGGCGTGCCCGTGGAGGTATCGGCGGGGGGCGTGTTGCCGGTCAGGTTGACGCGGAACTGGTAGTCGTGCGTCGCGGCCTGCGAATAGCGGCCTTCCAGGACCAGTGTGTAATCACCGTCCATCGGCAGGGTGAAGCTCTGCGAGCCGTAGAAATAGCGCGGCGAGACGGTCTGGCGTCCGGTCGGGTCGATCAGCCGGAAATAGGTGTTGTGAGCGGTGCTTTCGCTTGGCTCGGCGATGGCGATCTCGTCGCCGGCCGAGCCGGTGAAGGTGAAGACGTCGCTCTCGTTCGCCGGGCTGATCGCACCTGAAACGTCGCTATCGTAGCCGATCGTCTGTCCCGCCGCGAGATTGAGCAGACGGAAGGAAAAGCCACCCGCCGCATCGCCATTGCCGTCGACCGTCAGCGTGTAGTTCCCTGCCCGAAGGTCGAGAACGGTATCGAAATTGGCGTCGATCGAATCCGAGCTCGAAAACAGGCGGGAGGAGACTTCCTGCCCGCGCGGTCCGGTCAGCGACCATGTGACACCCGGCGATGCCGACAAGGCATCGAACAGCAACTGCGTGTTGCTCGCCAGAGTGAAATCGTAGCTCGCCTTCTGTCCCGGAATCAGCGTGTCGGAAATCGTCGTGCCGGGCGCCAACGTGCCGGCGATATCGACCACTTCGAGCAGATCGGCGCTGAATTCGGCGGCTTGCGTCGCGTCGATCTCGCCCTCGATGACGATGGTATAGGTGCCGGTCTGCGGCAGGTCGGAAAGATCGAGGTCCTGCAGGGCAAAGGAGGGTTCGAGCAATTGCCCGTCCGGCCGGAACACCCGCGCCCGAAGATCGGCGCCGGTGTTGCTGGTCACGTCGAGGAATATATGCGCGCCCTGCGTAGCGTCGAATTCGTAGATTTTGGTCTCGGTCGCATGCACCGTGCGCTGGGTCGCGACGGCATCTGTAAGCGAGGAGTCGGCGGCAGTGAGCCCGTTCTCCTCGTCGAAATTCCAGTAGCCGACCAGTCCGCTTTCGGCGCCGGTCAGCGGGGTCATCCAGCTGTCGGCGATCTCGTTCTCGGTGCGCGCCCTGTCCCAGATGCGCACGTCGTCGAGCTGGCCGCCCCAGACGTAATCGCCCGAGGGCGTGGCGCCGATCGCCAGCGGCCCGGTGCTGTGCGCAATTCCCCCCGAATAAGCGGTTTCGCCGGCCAGCTCGCCATTGACGAACAGCCGCATCGTGGTCCCGTCATAAGTCGCCGCAACCTGGCTCCAGGCGTCGTCGGCAATCGTGGCGGAGACGTAATTCGTCGACCAGCCATTGATCCAGAAGCGCACCTCGCTGCCGAGCCGGATCAGGCCGTAGCCGTCGCTCCAGCTTGTGCTCGAGGTCTTGGCAAGAATGCCTTCGTAATATTGCTGGGGGTCGGGCTTGACCCAGGCTTCTAGCGTCAGCTGCGACGGCCGGTGCGCTGCGTTGTCCGGCACCAGCAGGTCGGCATTGCCATTGACGGCCCACCCGTGATTGACGCTGCCGGGCATACCTGAATAATCGAGCGGAGCGCCGTCGGGACGCGGGGCATTTTCCGACGCGCCGCCATCGCCGAACACCGAGCCGAACGTTCCGCCGAGCGGCACTTTTTCGCCGTCCGACAGATCGAGGAGGCGCAGGCCAAACGAACCTTGCGCATCGCCCTCGCCTGAGACGTCGAGCACGTAATCGCCGCCATCGAGGTCGAGCAGCGAATCCGCATAACTGCCGTCGGAGTGGCGCAGGTCGCGCCCGTCCACCACCGTCCCGTGCGGACCGATCAGGCTCCAGCGGAAATTGGGCGGGACCTTGAGCGCGTCGAAAAGCAGGCGCGTGTCGCCGGAAAGAGTGAGGTCGTAGCGGATCGAGCTGCCCGCTGCGCCGATCCGGTCGAAGATCGCCGTCCCCGGCGTGATTGTGCCACTGCCCTGGGTAACGCGCGACAGCGTGAAGGAATAGTCGAAGGCTTGGCTGTTCGAATCGCGTCCTTCGATCGCCAGCGTGTAATGCCCCCCGCGGTCGAGCGTGAATGGACCCGAATCGGCGAAACTCGCCGGCGCCGAAACCAGCTCGCCATCGGGACCCAGCATCCGCCACGAGGTGCTGCCGGAGGTGAGTACATGGGCATCGAAGAAGAAGCTGTCCCCCGCCGTCACGTCGAAACTGTAAAGGTCGGTTTCCTTTCCGGCATTGTGGCCGGAGACGACCTCGTCCGGCGCAATGTCGGCGGCATCGGCGAGGTTCAGCAGGCGAAAGCCGTAAGTGCCCGTGGCGTCTGCGGCCCCATCGACACGCAATGTGTATTCGCCCACTGCGAGGTCGAGAATATTCGAGCCCGGCGCGTCCTGCCCGTCGGAGGAGCCTAAGGCCTGAGGCGACTTTACCACCCCGTCGGGACCGACGACCCCCCAGGTGATGGAGGAGGAATCGGTCAGAGAATCGAAATAGAGCTTGGTCGGCTCGTCGATCTTGAACAGATAGCTGTCGACCTCGCCGGCGGAATCGATCGCCCCGGCTATCGCCGGCGCATCGGCGGAGAGCAGCAGGCGCGGTTCGAGCGGCTCGACCGCGATCCGGTTGCGCAACATGGAGGACGCGCGCAGCGCCGCCCTCTGTCGCTCACGGAAAGAGCGCGGTAGCGCCGATACGCGGCTCGCCCCGCGCGCGAGCACGTTGCGGAAATCGCCGAAAGTCATGGTGTTCATGCCCGCCCCTCCCGCGGGCCGCCGCCGGCAAGGACCGTCCGATGAGCGGCACGAAGACCGCCGAACATCTGCACTTTCGAATGATCGCGTCCCACCAGTCGCCCTCGCTCGATGCGGAGGCGCTCCGTCGCGGCACCTCACCCCTCGTTTAAGAAGGCGTTAAAACTGGGGCTGGGGGATCACGAAAAACGGATTCGGGTCATGGCTTGCGCCTGCGCGGACCTATTGCTCGGCCAGCACCTGGAACCGGGTGACCGGAGCGCCGGCGCGGCACAGGTCGAGATTGGCGTTTATCCCCGGCCGCAGGACGCCGACATAATTTGAAAGCTCGTCGCGCTTGGCCAGTTGCGCCATCAGTCGCTCCGCTTCTTCCCAGTTGCGGCAAGCCTCCTCGCGCTTTCCCGCCTCACGGTAGATCGAACCGAAGATCGCCCTTCCATAGGCCAGATCGCTAGTCGAGCGCGCCGAATGCGTTCGCTCGACCTTGGCCACACGCCCGTCGATCACCTGCTGCATCAAGGGAATAGCCTCGCGGTACCGACCGAGATTGGCGAAATATTCCGCTTGCGCCTCGCGCAGGCGCTCGTCGAAGGTCTGCAAAGAATTATCGGCCTCCTCGATTTGGATCAGCTTGCCGACCGATTCCCGCGCCTGCGCCAGCAGCCGCGTCGCCATCGGGTCGTCCTCCAGGGTCGCGGCCGCGGCATAGCCGTAATAGGCGTTCCAGCCGCGCCAGTAGAGCGTCATCGGATCGTTGGGAAAATCCTCGAGGATATCGGCATATTCGCCGTCGGCCTTGAGGTAGAGGTCGACCGCCCGGCGATAGCCCTCGTCATTGCCCAGATTGTGCTGCACGATCGCCTTGTAATAAGTACCGATTGTCCGATCGAAGCGCTCCTCGTAACCGCCTCTCTTGTCGCGCGGCCATTGCTCGATGTCCGCCAACAGCTTGTCCGACGTGTCGGCGATCAACGCACTGTCGAGTTCGAGATCGCCCCATTCGAGGGCGGCCACGCGGGCGATCCGCCGCGCATCCATCCATCGCCAATCGCGCTGCGGTACCGGCACGCGTTCGAGCGCGGCATCGGCCTTGGCGATCGCCTGCTTGGATTCATCCGGCTTGCTCTCGCCGTGGGCAAGCAGCAGCGCGCGATAGGCGTAAAGCCGCGCGAGGCCGATATCGGCGCGTGCCGAGCCGACCTTCGACAGCGGGCCGAACAGCGCCTCGGCCCGGTCGAGATTGCGACTCGCTGCTTCCGGCTCGCCGAAATTGGGATGAGCGGGTATCCCTTGGATCTTCGCAAGCTTCAGGAAACCCTCGGCTGTTTCGAGCTGAAGGTCGGCATCCTGGCTGCGGCTTTCGGCGAGACTGACGAGATAGGCCTGCGAGCGCTCGGCCAGCGCCAGTCGTGCGGCGGTATTGCCGATCACGTGGTCCAACTCGTCGTACAAGTCGAAGATCTGAAAATGGGCGAGGTCACGCAATTCGGTGAAGCGTTTCTCGGCCACGACGCGGGAGGCCTCCGCGCGACTATATGCGATGCCGGTGACCAGCAACGCACCGACGATTGCCAGCAGGATTGCCCCTGCCGCGCCGACGAGCGCCTTCTCGCGGGTCATGAACTTGCGCAAGCGATAGCCGGGCGTGTCGGCGAAAGTGACGACAGGCAGGCCGGCACGGTAATTCTCGATCTCGTCAATCATCTCGCTGACGCTGGAATAGCGTTGCTCGCTGTCCTCGTCCGAAGCCTTGGCGGCGATTGCATCGAGTTCGGGCTGCTTCTCGGCCCCCGTCATCAGGGAGAAGATACGGCCCAGGGAATAGATGTCGGTCAGTGTATTCGACCCAGTGCCCTGCGCGCGCTCTGGTGCGGCGAAGCCCGGCGTCAGGCTGAGCCCGGTCAGGCGCGACGGTTTGGCATGCTCGTTTTCGTCGGATTGCGGACGGGCGATGCCGAAATCGATCAGCTTGGCCTGCTCACCATCCGTGACGAGCACGTTGCCCGGTGTCAGGTCGCGGTGGATGACGAGGTTCTGGTGGGCAAATTCAACTGCGTGCGCCACTTGCAGGAACAAGTCGAGCTTGCGCTCGAGGCTGGGCGCGTCCTGCGAAATCCAGTCGCGCAGCGTGCGTCCCTGGACATATTCCATGACGATATAGGGCTGCCCGTCCTCGGTTTCACCGCCGTCGTGCAAGTGGGCGATATTGGGATGATTGAGCCGGGCGAGAATCTGCCGCTCGCGGCGAAAGCGGTCGACCAGCGTATCCCCCAGCACGCCCGGCTTGATGACCTTGATCGCCACCTTCTGTTGGAAGTCGCGGGCGGTCCGCTCGGCAAGGAACACCGCGCCCATACCGCCACGTCCGAGCAGGCGCACGAGGCGGTAGCCAGGCAGGTCGGGCGGTTCGAATTCCTCGTCCGCGTCCCGCAGCGCCTCACCCGCCCCGCCGGTATTGATCGGGACGCGCATCTGGTTTTCGGATACGAGCAAAGCGAGCGCGAATTTCCGGATTTCCTCGGTCACGCCGGTGTGGTTCTCAATGTAGGCCTTCTGCTCCTCGGAGGGCAGGTCCAGCACCTCTTCGAGTAGGGCCATTGCCGCACCCTCGATCGAAGTTTCGGACGTACGGGTCACGCCGAGCCCGTCACGCCCGAGCGAGCCGGTGCCTGAGCCAGGCACGAGTCGAGGCCCAGCGGCGCTTTACGGTCGGTTCGGATACGCCGAGTACGGTGGCGATATCGCCTGTCGACATGCCGCCGAAGAAGCGCATCTCCACGATCTGCGCCCGCTCTTCGTCGATCTCGAACAGGTCCTGAAGCGCCATTTCGATGGTCATAAGATCGAGCGGCACTTCCCACTGCGCGACATTGGTGGTGAGCGTGATGGCGGTGTGATGGTGTTTGGCGCGGTTGCGTTTGCGCGCCTCGTCGATGAGGATCTGCCGCATCAGTCGCGAAGCCAGCGCGAGAATATGCGCGCGGCTCTGGATCTCCATGATGTTGAGGCGAAACAGCTTGATGATCGCTTCGTTGACGAGGTCGCCGGTCGATAGCGAGCAGTTGCGCTCCTGCCGCAGCCGCGCCGCGGCGATCGCTCGCAGTTCGTCGCCAATCGCGTGGAACAACTCGTCGCCCGCCTCCCGGTCGCCATCCTGCCAATCCGATGCCAGCTTCGCGTAATCCACCCATGCCCCCTTCACCGCATGGTAACCATGCCCCACGTGGCAAGGGCCTGCAAATTGCCAGTTGGTAGTCGTACCGCGACGGTACGTTGGGCAAGATGCGGCGGACAGGGGAGCCCTGAGCGGAGAGGCGCGGCATTCCCCTCATCGCTACCATTTGGCCCCGCTCAGCGGCCGGCACCAGGGGTGACCGGAATCGTCAGCTCAGCCGAGGGATCGACGGCAGAATCCTGCTTCGGCGTCTCATGCGTGCCGGTGGATCGTGCTTCGGGCGCGGGATCGGGTTTGAACTGAAATACGCGGGCGTGGACGCGGTCGTAATTGACCGCAGGATCGTAAAGCATCGCCGAATCGAAATTGAGGTGGTGTGCTTCGGCCAAACCCATCGCCGCCAGCAGGTCGAAACCCGCGACATAGGCGTCGCGTCTCGCGGTCAGCAGAGTGACCTGCGAATTGAGCAATTCCTGTTCGGCATTGAGGCGATCGAGCAGCGGGCGGAGTCCCGCCTTTGTCTCCGCCACCAACCCCATCAGGGCGCGCTGGTTAGCCGACGCGCCGCGCTCTGCCGAGGCGATAACCCGCATCGCCCCCTGCCACGAGGCGAAGGCGGAACGCGTATCCGCGACGGTCGCGCGTTCGGCCTCGTAAATGCGCTCGATAGCGACCGAACTCTTTGCCTGCGCCTGGCGGACGCGCGCCATTTCGCGCCCGCCTTGGAAGAAAGGAACGCGCAGCCGCATGCCAATGAAGGCGGTCGTACCTTGGTCGCCATTGCGCGGCCCGGTGCCCGTCTGCAATGATCCGAGGTAGTCGTACTGGTTAAGCCCTCCGATTGCGCTTAGTTTGGGCAGCCCCTCCGCGCGCACCGCATCGACATCGAGCGCCGCCGCTCGACTCTGCGAAAGGGCGGCGAGATATTCAGGGTTATTGTCGAGCGCGATATCGACCGCCGCGTCGGCGGTGTCGGGTAATTGCGGTAGCATCGGCGGCCGTTCGAGATCCTCCGGCGCATGTCCGACGAGTTTGATGTAGTTCTCGCGGCTAGCGATCAAGTCTGACCGGGAGCTTTCGAGCTGACTCTGGGCAAGCGCCAGCCGCGCTTCGGCCTGCGCCACGTCGGTCGGCCCCCGGTTCCCCGTGCGGTAGCGCTCCTGCGTCTCTTGCAGGGTAAACCGCATGACCTCGGCATTGCTCTCGTTGAGCGCCACCACCGCCTCGTCGCGCAGGACACCCATGTAGGCGGCGGCGACCGCGACGAAGAGGTCGCTCTCGACGCTGCGCAGACCGAGCCGGCTCGCTTGGACGCGCTCCTTGGCAGCGGCGATCGAATTGGTAGCGGCACCGAAATCGAACAGGGGCGCATCGGCATTGAGCTGGGCGACCACCTGACGGTCGGGATCGGAGAAGAAGCCGCTCGGCGAGGGATCGCCCTTGAGCACATTCTCCTGGTAGGTCGCACTGCCATCGAGCGTGGGCAGAGCGGCGGCACGTGCGATCGGCACGTCCTCGTCGGCGACCCTCACTTGCCCGCGCTGGGCGGCAAGCGTCGGATTTGTCTGATAGGCCGATTGCAGTGCTTCCTGCAGCGTCTCCGCCCGCGCGGGCGCTGCGATGGCAAGGGCGCTGCACCCCAAAAAGGCAAGCTTGCGGATCATCGTGTGGCTCCCTGTTTCCCCTCGGCACCCATCACATTTTGCGCCCGTCGCCCGTCTTGGTGGACGCAAGTTCGATGCTGCAGCGCAGCCCCGCTGGCAGGCTGTAATCGGGATTGGGCAGTTCCAGCCGCATGCCGAACGTACCGCTGGCGGCATCGAAGACGCGGTCGATCACCTTGATCTTGGCGGTGTATTCGCCGCCCACCGGGGCTTCGGGAATGATTTTCACCGGATCGCCGACATGCACCGCGTCGAGCTCGCTGATTGGGGCGAAGACCTCGACAAACAGCGGATCGACTTGCGCAACGGTCACGATGTGCGAAGCGTCGGGCCCTCGATATTCGCCCGGCGACATGACCCGCTCGGTTACGATGCCGGAGACCGGGCTGCGCACGGTTTTTTCGGCGAGGATGCGCTGCGACTGGACGTATTCGAGCTGCGCCACGCGCTGGTCCTCAGCCAGCGCCTGGCGCTCCTCGCGCGCGGCGCGGGCGTTGGATTGCGCTTCCTCGACCTTGTCGGCGGCGAGATATTGGCCAATCTGCTCGCTCCGCCGGCGCACCGCCTCGAGATAAGCGGCGCGCGTCTCGGCGGCGCGCACAGAGTACGAATTGTTGGCCTTGGCCTGCGCGGCAGCGGCGCCCGCGCGATCGACGTCGCTGCGCAACTGGGCGACCACCTGCCCGCGCCTGACAACGTCTCCGCGATCGACATAGATCGCCTGGATCACCCCCTCGACGCCGCTATTCACCTTAACAACCTGACTCGGTTCGATCAGGCAATCGGTCGGCCGCGCGGCATCGAGTCCTGGCGCGGCTATTGGCGAGGCGAGATCGGCAGGCATGTCCGAAGCCAGGTTGACTTGCCGCGGGACGGGCAAATCGGCTGCCCGCCTCGCCTCGTTCGCTGCGCCCTCGGCATCGTCCGAATTCAGTGCCAAAGCACCGACGACGACCGCGAACGCGGCAATGCCGCAACCGAGATAGACTTTCTGCCTGCCCTCCATACCTCGTCCCCAATTGCGCAGCCTCAATGAGGCCCAAGGCGAGACGGGTGCCACCGGCATCCCACCCGTCATCTCAATTGGCGACAGAATTGGATTGGCGGTATCAACTAATCGCGGGAAAGATTGTGCCCCCTTGCGTCTGGCTGGAAAGCTCTGGTGCGAACGCGGCCGAGCGAATGGTTCGTGGCGGCGACCCGAGCCACGGATCAAATTAGTACACTCAAAATGTTGACCAGCGGGCTTGCATGCAGCCGGCTTAGAGGCTTCAATCGCCTGGGAGAGTGCCGGAATGGCGAGTGCCGAACAGATCTATTCGTCCTCGACGAGCGAAGATGCGACGCCAGCGCGCTTGGCGGAGAAACTCGCCCGGCTGATCGAAGACGAAATCGCCATCAACAACCTCCCTGCGGGCGGAATCGTGGGTTCGCTGCGAGACCTGTCGGAGCGCTATTCGGTCGGTCGTGCCGCAACACGCGAGGCTGTCGCCCTGCTCGAGCGTCGGGGCCTGGGGCGACTGCGGCCCGGTCCTTGCGGAGGCTTTGTTGTCGCGCAGCCGGAGGCGGATTCGATCGGCACCGAACTGGCGAATTACTTCCGCTTGATCGAGGTCACGCGCAGGCAAATACAGGATGCGTACGAAGCGGTGGATCTCACAGCCGCCGGAGCCGCGGCCCGTGCAGAGACGAATGAGGATTTGCTCGAGTGGCTGCGCACGCCGCAAGAATTCGCGGGCCCCCAATGGCATCGCGAGATCAGGCGGGCGGTCGGGCGAATGTCCGGGGAGCCGGTGCTGGAGTTGTTCGTCCAGTGCCTGAACGCCCTCACGGAGCCGCTTGTCGGATCGGGGGCTCCGGACGCCGAGAGTGAGAGATCCGCGGCCATCGAAGCCGGACGTTTGGCCTCCGCCATCGAAGCCGGCGACGGCGGAGCCGCGACAGCCGCGGCGGCCCATCTCCATGCGCGCCTCCGTACCTGGCTTGAAAATGCGGATTCCCGCATCGAGTTGCCCGACATCGAGACCTCGCGAATGGCCGACGACCGAACACTCGCCTCGCTCGTCGCCCGGCGCATCGCGGCGGAGGTTGTTCGCGGATCTGGGTCGGGCCAGCGGCTGGGTTCGGAGTGGGACCTGTGCGAACGGTATAGCGTAAGCCGGACAACGCTCCGTCAGGCGATTAGGCAGTTGCAGGACAGCGGACTCGTCGAGTGCCGCCGGGGACGCGGCAACGGTCTGCTGACACGCGACCCGAGGGGTACCGGCAGCATCAGGCTCGTCCTCGCCTTCCTGATCAGCCGACAAATGGACCCGCTCAACGCCGGCACGTTCCTGTTCCAGCTCAACCGCTACGTTCCGGCCCTCGCGGTGAGCCGGGCCAGTCCAGCCCAGCGCGTGAGGCTCGAAAAGCTGCTGGCGCGGGTGCGGCGGAGTGTGTCAATCGATCGCTACGACTTGCTTCGCCTGGTCCAGTGCGTCTCGCAGGCAGCGAACAGTCCTATCATCGACCTTTTTTCGCGTTGCCTTGCGGCCTACGAAGCGAGGTTCCACCCACAGCTGATGGAGCGCCTGCCGACCGATGTGCAGAGCGAATACTTCGACTTGTTGTCTTCCTTGATGGCCGACTTCGACGACGGAAGCCGGTGGGACATCGATCGGGCAAAGGAGCAGTCGGCCAAGGTCATGCTCGAGATGAGCCGCACGCGGCCGATCTGAATTTCGCCTCAGGGCTGCGGTGGGAAATACAAGTCTTCCCGCAAGCGGCGGCCAGCAAGCCAGTAATGGAAAGCGGCCCAGGCAAACACCGCCAGAACGCCTAGCAGCGCCAGGCGCAGACCGTGTGTGGAAGCGACAAGGCAGGCTGTGTCAAGCACGGTGCCCATGCCGTCTTCGCCTCTGCCGCCCGGACAACGGGCGAAGAAATCTCCGCCGGCGAAGGATCGAGCGGCGAAGAGATCGCTGAGATAGCCCGTCACCGATGGTCCCAAGCCAGCACTCAAAATACCGACCATGAGCGCCACGATAGCCGCAGTGATGGCCCGCATTCTCGGACCGGCCAGGTTCTGCATCGTCGCCATGGTCTGCGCCATGTGCGTGCCGAGGATGAGGTTGCCGACGAAGACGAAGCCGAGCGAGACGTAAAGGTCGCGGGCGAGCAGCGCTCCGGCATAGGCCGGGATGCACAGCACGAGCGCGATCGCCGGCGCCCACATGGCCCAGCGTATGTCGCGCCGAACAAGCCGGTCGTAGCCGAAACCGCCGACCAGCATGCCGATGCCGTTTGAAAAGAAGCTCACCACGCCGAAGAGGAGGCCGATCGTCGCCAGGGGCACGGCGAACCCGCGCAAGTAGAAGGGCAGCACGAAGTTGGCGATGGCGTTCATCGCGAAGCCGGCCAGCACGAAACCGGCGAGCAATTGGCGAAATGTCGGCTTGGCCCACAGGAAATGGACGACGGTGAGGAATCCGGGAGCCTTCTCGTCTGGCGCGGAGATTGCACTTTCAGCCATTCCGCGAGGCGGCTCGCGCAAGGTGAAAGCCACGAGCAGCGCTACGACGAGGCCCGGCACACCCATCGCGTAGAAGGCCGCGCGCCAGCCCCACTGGCTGGCGAGAATTCCGCCTACGGATTGTCCCAACAGGAAGCCAACTGGGGCGCCGAGCAGGATGATCGCCATCATCGACCCTCGGCGCTCGGAACGGAAATGATCGGAAATCAGCGAATTGCTGATCGGCTGTGCGCCCGCCTCGCCGATACCAACGCCAACCCGGCCGAGCAGCAGGGTGGCGAAGTTTGTGGCGAAGCCGCAGGCGACCGTCATGATTGACCAAGCGGCGATGCACGCCGCCAGCAGGCGCGTTCGCATGGTCCGTTCGGCCAGCATGCCCAGGGGGATGCCGAGCACCGAGTAGAGGATGGCGAAACCAAGACCCTGCAACAGCCCAAGATCGGTATCGGTCAGGTGGAGGTCTTCCTTGATCGGCTGGGCGAGCACGGCCAAGATCGCCCGGTCGGCGAAATTCATCACCGCGACCAGCAGGAGGACGAATATCACCCACCGGCGATAGCCCGGCTGTAGCAGCGCGTGCTCGCCGCTTCCGGCCGCGTCCCCGGCTGGAACCGGCTCGTTCGCAATGTCTGCCACTCTCCCGCCCCCTTGTCCGTGCGCACCTTATTCAGCGGCATCCTGCAGCTCAGCGTGCGGAACGACGGTCACGTTATGGGCCTGCAGCCTGGGAAGCACTTCCTCGCCGATGCGGCGGATCTGGTTCATGTACTTCTCGTGCGGCATATCGCCCCGGTTGATCACCAACAGGACATTGTTTGCCCCTGCGTCGCTGCATTCGGCGGTGATACGCTCGACGATTTCGTCGGCGGTGCCCAGCGGCATGTGCTGCGCCGCGCCGCGCACCGTATCGATATCCCATTCGTTGAAGACGGTATCGTCCTCCGCCAGCGTGCCCTTCGCCCCATCGCGCAAGTGTTCGAAGGCCGTGGACGAGTAATACTTCGTCTTCTTCACGTCGCTCTGCCAGACTTGGTCATAGCGCAGCAGCGTGTTGAACAGGTACATAAGGTGTTCGCCATATTCGTCGATCGCCTGGTCCTTTGAATCTGCGACGTAGCAATCGACCATGATGCTGACCTTATTCGGATCGACCTTGCGACCGTACTTCGCCTGGCATTGCGCGAAGTAGCGGAGGGTGTCTTCGCGTACCGGACCGGCGAAGATACCGGGCGTGATGGTGGCATCGTGCTCTGCCGCCCACTCGATGGTTTCCTTGGAGCCGGTCAGAGGCACCCAGACGGGCGGGTGCGGCTGCTGCACTGGGCGGGGCCAGATGGCCACATCGTTGAACTGGTAATGTTCTCCGTCGAAACTGAAGCTGTCCTGCGTCCAGGCGCGGTGCATGACTTCGTAGGCCTCGTTGAAGCGCGAGCGCGATTCATCCATCGGCACGTTGAATATCTTGTACTCGCGCGGTGCGCCGCGACCCACGCCGCAGATCAGCCGCCCGCCGGTCATGCAATCGAGCATGGCGATCTCTTCGGCCAGCCGCAGCGGCTCGTGGATCGGCAGGAGATTGGCGTAGACGAGGATCTTGATCTTCTCGGTCAGCTGCGAAAGCGCCGCCGCCATCAGGTTAGGCGAATTGCCCAGACCGAAGGGCGTGCCATGGTGCTCGTTGATCGCGATTCCGTCGAAACCCTGTTTCTCGAGCTCGACCCAAGCTTCGACATGATTCCTATAGGTGTCGATGGCGACCTGCGGCTCGAAGTGCGCCTTTCCGAGCCGGGGCAGTTCGCCATCCTTGCGGAACTTGTCCACGTTTTCGGCGTAGGCGGTCCAATCGAAAACAAACACCTGCATTATCAAATCTCCGCGTACGATTTCGTTAACTTCCCGCGCAGGATGCGCCTTCGACGGCGGTCTCGGGCGCGGGCTCAGCCCGGGCCGGTTCCTTCCGGCGTCCCGATGCGAAACTGCGCTTCCTCCAGCCGGATCACCCGCGCCAGGCCCGACTGCTGCATCGGATCGCCGGCGAATCCGGCGCGCACCTCGTCGATATCGTTGGCGCGCATGACGAACAGCACCAGCTCGGACTCGGCGAGCAGGCCGGCCATGGCGATCATGCCCGACTTCTCGAGCGCTTCCATATAGGCCGCGTGCTCGGCGAAGCCTTCCTGTTCGAATGCAGGCTTGGACCGGTCCCATTTCTCGGTCCGCTCCACCAGCGCCACGTAACTCTTCAGCATCGTCTCCATCCCCTGTCCCGGCCGGTGTCGGTCATTCGTCGAATACCGCGATGGTGCGGACCTCGAAGCTCTCGCGCCTCGGCGAATCCGGGTCGGCGGTCGGGTCCACGATGGCGGTGTGGCCGGTGAACTTCCAGTCCGGGTCGGCGGTGTCGAACAGCCGGAACACCAGCGCCTCGTCAGGTTGCATGTCCGGGAAATAGTACCATTCGTGGTTCGGATTGTAGGCCATGTTGAGGCCCGCCGGCATGCCCGGCTTCCAGCCATTCTCCTGCTTGCCGAAGCAGACCCGCAGGAAGTCGCCCTTGTCCACGCTACGCCGGTCGCACACCGCCAGCGGCGAGTTCTCGACGGGCTTGGTGCCGCGCCAGACATTGACGTTCATCAGCCGCTTCCTGCCGATCTCCTCTTCCCGGCCGGGCGCCAGGCGAGGAATCCACATGCGCAGCGCCTCCTCGTTGAAATCGACGTGCGCGCTCAGCGCCGGACCGCCGCCCTTCTCATCCTCGCCGCCGCGCCAGATGCCCATGAAGGCGAAGACCTCGCTGGCGCCGGTGACGCGCTTCACCAGGTCGCAGACCTGCGGATAGTAGCGGGTCTCGAAATCTTCGGTGTTCGACCAGTCGATGTCGACAGGATGCTTTTCCAGCGTGAAGCCGTGCGTTTCGAACGAGGTGTCGGCCAGCCGCGCGTTTCGGACCACTGCATCGTGATCCTCCATCGCGAATGAGTAGCTGCCGTTCTTTTCGATCCACCCGCCGTCCGCCGCGCGTTCGGAATAGCGGACGAAGCTCTCGATTTGCCCGGCCCGCGGCTCCTTTTCCTTCACATCGGTCATCGCAGCCCTCTCCATCGGCGCTGTCAGGTCCGTTGCCGCCACGCGGTTCGATCCGGACCCGTCATCATCAGTTAGTGCCACGCGTGGAGTCGAAAATAGTGCCCACATTGCCGTGTGGCTGCGCGGCGCCGGCCCATCACGGCAAAGCGGATTCGATCATGTCGGCGGTTTCTGTGACCGCGACGTGCTGAAGATCGTGGGTGAACGGCATTTCCTCGACCCGCCAACCCTCGCGCTTGCGCAGCTTTTCGGCCACGGGAACGAAGGTATCGTTCTTGTAGCCGGTGGCTACGACATAGGTCTTGATCGGGATCCGCTCGCGAGCACCGGTAATCCGCGCCGGCTCGGTAAAACAATAGACCGACTGCGGCGTGCGGCGGTCTTCGTAGGACGCGCGCGCGGCATCGGTCATGTGGGTGTTGAACCCGACCTTGTTGATCCGCGGCGGCGGAACGAGGTACTCGCCTTCCTGCTCGGGCAGGTGGGCCGGCATCGCGGTGATCTCATTGAGGGTGTCGCCGTCTTCGGGGAAGAAGGCGTCGAGATACAGCAGCGAGGCAATCTTCCCTTCCGGGATCAACGACAGCGCCTGCGAAACGGCCATTCCGCCATAGGAATGGGCGACGAGCAGGACGTCGTCGAGATCCTCGTACTTGATGACGTTGGCGATGTCCTGCGCATGCAGCGAAAGGTTGACGTCCGGGCTCGTCAGGTGGGCCCGCTCCCCCAGCCCGGTCAGCGTGGGCGTGAAAACATAGTGGCCGCGATCGCGCAGCAGGTCCGCCACCTCGCGCCAGCGCCAGCCCCCGACCCATGCGCCATGGACGATGACGATATTCGCACGCTTGTCAGCCATTCAGCTCTCCGTTCGATTCGATGGCGATGCGCTCAGTTGTCCAGCGCGACATCGCGTAACTAGTGGCGACATTACCGCCGGTCACACCGGTAATCCCTCGGCGCGCATCTGAAGAATCCGCTCGCGATAGGCCTTGATCCCCAGCCAGTAGACGGTCGCCGCGGCCGGGAAGAAGATCGCCGCGCTGGTGGTCATTGCATAGCGCAACATGGCTTCGTCAGCGAAGACGACTTGCGTCAGGTATGCAATCAAGGTGGGCCCGATGGCAAAACCGGCGGCAAGCATCACGAACAGGTAGATCGCGGTAACCTGTCCGCGCATCTCGTTGGGTGTCATCACCTGCAAGGCGGTGTTGAGCGAGGGAAGCACCATCAGCATGAGTGCTGGGCCTATCCCGTGCATGGCCAGGGCCAGCCAGGGCGACGGCATCAGCGGCATGGCGATGGTGAACGGGACGGCGGCGGTTATGCCGATTGCCATCACTCGCAGGTTGGCATCCGCATGTCCGCGCCGGCTGAAATATTCGTTGATTTTCACCGCGGCATAAAGCGCCGGAGCTGCGAAGGCCAGACTGACGAGGCCATTGAACAGGCCGATCTGTGCAGGCTGCCAGCCATAGGTACGGGTGAAGAATGCCGCGTTCCATGCACCGACGCCGGTCATGTGGATCGACGTGAAGGAAAGGCCGAGGAACATCGGTAAATAGAGCTTCCAGTGCCGAACGAGGTACCGCACCACGTCGCTGAGAGTGGCCCCCCTCACCTTTTCACCTGGAAACGGCGCTATGCGAATTCCGCGACGCGCGGGCTCGGCCAGGAAGGTGAACAGCAAGGCGATCGGCAGACCGACAAGACCGGTCATCATGAAAACCAACTGCCAGTCGCGAAGTTCGCCGAGAATGGGAACTTCGATCGTTGGCAAGCCTGCGAGTATGTGGATCAGGAATGCCCCCAGCAGCAATGACATCGCGGTGCCGGCCTGCAGACCGACGTTGTAGATGGCGATGCCTCGGGGAAGCTTCTCGGGCCGGAAGTAGTCCGCCAGAAGCGAATAGGACAGCGGCCCCTGGATCGATTCCCCCGCACCGATCCCGAAGCGGGCCACGAAGAACTGCCAGAAGGTGACTGTCAGCCCGCACGCTGCGGTCGCGACGCTCCAGACCGCGATGGAAATGATCATCAGCCACTTGCGATTGTACCGATCCACCAGCCGCGCCGCGGGAATGCCCACCACCGCGTAGAACAGCACGACGGAGAACCCGAGCAGGTAGCTCATCTGCAGATCGGAAAGCTGGAGGTCGCGCTTCACCGGTTCAACCATCAGTGTCATCACGCCGTTGTTGAGCTGGGCGCACATCTGTGCGGCGGCCAGCGCCCATGCCGCGTAGTAGGCCTGCCGCATCGGAGGCCAGGAGGCGGCGCCTGCGACATGCGGCTCCTGAACTACCGCGATATCGGCGGGAGCGGACAAGCTTACATCGTCCACGCAATCATCTCCCGGCTTCGCTGCTGGCCATCGGTGTTCTCCCTCAATCGTAGACCGGCGGTGGAGCGCCGGCGAGCGCATCGCCGGTCCAATGCTCTGCGATCCATCCGTCGGCCATGCGAAACATGTCGAACCCCGTCGTCGTGTAGGTTTCGCCGCGGCGCGCCGGGTGGGGATGGACCCGCGCCGTGACCAGCACGACCAGGTTCGCTTGCGCCACGACCGCCACGACAGGCTGCGAGACGTGGGACTCAACCGACTTGTCGGGGAAACTCGCCAGTCGCGCTGTCAGCGCCTTGCGTCCGCTGGCATGGTTGGGGTCGTGCTCGACATAGGCCGCCGCGACGAAGCGTTCGGCTTCGTCTTCGTGAGTGGCTTCGAAGACCGTGCGCCAGGCGTCGAATACCAGCCGCTTATTGGCCGCCAGCGTCGGATCCGCTGCTCGCAGGAGGTCCAATTGCGCGTCGCCGACGCGCCCGGTCACACGCTGCGGACCGCCGGCTTCGGGTGGAGGGGTGGCTGGGCCCGGTGGAAGCTCGACCGAGTGCCAGTGTTCGGCCAGCCTGCCACCGGCGATCCGGAACAGGTTGAAGTGCGTGGTAACGAACGGCCTGCCGTCGGGCCCCTTCATCTCCTCGCGCAAGGCCATGACCACGAGGTCGTTCTCGGCCAGGATCGTTATCAGCGGGGGCGAGACGACATCAGGGATCTTCCGCCGCTCGACACCCGCGAAGACCTTCTTGAAGGCCTCGCGTCCGGTTGAGATGACCGGGCTGTGCTGGATGTATCCTTCGGCCAGCATGCTGTCGGCCAGTTCTTCGTGCCCGGCATTCACGACGCTGCGCCACATGTCGAAGACCAGGCGCTTGTTGGCCGCGAGCTGTGGATCGGCGTCTGCCAGCAATGACAAGGGGTGGGGGTGAGCCCACAGGTCGACCATTCCGTCTTTCGCCGATGGAGGAACGGGCGGCGCCAGCGTCACTTGAACCTTCGACTCGTCTGCCATCCCGGCACCCGCGCCCGGTATTGCGGCGAGCAGGAAAAGGACGGGGCCCACACCTGCTTTCACTCCCGTTCCGTCCGCCACGACGCGTCGCGCGTCACCGCCGTCGCCACACCGTCGGTCCGGGCGGGCGCTCAAAACTTCTTGCCGAGTTGGACCTGGAACACCCGCCCGAGCGGGCTGCCGTAGGTCGGATCGAACCGCACCGCGCTACCGGCTAGACCGGACTGGTTGACCACCAGCGGCGGGTCGGTGTCGAACAGATTCTGGACGCTCAGGATCAGCGACAGCCCGTTGGCGAGCCAGTTGCCGGGCGCGTCTCCGGTATCGAAGCCAAGCGTTAGGTCGACGGTGGTGTAGGACGATATCTTCGCATAGTTCGCCGCCACGCCGACCGGCAACTGCGCCAGGTCCATCTTGTAGGACCCGCGATAGTTGACGAAGCCATGAGCCGACAGCCGGCCGACGCCGACATCGCGTCCCCAGCCGATCGTGCCGCGACCCTGGAATCGCAGCGGATACCCGAACCTGTTGACCTGTTCGGTCAGCGGGGCGCCTGGGATTGGCGAGATCTGCCAGCCCAGCGTATAGGTCGCCACCACGCCCAGATCCCACTGGTTCAAGCCGGTGTCGAACGTGTAGTCGGCCGTGAAGTCGATCCCGTCGCCGATGGTCTTGCCGGCATTGATCCGCCGGCCGCTCACGAGGGCAAGCACGTTGCTCGGCGGCGTCGGCGGACCGAACAGCCCGCCGGTCTCACCCCCGGTGTTGTAGCAAGTGATCATCGAATCGTAGAGCGCCTGAGTGGTCACGGCCTGGCCGAAAACGGCGGCGCAGGCCGGGTTGCTCGTGTCGATGGTCGGGAATTCGCCGAAGAACGCCACCGGGTTGTTCGCCGCCAGCGTCGGGAAGAGCGCAGGGTTGTAGATGATCTGCGAATTGTAGATCTGCTGGTTGATCGCCGCCACCGGGCCGACGTTGTAGGCCGGGGTACTGACCTGTCCGTCGTAGGTGACGTGCCAGTACTTTGCGGAGAGGAAGAGCCCGGGGATTGCAGCCGGTTTCCAGTCGGCCCCGAAGGCGTAGGACTCCGATGTCTCTGGAGAGAGGTTTCCGTTCGCGCCGCCGATCGCCTGGTATATCGAGGCGAAGCCATATGCCGGGCCCTGGCAGGCGGCACAAATCGAACTGGAGATCTGCGATCCCGACGCGACTCCCGGAATCACGCCCGTCTGGGAAAACGGATCGTTGTCGGCGAGGCCGGGGGCGTGAAACGCCGTTCCCCAGCTGCCGTAGAGCTTGAGCCCCTCGACCGGCCACCAGTTCACGCCGACGCGCGGATTGGTCGTCCCCCCGGCGTCGCTGTAGTGGTCGTAGCGCCCGGAGACGTTGAGTTCGAGCTCGTAGATCGCCGGAGTCTCGCTGCCGGGCGAGACCAGCGGAACGTAGACTTCGCCGAAGACCGAATCGACGTTGCGCTTGTTGAAGTTGCTTCCGCCGAAGTTGTTCTGGTTGAGCAGCGAGCCGACATAATGCTCCCCGCCGAGTGCAAGCTTCACGTCGCCCGCTGGCAGCGAAAACAGCTTGCCGTTAGCGACTGCGGAATAGACCTGCATCTCGAACTTGGCGCGGTTCACCAGCGAAAGACCCTTAGCGAGGATCGCCTGAGCCGTCGCGTCGTCGGTACATTCGAACGCGGTCGGATCGCAGAAGAAATTGAACGTTCCGAAGTTCGGCGCGGGGGCGCCGCCGGTCTGCGTGGTAACGGTGGGTTCGTCGTGGGTGCCGGCGTAGGCCGACACGGTGAGGCCCCAATCGTACGGCAAGGAAATGTCCGCCCCGCCGCCGTAGCTCCAAGTCTCGGTCGTGCCGGTGCGCATCGGCGGGCCGATGTCGTAGACCGTGCTGTATGCGACGTTGAGCCCGCCCGACTGGCACGCCGCTACCAGTGCGGCGGGGCCGGTCACCACGCCGCCGGTGTAGTGACTCGGGTTGCAGGGGCTGAACGGATTGCTGTTGGGGATGACCGGCAGTTGGCCGAAGTTGGTAACCCGGTTGCTGGTCGACGAGTTCGGGCCGTTAATGGCGATATCGCGGTGGACGTAGAGACCATCGCCGAACAGCTCGAGCCACGGCGTCAGCCGCTGGCGAAAATTGGCGGCGACGCGGTCGGCCTGCATTTCCGGGATGACTTCGATGCCGTTCCACGTGTTGAAACGGTTGGCCGTCGTGCTGAGCTGCGACAGCGTCAGTGTCTTGCCGTCCTGCCCTGCGGGAATGCCGTAGTAGACTCCGTTCACCACGACGTTGCCGGGCGCCGAGAACAGCGACGATGCAGGGCCGCCGTACGGTGAGAGGTCGTCGTTGTAGAGATCGGGACGCGATGACGCGGCGAACGCGTCCTGGTCCGAATGCTGGTAGGATGCGATGATGCCGCCTTCGAAATCGCCGCCCTCGCCCCAGGTCGTGCCGGCGATGCCGGTGACGTACCAGCCCTCCTGCCCGTCGTTCTTGCGATAGCCGCCGTAGGCCTCGAGCGTGCGCTCGGGACGCCGCAGGATGTAATTCACCGTGCCGGCGATCGCGTCGGCGCCGTAGAGCGCGGAACCGCTGTCCTGCACCACATCGATGCGCTGGATCATTTGCGCGGGATAATTGTCCCCGTCGAAGATGTTCATGTTGGCGCCCTCGTACGGTACGCGGTGTCCGTTCACGAGACTGAGAGTCGCCCCGACCCCGAGTCCGCGGATGTTGGGCGATTTGCTATAGGTAAAGGCAGTCAGCGTGTTGCCCTGCTGGGCCTGCCCACCCGCATAACTGTCGCCGCTTCCCAGCTTGAGAATCGAGGGAACGGTGTTGAGAATGTCGGCCGTGCTGGTCAGGCCTGTCGCCTCGAGATCCTTCTGATCGAGCTGGACGAGCGATGCGCCGACCGGGGCCACACCTTCGATCCGGGTGCCGGTGACGATGATCGTGCTGCCGCCGCCGTCGCTTTCTTCGGAGGTGCTGCTGTCGGCGGGGTTCGCTTCTGCGGTATCCTGGGCGCTGGCCGATCCGGCGGACGCGAAGATCGAGGCACTCGCGAGAAGTCCGTAAAACGCCGCCCGCTTGAGGAAAGCCGGCTCGCTGCGCATCGCATTCATATCTTCACCCTCCCAAAGAGCACTCTTCGGCGGCAGCGATTCCGCCCGACTGCCGCGGCGCGGTGCATATCGCGCGACAAGTCGGCACGCCCGGTGCCTGCTCCCGAGTGCTCATGTGGAGCTTTGCACCTGCGTGAAAATAGTGCCGTCAATTGCGGCCGGCTCTGGCCGTCGCCCCACGGGCCGGCCTCCCACGCCCTCGGAAGACCGGGCAAGCGGCAGCTTTTTCGCTGCACTTTCCGCGGATTCGGCAACCTGGAGGATGAGCTGAAATGAGGGCACTATTTTACCACGACAACGGAGCGCCAGATGCATGCGACACCGGAACTTGGGTGAACGGGATGAAGTCAAAGCGTGGGCGCGGCGTGCCCAGGTCGCTTCGAAGACGTCGCCCGTGACCTAGAATAATCTGGCGGGAGGCGAGGTCATCTGCATGCAAATCAACCAACTTCATCCGCGTTTCGTCGGGGAGCTAGTCGGGCTCGACACGTCCGCGCCGATTTCGCAGGAAACCATTGACCAGGTCGAAGAGGCGATGGCGAAATACGCCGTTTGCGTGATCCGCGACGCCGCTCTCGGAGATGACGAGCACCTGGCCTTCAGCCGAGCTTTCGGCCCGGTCGAATTCCCGCCCTTCGGCGGGCAGCGCATCGCCAAGGAAATCTACGACGTCGGCAATCTCACGGCGGACGGTGAGATAAGGCCGTACAATCCCGACGGTCCGCAACCGGTCGACTTCGAACGCTTCCACACCGACAGTCCGTTCAATTCCCTGCCGACGAAGTGGTCGCTCCTGCTGGCTTACGAAACGCCGCCTGCCGGCGCAGACACACAATTCGTCGACCTTCGGGCGGTCTACGAGGACCTGCCTGACGAACTCAAGGAAGAGATCGATGGACTGCAGGTGGACCATGACATGTTTCGCGCGCTGCAGCGCACCGGGGTCGAGTTCACCGATGAAGAGATGCGCCGCACCTATCCGCGCATGACCCATCCGCTCGTACGCACCGCCGCCGATGGCCGCAAGACGCTGTACCTGGGCTGGCACGCAGTTGCGATCGAGGGGTGGGAGCGCGAAAAGGGCGAGGAACTGCTCGACCGCCTGTTCGCGCTCGCGGTCCAGGAAAAGTACGTCTATTCGCACAAGTGGCGCCCACGTGATCTGGTCATCTGGGACAACCGCTGCACGATGCACAGCGCGACATCGTTCGAGCGCTACAAGTACCGGCGCGACATGCGCCGCACGACCATCAACGAATACGGCCCAGAGGTCTCCGCAATCGAGCCGGAACGCAAAGAGGCGGTGTGAAAGCGGCGCAGACCGGACTGTTCTTGGAGTATTGCGCCAAGCCCCGACCCAGGAGAAGCAGCACTGACACGCGGAGCGGTACCATCGCGTGAAGGCCTGCTGGCCCAGCCTCGCGTCACGACAGGCGGGGGTTACCGGAACGCAACTTCGCAAAGCCGCTCTTCCGCTTTTGCCCCAATCAAAAGCTTCCCGCCAGATCCTGAAGTCAAGAACGAATGGTGCCGCTTACTGGACTCGAACCAGTGACCCCCTCATTACGAATGAGGTGCTCTACCAACTGAGCTAAAGCGGCGTCCGGCGGCCCCTTATCCGCGTTTGGGCTTGCCCGCAACGGTTCGTGGCGCTTTGTTGTCATTGAGAACTCGGTTCGCACGACAAAGGAACCGCGAATGACGAATCAAATGAAGGTGGACCGGCGCGGAGTGATCCGTGGGGGCGGAGCAATGGTGGCTGGGGCCATGCTGCCTTGGGCAGGCGCCGCGAGCGCTGCGGGCAGCGGCACGCAACTGCACATCCTCGGCTCGCGTGCCGGGCCTAGCGTCGGGAGCGGGTCGTACCAGACGAGCTACGCCCTGACCGTCGGCGACGCGCTGTACGTGGTCGACTGCGGCTATGGTGCGACCGAACAGTTGGTCCGCGCCGGCTTGCGCCCCCAGGACATGCGCGACTTGTTCATCACGCACCACCATCCTGACCACAACATCGAGCTCGGCACGCTGATCTATTTCGCCTGGTACGCCGGGCTGGAAAAGCCGCTCGGCATCTACGGCCCGCCGCCGATCGAGGCGATGACCAAGTCCTACCTCGCGGCGATCAAGCCCGACATCGACATCTGGCTCGACGATATCGGCCACGCGCCGCTCGGCCCGATCAACGTTACCGAGCTGAGCAAGCCGCAGGATGTGCTCGACGACGGCACGGTCAAGGTGCGGTGCACGCTGGTCAATCACCCGCCGGTGGTCCCGGCGCTCGCCTATCGCTTCGACACGCCCGGCCGTTCGATTGTGTTTTCAGGTGACACCACGCCGATGCAAAGCCTGGTGGAACTTGCGCGCGGCGCCGACGTGCTGGTGCATGAGGCGATTTACACCAAGGACGGCGTCACCGCGAACCTCACTCTCAACGGCGATGCGCGGGTGGATAGCAGCGCGGCCGGTTCGGCGATTGCCGGAAACGCGCAGAAGCTGCTCGACCACGTCCTCAATTCGCACACCAAGGCGGAGGATGCAGGGCGCATCGCCGCCGAAGCCGGAGTCAAGACGCTGGTCCTCGCGCACACGGTCTCGCTGGTGCCGGGTGTCACCGACGGCATGTGGATCGAAGCCGCGCGCAAACACTTCGATGGCGAGGTAATCTTCGCCCACGACCTGATGGTGATCTGACGCTTTCGGGAAGGATGTGGAGGCCCGAGCCGGAATCGAACCGGCGTGCAAGGATTTGCAGTCCTCTGCGTAACCACTCCGCCATCGGGCCCCCGATCCCGCCGATGGCGGACACCGCCGGAGCGGGGAGACGGGCACCTAGCGAATGGGCGGCAGGGGCGCAATGCGATTCCGCGCCCCCGCTTGCCCGCGCCGGGCAACACGCTTAGCACGCTAGCGATCGAGGGAGAGCCGCGATGGCCGACGAGGTAAAGCTGCAAAGGGTCGAGGGCCACAGCGAGGAGCGCTTCCTCGGCTCCGACGTGTTCCAGAGCGACGGACGCGCCCTGCCCGCATCGCGCCGCGGCGGTACCGTTACGGAAGAGGCGCGCGAGATCGACATCTACCACAGCGCCGACGTGGTCGTGGTCGGCGGTGGCCCGGCAGGCTGCGCCGCGGCCTGGGCTGCCGCCAAGGCCGGTGCCGACGTGACGCTGGTCGAGCGCTACAACTGCCTCGGCGGGCTTTCGACCGGCGGCCTCGTCATGTGGATCGACCGCATGACCGACTGGCAGGGCAACCACGTCATCCAGGGCTTCGCGCGCCACTTCATCGAGCGCATGCCGAAGGAGGGCGTTGCCGGCCCGCCGCCCGAGGACTGGGGCTCCACCGACGAGAAGAAGGTCGCCTACTGGGGCCAGCGGACCACCGCGTTCCACGGTATCGTCCAATGGGCGCCGACGCTCGATCCGGAAAAGATGAAGCTCCTGAACCAAGAGATGCTGCTCGAAGCGGGCGTGCGGATCGTGTTCCATGCCTGGGCGGCGCGGCCGATTGTCGAGCATGGCACGGCAAAGGGCGTGATCTTCGAGAGCAAGGCCGGCCGCCAGGCGATCATGGCCAAGGTCGTGGTCGACACCACCGGCGACGGCGACATGTTCGCGCGTGCCGGGGCGGAATTCGACACCGACATCGAGGAAGGCGATGTCCACCATTCGATGAACACCGGCTGGGTGCTCGGCGGGGTCGACATGAACCGGTGGATCAACTGGAAGGTGCTCTACCCCGAGCAGCTACGCGACTTCATGGAGAAGGGACGCAAGGAGCTCGGTTTCTTCCAGACGCCCTACGTCAGCTGGCGACCCGACATCGCACTGTTCCTCGGCCCGCGGCAGTCGGGCCTGTCGGCGCTCGACGTCGACGACATGACCGAGGTCGAGATCCGCAGCCACCGGCTGATGGAAGGCCATTGCCGCTTCTTCCGCGAAAATGCGCCGGGGTTCGAGAGCGTCTACAGCCAGCAAAGCGCCAGCCAGCTCGGCGTGCGCCACACCCGGCGCATGGCCGGAGTCGAGCGCATCGAGCGGAGCGGCTGGTCAGACCCGGCGCCGGCGGGAACCGAGGTCGGCGTCAGCCCCTCGATCAGCCCGAAGTTCCCGGTCGTCTCGGTGCCCTACGGCAGCCTCGTACCAAGGAACCTCGACGGGATGCTCGCGGCAGGGCGGCACATGAGCTGCGACGCCAACAGCCACGGTTTCATGCGCGAGATCCCGCAGTGCTGGCTGACCGGCCATGCCGCCGGAGTCGGCGCGGCGGTGGCCGCCAACCGCGGCGTGCAGCCCCGCGAGGTCGATGTCGACGAGGTGCGCAGCATCCTGCGCCGGCAAGGCGCCCACCTGCACGACGATGCCGCTGTGGAGGCGGCGAGACACAGCGAGGCGGTCGCGGCGGAGTAACCCTTCGCAGGCTGCCTCAGCGCTGGAAGCCGTACTTGCGGCCCAGCTCGGGATTGCCGAGATCCATGACGATCGTGCGGCGAGCGATTTTCCATTCGCCGTTTTCGCGTGCGTACCGGTCCTCGTAGCGGCCGACCGAGAGCACTTTGGGACCCTCCTCGCCGTCGCGGATCAGCGTCGTGACGAAGCTCGTGCCCGTCGCCTCGTCGCCCGACAGAGTCTCGATCACCGTGTTCGTGATGAGATGGCGCATGAGGAAGGTGGTCGTTCCGTCGGGGAGCCGGACCGCGAATCGCTCGTGATCGCGCGCCGCCTGTGCCGCTATATTGTCGCGCCCCTGGACCAGCACCCTGCCTCCCGACGCGATTTCACCGTCGGCGGTGAACAAGGAAGCGTACTCTTCCGGAGCGCCAAAGTCGTGAACCTCGCCGTAGCGCATCATGAGATTGACGATCGCAGCGCGGTCATCGGCTTCTCCGGCGCTCGCCGGAATTGTCCATAACAGGCCAAGGGTGGCCGCCGCCGCCAAGGCTCCGCGGATGTTTGATCGCATTTCGTTCTCCCCTCCCGACTTGCTCGCCGACCGAAGCCTTATCGAACGCATTGGACAAGCGCGCCAGTCGGGTTATTCTTTGCCCGGCGAATTATCTGCTGCAACCGGGGGAGAGAACGGTGACTACAGTGTTCAGGGCCGTGGGGGCGGCATGCGCCCTTGCCGTCTCCGCCGCCGCGGCGGGCCATCACTCGACTGCGGAATTCGACTATTCGAAGACCGTCCTGCTCGAAGGAACCATCAAGGAGGTGCAGTGGACCAACCCGCACTCCTATGTTCAGGTGATGGTCCCGCAGAAGGATGGATCGGTCGCCCAGTGGGGGATCGAAATCGGCGCGCCGGCGATCAACGTGGCAATGGGTTGGCGCAAGAACAGCGTCAAGCAAGGCGACAAGGTGAAGCTCGACGTCGCGCCGGCGCGGAGCGGAGCGACCTACGGCACGCTCCGTCACCTGACCTTTCCCGACGGGCGGACGCTTGACGGCGTGGCGGCGCGCGTGAAGGCCGGCCCTTCGGGCAGCATTGCGGGCTAGATCGTGTCGCACCTGCCCAGCCGCCGCCTCGGAGCCCACCTCGCACTGGTCTTCGCCTGTCTAGTCCCCGCATCGTCCTGGGCGCGAGCTGCGCCGAGCCCGATCGCCGGGACCTGGATCGCCGACAGTTCCCCAGTCCATGTCCTGACCCGGGAGGGCAAGGAACCGCCGATGACTGCGGATGGCAGCGATGCCTACCGCGCCAACCTGGCCGATTCGACATCCGCTCAACCGCAGTTCGATCGAACGAGGTGGTGCGCCGGCCCCGGGGTCCCGCGCATCATGTTCATGCCGACTCCTTTCGAGATCGTCGTGAACCCGAGGATCGTGGGGTTCATCTATGGTTGGTACCGCTGGCATCGCGCTGTCGACATGAGTGGAGAGCCGGCCGACCCGTTGCTGCCGCAGCCGATGGGGTATCCGGTGGGCCGCTGGGAGGATGACACGCTCGTCATCGTATCCAACGGCCTGTCAGGCGACACGATCATCGACGGTTCGGGTCTGCCGCATAGCGACGACATGGTTCTGGAGGAACGCCTGCACGTGGACGGTAGGGACAAGCTGCACGTGCGCTTTCGCATTACCGATCCCGAGTTTTACAGTGCCCCGTGGGAAACCGAGATGACCTATCACCGCGCCCCTGCCGGTCAGCGGGTCGAGGACGACGTCTGCCCGGACCGCATTGCGGCCGGCGGACCGGCGATTGAGCGGGAGGTGCGGCCATGAAGCGGCTCTCGTTCGTCCTGGCCCTTCCGCTGCTGTTCGGCACGGCACCGGTCGGCGCACAGGACGCCGCGCGCGACAGGCACGATCTCAGCGGGATGTGGGAGGCCGAGCGGTTCTTCTTCAAGGTAGACGATCCGCCGCTGCTCCCGGCCACCCAGGCCATGATCGACGGTTATCAGCAACGGATGAAGGCCGGCCAGATCATCTACACCGGCTGGACCTCGTGCCGGCCGGGGGCGGCGAATGCGATGGTCATGACGATGAACACCATCGCCATCGTGCAGACCGCGGACGAGATCGACCTGCTCTACGAAGAGCCGCGGATGAACCGGCGTATCCGGCTCGGCGGCAAGCACCCCACCAAGCTCGCGCCCAGCTACCTGGGGGACTCGGTCGGGACCTGGGACGGAGACACGCTGGTGGTGGACACCATCGGCTACAACGGCAACTTCGAGCTCGACGCCTTTGCCCTTCCCACCAGCATGAGCATGCACACGGTGGAGCGCTTCACCCCCTCCCCGGACGGCAAGCAGATCGCCATCGAAATCACCTTCGAAGACCCGGAGTACTACAGCGCGCCGTTCAGCGTGAAGCGGGTCTGGAAGGCATCCGACAAGCGGCACCAGTTCGATTACGACTGCTCGGAGAACCCGCGCGAGGAAGAATTCTCGCACACCTATTTCGTCAAGGATCTCTATCGTCCGACCTGCGTGCGTTACGAGGGCAAGGGCGCCGAGCTGTCGAAGATCGTCTGCACCAAGCCCGACGAGGTCGGGGTCGAAGCGGCGAACTGACGTTCCAAGCGGCCTCCGGGAACCGCCGCGCGCGCGGCGGATTGCCCGGTCATGAGGTTCATCTCCAGTCTCGCCGTCCTGCTGCTCGCCGGGTGCGCCACGACCGACGCGGGCCCGCAACTGCGGCCGGCCTATCTCTCCGAGCTGGAGCTTGCCGCGCCGCCGCAAGCGGTCGTCGCCGGCGCAACCATTCCCCTGACGCTGACGAACCGCAGCGGACAGGCGGTGGGCGTCGATCTCTGTCGCGGCGCGCTCGAAAGGCGGGTGGCCGGCATCTGGGTTCCCGCGCTCACCGCTTACCACCCCTGCCCTGAAGGTCTCGCCCCGCTCGCCCCGGGCGCGCAGGCCAGCGGTGTCGCGATGGTGCCCAGCGAGTTGGAGAGCGACGAGTACCGCTACGTCACCGAAGTCAGCGACGTTGTCGGCACGCCGGTCCCCCAACTCGTGCGCAGCAATCCGTTTCATGTCTTGGCCGTGTCCGCGCAGGACTAACCTGAACGCTATGCGGCTTTGGGCGGCGCGAATGCGCCGCGCCGACATCACGCGATCAGCAGCTCGGCGGTAGGAGGACGCCTCCGGTCGACATGTCGCGCACATCCTGTCGGAAGGTGCCGAGATAGCCGCGCGCGTCGGTGCGATAGGCGCCGATCGCGCGCGAAGCCAGTTCGTCGGCCGGCACGTCGATGTCGATGCTGCGGTTCTCGACCGAGATGCGTACGATATCGCCGTCGCGCACCTTGCCGATGGGGCCTCCCGTGGCCGCTTCGGGATGGACTTCGGCCACGGTCAGCCCCTTGAGGCACAGGCCCGAGAGCTGTCCATCGGTGACGAAGGCGGCCGTCTTGGCGAGGCCGGCGGCGTCGAGCGCAAAGAGGATGACGCTGGCCGAACCGCCCATCGCCGGGCCGCCCTTAAGCCCCTGGTTGCGCGCCACGACCACGTCGCCAGGCTGGACCACGCCGTCCTCGATCGCCTGCATGCATTCGGCGGTGCTTTCGAACACCCGCGCCGGGCCGGCGAATTCCTCTGGACGCGAACCGTCGCGAATGCCGAGCCGCACGACGGCGGTCTCGGCGAAGCTGCCGCGCAGGATGGCGATACTCGGCCCCTCGCCGACAGGATCGTCTACCGCATGGATAATGTCCGGGCCCGGGATCACGTAACCCTCGAGGTTCTCGCCCAGCGTCTTACCGGTGCACGTCAGCGCCGCGGTAGCGATCCGGTCCTCGAGCCGTTTGAGCACCGCCCGCGCCCCGCCCGCATCCTCGAACTGCTCGATGCGGACATGACCGGTAGGCCGAACTGCTGAGAGTACCGGCACGTCGCTCATCTCCTCCCACAGCGCAAAAACGTCGACGCCGTTCTCGGCCTCGATAGCGGTCGCCTGGAGGTGCTTGATGGCGTTGATCGAGCCGGAGACCGCGAGCACCGTCGCCACCGCGTTCCTGAAAGCGCCCGGCGTGAGGATGTCGCGCGGCTTGAGGTCTTCGGCGACCATCTCGACGATGCGGCGCGCGGCGGCGCGGGCGTTGTCTCGCATCTTCGGACTGTTCGCGCGCACCGGGGCGTGGCCCGGCAGGCACATGCCCAGCGCCTCGCCCACAGAGTGCATGGTGTTGGCGGTCGCCATCCCGGCGCACACGCCCGGACCCATGATTGCGTGCTCGGCCATCTCGGCGACCGGAAACTTCGGCTGCGCGCCGAACCGTTCGCCGACGCTGCCCGACCACACGTCCTCGACATCGACCGGCTCGCCGTCGATCTCTCCGGCTTGCTGGTAGCCGCCGATGACCAGGATCGTCGGGATGTTGAGACGCGCCGCCGCCATCAGGTGGCCCGGCGGGGTCTTGTCGCAGCTGGTCAGGCAGATCATCCCGTCGAGGAGTGCCGCCTCGACCTGGACCTCGATGTCGTTGGCGATGATGTCGCGCCCGGCGAGGATGTAGCTGCCGGCCTTGTTGGCCCCAGTGATGAAGTCCGACGGCGCCGCGGTGCGGACCTCGAACGGGACCGCCCCGGCGGCGCGGATTTCTTCCTTCACGAGCTCCGCGATCGCGTCGAGATGGGCGTAGCAGATCGCCAGCTCGCTCGAGGAATTGACCACCGCGATCTTGGGCTTGAGCATGTCCTCCTGCGACAGCCCGAGCGCGCGCCAGTTGGCACGGCGGCCGGGCGTGTTGGCCGCGAGGCTGCGCAAGGTCATTCGGCCGGCTCGGGAACGGCGCCGGACAGCCCGGCCTCGGCCTCCTGTTCGCGGCCAAGCCGCCGGGCGAAGAAGGCCAACGCGACGATTCCGACGACGACACCGGCAAGGCACAGGCCGACGAAGCTGTAGCCGTCGAGCACATCCTGCTTGGTGGCGACGAACATGTTGGCCGCCACCATCGGGGCGAGCACCGCGGCGAACTTGGCCATGAAGCTCGCCCAGCCGCCGCCGGTCGCGCGGACCGAACTCGGGTAATAGATGCTGGTAATCGAGATCACCGAGGCATGGCCGACACCGACGGCGATCATGCCAAGCATGATGACCGTGATGAACAGTTGCGAACCGATCGGTATCGCGCCCGTTCCGATCAGCAACGCCAGCGGCACGCCGATCAGGGGCGCGGCCGCGATCCAGATCGGCCCCTTCTTCTCGGTGACCATGAGGAGGAAAACTGCGCCGACCGCGCCGACCAGCCCGCCGACCGAGGAGATGTTGCGCGCCACGTCGGGGGCGAGGCCGAGCACCTGGAGGAACTTCACCCCGAAGCTCGCCTTGATGTAGATGGCGAAGGAGGAAAAGAAGTAGGTCACCCAAATGATCGGGGTGATCCATGCGAGCTGGCCTTTGAACAGCGCTGCCGACTTGGCCAGCGGCGAGGTCCCGCCCTGCTTGCGTTCGTCGGACAGGACCAGTTCGGTATAGCCCTCCTGCCCGACGCCAGGATCGAACCGGCTGAGCAGTGGCAGCACTTCAGCCACCGGTTTGCCCTTGGCGACCATCCAGCGGGCAGATTCGGGCATGGTGAAGCGCAGCACCAGTGCCAGCAGACCCGTCGTCGCCCCGGCGAAGAAGAACACCCCTTCCCAGCCGAAAGCCGGCGCAATCAGGTTGGTGATCTGTGCCGCGGCTGCGCCGCCGACGCTGAAGCCGAGCATGATGATCGTAACCGCGGTGGCGCGGTACGAGCTCGGCATCGCCTCGATATTGATCGCCCAGGCCGGGGCGAGCAGCCCGCCGATGGCGAGCCCCCCGACCAGCCGTAGCGCAATCAGCATCTCCGCACTGGAGGCAAATCCGGTGAGGAAGGTGAGCAGTGCGCCGATCGCGGTGCACCACAGGATTACCGGCCGCCGTCCGAATACATCGGCCATGTAGGACCCGGCGAGCGAGCCGATCATCTGCCCGAGGAACGCGGCGGAGTTGACCGGACCGAGCATCTCGTTGCTGAGGCGCAACCCGTTCTGGATCTCCGGCAGCGCGACCGAGACGAGCGAGAAGTCCATCCCGTCGAAGAATGTTACGAAGCACGAGATAATCAGTAGCCGGTAGTGGAACGGCGTCATCCCCGAACCCTGCAGGAACGCGGTAACGTCAAGCGTCCGGTCTGGCGCGCCATTGGCCATCGACGATCTCTCCCATGCATCGTTAGCACGGCAACAGTATCGTGCCGCCGCCGGCTAGACCACCCGGATAATCGCTGCGGTCCAAGCGACCGGCACCGCGCGGCTATGCCGTACCGGCGGCGCGCCGCCCGCGTGTCAGACGTTGACGCCCCTGGACTGGAGATAGCGCTTCACGTTGCGCGCCGCCTGGCGCAGGCGCTGCTCGTTTTCGACCATGGCGATGCGCACGAAGCCCTCGCCCTTCTCGCCGAAACCCACGCCCGGCGCGACCGCCACTTCGGCATGAGTCAGCAAGTCCTTGGCGAACTCGAGGCTGCCCATGTCCTTCAGTGCCGGGGGCAGCGGAACCCAGGCGAACATCGAGGCCGGCGGAGGCGGGATGTCCCAGCCGGCGCGGCCGAACGATTCGACCATCACGTCGCGGCGCTTCTGGTAGAGTTCGCGGTTGCGCACGACGATGTCCTCGGGCCCGTTGAGCGCCGCGCAGGCGGCTGCCTGGATCGGGGTGAAAGCACCGTAATCGAGGTACGACTTGACCCGTGTGAGCGCAGCGATGACCTGCCTGTTGCCGACCGCAAAGCCGATCCGCCAGCCGGCCATGGAGAAGGTCTTCGACAGCGAAGTGAACTCGACAGCCACGTCCTTGGCCCCGGGCACTTCGAGGATCGAGCGCGTCGGCTTGCCGTCGTAGTAGAGCTCCGAATAGGCGAGGTCGGAGATTACCCAGACCTTGTTCTCCTTGGCCCAGGCGACGAGCCGTTCGTAGAACTCGATGCCGACCGTCTCCGCCGTCGGGTTGGAGGGGAAGTTGACGATCAGCACCGTGGGACGCGGCACCGTGAAGTTCATCGCCGCCTCGAGCGCCTTCCAGTAGTTCTCGTCCGGCGTGGTCGGCACCGCGCGGATGGTCGCGCCGGCAAGGATGAAGCCGAAGGTGTGGATCGGGTAGCTCGGGTTGGGCGCGAGGATCACGTCGCCGGGGGCGGAAATCGCCGTCGCCAGGCTGGCGAGCCCTTCCTTCGAGCCCATGGTCACCACGACTTCGGTCTCGGGATCGAGGTCGACCCCGAAGCGGCGGCCGTAGTAATTGGCCTGGGCCTTGCGCAGTCCCGGAATGCCCTTGGATTGCGAATAGCCGTGCGCGTCGGGCTTGCGCGCCACTTCGCACAGCTTCTCGATGACATGGTCGGGCGGCGGCAGGTCGGGGTTGCCCATCCCCAGGTCGATGATGTCGCGCCCTTCCGTGCGTGCTGCGTGCCGCATCGCATTCACCTCGGCGATGACGTAGGGCGGCAGGCGCTTGATGCGGTAGAAATCGCTGTCCATGTGACCTTTTACTGGCTCGCGCGCGGCGCGATTGCCGCACGGGCCGCGGACATAGGCGGAAACGCGCGGCTTCCGCAATTGATTGCTCGCAACTGCAACGTGCCGGAGCTAGGCTCCGCGCATGGACGAGACCGAAAGCGGCGATGCGGTGGACGTGTTCGCCGAGATGCTGAAGATGCAGAGCGAGGCGGCGCGCGCGGTGTTGGCAACGACGAACCCCGACGAGCGCGCGGTCGCCGAATGGACCGAAGCGGCGGGCCGATTGCAAAAGATGTGGCTCGAATTCCACGTTCCGGGAGATCGCGATCCCGACGTGCCGGTGCCGATGTTTGCCGATCCCGCGCAATGGTTCGGGCTGGTGCAGGAATGGCAGCGCCAGGTTCCGTGGCTCGACCCTGAGCGGCAGGGTCAGCTGATGGCCGAAAGTGCGGCCTTGTGGGACCAGGTCCTGACCCAATTCGGCCTCGGTTCGAAACCCGATTCCGACGGCCCCGAGGTGCACCTGCCGCGCAGCGACCGGCGCTTCAGCGACCCGGCGTGGCGCGAGCAGCCGGTCTATGCGCTGATCCATCAAACCTACCTGCTCTTTGCGGAGCGCATGCAGGACATGATCGGCGAAGTCGGCGGGCTCGACGAGGCCGAGCGCGACCAGCTGCGCTTCGCGCTGCGCGGCGTTCTCGACGCGATGAGCCCGGCGAACTTCCCGCTCACCAACCCCGTGGTGCTCGAACGAACGCTGGAAACCCACGGAGCGAACCTCGTGAAGGGGATGGAGCGGCTGATCGCCGACCTTGAGAAGGGCCAGCTGACCCACACCGATTCGAGCAAGTTCAGGCTGGGCGAAAACATCGCCTGCACGCCCGGCAAGGTGGTCCATGAGACCCGGCTCTACCAGCTGATCCAGTACAGCCCCGACACCGAAGAGGTCGCCGCGGTGCCGGTGGTCATCTTCCCGCCGTGGATCAACCGCTTCTACATCCTCGACCTCAACCCCAAGAAGAGCTTCGTCAAATGGGCGGTCGAGCAGGGTCTGACCGTGTTCATGGTCAGTTGGAAGTCGGCCGACGAAACGATGGCCGACGTCACCTGGGACGATTACGTCCGCGCCCAGATCGACGCGATCGACCATATCCGCGAGCGGCTCGGCGTGCGGGCCGTGCATACCATCGGTTACTGCGTGGCGGGAACGACACTCGCCGCGACCCTGGCGATCCTGGCGCGGCGCGGCGAGGCCGACAAGGTTGCGAGCACCACCTTCTTCACTGCCCAGGTCGATTTCGAGCGCGCCGGCGAGCTCAAGTACTTCGTCGACGAGACCCAGCTCGCCCTGATCAAGCAGGCCAGCCAGGGCGGGTACCTCGACGGCCGATACATGGCGGCGACCTTCAACCTGCTGCGCGGCACCGACCTGATCTGGAACTATGTGGTCAACCACTACTTGCTGGGCGAGGACTATCCCGCGTTCGATCTGCTGCACTGGAACGGCGACGTGACCAACCTGCCGGCCAAGTGGCACGCACGGTACCTGCGCGACCTGTACCGCGACAACAAGCTCGTCCAGCCCGACGTCATGAGCGCCGACGGGACCCCGATCGACCTGAGACTGATCGAGACCCCGGCCTACGTCCAGGCCGGCCGCGAGGATCACATCGCTCCCGCCGGCAGCGTGTGGAAGCTGACCGGTACGCTGGCGGGGCCCGTCCGCTTCGTCCTCGCCGGCAGCGGCCACATCGCCGGGGTGGTCAATCCACCCGCGGCGCGCAAGTACCAGTACTGGACCAACGAAACGCCCGCCGGCTCGCTCGAGGCATTCGTGGCCGGGGCGACCGAGCATCCCGGCAGTTGGTGGACCGACTGGATCGCCTGGCTCGAGAACCTCGACGCGACCCGCGTCAAAGCGACCGGGAAACGAAAGCCCGGAGGCAAGGGCGACACCGTCATAGAAGACGCACCGGGACGCTACGTGGCGATGCGCTAGCAGCGTGCCGCCGGACAAGTGGAAGACGAGGGAGAGGACACGAGATGAAGAAGATCATGTTTGCCATCGCGGCGGGAGCCATGCCGCTCGCCCCGGCTGCCGCGCAGATCGGTTCGCCGGGCGCCACCGACTGGGCGCAGAAGCTGCAGCCACCCGCGGCCAGCCCGTTTTCGCCCGTCGTACCGGCCGGCCGGGCCGACGACTACGTCTCGATCGTCAACCTGCTGAACACCTATTTCATTGCCCTCGATGCCGGCGACCTCGACACCTACACCAACACCTTCGCGCCCGATGCGGTGATGTACTGGGTCGGCGGTGTCGAACGCGGGCGCGAAGCCATTTACAAGAATCTCGCCAGCTTCGGCACGGGGCGGCAGTCGCTCGACAAGGCCGCGACGACCCGCCCGCGCTTCATCCACACCTTCGGAAGCCAGCGGATCGACTTCACCGGACCCGATACCGCGCACGACGTCGGCATGTGGCTGGGATTCAACAATCAGGCCGAAGATGGCAGCTTCCGCGTCGCCGAGTTCGGCCATTACGAGGACAAATACGTCAAGATCGAGGGCCGCTGGTACATCTCGGAACGCCGTATCTACAACGAACGGCTCGGCAACAAGGCGCTCTACTACCCCGAACTTGGCGAGAAGGACCCGCGGCAGAAGTAGGGCCGTTCCTGGCGTGAAAGGCCCGCTCCGAACGCAGGCCGACATCCCGCAAGGTCCACGCTCCAGCACACCTTTGCTGCACTGCACCATTTTTGCTTGACTTCGCGTCTGCAGCGCCTATTTTGTGCACTGCAACAAGGCCGGCAATCGTCCCCGGTCGGCATGGAAGCGAGGAAAGATGGCCGAGTCTCCCGACAACGCCGCCGATAGCGCCGAAAAAGCCTACGCCGCCGCGGCGGAGAAGGCCAAGCCGGTCGCGTCCGTAACTGCCCAGCCCGAAGCCGCTCCGGTTCCGGACGCGCCCGCCCCCGCCGACAAGCCGGTCGCTGCCGCCAGCGCACCGGAACCGGCGAAGGCCGAGCGCCCCTCTGTCGCGAAGCCGGTTGTCGCCAGAACCGCCTCGAAGAAGGCGGCGGTAAGAAAGAAGGCCGCGCCGAAAAAGGCAGCGACCAGGAAAGTCAAAAAGCCGGCGGCGAAAGCCGGGCCGGCCGCAGGAAAGAAACCCGTCGCCGCGAGACAGGCCGCCCGTGCGGACAAGCCTGCCGCGAGCAAATCCGAACCCACGATTACCGAACTCAAGGAAAAGATCATGGCTACTGCCAAGACCCCGGATTTCATGAAGACCGTTACCGACGCGATGAGCGAGCTGCAGTCGAAGGCCAAGGAAACCTTCGAGAAGAGCACTGCCTATGCCGGCGAGATGACCGACTTTGCCAAGGGCAATGTCGAAGCCCTCGTCGAAAGCGGCAAGGTCTTCTCGAGCGGCATGCAGGACATGAGCAAGACCGTCGTCGACGAAGCCAAGTCGGCTTACGAGACGATGACCGCCGACATGAAGGAAATGGCCGCGATCAAGAGCCCCGCCGAGCTGTTCCAGCTGCAGGGCAAGCTTGCACGCCGCAACTTCGAAACGATGGTCGCCTATTCGTCGAAAGCCGGCGATTCGGTCATGAAGCTCTACAGCGAAGCGTTCGCCCCGATTTCGGGCCGCATGAGCCTGGCCGCCGAGAAGGTCTCGAAGGCCGCCTGAGCCTAGCTCTCCCGCCGCTCGTTCTCTCTCCTCTCCCTCGAGCGGCAAAAAAGCGGGTCGGACGGTCTTGCCGTCCGGCCCGTTTTCTTTCGCGCAGATAGCGCCCGCGAGCCGCGTTAACTCTTCTTGCGGCGATCCAACCTTGCCGTTTCACCAATCGATACGATATTTGCGGACCGATGCAGATGAATCGCCCTTTTCGCCCGGTCGTCCCGGCTGCCGCGCACGCGGCCGGCAGCGGCACGCCCGACGATGGCGATAACGGGGGCGATATCGGCGTGAGCGATGGCGAGGGCCAGGTCGGCATCGCCACCAAGACCCGCACCAGACCGAAGAAGCCGAGCCAGTACAAGGTGCTGATGCTCAATGACGACTACACGCCGATGGAATTCGTCGTGATGTGTCTCAAGCGCTTCTTCCGCATGGATCTGGAACAGGCCACCCGCGTAATGCTTCACGTCCACCAGAAGGGCGTCGGCGTTTGCGGCGTCTTCCCCTACGAAGTGGCCGAAACCAAGGTCAATCAGGTCATGGATTTCGCCCGCCAGAACCAGCACCCGCTGCAGTGCACCCTGGAAAAGGCCTGAGCCCCGGCGCAATCGGCACATGACCTGCGCAGTTTCGGCGGTTATAGCCCGGCGCACCCCGATGCCGCTAACGATACCAGATTGAAATTCCTTACCGCCCTCGACCGGTACATCCTGCGCCTCGTGCTGATGCCGATGTTCGCGGTGTTCGTGATCGCCGCCTCGCTGCTGATCCTCGACAAGATGCTGCGCCTGTTCGAGTTCGTGTCGACAGAAGGCGGGCCGGTCGGGGTGGTCTTCCGCATGTTGGTCAACCTGATCCCGGAATATGCCGGCCTGGCCATCCCGCTTGGCCTCATGCTCGGGATCCTTCTCGCCTTCCGCAAGCTCGCCACCTCGAGCGAGCTCGACGTCATGCGCGCGGTAGGATGGAGCTACATACGGCTGCTGCGCGTGCCGTTTCTCATCACCCTGGTGCTGATGGCTGTGAACCTGGCGATCGTCGGCTATCTCCAGCCGCTCAGCCGCTATGCCTATGCCCAGCTCGACTACGAGCTGCGTTCGGGCGCGCTGGGGGCGTCGATCAAGGTCGGCGAGTTCACCACCCTCAAGGACCGGATGGCGCTGCGCATCGAATCGAGCGAAGACGAAGGCCGCAAGCTCAAGGGCATCTTCGCGCGCTTTGCCGGCAAGAACGGACAGGTGCTTTCGATCTCGGCGCGCGAGGGTCAGTTTCTCGCCAATCGCGAGGACCGTAACACGATCATTCTTCGCCTGCTCGACGGGACCATCGTTCAGGATGTCGCCGGCAAGGAGCCGCGCGTGCTCAGCTTCAGCCAGCATGACCTGCCGGTCGACTTGCCGGCGATCGACCGTTTCCGCGCCCGCGGCGACCAGGCGCGCGAATATGTCCTGCCCGAGCTGCTGCGTCTCGGCTGGAGCAATTCGCTCCCCGAGGTCCAACGCGCCGGGTCGCAGGCCAACTTCAACTACCGGCTGGTCGAGGTCATGATGATGGCGCTGCTGCCCCTGCTTGCGGTGGCGCTGGCGATCCCGCCCAAGCGATCGACCAGCGCGCTCGGCGTCTTCGTGTCGATCGTCTTCGTCGTCGCCTACCACAAGGTGAACGAGTACGGGCAATCCATCGCCCAACTCGGCCGGATCGATCCCTTTCTCGCCCTGTGGGGCCCGTTTGCGTTGTTCTCTGTCCTCATTGTGTGGATGTTCTATCGGGTCGCCTACGTGCCCGGCGGGCAGGCCATCGGCGCGCTCGAGTCCGCCTACGCCAAGATCGGCAAGCGCCTGCGCAAACTGCTCAAGCGGCGGGAGCATGTGCGCGGCGCCGGCCTTGATCCCCTCGCGGATGACGAGGAGCTCGGCCAAGTTGCTGTTTGACTTCTTCCCCTCTCGAACGCTGACGGCGTACCTGGCCCGCACCTTCGTGACGCGGATTCTGGCCGTGCTGGTCATGCTGGTGCTGGTGCTGATGATGCTCGACCTGCTTTCGAACAGCGGCGACATCCTGGCCCATCCCGGCAACGGCGAAGGTGAGCTTCTGCGCTATGTGGGGTACCGCGTGCCGCAGCTCATCGCCCGCTTCGTGCCGTACTCGGTGCTGCTGGCCACGATCATCACGCTGGTCACGTTCAATCAGAACAGCGAGGTCGTTTCGATGAAGGCGGCCGGAATGTCGGCCCACCAGATCCTCGCCCCGCTGTTGCTCGCGGCGGGGATCGTGTCGCTCGGCTCGATTGCCTTCAACGAACTCGTGGTGACGCGGGCCACGGCTTCGCTCAAGGCTTGGGAGGCCGCCGATTACGGTCCGGCCCCGCAGGAAACCGAGACTCGCGCCAACGTCTACTTCGCCGACGGCAACAACGTTCTGACCGCGACCCTGATGGAGGGCAGCGGAACCGACACGATCCTGCGCGGAGTGACCTTCTACGAACGCGATGCCCAGGGCATGATTCAACGCCGCGTGCGCAGTGCCATCGCGACTTATGCCAACCCAGGCTGGAAGCTTGCCGCGCCCGACGTGTTCGATGTCCAGCAGGCCGAGGACAGCAAGCTGCCGGCCCCGATCGTCGTCGCCCCCGAACTTACGCTCGACCAGATCGAACTGAGCAAGGTCGATCCCGATGCGCAGTCGCTGCCCGAACTGTCGCGGTCGATCGCCGCGCTTGACGCAGCCGGTCGCCGCACGGCGGAACTCAAAGCCAAATGGTGGCACAAACTGTCGGGCCCGCTCTCCGCTGTGCTCATGCCCCTCCTCGGCGCGGTGGCGGGGTTCGGACTCGCCCGCTCAGGTCAGCTGTTCGCCCGCGCGGTGATCGGCATGGCGCTCGGCTTCGCCTATTTCGTCGTCGACAACGCCGCGCTCGCGATGGGCAGTTTCGGCGGTTATCCGCCCTTGCTCGCCGCTTGGGCCCCGTTCCTGCTGTTTTTACTGCTCGGAGAAACCGTCCTCGTGCGGACAGAAGAATAGTAGTTGCCACATTTTTGCCCTTTTTCGGGAACCCGCCCCGAGGCCGCGCGTCCTTGCCTCGATGTCCGAGAAGGAGAATACCGGCATGAAGAAGCTTATCCTGACCGCCGCCGTTGCCGCCGCCGCGCTTAGCCTCGGGGCCTGCGACAACGATGCCGACGACGCGGCGACCGAAGGCGCCGACACCACCATCGTCGAAACCCAGCCCGCCCCGACCGCAACCGAAACGACGGTGGTGACCGAAGAAGCCACGCCTTCCGATGGCAGCACCGTCAGCATGGGCCCGGACGGCGCGAGCGCCGACATCGACGCCGGCGACACTCGAATTACCGCCGATTCCAGCGGCAACGCGACGGTCAAGACCAACTGATCGCCAACAATTAAGTGAAGGCCTCCTGCCTCGCGGAGGGGGCCTTTTCTTTTTCGCGGCGTGCCACCGGGAGTGGCTGAGAACCCGGTTAGCGGCGGGCCATCGTCGAGCGGGCAATCCGCGCGACCAGCGGAGCCATGCCCTTGTGCGTCGTTTGCGCGAAGGTCGACTGCGGTCCGAGCCGGGCGCTGATGCGCTTATGCGCCTCACCCAACGAATGATAAGGGAGCGAAGGCATCAAGTGATGCAGCGCGTGATAGCGCAGCCCCACCGGTGCCCAGAGCGCGGCCAACGGCGAGGGTGGCGGAACGTTCACGCTGTCGAGATACTGCCCGGTCACCGTCATCGCTTCGCCCTCGTTCTCCCACAGGTGGGCCACAAGCGTGCGCAGCTGGTTCAACACCGCCACCGCCGAGAACACCGCGAGCGCGATCAACAGCGGGCGCCAGCCGAGCCAGAAAACGCTCGCCACGAGCAACAGCGCCCAGAGCGCCGCGCCCGCCTCCTGCCAGAAAAACCGGCTCCGAAAGGCGGGCTCCGCAGGGCGGCGGCGGAATGTCGGATTGATCGACAGCGCCGAGAACCGTTCCCACGTCACCCGTCGCAGCGGCGGTATGAGCAGACCCAGCGGGGCCAGAACGCCGAAACGGATGACCAGGGCGGGCGGCGCCAGAAGGGCGATCAGGATGAACACCGGAAGAGACCATGGCTTCATCAGGGCCAGCGGCAGGTACTCCGGATCCTCGACGGTGCCGTAGCGGGTGCGCGCGTGGTGCAGCGTGTGCACCGCTTCGTACATCAGCGAAGGCGTCAGCATCGGGATGCCGACCAGCGCGTTCCAACCGAACAGGAAACCGGGCACCTCGTTTTTCCGGAAATGCGAGATCTCGTGGATGAACAGCAGCGCCCGGTACAGCAGCAGCACGGCGGCCGCGCCGCTGGCCCAGGCGAGCCAGGCCGGCTGAAGCAGGATCGCCCCGGCAAGCAGGGCATAGCCCGCCAGCGCGGAGCCGAGCATGTCGGCCCAGTAGATCGCCGGGCGATGCGCGGCGATGTCGCGCGTCAGCTCGGCCGCGGCGCGCATCATCGCCTTGTCGTCAGGGATAGTCGCCAGCACGCGGCGCTCCGCAGCGGGTGCGGAGGACGTTGCGCCCGCCTCGATCGATCCAGCCGTGTTCATCATTCAATCCTATGCCCGTCGTTGTCCGTAGACAATCCGAGGCGGAGTTCCCGTTACAATGGTGCTTGCCGACCATTAGCAGGCGTGCAATCCGCGTGCCTTCTTTCGCCATGCCACTAACGGCAAAACGAGGCCTGAACGTGTCCCAGAAGATAGATATCGCCCCCGTGTCGGGCAAGAAGGACCTCAACGCTTTTGTCGATGTCGGTTATCGACTGAACGAGGCGGACCCCAATTACGTGCCGCAACTGCGTTCCGAGGTGGTCGAGCTACTGACCCCGGGCAAGAACCCGTTCTTCGAGCATGCGCGCGTCCAGTTCTTCCTCGCCCGCAGCGAGGGCCGGGTCGTCGGTCGCATCTCCGCGCATATCGACGAGCTCGCGCTGGCCCAGCCGCCCGAGCAGGGCATGGGCCCGGGCACCGGCAACTGGGGCCTGTTCGAGGCCGAAAGCGAGGAAATCGGCCGCGCGCTGATCGCCCGCGCCGAGGACTGGCTGCGGGAACAGGGCATGACCCGGGTGCTGGCGCCGATTTCGATGTCGATCTGGGAAGAACCCGGTCTGCTGGTCAAGGGCCACGACCACCCGCCGACGGTTATGATGGGGCACCACAATCCCGCCTACCAGGGCTGGTTCGAACGCGCCGGATACAGCGAAGCTAAGAAGTTGCTGACCTTCGAACTCGACATCACCAAGGAGTTTCCGCCGCTCGTTCAGCGTATCGTCGCCGCGGGCGAGAAGAACCCGCGCATCACCATCCGCTCGATGGAGATCAAGCACTTCGACCGCGAGGCCGGCATCGTCATCGATATCCTCAACGATGCCTGGTCGAGCAACTGGGGCTTCGTGCCGTTTACCGAAGCCGAAGCCGAGTACGGCGGCAAGAAAATGACCCCGCTGATCCGCGAGGATCTCAACATGGTCGCCGAACTCGACGGCGAGCCTGTCGCCTTCATGCTCACCTGGGGGAACGCCAACGAGCCGATCAAGCAGATCGGCGGCAAGCTCTTTCCCTTCGGGTGGATCAAGATGCTGCGCTGGCTGCGAAACCCGCAGTGCGAGACCATGCGCGTGCCGCTGATGGGGGTGAAGAAGGAATACCAGAACTCTCGCCTGGCCAGCCAGCTGGCCTTCATGATGATCGAGTATATCCGCCGCAATGCGGTCAAGAACTACGGCGCGACCCGGGGCGAAATCGGCTGGATCCTCGACGACAACAAGGGGATGCTGGCGATTGCCGAGACGATCGGCAGCAAGGTCAACAGGGAATACGTGATCTACCAGAAGGCATTGTAACGCAGCGGGAACCGGGCGGCGCCGAGCGCCGTTTCCCCAGCGCGAAGGCCCGAACCGTTCCGGCTTTGCATGAGGTGGCTGGAAAATGGGTACGACGATCGACGAAACCAAGCGCCAACGGGCCCGGCCGGCGCTCGATCGCGTGCTCATCGTCGAAGACGACGCTCTTCTAGCCATGGCCATCGAGGACTCGCTGCGCTCTCAGGGGCTGGCCCGCGAAGTCGTCATCTGCCCGAGTACGGCAAAGGCGATGAGCGAACTGGAAAAGGCCCGGCCCGATGCCATCGTGATCGACGTTCACCTGAGCGACCGCGACGATGGCTGGGCCCTCGCCGAACTGGTCGAACTTCTCGGCGAGAAGCGGCCGCGAATTATCTTCTCGACCGGCTCGCCCGAAGACATCCCGCCGAACATCGCCGAAATGGGTCTGGTGTTCGACAAGCCCTACGATCCGGACGAGCTTGCCCGGGTCCTGGCGAGCGACCGCAAGGAAGGGCTGTTCGCCCGCCTCCGCCGCAAGGCCTGATCACCCCTTCCAGACAGCACGACCAGCACCCTGCGGCACTTTCGTGTTCGTATGTGTTCGACAAAAAAAGGCCTCCGTGCTCTCTGCACGGAGGCCTTTCGGGATCGTATCACCAGCCGCTTGGACGGGAGGGGGGGTCTCGGCGGTGACATAGCAATAAATGACCGGACAAAAGGTAGGTTCCCGCCGCCTCCAAACTTTTTTCCCAGTCCCCTTTTGCCATGTGCAGTGCAGCGCGCTAGATGGCGCGCAAGGCCGACCCGGCGGGCCGTACAGACGGTTTTTTGGGGGGCCGTGGAACCCGGAAGGCGCTTGTCCGTTCCATGCACGCCTGATCTCTCTCGGGAAGGGGAATACATGTCTATCGGTGCCGAAGTCGCCGCTCATTTACCGTACCTCCGCCGTTATGCCCGCGCCCTGACCGGGTCGCAGACCACCGGCGACGCCTTCGTCAAGGCCACTCTCGAAGCCGCTCTCGCCGACCAGGCGCTGGCGGATTCGCTGCGTGGCGGGCGGGTTCCGCTCTACGCCGCGTTCAACAAGCTGTGGGCGAGCGCCTATCTCGAAGTCGCCGAAGAAGGCGACGGGACGGGCGGGCTTCACGAGGTCGCCGCGCGCGATCAGCTCAAGAAGATCACCCCTCTCAACCGCCAGGCGCTGCTCCTGACCACGGTCGAGGATTTCACGCCTGCGGAAGCGGCGCAGATCATGGGCGTCGACGAGAACGATATCGAGCAGCTGGTGCGCGAGGCGATCGAGGAAATCGACCGCGAAAACTCCACCACGGTCCTGATCATCGAGGACGAGCCGCTGATCTCGATGCAGCTCGAGGATCTCGTCCGCTCGCTCGGCCACGATATCTGCGGCACCGCGGCCACCCGCTCGCAAGCGCAGAAGGTCGTCGCCGAGGCGATGCCCGGCCTGGTGCTGGCCGACATCCAGCTCGCAGACGGGTCCTCCGGTCTCGACGCAGTCGACGACATCCTGTCGATCGGCAGCGTGCCGGTGATCTTCATCACCGCTTATCCCGAGCGCCTGCTCACCGGCGACCGGCCCGAGCCGACTTACCTCGTCACCAAGCCGTTCCAGGAATCGACCGTGCGCGCGGCTGTCAGCCAGGCGCTGTTCTTCGGCTCGAGCCGCCCGCCGGGCTAAGCGTGGGCTGACAAACAGCAAGCAGAACGCCCCGCCATCGAGCGGGGCGTTTTTCTTTGCGGGATCAGCTGTCGCGGCGCTGGGCGCGCATCGAGAACGGGGTCGGCTCTCGCACCGGAATGGTCATCACGCATTTCACCCCTTCCGGCTCGAAGCTGAGGTCCACGGGGCTTCCGAGCTCGTGTGCGACGATCTTTTCGATGAGGTCGGTTCCGAACCCCCGGCCCGGCGCCCCGCTGACCGGCGGCCCGCCGCGCTCGACCCATTCGAGCCGTACCCGGTCGTGCGACGATTTGTGCCAGGAAACGCTCACGCTGCCCCCGTTGCTGCCCAGCGCGCCGTATTTGGCGGCATTGGTCGCGAGTTCGTGGATCGCCAGTCCGAGCGAGAGCGCGTCGTTGGGCGCGAGCTGAATTTCCGGTCCGCGAACCTCGATCCGTTCCTCGCCGGCGTGGAGGTAGGGAGCCAATTCGGCATCGACGACCGCGCCGATCGGCGTTGTGCCCCAATCGGACTGGGTCAGCAGATCGTGGGTCGCCGAAAGCGCGCGGATGCGACCGTCGAGACCTTCGGCGAAATCCTCGAGGTTCTCCGCCCTGCGCCGTGTCAGGGCAATGATCGAGAGGACGTTGGCGAGCGTGTTCTTGACGCGGTGATTGAGCTCGCGGGTGAGCGAGTTGCGGATCGAGGCCTGTTCCTCGAACCAGCGCAGCGCCGCCTCGTTCTCGGACGCCTGCCGCGTCAGCATGCGCATCACCAACATCAGCAGGCTGGCAACGAGCAGGCCGAAGATCAGCGTGACCATCGACAGGCCGGTCAGCGTGCGGTCTCCCGGGGCGTCGAGCTGCAGCGTCCAGTCGTGATTGGCGATGGTGATGGGCTGGCTGTAAGTGGTGCCGTAATCGGAGTCGCGCGCGAAGGTCGCCAGAAGGTTTTGCGGCACCACGTCGCCGTCATAAATCCGCACGCCGTAATTGCCCGGCTCCTCCAGTTCGAGCGCCGAGGCGAGAAAATCGTCGGCATTGAACGGGCTGTAGATGAAGCCTTTCAGATCCCGGCCCGTGGCGGTGGTGACGAAGACCGGCATGTACATGAGGAAGCCCGCCCCATCGCCGCCGCCCTCCTGCTGCAGCACGACCTTGCCCGAGACCGTGGGACTGGTCGTGCGCATCGCTTCGTCCATCGCCGCCCGGCGCGCCGGATCGGAGTACATGTCGTACCCCAGGGCACGGCGGTTTCGCTCGGTATCGGGCTGCAGGAAGGTAACCGGGACCGCGAACGGCTGATTTGCGCCGATCGCCGGGTGGAGCTTGGGCGAGCCCGGCGCCTCGCGCTTCATCATCTCGTCGAATTCCTCGACTCCGTCCGGATAGACCAACTGCGCCCAGCCAATTCCCTCGCCCCCGCGATAATCGGCATCGAGCCGTAGTTCGCTGACGAAGCGGCGGAAACGCGCAGCCGGAATCTCGTCGAGCGAGGCAAGCAGAGCCGCCCCCGAACGCAGATAGGCGCTATTGGCGTTGGCCCGCCGCTCCAGCGCCGAGGCGACCTCTACCGCGCGGCTGCTCAGTTCGGCCTTCTCGCGTTGCTCCTGCCCGCGCTCGATGGCGAAGACACTGAGCAAGGTCACGGCGATGACGAGCAGGAAGATCGCGATCGGAATGCCGCGCGGGTGTTGCACCAGCCAGTGGCGCGGTCGCCGATTCTTGCGTTCCAGCTTCTGCACCTCTTCCTCCGGCCGCGCGAACCGACCTGTTACGAGCCCTCGTTTGCGCGCAGTCGATCCCGTCGCTCGCGCGCACCCTGTCGCCAGGTAAAGGGCGGATGTTTTCGGGGAACCTTATCCGGCAGGTTTCGTTCCACTCCACGTCGCAAGATGCTACAAAGATGCATGCATGCAACAGGTATCGGTAGCTCTCGCAGATCATTCTTAGGGACGGGCAAACTTGCAATTCATGGCTGGTAGAACTCAGGATAAGCGCGCGGCGCCGCCCGGCAAGGGCAAGGCCGCGCCCGGCGAGTCGGATTGGACCAAGGGGCTCAAGAAGCTTTACGATTCGGTCGTCGACGAACCCTTGCCGGACTCGTTTCGGGATTTGCTGTCGAAGCTGGATTCCGAGGACTGAATGGCGAAAAGCAGCCCGGACAGGGAACTGCCTGAACGCAGCGCGGATGAACGGCGCGCCTTCAAGCGAGAACTTACCGAAGTCGTCCCGCACCTGCGCGCGTTTGCCCGCGGGCTTTGCGGCCGGCCCGACATGGCCGACGACCTGGTGCAGGAGGCTCTGCTCAAGGCATGGGCTGCGCAGGAGCGTTTCGAACCAGGCACCTCGATGCGCGCCTGGACTTTCGTCATCCTGCGCAATGCCTACCTCACCGACATGCGTCGCAACCGTTTTCGCGGCGAGTATGACGAGACCGTGGCCGAACGAATCCTCACCGCCCCTGCCGGGCAGGAGGAACCGATCCACCTGTCCGACATGCACCGCGCCTTGTTGACGCTGCCCCCCGAACGGCGCGAAGCCTTGCTGCTGGTCGGCGCCGGCGGCTTTTCCTACGAAGAGGCGGCGAGCATCTGCGGTTGCGCAGTCGGAACGATCAAGAGCCGGGTCGGCCGGGCCCGCGCTGCGCTGACGGCGATGATCGAGGAGGGCAACATTCCCGACCGCTCGCTCGACGATCCCTCCGCCCACCGGGCGATCCTGGAGGAACTGGAAGATGTGGCCGCCGGCAACGGTCAGGCCGTCGCCACGCGCTGAAGCCTTGTGCATACCGGCTTGATCGGCCGGACCGCGCGCGGCACAGTCCGCGCCCCTGCAGGCCCGCATTTCGAAAGCCCAGCGCGCCATGAGCGATAGCATCCCGCCCGAACCGCAGCCGGCCCAGCCGCCGCGGCGCCGCGCTCTGACGTTCGCAGCGCAGGAACTGCGGTTGATCTCCTCGCTCGTGCTGCTGCTTGCACTGGGCCTGTTCCTCGCCCTGCCGTTCGTGCTGTCGATCGGGGCGGTGGTCTTTCTGCCGGTGGTTACGGCGATCATCCTCACCATCGTGCTTTCGCCGCTGGCGGATCGGCTGGCGCAGGCCGGTCTGCCCAACCTGCTCGCCAGCCTGCTGTCGCTGATCGTGTTCCTGGCGGTGCTGATACTTGCGCTGACCGCGGTATTCCGCCCCGCGGTCGGTATGTTCGACGAGATGCCTGCCTTGCTCGGCCGCATCGGCGAACACTTCCGGCATCTACAGCACAACTTCGCCTGGGTTTCCTCGCTTAACCGGCAAGTCCTCGAGCTGACCGGGCGCGAGGAAGGCCGCGAGGTCGTGCTCAAGACTCCGACAATGCTCGAACAGGTCGCCTTCGCCACGCCCACGGTGGTGCTCGAAATCCTGCTGACCTTCCTGATGTCGTTCTTCATGATCGAGGGCCGCGTGCGCATGCGCCGCCGGCTGCTTCTCGACCGCCAGCACTTCGGATCCAGCGTCAAGGCGGCGCGAGTGATCCGCGACGTGCAGGACCGCGTCGCCGCCTATATTCTGACGGTCGGCCTGATCAACCTCGGCGTCGGTGTGATCGTCACCCTCGGCGCCTGGGCGATGGGGGTCGATGCGCCGTTCATGTGGGGCGGGCTGGCCATGCTGCTCAACTTCCTGCCCTACATCGGACCGCTGACGATGGTCGCCCTGCTCGCCTTGTTCGGTCTCGGCAGCTCGGCCTCGCCGTTCCTCGGCATCCTCCCGGCCCTCGCCTATCTCGGCCTCCACGCGATCGAATCCAACGTCGTCACCCCCGCGATCCTTGGCGCGCGCTTCACCATGAGCCCGGTGATGATCCTCATCGCGCTGAGCTATTTCACGTGGATCTGGGGCGTGACCGGGGCGCTGCTGTCGGTGCCGATCCTCCTCGCGGTGACGGCGCTGATCGATCACCTCGGCAAGCCCAACCTGATCGGCTTCATCTTCGGCGAACCGCTGTTTACGACCAACCCGCTCGACCTCGGGGTCGACGACGACGTGACTGCGGATACCCCCTGACAAACGAAAGGGCCCGCCCTGCCGCATGGCGGGGCGGGCCCTTCGATCGCGCATCCGTCGGGACCTAGGCCGGGTAGGTCCAGGCCGATCCGCGGGCCAGGTTCTCGGCCGCGAAGTCCCAGTTGAGGTGATTGTCGATCACCGCCTTGAGATAGCTCGGCCGGGCGTTCTGGTGATCGAGGTAATAGGCGTGCTCCCACACGTCGATGGTCAGAAGCGGATTGAAGCCGCTGTCGGCCAGCGTGTCGCCATCGTGGGTTTCCTCGATCGACAGGTTTCCGCCCTTCTCGGCGAGCCAGACCCAGCCGCTGGCGAAGTGGCCCGCGCCGCGCTCCGCCAGCTTGCTCTTGAGATCGTCGAGACTGCCGAAGGCGCTGTCGATCTTGCCGGCGAGGTCCCCTGAGGGCGCGGCGGAAGAGCCGGTCAACGAATGCCAGTAGAAACCGTGGTTCCAGCTCTGCGCGGCGTTGTTGAACAGGCCCTGGTTCGAACCGCGGGCGGCGGCGATGACCGCCTCGAGCGGCTTGCCGTCGAGCTCGCCGCCTTCGATCGCGGCGTTGGTCTTGTCGATATAGGCCTTGTGGTGCTTGCCGTGATGGTAGCTGAGCGTCTCGGCGCTGATCGCCGGAGCGAGCGCGTCACTGCTATACGGCAGGTCGATGAGTGCGAATGCCATTTCGGTCCGTCCTTCCTGTTTCTTGCGGGGCTTCACGTGCCCAACGCGCGAGAGGCGCGCCGGGTTTCGGACCGGTATGCCATGCACTGGTGACAACGCGGCTGCAACGCGCCATTGCGCGTGCAGCGACAAGGAAAACTGTTTCGAGGGGCCTCCATGGCACGTAAGTACTTCGGCACGGACGGAATCCGCGGACGCGCCAACGCCGCTGTCCTGACACCCGAACTGGCGATGAAAGTAGGTCAGGCGGCCGGGTGCCACTTCCTGCGCGGCGATCACAAGCACCGGGTGATCATCGGCAAGGACACGCGCCTGTCGGGCTACATGATGGAGACCGCGATGGTCGCCGGGTTCACCAGCGTGGGGATGGACGTAATCCTGACCGGCCCGCTGCCCACGCCCGCGATCGCCATGCTGACGCGGGAGATGCGCGCCGACCTGGGGGTGATGATCTCCGCCAGCCACAACGCCTTTCCGGACAACGGCATCAAGCTGTTCGGACCCGACGGGCTCAAGCTCTCCGACGAGGACGAGGAAGCGATCGAGGCGCTCATCGCGTCCAAAATGCCGCTGGCCACCGGAGGCGACATCGGCCGAGCGCGGCGGATCGAGGATTCCCGTGGGCGCTATATCCACGCGGTGAAAGGCTCGATCGGCCAGGACGCCCGGTTCGACGGGCTCAAGGTGGTGATCGATTGCGCCAATGGCGCCGCGTACCAGGTCGCGCCAACCGCTATCTGGGAACTCGGCGCCAAGATCTTCGCCGTCGGGGTCGAACCCAACGGCACCAATATCAACGACAACGTCGGCTCGACCGCACTCGATGCGGTGAAGGCCAAAGTGATCGAGGAGCAGGCGGACATCGGTCTCGCGCTCGACGGGGACGCGGACCGGCTGATCGTGGTCGACGAGAAGGGGGAGACGGTCGACGGCGACCAACTTATGGCGCTCATCGCCACCGAGCTTGCCGCAGCGGGCAAGCTCAAGGGCGGCGGCGTAGTCGCCACGGTGATGAGCAACCTCGGGCTCGAAAGGTACCTCGAAAAACTGGGGCTTCCGCTCGTGCGGACGGCGGTCGGCGACCGTTACGTGCTCGAAGCGATGCGCGCGGGCGGTTACAACCTGGGCGGCGAGCAATCTGGGCACATGATCCTGCTCGACCACGCGACCACCGGCGACGGCACGATCGCCGCGCTGCAAGTGCTGGCGGCGCTCGTTCGGTCGGACAAGAAGGCGAGCGAGTTGCTGCACCTGTTCGACCCGGTCCCGCAATTGCTCAAGAACGTGGTCTACGCCGACGGCGATCCGCTGGCCCACGCCGACGTCAAGGCCGCGATCGCCGAGGGCGAACGCGCGCTCGACGGCCGCGGACGCCTGGTGATTCGCAAGTCGGGCACCGAGCCGAAGATCCGCGTGATGGCCGAAGGAGACGATGCGGGTGAAGTCGAGCGAGTGGTCGATGCGATCTGCGACGCGGTGACGAAGGCCGCCGCGTAGTGGCGCTCGAAATGCGCCCCGATTGCGAACGTTGCGGCGCCGCTCTGCCGGCCGAAAGCGCCGGCGCCTTCATCTGCAGTCTCGAGTGCACCTTCTGCGCAACGTGCGCCGAGGCGATGGACGACATCTGCCCCAACTGCGGAGGCGAACTGGTCGACCGGCCGACTCGCGCGGTGCGGCACCACGCAAGCAACCCGCCCGGAACGGTGCGCCGGTTCAAGGGATGAGCAGGCCGCCGCGCGTCCTCGTCATCGCCGGCTCGGACAGCTCGGGCGGCGCCGGAATTCAGGCCGACATCAAGACGATAACCATGCTCGGCGGCTACGCGATGACCGCGATCACCGCCGTCACCGCGCAGAACACCCGCGGGCTGCAGGCGGTCGAAACGTTGTCGCCGCAGCTCGTTGCCGCGCAGATCGACGCCTGCCTCGGCGACATCGGCGCCGATGCGGTCAAGATCGGCATGCTCGGTTCGGCCGACATTGCCGAAGTCGTCGCCGACCGGCTCGAGGATCTCGGCAAGCCGATCGTGTTCGATCCCGTCATGGTCGCGACCAGCGGCCACGCGCTGGCCGACGCGGCCACCATCGCGGTGTTCGGCTGGCTGATGGAGATCGCCACGCTGACCACGCCCAACGTGCCCGAACTGGCGGCGCTGGGGGGCCGTGCGGCGCTCGAAGACGCGGACATCGCGTTTCTAGCCAAAGGCGGCGATGCCGACGGTCCCGAGGTCACCGATTTGCTGGTCCGGCCCGGGCGGCCCGACCGCATGTGGACCGCCCCGCGGATCGACACACCTCACACCCATGGCACCGGCTGCACGCTGTCGAGCGCCATCGCTACGCTGCTCGCCCAGGGCAGCACGCTGGAAGAGGCGATCGAGGGTGCCCGGGCCTTCGTCCGCGCCGCGCTCGATGCCGCGCCCGGGTTCGGCGGCGGAAGCGGCCCGATGGGCCACCAGGCGGTGCGGCCCGGTTGGGCGACCTAGAACTCGGGCCGGTCCGGGGCGTTGATGCCATAGAAGGCGGAAATGTGGCCCCAGGCCTCCTCGGCCGTCTCGCACCAGCGGAACAGGTCGAGGTCCTTGCGTGACACCGTGCCTTCCTCGCACAAGGCGTCGAAGTTTATCACCCGGCTCCAGAAATCCTTCCCGAACAGCAGGACCGGGATGGGCTTCATCTTGCCGGTCTGGATCAGTGTCAGCAGCTCGAGGAACTCGTCCAGCGTTCCGAAGCCGCCGGGAAACACGGCCACCGCGCGGGCGCGGATGAGGAAGTGCATCTTGCGCAGCGCGAAGTAATGGAACTGGAAGCTGAGGTAGGGCGTGACATAGGGATTGGGCGCCTGCTCGTGCGGGAGGACGATGTTGAGCCCGATGCTTTCCGCCCCGGCGTCGCTCGCCCCCTTGTTGGCCGCTTCCATGATCGAGGGGCCGCCGCCCGAACAGACGACGAACTGGCGCTGCCCGTCCTCGATGATCGACTTCTCGCTGACCAGCCGCGCGAGGTCGTAGGCTTCGCGGTAGTACTTTGCCTTGGCGGCCAGACTCTCGACGATCTTGCGCTCATCTTCGGGCAGATCCTTCGCTCCGGCGAGCGCCGTCTCGACTGCCTCGGGCGGGGGAATGCGAGCCGAGCCATACATCACCAGGGTAGAGCCGACGCCGGCTTCCTCCAGCAGCATCTCGGGTTTGAGCAACTCGAGCTGAAAGCGCACCGGGCGCAATTCCTCGCGAAGCAGGAAATCGGTGTCGCGGAAAGCGAGGCGATAGGCCGGATGGCTCGTTTGCGGGGTGTGAACCGGGCTGGCATCGGCAAACCCGGCTTCCTGCTCCGCACGGTAGAACTTGCGGGCCTTGAGAGCGCGTTCGCGCTTTTCATCTTCTGTCATGGGCCGTCGGTTAGGCGCAGTGCAAAAGCGCCGCAACCGTCAGTTGCCGCGCTACCCTTAAACCGGCGCCCACCCGCCGGATCAGCGCGCTTTCGCGCACTCTTCCCGCAACATTCGCACAAGCCCCCAGGCCATCGCCAGCAGCACCAGCGCAAAGGGCAGGCCGGTGACGATCGCCGCGGTCTGCAGCGCGGTCAGCCCGCCGGCCCAGAGCAGGGCTCCGGCAAGCAGCCCCATGGCGACCGCCCAGGTCACCCGCGGCAGGAAACCGGCGTGGTGGTGTCCCCCAGAAGCGATCATCGCGGTGACCAGCGCGCCAGAGTCCGCCGAGGTAACGAAGAACGTCGTGACGATGACGATCGACAGCGCCGAAAGCCCGCTCGCCCACGGATAGTGCGCGAAGAAGGCGAAAAGCGCGTCGGGCATCGAACGGCCGACCGCCTCCGATAACCCGCCTTGCCCGAACAGTTCGATGTACAATGCGCTGTCGCCGAAGATCGTCATCCAGGCGAAGGTGAACAGCACCGGCACCAGCAGAACCCCGCCGAGGAATTCGCGCACCGTGCGCCCATACGAGATGCGGGCGATGAAGATGCCGACGAAAGGCGACCAGCTTATCCACCAGGCCCAGTAGAACAGCGTCCAGCTGCTCTGCCATTCGCCGACGTTGTAGGTCTCGGTCCAGGTCGAAAGGTAGATGAAGCGTTGCAGGTAATAGCCGATGTTCTGCACGAAGGCGTCGAACAGGAACACGGTGGGGCCAAGCACCAGGATGGCGAGCGTCAGCAGCACCGCCAGACCCATGTTGAATTCCGACAATCGCTTGATGCCGACATCGAGCCCGAGCGCGACCGAGATTGTCGCCAGCGACGTGATCACGGCGATGATGATGGCGTGGCTGACACCGTTCTGGGGCACCCCCGTCAGCAAGCTCAATCCGGCGTTGACCTGATTTGCGCCGAAGCCGAGCGAGGCGGCGACGCCGCAGACGGTGGCGACGATCGCCAGCACGTCGATGGCGTCGACCAGCCAGGTGGGAATTTTCGGGTAGGCGGTGCGCAGGAAGGCGCCGATGCTCAGGGTCAGCCCGCGGTTGAACGCCACGTAGGCAAGCGCGAGGCCGATCATCGCGTAGATTCCCCAAGCATGCAGCCCCCAATGCAGGAACACCAGGCCCATGGCGTGCTGGGCGTTGCCGGCAAGGCCGCGGGGCAGTGCCGCGTCGGGAGTGGAAAAGGCGCTTACCGGCGGGTTGGAGAAATGCATCACCGGCTCGGCGACGCCGTAGAACATCAGGCCGATGCCCATGCCGGCACTGAACAGCATCGCGAACCATGTGGCGCGCGAATATTCGGGGCGCGCCGCCTCGCCGCCGAGCCGGATGTGCCCGGTTCGCCCGAAGGCCAGCATCACGCAGCCGAGCAACAGGACGTTGACGGTCAGCACCAGCACCCAGCCGAAGGTGTGCGTCGCGACCGCTTGCACTGCGCCGAAGCGCGCGGCGGCGAGTTCGGGATCGGCGACGGCGGCAACGATCAGGACGGCGATGAGCGCAATCGCGCCAAAGAACACCGTCGGCTTGAACTGCGATCGGTCGGCTCCGGCCGAAGCTGGACTTGCGCTCATCCGCCAAGCCCTGAAATGAACGGTGCAGATAATCGAGTTAGGCGGATGCTATTTCACCTCGGTGCAAAGTAGTTATCCCACGAGTTTGCCGCACTTGCGGTCGAAATCGGTCCGGCGCGCCGGCGAATGGCGTCCGCGGTACCGCCGCGCGGCCGCTATTGCAACGATTGCACCCCATCGGCGCGCATCGGGCCTCCCGTTATTTTCCGACAACTGTCCGAAGCGGGAATTGTTTTTCCACGCTGCGAGCGGCCAGCGCAAACGCCTCATTTTGATGACGACAGGCATTCTGGTAATCGTAGACGAGAGGGGGATTTCTCGTGCGGTATGCGATGGCGTTGCTTGCGCTCCTGTGGACGTCCGGCCTGCTGGCCCGCGATGCAGACACGCCGATCGATGCGTTTGTCGATCGGGAGCTGCCCGCATCCGGAGCTCCGGGGGTCGCGTATGCCGTTGTCGACAACGGCAAGATCCGCACCGGCGCGCGAGGCACGGTGCTGGCGGGAGGCGATCGGATAGTCACGCCCGACACCCCCTTCCACATCGGTTCGATCTCCAAGAGCTTTACCGCGCTTGCAATCATGCAGTTGGTCGAAGCCGGACAGGTAGACCTGGATACCGGGGTGGCAGACTATCTCGACGTCTTTCGGGGGCGTCCGCAGGGCCAGATAACCGTTCGCCAGTTGCTCAGCCACACGAGCGGATATTCGACGGTGCAAGGCAATAGCCGGCATGGGGACAGCACGCTTGCGAAGCACGTCGCTCGCCTGGCCCGCTGGAAACCGGCCTATTCGGCGGGCGAGCGATGGGAGTATTCCAACGCGAATTACCAGATCCTGGGCGCTTTGATCGAGGCAGTGAGCGGCCAGGATTACGCCACGTACGTCCAAGTCAACATCTTGATCCCGCTCGGGATGAGCGACAGCTTCGTTGCTGACGGCGGCACGCCGCGAGGCGTCGCCGTCGGACACCGTCCGTGGTTTGGCGGAAAGCGCGCCTATCAACGAGGCGGGACGGAACCCGCGAACGCGCCCGCGGGAGGCGTGTTTTCTAGCGCTCGCGACCTTGCCCTCTACCTCGCCATGATGATCAACGGTCAAGACGACCTTATCAGCGTAGCCGGCAAGGCGATGATGTTGAAGCCGGCAAGCGAGGCGTCGCCGTTCTACGGTCTGGGATGGTTCGTCGACTCTGCGACCGGAACTGCATATCACGACGGCCTCGTCCCGGGGACGGAGACACTCGCCACACTGCTGCCCGATAAAGCACAAGCAGCAGTCGTGCTGGTCAACGCTAACGGCGGGATTGGCTTCGGCGAAAACCTGCAACTGCGCAAAGGTATCACCGCAAAGGCGTTGGGCGTGCCATACCACGGTGAAGGCTCGCGTATCTGGTCAAAGGCGACGTACCTGATGGTACTCCTGTTGCCGGTCTTCTTCCTGGCGAGCATCGGCTGGGCCTGGTTCGCCCGCGACAAGATCAGGGCCAAGTCCGGCGCTGCCGGTCTGTTTAGTCTATGGCTTCGCTCTTTGCCATGATCGTGCTCGCCGCTTTCCTGCTGATTGTCATCCCGCGGATGTTCGGCGGCTCGATCGGCACTCTTCTGCTATTCCAGCCCGACTTCGCATGGGCGATGGTCGCTGCCGCCGCCTTGGGCCTCCTATGGGCGGTGTTCAGACTTTCGGTGGCCCACGGCGGCTAAACGCCCTTACCGTGTACGTCAGGAATGTCTGCGGCTGGCCTGCTTTCGGCCTCGGTTTGCGCTTTCAGGACCGTGCGAAGCGGACCATTCGACAACGGCCTCGATTCGGCCATTTGCATGTATGTAGGATTTCCGTGCATGAAGGATCGGGGACTGGACGGGGCGCATGGCTCCTGGCGCCCCCGGGCAGCACAGGAGACAGGCATGCCAGCACCGATCGTGTTCTTCGACATCGCCGGGCCCGATGGCGCGGCGGTGCAGGCATTCTATGCCGAGGTGTTCGGCTGGAAGGTTGCCGCGGACGGCGCGGTGTCGGTCGCGACCGCCGGGCAACTCGAGGGCAATCTGCGCACCGAGGGCACGAACGAAAGCATGCTCTATTTCGGCGTGCCCGACGTGACCGTCGCGCTTGCCCGGGTGACCGCCAACGGCGGCACGGTCGAGGCTCCGCGCTTCGAAGTTCCCGGGGTGGTCATCCTCGGCCTGTTCCGCGATCCGGCTGGCAACCGCATGGGCCTTGTCGAGATCGGCGAGGACGGCCGGGCGATCATTCCATAGGAGAAGATATTTCCTCGCCCGAGGGCCGCTTCGCCGCGTTCATTTGCTGAACATCATTTGGCAGCACGGTGGGCGCGCAGCCGCTCTCTAAGAGCTCGCCAAGGAACGATTTTTCAGCGCAAACCTGGATGCCCCGCGTGGATTCGAACCACGATTGACGGAGTCAGAGTCCGTAGTCTTGCCGTTAGACGACGGGGCAACGAGGGGGCGCACTTAGGCAGGGGCCGGGGCCACGTCAAGTCGCGCCGAGCGGCAAACTTGCCCCGCCTGCCGCGCTCGGCTAGCCTGCTGGCAGGTTCGGTTCCCGCACGGGGCCGCGAATGACAGAGAAGTTGGATTTCCATGGCGGATCACTCACCGCCCGAGCAGCTCCGTTCGGCTGCATCGAAGGCAAACGGCACGACGCAGCCGCCGGAAGGGTGGCGGCGCCCGCCGCACAATCATTATCGCCAGGCCTATGCCGCGATCGACCTCGGCACCAACAATTGCCGCTTGCTGATCGCCCGCCCGACCTCGGAAAACTTCATCGTCATCGACGCCTTCAGCCGCGTCGTGCGGCTCGGCGAAGGGCTGGCGCAGTCCGGCCGCCTGTCGGATGCGGCCATGGACCGCGCCGTCGGGGCTCTCAAGATTTGCGCCGAAAAGCTGCGCCGCCGCAATGTTCATCTCGCCCGCTCGGTCGCCACCGAGGCGTGCCGCCGCGCCTCGAACGGCGCCAGCTTCATCGAGCGCGTACAGCGCGAGACGGGTATCCTCCTCGACGTGATCAGCGCGCAGGAAGAGGCGCGGCTCGCGGTGCTCGGCTGCCACATCCTGCTCGAGGACGGGATCGGCCCGGCGATGATCTTCGACATCGGCGGCGGCTCGACCGAACTTGTCCTGATCGAACCCGGCGGCCCGGTGCCGCGGATCATCGACTGGCAGAGCGTTCCTTGGGGCGTCGTCTCGCTGACCGAGACGGTCGGGCCTGAAAAAGAGGACGCCGACGACGAGGAGCGCGCCGCGCGCTACGCCGAAATGCGCCGCATCGTATCCGAAAGCTTCGCCGCGTTCGCCGCGCGGATCGAAGGGCATCGCGCGCCCGACCTGCGGCTGCTCGGCACCAGCGGCACGGTCACGACCCTGGCCAGCGTCCATCTCGAACTGCCGCAATACGACCGCAACGCGATCGACGGGCTGGTGGTGCCGTCGGACTCGATGCGCGATATCGCCACGCGGCTTTCGTCGATGGCCCCGCCGCAGCGGCGCGGTCTGCCGTGCATCGGCAACGAGCGTGCCGATCTGGTGGTGGCGGGCTGCGCCATACTCGAGACGATCCTCGACATCTGGCCGGCGCCGCGCCTCGGGGTGGCCGACCGCGGCATTCGCGAAGGCATCCTGCGCTCGCTCATGGCCGCCGACGCCGAGGGCAGCCAGGCCCGCGCCGAACTCAAGCGCGCAAGGCAGGGGGAAGCATGAGCCGCTCGGGCAAAGACTCCGATCGCCGGGTCAAGACCGGCCGGGGGCGCACCGCATCCTCGGTCCGCTGGCTCGAGAGGCAACTCAACGATCCCTACGTCAAGCAGGCCAAAGCCGAGGGCTATCGCAGCCGTGCGGCCTACAAGCTGATCGAGCTCGACGACCGTTTCGGGCTGGTCAAGGGAGCGAAGCGGGTGGTCGATCTCGGCATTGCCCCCGGCGGCTGGAGCCAGGTGGTCCGCAAACGCGCGCCGCAGGCGAAGGTGGCGGGCATCGACCTGCTCGAAACCGAGCCTATCGAAGGGGTGACCATCCTGCTGATGGACTTCCTTTCCGACGAAGCGCCCGCAGCGCTGTCCGAAGCGCTCGGCGGCGCGCCCGACCTCGTGCTGTCGGACATGGCCGCCAACACCGTCGGTCACAAGCAGACCGATCATTTGCGCACCATGGGGCTGGTCGAGACCGCGGCCGACTTCGCGATCGCGACGCTGGAGGAAGGCGGCGCATTCGTCGCCAAGGTCCTGGCCGGCGGGACCGACGCCGACCTCCTGGCGCAGCTCAAGCAGCACTTTCGCAGCGTCAAGCACGCGAAACCCCCGGCGAGCCGCAAGGGCTCGTCGGAGTGGTACGTGGTAGCGCAGGGGTTCAAGGGGCGCGGTTAGCGCCCCTGCGCCGAGTTTACGGGTTCGTGGTCGCCCCGACCTGCTCTGGCACCGGCTTTTGCATGCCCGTCGCGTCGGCCGCCTCGACCGGCTCGACCGCGCTGCCTTCGACATCCGCGGTGATCGCTTCTTCGCCGGCGGCAGCGGCATCGCCTTCCGCCGGAGCTGCGGCCGGAGCGGGATAGTCGGGACCGCCGCCGTTGGCCTTGAGGTAAGCGATGACGTTGGCGCGGTCTTCCGGCTTGCCGAGGCCGGCGAAGCTCATCTTGGTTCCGGGCGCGAAGGCTTTCGGGCTGGTGAGCCAGGCATCGAGGTTTTCGTAAGTCCAGTTGCCGCCATGGCCGGACAGCGCGCTGGAGAAGGCGTAACCGGCCTTGCCCTGACCGATCGGCTCGCCGACCGTGCCGTAGAGGTTCGGCCCGATGCCGTTGGCGCCGCCCTGCTCGATCGTGTGGCACGAGGTGCACTTGGCGAAGATCTTTTCGCCCGCCGCCGGGTCGGCCGCGGCCAGCAGGGTGCCGAGATCCGGCCCCTGGTCCGCCCCGCCGCCTTCGTCCGCCGCCTCGACAGGATAGCCGGCTACTTCCGGCCCTTCATGCGAATCGGCCCGGAACACGTGCGAGCTGACGCTGCTGAGGCCAAGTGCGACGATGCCGGAAGCAAGAACCCAGCCTGCGATAGTGTTGAAACGGTCTGTCATCGGTGCGGTAAGTCTGCCTAGGGAACTTCGCGCGCCGCTCTAGTGGGGCGCGCCGCGCTTCGCAAGCCCGATACTGGCGCATAAGCGGCTTGTCCCCTGCCCCCCGCGCGGTTACGCGCCCTTGCACCATGCACAGCTTCCCCCTCCCCGCCCTCGCCCTGGTCGAGCAGATGGCCGCCGCGGCCGCCGAGAACCCGGCGCAGGCCATCGCCTTTCAGGGCGCGCCGGGGGCCAATTCGCACAAGGCTGCGCTCGAATGGGCGCCCGGCTGCCTGCCGCTGCCGTGCTTCAGTTTCGAGGACGCGATCGAGGCGGTGAAATCCGAGCGGGCGGGCTGCGCAATCATCCCGATCGAGAATTCGCAACACGGGCGCGTCGCCGACATTCATTTCCTGCTGCCGGAAAGCGGCCTGGCCATTGTCGGCGAGCATTTCCTGCCCATCCGCTACGCCGTGATGGCGCTCGGCGAAGGACCGTTCGAAGCGGCCTATTCGCACCCGCAGGCGCTGGGCCAGACGCGGTTCTGGCTGCGCAAGCGCGGCATCGTGCCGATGACCTACCCCGACACCGCCGGCGCCGCCGCCTTCGTCAAGGAGCAGGGGGATACCAGGGCCTGCGCCATCGCTCCGCGCATCGCCGCCGACCTCTACGACCTCAAGGTGATCGAGGAAGACGTCGCCGATGCCGACGACAACACGACGCGCTTCGTGATACTTGCCAATGAGGCGCTCGATCCGGCCGCGCTGCGGGGCGCAGCGGCCATGACGACCTTTGTCTTCGAAGTGAAGAACATCCCCGCGGCGCTGTACAAGGCCATGGGCGGTTTCGCGACCAACGGGGTCAATATGACCAAGCTCGAGAGCTACCAGAAGGGCGCGAGCTTCGCGGCGACGATGTTCTATGCCGATATCGTCGGCGCGCCCGGCGATCCCGCGGTCGATCGCGCGCTCGACGAGCTGGCGTTCCACTGCAAGGAGCTGCGGATCCTCGGCACTTATCCGCAGGCACTGCAGCGCGGCTGACGCTCATTCACCGCCGAAAATCGCCACTTCGTCGAGCCCCGCGCTGTCGCAGCGGGCGCGGTACATTCCAGCGGTATTGAAGGCGAAGGCGGTGGTTCCGTCGGCGGCGACGACGATCAATCCGCCGTCGCCGCCGAGAGCCGCCACCTCGGCCAAGGCCGCGTCGGCTGCGGTCTGCGCGTCCTCTCCCAGCAACCGCATGCGCATCGCCACGAGGTGCGCTGCGGCGGCGCGCAGGAACACCTCGCCCGCGCCGGTCGCGGAAACCGCGCAACACCGGTCGTCGGCCCAGGTCCCGGCGCCGATCACCGGCGAATCCCCGATCCGGCCCCAGCGCTTGCCGGTCAGCCCGCCGGTCGAGGTGGCGGCCGCGAGATGGCCGTGAACGTCGCGCGCCGCCGCGCCGACGGTGCCGTATTTGACGTCGGCGTCGAACCAACCGGTCTTGCGCGCGCGGAATTCCTCCCACTGCTGGCGCCGCCGCGCCGCTTCGAACCAACCCTCGGGCGCTGGCTCGATCCCGTGCAAGCGGGCGAATTCCTCGGCGCCGGCCCCCGCGAGGAAGACGTGCGGCCCTTGTTCCATGACCTTGCGCGCCAACGAGACCGGGTTCCTTATCGTGCGTACCCCCGCGACCGCCCCGGCGGCGCGGCTGCGGCCGTCCATGACCGCCGCGTCGAGCTCGAAATGCCCTTCGTAGGCGACGGTCGAACCGCGTCCGGCGTTGAACTGCGGATCGTCTTCCAGGACCCGTACCGCTGCCTCGACCGCATCGAGCGCAGTTCCGTGTGCGGCAAGAATAGCGGCGGCCGCGCCGCGCGCGGCAGCCAGGGCGGCGCGCACCGCTGCCTCGTCCGCCGCCGATATGGTCGTGCGCGCGAGCGTGCCTGCGCCGCCGTGGATCGCCAGACTCCAGCCGGTGTGCGTCATGGCGGCACACCTGCCCACCGGCGCGCTCGCTGGCAAGCTTGCGCGCGCGCTGCGCCCATGCCACCACCCGAGGGTGACGACGGGTCGGGGGGATAATACGGCGGGCGGCGCGGGCAGCGATTTCCTCCGCGACTGGGCAGCCGTGCGCCACGACAGCTCGATCCAGTTCGCTCCGATCAAGGAGCCCGAACCGGAAGCGACACCGCAATGGCTCGAAAATCTTCTCGACTGGCTCGGCGACCTGTTCGCACCGGTGGCGCGCGCACTGGCCGGGTTTTTTCACGCCATCGGTCTGACCGGCCCGGCATGGCCTTGGATCGGCGGCGCACTTCTGGCCGCCTTGCTGGCCTTCGCGGCGTGGCGGTGGTGGCCGCGCGAGCGAGAGCGCGGCGAGGCGGAGCGCGAGGATAGCACCTGGTCGCCCGAGCGCGGCGCGGCGCTCGGGCTGCTCGAGGATGCCGATCGGCTCGCTTCGGAAGGACGCTACGGCGACGCGGCGCACCTCTTGCTGCAGCGCTCGGTCCGGCACATTTCCGAAATGCGGCCCGATGCGATGCGGCCCTCGTTCACGGCCCGCGACATCGCCGCGCTGCCGGTGCTTTCGGAAGGCGCGCGCGCCGCCTTTGCCGCGATTGCCGAGCGGGTCGAGCGCAGCCTCTTCGCGCTGCGTCCGCTCGATGCCGGCGACTGGCAGGCGGCGCGCGAGGCCTATGCCTATTTCGCGCTGGGCCGCGGCGCATGAGCCGGCCCGGCTCGCCGTTCGACCCGCGCGTCGTCCTCGCCGTCGTCGCGGTTGGCGCGGCGACCTTCCTGCTGTTCCTCTACGCGCTCGGAGCGGGCTGGACCGGCGGCGACCGCGCCACCGGTTCGGGCCACGCGGCGAGCAAGGCGCTCAATGGCTACGCCGCGCTCTACGCCTTGCTCGACCGCCGCGGCTACGACGTATCGATGTCGCGCAATCGCGGCACGCTCGACGCCGACGGGCTGCTGGTGCTGACCCCGCCCCACTTCATCGAAGCCAAAGGCCTCGCCGAGCTGCTCGCCAAGCGGCGCCTGCAGGGACCGACGCTGCTGATCATGCCCAAGTGGTTCGGATTCGATGCGCGGCGCTTCTCCGCGGCCAAGGACGCGCCGCGCGGCTGGGTCATCGTGTCCAACCCGGAAAGTCCCCCATGGGCCGGCAAGATCGGCCTGCCCGAGCTCGATCTCGAGCTGCGCAAGGAGCCGAAGTGGCGGGCGCGCGGTGCGAACGGTGCCATGCCGGCGCCGGGCGCGGTCCAGACGATCGAAGCGCCCGCAATTTCGGCGCTTGTGCGCGGCAGCGACGGCAGGGTGCTCGCGGCTTATCGCGAGGACGGTGGAGATTATCGGGCGCTGCGCGAATGGTCCGATGCGACGTCGCGCAACCCCGCCGCGCTCGAACGCGCACGGCAGCGCGACAGGCCTATCGTCACCCTCGATGCCGCTCCGACGCAGGGAAGCGATCCGGCCGAGGACTATTGGCCGCTGGTGGTCGTTGCCGACCCCGATCTGCTCAACAACAGCGGCATGGCCGATCCCGACCGCGCGCGGCTCGCGGTCGATCTCGTGGAGGCGACGATCGACGGTTACGATCTGCCGGTGGTGTTCGATCTGACCCTGGCCGGCCTCGGCAGCCAGCAGAACCTCCTTACGCTGGCCTTCGAACCGCCGTTCCTCGCCGCCACGCTGACCCTGTTGCTCGCCGCCCTGGTGATCGGCTGGCGCAGTTTCGTGCGCTTCGGGCCGCCGCGTCAGGGCGGCCGCGAGCTGGCCGGCGGCAAGGCGCAGCTCGCGCGCGACGGGGCCCTGCTGATCGAGCGCGGACGCCGCTTCGCGCTCGTGGGCGCGCCCTACGCCGCGCTGGTCGCGCGCCGGATCGGCCGCGCGCTGGGCATGCGCGATACCGCTCCGCCGGCAATCCGCCGCCTGGCCATCGTCCGTGCACTCGAACGCCGCGGCGAGGACCGCGACGGCTTTGACCGGGCGAGCGAGGTTCTCAAGGCGGCGCACCGCCCGGCCGACCTCCTGCGCGCCGCGCAGGCACTCAACACGATTGAAAGGACCCTCCGCAGATGACCACAGCACTCGACCAGACTCGCCAGCTGGCAGAGGCCATCAGGGCCGAGGTCGGCAAGGCCATCGTCGGGCAGGACGAGACTGTCGAGCACCTGCTTATCGCGCTCATCGCGCGCGGCCATGTCCTGCTCGAAGGGCCGCCGGGCACGGCCAAGACCTTCCTCGCGCAGTGCTTCGCCGCCGCGACAGGCCTGGAATTCGGCCGCATCCAATTCACCCCCGACCTGCTGCCGGGCGACATCCTCGGCTCCAACTTGTTCAACTTCCAGACCAGCCAGTTCACGCTGACCCGCGGGCCGATCTTCCGCGAGCTGCTCCTCGCCGACGAGATCAACCGCACGCCCCCCAAGACCCAGGCCGCGCTGCTCGAGGCGATGCAGGAACGCCGCGTGACGCTCGACGGCGAGAGCCACCCCTTGCCGCAAGAATTCATGGTCGTCGCGACGCAGAACCCGATCGAGCACCAGGGCGTCTATCCGCTGCCCGAGGCGCAGCTCGACCGCTTCCTCTTCAAGCTGCTGGTCGGCTATCCAAGCGCCGAGGAAGAGGCGGCTATTGTCGCCCGCTTCGGCGAGCGCAGCGGACCCCAGGCGCCGGGCGACTTCGGCATCGCCGCGGTGGCCGACAAGGCGACGCTGGCCGCGGCGCAACAGGCGGTCCTGGCGGTGACGCTGGCGCCCGAGGTGATCGACTACACCGTGGCGCTCGTGCGGGCGACGCGCGAAAGCCCCGATCTCGAAAGCGGGGCCAGTCCGCGCGCCGCGGTACTGCTCGCCGGCGGCGCCCGCGCCCGAGCGGCGCTGCAGGGCCGCGACTACGTTTTACCCGACGACGTCAAGGCCCTCGCCGCCGCCGCCTTGCGGCACCGCCTGCTGCTCTCGCCCACGGCCGAAATCGAGGGCCGCCGCATCGAGGACCTCGTTGCGTCCCTGGTCGAACAGGTCGAGGCACCGAAGTGAGCTTTCTCCCCGGGATGGGGAGGGCGACCAGCCGCAGGCTGGTGGAGGGACCCGCGCGCCAGGCGCGACAGTGCCGGCGGAGCGACGCCCGATGGGGCCCCTCGATCCTCCGTTTCGTGGGCGGTCCCTCTCGCCGTGCCTGGGAGGAACGATGATCGCCCCGACGGCCCGGACCCTGGCGCTGATCGTGTTCGCCGCGCCGGCCGCGCTCGTGGTCGCCGCCTTCGCGCCCGCGGCATGGCCGCTGGTGCCCATCGCCGGGCTCGCCCTGCTCGCGCTGGTGACGCTCGACGGATGGTTCGCCGGCCCCTTGCGCGATGTGCGGCTGATCGTGCCGCGCGACGCCGAGATCGGCCACCGGACCGAAGTGCCGCTGCTCGCCGAGATCGATCCCCGCGCTGGCGCCGCCGCCCCCCGCGCGGCACTCGGCTTCGATTACCGGCTCGGCGCGGAAGCCGCGGCCGAATGCCGTCTTGAACCCGACGAAGCGCGCGGCGTCTGGCGAGGCAGCTTCGCGCTGACCCCGAAGCGGCGGGGAACCGGCACGATCGACACGCTGTGGGTCGCCTGGCGCGGCCCGCTCGGGCTCGCCCGGCGGCAGGAGCGGCGCGAGATCGGCGAAGAGCTTCGTGTCTGGCCCGACCTTTCGCCGGTCCGCTCTCCGGTGCTCCAGCACTACTTGCGCGACGCCCAGTTCGGCACGGTCGCGCGGCGCATTCGCGGCGAAGGTACCCAGTTCGAGGCGCTCAGCGAATTCCAGCGGGGGATGGACCGGCGGCAGATCGACTGGAAGGCCAGCGCGCGCCACACCGGTCTGCTCGCCCGCGAGAACGAGGCCGAGCGCAACAACCAGATCGTCTTCGCGCTCGATTGCGGGGCAGCGATGAGCGAACCGATCGACGGTTTGCCGCGCCTCGACCGCGCCGTGTCTGCAGCGCTCACCGCGGCTTTCGTCGCATTGCACGGCGGAGACCGCGTGGCGCTGTTCGGCTTCGCCGAGCGGCCCGGCCGGCTCTCGCCCTTCGCGCAGGGCACCCGCGCTTTCCCGCAACTGCAGCAGGCCGCCGCCGGGTTCGACTATTCCGCGCGCGAGCCCAACTTCACCCTCGCGCTGACCACTCTGGCTACCGCGCTCAAGCGGCGCTCGCTGGTGGTCATCGTCTCCGACTTCACCGACCCGACCTCGGCCGAACTGATGATCGAGAGCGTCGAGCGACTGGTGCGCCGCCACCTCGTCCTGTTCGTGACGATGGAAGACGCCGAGCTGGCGGCGCTGGCCGCGGCCGCGCCGAGCAGTGTCGGCGATATCGCCGCGGCGGTTGCGGCCGATGCCCTGGCCCGCCAGCGCGCGCTGGTGCTCGAACGGCTGCGCCACCTCGGGGTCGACGTCATCGAGGCGCCTTGGGAGGCGCTGACGTACCAGTTGATCGACCGCTACCTGGCGACCAAGCGCGCCGAGGCGATCGGCTGATGGCGCTGACCCTCAATCTCCCCTTCCTGCGCCGCAAGCCGCCCGCGCCGCCGCCCGACGCGGCCGCCGCGGCGCTGCGCTCGGACCGCTTCCGGCTCGAACGCGAGACCGACTGGCGACGGCTCGAGGACGTCGTCGCCCGGCTCGAGAAAAACCGGTTGCGGCGCATCTCGGACGCGGACCTGCTCGATCTGCCGGTGCTCTACCGCCAGGCCGCCTCGAGCCTCGCGGTGGCGCGCGAGACCTCGCTCGACGCCGCGACGCTCGACTATCTTGAGGGGCTGGTGCGGCGGGCCGCGCTGCAGGTCCACGGCCCGCGCGAGGGCTTCGGGCGGTGGATGCTGCGCTTCCTCGGCGGCGGCTGGGCGCGGGCGGTACGGGCGCTGTGGCTCGACATCTGCATCGCGCTGGCGGTCTCGCTCGCCGGCACGCTCGCCGGGTGGCTGCTCGTCGCCCGCGACGACGCCTGGTACTACGCCCTCGTCCCGGCCGGCTTCGGCGAAACGCGTCAGCCCGGAGCGACGCGCGAAGTGCTCGCCGAGACGCTCGCGGGCACCGACAAGGCGCACGGCCTGACGGTGCTGGCGACTTATCTGTTTTCCAACAACACCGGTGTGGCGATCATGGCCTTCGCGCTCGGTTTCGCCTTCGGCGTGCCGACTTTGTTGCTGCTGGTCCACAACATGGCGATGCTCGGGGCGATGCTGTGGCTGTTCGGCAGCGTCGGGCTGCTGCCCGATTTCGCCGCGTGGATCTCGGTTCACGGGACGACCGAAATCAGCGCCATCGTGCTCGCGGGGGCGGCGGGGCTGCATGTCGGCCGGGCGATGGCTTTTCCCGGGCAGCGCTCGCTGCTTGCCGCGGTGCAGGATGCCGGACAGCGTTCGGCGCGGGTCATGGCCGGGGTCGTCATCATGCTGATCTGCGCCGGCCTTCTCGAAGGCTTCGTGCGCCAACTGGTCGAGCCGACCCCGGCGCGCTTTGCCGTCGGCGGGGCGATGCTGGCGCTGTGGGCCGGCTATTTCACCCTGTCGGGACGGCAGCGGGCATGAACGCCCCGGCACGCCGGATACGCGCGATGACGACGCCCGAGGGCATCGCCATGCCGGTGACGCTGGCCGGCCGCGGCACCCGGGCTGCGGCGCTGGCGCTGGACCTTGCCTTGATCGTGTTCGCCTTCGGCGTCGTGGTTCTGGGCCTGATTGCGCTCGGTATCGGGCTCGATCGAGTCGGCACGGGCCAAAGCTCGCCGGTCGCCGAATTTCTCATGGTCGTGCTGATCCTCGCCGGCTTTCTCGCGCGCTACGTCTACTTCGCCGCATTCGAGCTCGGTCCGCGCGGGGCGACGCCGGGCAAGCGCGCGCTCGGCATCCGCGTTGCCGCCCGCGACATCGGCCGCGGCAACGGCCGGCTGACCGCCGAAGCCGTGCTGGCCCGCAACCTGATGCGCGATGCCGAGCTGTTCATTCCCTTCGTGTGGATCGGCACGAGCCTGACCGGCGAGGCGGGGATTGCCGGCTACGCGGCCGGGGCCTGGCTCCTGGTCTTCGCCCTGTTCCCGTTCTTCAACCGCGACGCGCTGCGCGCCGGGGACCTCGTCGCCGGGACCTGGGTGATCGAGGCGCGGCGACCCCGGCTCCAGGCCGCGATGTCGGTCGGCGAGGACCACCGCGAGCAGTACAGGTTCGGCCAGGAGGCCCTCGCGGCCTACGGGGAACACGAACTCAAAGTGCTCGAAAGGGTCCTGCGCGAAGACCGGCCCGAGGCGCTGCGCCAGGTCACCGAGACGATCTGCGCCAAATTCGGCTGGACCGCGGGCAACGGCGACGAGCGCGAATTTCTCGCCGCGTTCTACGCCGCCCTGCGCCAGCGGCTCGAGGCCGACCTGCGCTTCGGCAAGCGCAAGAAGGACAAGTTCTCCTAGAAGGCCACAGCCACGAGCGCGCCGCCGCCATGGCTGTCGCCCCACGGGACCACGGCCACCCGCTTGTCCGCCAGCGGATGCGTGATCAGCAGCCCGCCCGCCGTGCCGATCGCGGCCCCGGCGAGGACATCGTACCAGTAGTGTTTCCTCGCCTCGACCCGCGCCAGGCCGACGAAGCTCGCCAGCGCCAGCGCCGGGATGCCTTCCTCGGGCCCGCGCCGCTCGAGAATGCTGGTCGCCGCCGCAAACGACAGCGAGGCATGGCCGGACGGGAAGCTGCGCCGGTTGCTGCCGTCGGGGCGCGTCTCGTGCACGGTGTACTTGAGCGCCTGCGCCGCCGCCTCGGCGGAGGCCATCGACCCGGCGGCCTGCAGGGCCCCGCTGCCGTCGCCTTCGGCCAGCGGTACGCCGAGCGCCCAGAGGGCGAGGATGCCCTCGCCGGCATCGCTGGCGTGGGCCCAGCCGCGTTCGTGGGCCGCCGCCGGAGCGGCCAACGCCATGGCCAGTACGGCGACGAGCAAGCGCAGGCTTGCCCACGCGGCGAATTGCGGGGATGGACCGCAGCGTGAAACCCAGCGGATCGGCATGACGACCTCCTATCGCATTGTTACCGACGACCTCACGGGAGAAGACGTCGCCGACCTGCTGCGTCTGCACCTCGAGGAAATGCAACGCTGGTCGCCGGCCTGCAAGGTCCACGCCATGCCGCTCGAACGCCTGCGCGAGACGGACGTGACGTTCTTCAGCGCATGGGACGCCAACCGGCTCGCCGCAGTCGGCGCGCTCAAGGAGCTCGGGGCGGGCCGCGGCGAACTCAAGTCGATGCGCGCCGCGCCGGCCTATCGCGGGAAGGGAGCGGGCGAAGCCATCCTCATGCACCTGGTGGCCGAGGCGCGGGCGCGCGACCTGACCTGGCTCGGGCTCGAGACCGGCCGCCCCGCGCCCTTCGTGCCGGCGCGGCGTCTGTACGAGAAGCACGGTTTCGCCGAATGTCCCGCGTTCGGCGACTATGTCAGCGACGAATTCTCGCTGTGCATGGAGCGTGTGCTGTGAGGATTCGTCTCGCCGGTCCCAAGGACGCAGAGTTGCTGGCCTCGATGGGCCGCGAGAGCTTCGTCGCCGCCTTCGCCCACCTCTATTCGCCCGAGGATCTGGGCAGCTTCCTCGAGGCGCACAAGACCCCCGAGGCTTTCGCCGCCCATCTTGCGAAACCCGGCTACCGCACGGCGATCGCCGAAGTCGACGGCGCTCCCGCCGGCTATTGCATCGTCGCCATGCCGAGCGAATTCGCGCAGCACTCCGAGGCGGCCAACCCGCTGGCGCTGAGCCAGCTCTACACCGCACCCGGACGCACCGGAGAGGGCATCGGTGCGGCGCTGATGGACTGGGCGCTGGGTCAGGCGCGGGTCCTCGGCGCAGATGCCGTGCAGCTATCGGTGTGGAGCGGCAACACGCGCGCGCAGCGGTTCTATGCCCGCTATGGCTTCGCCAAGGTGGCCGACATCGATTTCTGGGTCGGCAACCAGCGCGACGAGGAGTTCCTGTTCGAGCTGAAGCTCTAGAGCCACTTCCAGCGGCGGAACAGCCACAGCATCGCCACCAGGATCGCGAAGCACAGCACAACCACGGCCCAGAAGGCGTAGGGGTGGAGTCCCTCTCCCGCCCCCGGCATCCCGTCGACGTTGATCCCCAACAAGCCGGTGAGGAAGGTCAGCGGCAGGAAGATCGCCGCGACGATGGTCAGCAGGTAATTGGTCCGTTCGGCGGCGGCGAGCGCGCGGCCGCGCAGTTCGTCGAGCAGCACCACAGCGCTTTCCTTGCTCACGTCGATATCGTCGAGATAGCGGCGCAGGAGGGCGATGGTCTCGCCGATCTCGCGCCGGTCGTGGCCCTCGAACCAGTCGGGCGCATCGCGGCTGATCGCCTCCAGGGCCACGTGCTGGGGCCCCATGTGCCGCTGCAAGGCGAGGCAGTTGCGGCGGATGAGGGTTATCTTGCGCAGCAGCGCCTCCTGGTCTTCCTGGTCGAAATCGAGTTCCTCGACGAGCGTGAGTTCGTCGTTCATGTCGACGATCGCCGCGTTCATCCGATGAACCATGTGCTCGGTGAGCGAAGTGACCAGCGCGCCGGCGTCGCCGGGCCCGTGGCCGGCATCGATCTCGGCCAGCGTGTCGCGCGGCGTCTGCAGGGGAATGCGGCGCAGCGTGACCAGCCGTTCGCCGTCGCACCACAGCTGCATCGACACCATGTCCTCCGGCTCGGCGCCGGGATTGAAGTTGATCCCGCGCAGCGTGGCGACGAGCACGTCGCCGTCGCGAAAGGCGCGCGGCCGGGACATGTCGCCGGTCAGCAGTTCGGCGGTCGGTTCGGGGATATGCAGTTCGCTCTGCAGCCAGTCGCGCACGCCCGGCTCGTTGCGATAGAGGTGGACCCAGAGCATTTCGCCGGGCCGGGCGGGCTGCCAACCCTGCAGCTCGTGCCAGCTTATCGGTCGCCCGCCGCCCAGACCGTCGAGCACGCGGGCAAACAGGAGCGGGCCTTCGGCGGTAACGTCGTCGGTGCGCGTGAGGTCGTCCATCGAACCGGACTACCTCATGCCAACGCGATTGCCCATGCCCCGACGGGCGGCGTCAGGCCGCCGCCTTCAACTCGGCGAAGGCGCCCGCGTCGAGCGCCTTCGCACGGCGCTTCTCGATGTCGTACATCGCGGTGGTCAGGAAGAACGAAACGATGATCATCACGAACTCGCCGCCGTCCTCGATGAACGCCTCGATGTCGGTGCGCGCCACGGTGTGCGGACCCCAGTCGGTCGCCGCGTCGACGACGATGCCAAAGAACGCGGCCATGAAGATGCAGCCGACCAGCAGCAGCGAGTTGATGATCGGGCGGGGCCGCGACTGGCGCAGCGACAAGGCCAGGCCGACGAGCCAAACCAGCCCGACCGCGACGAACAGCAGCGGCTCGCCGAAATAGTGCGCGTCCATCGGCAGGTTGGCCGGCAGGACCATTTCGAGCGTCGGTGCGATCCAGAAGCCGAACGCCTCATGGATCTCGACCGCGTTGTCGATCGTCAAATAGGCGAACAGGACCGCGTTCACGAGGTAGATCGGCGAACGGTCGCGCCGCCACATCAAAAACAGCATCACCGAAGTGGCTGTCATCACGCTGTATTCGAGCGTTTCGCCGAAGCTCCAGTCCTGCGAGACGAAGAACTGCGCCGGCAGCGCCTGTCCCGTAATGTCGCCGTAGCGGCTGGCGACATCCAGGCCGATAATCACCCCCACATAGGGCAGGATGATGAGCGCGATCGTGCTCAGCGCCGGGGCGAAGAGAACTTCGCGCAGAACGGCGGGGACTTCCTTGACCATGGCTGCAATCTGCACGGCCGCCACCCTTTCGATTCGTTACCGCACACCGCGCGCGGCAACGGGATTTCCTACGCGCTCGCGAGGGGGATGTCGGTTAAGGAAAATGGTGAAGATTGGCGCCATCCCGAAACGGCACAGATGGCGCCGGGGCGTTTCGGGATGGTCTCGGCCCAGCGGCTGCCATAGAGTCCGGCGTGGGAGAGAGCGACATGATCGATTGCCCGGTGCTGATCGTCGGGGGAAGCCTGGTCGGCTTGTCGGCGACCTGTTTCCTCGCCGCGCAGGGCGTTCGGCCCCTGGTGGTGGAGAAGCACGCCGGCACCTCGATCCATCCTCGCGCCGGCCATTTCCACCTCGGGACGATGGAAGCCTATCGCCGGATCGGCCTCGAGCAGGCGATCCTCGCCGCCAGTCGCGAGCAGTTCGGACCCGACGGCGGGATCAACCTCGTCGAATCGCTCGCCGGGCGCGAACTGGCGCAGTTCATTCCCGACATCAACGCAGGCGTTGAACCCTACAGCCCGAGCCGCCGCTTCTTCATGACCCAGCAGAGCCTCGAACCGCTGCTCCTGGCGCGGGCGCGCGAGCTCGGTGCACGCCTTTCCTACCAGACCGAGCTCACCGGTTTCGAGCAGGATGGCGAAGGCGTGCGCGCCGCGGTGCGCGACCTGGCAAGCGGCGAGGAGCGCGAAATCCGAACGCGCTACATGGTCGCCGCCGACGGCAACCGCAGCGCCGTGCGCAAGGCGCTCGGCATATCGACCAGCGGTCCGGGCTGGCTGTCGGATTCGATCACGATCTATTTCTCGGCCGACTGCCGCCCATGGCTCGAAGGGCGCAAGATGGGCGTGATCTACGTGAAGAACGCCGACCAACGCGGCTTCTTCCGCTTCGAGGCAGACGGCACGCGCGGTTTCCTGGCGGTCAACACGCTGGGCGATCTCGCGCTCCCGGGCGCGAAGGACGTTGCGGGCGACCTCTCGCCGGAGCGCTGCATCGCACTGGTCCGCTCGGCCGTCGGCGTGCCTGACCTCGCGGTCGAAATCGAAGACGTCGCCACTTGGAAGGCCGAGGCGATCTGCGCCGACCGCTGGCGCGAGGGCCGAGTGTTCCTCGCGGGGGACGCGGCGCACGTCGTGCCGCCGACCGGCGGCTTCGGCGGCAATACCGGCGTGCAGGATGCCGACAACCTGGCCTGGAAACTCGCGAAGGTGCTCGGCGGCGAGGCCGGCGAGGCCTTGCTGGACAGCTACGAAGCCGAGCGGAGCCCCGTCGCCCGCCTGACTGTCGAGCAGGCCTATGCCCGCTACATCCGCCGGGTCACGCCCGAGGAGATTACCCCCCAGACCCCGGAGATGATCGACGACCTGGCGATCGAGATCGGTCAGCTCTACCGCTCGAGCGCGATCATCGGCGGTCGCAGAGAGGGCGAGCCCGCGTGCCTGCACCCCGACGAGGCGCGCGGCCGATCGGGCGCCCGCGTGCCGCACGCCTGGCTCGCGGGCGGCCGCTCGACGCTCGATTGCGCGGGCGACGGCCTCGCGCTGCTGGCCGCCCCGCAGGCCGATGCATGGCTCACCGCCGCCGCGGACTTCGATCTGCCCCGCGTGACGCTCCCGACCGACGCTGCGCGGCAGTGCGGCCTTGGCGCGACCGGCGCCCTCCTCCTTCGGCCAGACGGCTTCGTCGCCTGGCGGAGCGATGAAGCGGACGATACCGCTCGCGCCCTGCGGCATGCGCTCGCCCGGTTGCTTCAGCGGGCGTAAAGCGGCGTTTTCCTACAGCGCGCAAAGCTGCTAGAGGCTCGCCGCGATGATCGATCTTGCAACAATCCATTCCGCACACGCCGGACGCCGCGCCGCTGGCGCGACGGGGGGCGATTTTTTTGCCCCTGGACCGTGTAACACGCGGTCCATGTGTGTCACCTTCACCGCACGAGCGGGTGGGCCCCGATGAGCGCGATTCGCCCCTGGCGCACGATCGAGCGGCGCAAGTCGCGTCAGATCATGGTCGGCAAGGTTCCCGTTGGCGGCGATGCGCCGATCACCGTGCAGACGATGACCAACACCCCGACCGAGGACGTCGGCGCGACGATCGACCAGATCCGCCGCTGCGAGGATGCCGGGTGCGACATCATCCGCGTCTCGTGCCCCACGGCAGAGGCGACGGCGAACTTCGACCAGATCGTCAAGGCCAGCAGCATCCCGATCGTTGCCGACATCCACTTCCACTACAAACGCGCGCTCGAAGCGGCCGACAAGGGCGCGGCGTGCCTGCGGATCAACCCCGGCAACATCGGCAGCAGCGAGCGCGTCGCCGAGGTGGTCCGCGCGGCCAAGGCCAACGGCTGCGCGATCCGCATTGGGGTCAACGCCGGCAGCCTCGAGAAGGACCTGCTCGAAAAGTATGGCGAGCCGTGCCCCGAAGCGCTGGTCGAGAGCGCGCTCGACCACATCAAGCTGCTGCAGGACCACGACTTCCACGAATACAAGGTGGCGGTGAAGGCCAGCGACGTATTCCTCGCGGTCGCCGCCTACATGGGTCTCGCCGATGCAGTCGATTGCCCCTTGCACCTCGGCATTACCGAGGCCGGCGGGCTGATCGGCGGCACGGTCAAGTCTTCCATCGGCATCGGCAACCTGCTGTGGGCGGGCATCGGCGACACCATCCGCGTCAGCCTCTCGGCCGAGCCCGAGCAGGAAGTGCGCGTCGGCTTCGAGATTCTCAAGAGCCTCGGCCTGCGCACCCGCGGCGTGCGCGTCGTCTCGTGCCCGAGCTGCGCGCGGCAAGGCTTCGACGTCATCCGCACGGTGCAAGCACTCGAAGAACGCCTGCAGCACATCAAGACCCCGCTTTCGCTCTCGGTCCTGGGCTGCGTGGTCAATGGGCCGGGCGAAGCGCGCGAGACCGACATCGGCCTGACCGGCGGCGGCGCGGGAAAGCACATGGTCTACCTCTCGGGCGTAACCGACCATCATGTGAAGGACGCCGACATGCTCGACCACATCGTCGCGCTGGTCGAGGCCAAGGCGGCGGAAATCGAGGACGGGATGAGCGATGCGGGAATGAGCGATACCGGGACCGCCGTTGCCGCCGAATAGCCGCCAAGCCGGAATTCGATGATCGCCGATTTGCTCGCCGCACTCGCACTGTCCGTCGCGCTGGCGATGGACGCCTTCGCCGTCGCGCTGACGCAGGGCGCGCGCTTTCGGCCGGGATGGAAGCAAGGCGCGGCGATCGCCCTGACCTTCGGTGCATTCCAGGGGCTGATGCCGCTCGCCGGCTGGCTCCTCGGCAGCTTCGCACTGGCCTATGTCGAGGCGTGGGACCACTGGATCGCCTTCGCGCTCCTGGCCTTCATCGGCGTGCAGATGATCCGGGCCAGCGACGACACCTACGAGACCGGCCTGCCCCCGCTGTCGGGCGCGGCCTTGCTGACGGCGGCAGTGGCGACGAGCATCGACGCCTTCGCCGCAGGGCTGACGCTGCCGGCGCTCGGAGTCCCGCCGCTCGCCGCCTGCGCCCTGATTGCGCTCGTGACCGCGGCGCTTTCCGGCGCGGCGCTACTCGTCGGCCGGCGCGCCGGAGACCGCTTCGGACGGCCGGCGGAGATCGCCGGCGGCGTGCTGCTGATCGTGCTGGGCGCAAGCATCGCCTTCGAACACGTCACCGCCGCCTGAGGTGCTCCGCGTCGTGAATGCCGACGAGCTCCACGAAGGGTCTCGCCGCGCCCGCTTTACGCTCGCTTAAGCCTGTCCGGGTACGATTGCCGCCCATGAAGTCGCTCGTCCCCTCCGTGCTGATCATCGGTGCCGTCGTCGGCTGGATCGGACCCGACCTGAGGGCGCCGGACAAGGCGGCGGCAAGTTCGGCTGCGTCCCTGGAACCGAAGGCTCAGCTCGAACTCGCCGCGGCGCCGAAGTGGTACGGCGGCGACATGCAGCTGCAGCGCGCGAACGACGGACACTTCTACGCCGGTGTCCGGGTGGACACGCGCGACTACCGCATGCTGGTCGATACCGGCGCCAGCATGGTCGCGCTGACCGGCGACGATGCCCGCAACATGGGGCTCGACTGGGATCCCGGCCACCTGGTCCCGGTAGCGCGCGGCGCCAGCGGCGCGGTGCTGGGCGTCCCGGTGCGACTGCGCGAAGTCGCTGTCGGCGATTTCGTCGCGCGCAACGTCGATGCGGTCATCATCCCCGACGGTCTCGCCGTCTCGTTGCTCGGACAAAGCTTCCTGTCGCATATCGACAAGGTCGAGATCGCCGGCGACACCCTGACCCTTTCCCAGTGACCCTGACCGCACCGAAACCAAGAATCGCTTAACTTCCGCCCGATAGAGTGCCGTCCATGACCATGTCAGGCCTCCTGCCGCAGCGCTGGCGCACCGGACCCGGCGACCCGCACCGGGCAGAGGCGCTCGCCGGAGTGCTCGACACGCCGCCGCTTGTCCCATCGGGCCAGGGCTTGACGCTGTGCGTCCGCATCGGAACGCAGCAACTGCTCCCGGCCCTCGTCGCACTCAAGAGCCTGCATGGCCGGCTCGGCCGCGGTCGCTGCATGGTGCTCGATGCCGGGACCCTGACCGGGGCCGACCGCGCGACACTGGCGCACCACCTCGGCGATCCTTCGATTGCCGCGCGCTCCTCGCTGCACCTCGACGGCTTCCCGCCGGACCATGGCTGGGAGCCGTTGCTCGCCGCGCTCGACGGGCGGGCCGACACGTATTGGCTGCTGGTCGATCCGCACGCCGTGGCGCTGGGCGAGGTGACCGACGTCGTCCGTGCGATCGCCGCGAACCGCAGCTTGTGCGGCCCCGGCCTGCTCGGCTTCGCCGCCGGTGGACCTGCCCGGCCGGACGCCGAACGGGTCCTCGCCGCCCAGGCGCGAACGAAGCTGGCGCCCCACGCGCTGCTGCTTGGCCGCGAAGCCGCGCCGATCCCGCTGCCCCCGGAACGCTACCGCGCCAACCCGGCGAAGAAGGACCTGCCGGCCTGCACCTTCGCCGCTTTCGGCAAACCCGGCCTGCGCTCCGCAGCCGCCCATGCCGCGGCCAGTTGCACTGCGCTTGCGACGCTCGGACGGTGACAGTGCATCATTCCGCGCCAACACGACGAATATTTGCTATGCAGGGTTCATGCTCAGGCGGACCGACAGCGTGAGAGTCAGCCGACGCGGCTTCATCGCCGCCAGCGCAGCGGCGGGCGGCGCTCTCGTCGTTCCAGCGCGGGTCTTCGCGCAGGCCTCGACCGCGAGCGAACGCGACCGCAAAATCCTCGACGTGGCGCGGCGCGAGGTCGAGCGCGCGGGCGATGTTCTGTGGCGCCGCGATGTCGCCGGCATCGCCGACTTCGGCCTTCACTCCGCGCAGCCCCGCTTCCACTTTGCCAATCTCGAGCAGGGCACCGTCACCAGCTACCTGGTCGCGCATGGCCTCGGTTCCGACCCCGAGCACGACGGCATGCTCAACTGGTTCTCGAACGAGGTGAACTCGAATGCCACCGCGCGTGGAGCCTACATTTCGTGGGAATGGTACAAGGGCAAATACGGCACCTCGATCCGCCTTGGCGGGCTCGATCCCGACAACACCAACACCTACGAACGCGCGATCGTAATGCACGCCGCCGACTACGCGGCGCCCGAACATGTCGAGAAATGGGGCCGCCTCGGCCGCTCGAACGGTTGTTTCGCGATGGCCCCCGACGACTTCATGTTTGCGCTGACCCGGCTTTCGGGCGGGCGCCTGGTCTACGCGGACAAGCTCGACATCGCCTGAACGTCAGGGTGGTTGGCGGTCCCGGTCTTATCCGCCCGTCTCCCGAGCGCCGGGGCGGTGAGCGATCAGCGGCCCTCCTTCGTCCAGGGCGAGACGGTGTAGTACGGCGCCTGGTAGAAGCCTGCGACGACTGCGGCGATGCAACCATCGGTCACCTTGAAGGCCTCGAGCAGGCCCCAGCTCTGCGGCTCCTGGAATACCGACTTGGTCTCGGTGCCGTCGGTCAGCTTGTAGGTGTCGAGCACGCCCTTGTGGTCGATGAACCCTCGGCCCAGCGCAATCTGCCGTGCCTCGTCGACCAGCACGATCTCGCGCCGGACGCGGTTGTTGAACAGGTAGCGGCCGGACTCGAAGCCCTGCTTGATGTCGTTGAACATCATCATGTTCTCGCGCCGCGTGGCGTGTTCGTGGAAGCAGGTCCCACGAATTTCGCCGTCGTTGTGCTGCAGGGTGTCGAAATAGCCGTTGGCATGGGCCGCAAGCTCCGCGCGGGTCAGCCGCTTCGCCGCCGGCTCGACCCGGTCGACCGTCGGATCGTAAGCGAAGCCTTCGATTTTGCCGATCGGAGTCGGCGGGCTCGACAGGTTGCGCGCGGTCGAGATGATGTGCTCGACTTCGGTGATCTTGCCGCCTGAGACTTTGAAACGGACGCTGAGGAAGCCGGGCACCTCGCGCTGGCGGATGGGTGCGAAGATGGCCGCCTGCTCGGTCGCCGGGTCGGACAGGGTCAGGACCGGACCAGGCATCTCGGTCACGGTGTCCCAGGTCCCGTCGGGGAACGGCATCTCGACGTTGTTCTCGGTGTAGCGCACGTGCGCAGCGAACGGCGCCTTGGAGGGATCGTGCGCGAGATAGGCGGCACGATATTGGTCGGCGATGCCCTCGAGGCAGGCCTTGTCGCAGGATCCGGCCGCACCGGCTACCGTGCTCGCGGCGAGCATGATCGCAGCGAGCAAGCCTTTCACCACAACTTGCTTCCTGCTCGCCCCTCCGCTCGCGTCCTTTCTACTGGTCATGCTCTGGCCTCCTTTTCGGCGAGGCCAAGATCCTCGGCGTCCCACCAGTATCCGTGCACCTGCGTCGAAGCGCGAAACGGCAAATAAACTCGGGCGATCTCCTCGAGCTTTTGGGCGTCAACTACGATGAGTTCGGTGCGCATTTCGGCCAGATCACTGGCCGTCCCGATCAGGTAACCATCGCCCTCCTGGCTGCTGCCGCGGCGAGGCACGAAGGTCAGTTCCTGCAGCGAATGGGTGTCGCCGGCGAAGAAGCTCTTCATCACCCCGTCCTCGAGATCGAAGCGGGCATAGGAGTTGACCGGCGCGCGGCCCACGTCCCCGCCCCGCTCCCGATCGAAAGGTTTCGACGGATCGGCAAACGTGGTGAAGGCATAGCGCTGCGGCAACGTGGTGTAGCGCTGGTCGACCTTGCCGAGATCGACGATCGAGGTGTCGAACAGCGTCTCCTCGCGCCAGCTGTCGTCCTTCGAGGAAAGGTCGAAGGTGTACTTGCGCACGAACGCCTGCGCCCGGCGGGGGTCCCACGGGCTGCCATCGATGTTCGGGAAGAACGGGAAGAAGTTGCCGTCCCAGAAGGGCGCCAGAAGGGTCACCTTGTCGCCCTCGCTCTGCGCGTTGAAGACGTGCATGAAGCAGCGTTCGGGGCCTTTGAACCACCTCAGGTCGCTGCCGTCGCCGTCGCGGCGCATGATGCCGATCATGCTGGGGCGGCTCCGATCCCATTGCCAGTGGATCTTGCCCGCCTTCAGCTGCTCCATATCGGTATAGTAGCAGGCGAAAGGGAAGATCACGTGGTCCTGCGTCAGCGCATAATCGTGGATCAGCGAGACGTAGGGCTGCTTGATGCGGATCTCGTGCTTGACGTTCCCTTGCTTGTCGACGCGGTAGAAGAACACGTCGTCGCTGGCGAGGCCGGTGGCTTCGTAGCCGAAGGCGTAAAGATCGCCGGTCAGCGGGTCCCACTTCGGGTGCGCGGTGAAGGTCTGGCTCTTCCAGCCGCCGCCAAAATCATGGAACCCGATCGTCTCGAGCGTGACCGGGTCGATCTCGATCGGCAGGGCATCTTCCTTGAGCGTAAAAAGCTTGCCGGCGTGGACCATCGGCGCGGTGTTCGAGACAGTGCCGTTCACTCCTTTCGCCGCCGGGTCGTCGGTGAAAGGATTTCGGTAAAGTCCGAACAGGTTCCTGCCCGCAGCCAGATTCGCCTCATAGCGCGGGGTGCGCACGTACCTGCCCTGATAAGAGACGCGCCCGTTCTTGAAACGGAATTTCGAAACATAACCGTCCGAATGCAGCGGGGCGTCGTTCGGCAGCAGCGGCGGGTAGAGAAACTCGCCGCCGACCCGCATAAAAACGCCATCCATGTCGGCCGGGATCGTTCCCGACACCTCGCAATCTGCGACCGTGCCCTCGAATCGCTGGGGCGCGAAGAAGCCGTCTGTCAGCGTACCGTCGAATACCTTCACCATGATCGCGCTCTCCCGTGGCGATGCCCTGTCACAGCGCGAACCCGGCGGCGATCCGCTCGGCCTCGCTCATGCGCGACGTCCGGCCGGTCCCGCGATAGCCGCCAGGCCGCCGATAGGGCGGCAGGGTGGCGCTGGGATCGGCCATAAGCCCGTCGTTGAAATAGGCGACAACCGCACCGGTCGGCCGCTCCGACCCCGGCGCGCCCGGCAGCCGGGCACCGAGCGGGCCTGCAAGCCCTGCAGCCAACCCGAATCCGCCGAGAGCGAGCAAGGCGGTTCGCCTGGTGCATCCGGTCCGGTCAGCCATCCGCTACTCCCTCGCCCCCCCCTGTCATTCCGGGGCTAGGCCTGATCATTGTCACCTTGCTCGCACGCGGGCTGGCAAAACGCTATGCGTTTTCAAGTTCTTTCGACTTCGCCAGACCAATGTCCTCGCTGCGGGCGAAATTGCCGTGCAGGCCGAAGCGAAGGCGAATCGGGATGTGCACCGTGGCCAACGGTCCTTTTTCGATGTCGAGTGCATCGAAGATCAGAAGATCGGTGTTGCGGTTCTCGAGTCGGTTGCACAGCATGACGATCCAGCCATCGCCCTCGGGCGCGTCGGGGGTACGCGGAATGAAGCAGGGTTCCTGAAGCGAGGAGACCGGACCGCACCACCAGTGCTTTTCTTCGCCGCTCTCCAGGTCTTTGAGGAACAGGCAGTTCATCAGGAAACCGCCGGCGCTGCCGCCCTTGAGCTCGTTGGGCCGGCTCATGTCCATTTCGAGCCCCCAGGCGTAGCGATTCTTCACGCCGGTGAAGCGATCGTCGATCCGCGGGAACTCGCTGGCGGTGTCGGTGAGCTGCTTGATTTCGTCGAACTCGTCGCCGTTGCTGGCCATGTCCACCGTCCAGCGGGTCAGCTTGCTCATCGCCTCGGCTCCGTTGAACGGCGCGCCGTGGATGTCGGGGAAGAACGGGAACATGTTGTTCTTCGCCTCGGGGATGACGAAGTGGACCTTGGTCCCTTCCTGCCAGGCGTTGACCACGTGACTGGCAAAGCAGTTGTCGCGCTTGAACCAGCGAATGTCCTCGTCCTTCAGGTCGTCGCGGCGCGGGATGATGCCGAGGTAGACCGGTTTGGTAGTGTCGAAGGCGAAGTGCTCGCGCTTCTGTTCGAGATATTCCCAGCTGCTGGTCGAGGGGACGATGTGCAGCACGAGGTAATCTTCGGTAATCGCGAAATCGTGCATCATGCAGTAATAGGGGACCTTGAACCACTTCTCGCGCACGAGGTTACCCTCGGGATCGACCTCCATGTAGGAGACGTCGTCCGAACACAGGCCGCTGGCGGCATAGCCGATGGCGACCATGTTGCCGGTGGCGGGGTCGATCTTCGGATGCGCGGTGAAAGTCTGGCTCTTCATTGCCCCTTCCCATGTCTCGAAAGCCTCGGTTTCGAGCGTCACGGGGTCCATGATCAGTGCCGGCGAATCCTCCTTCATCGCCCATAGCTTCCCGGCGTAGACCCAGGCGTTGGTGTTGGCGGTCGAGCGGATCATGCCCTTGACGCTCGGATCGTCGGTGAGCGGGTTGCGGTACCTGCCGAACAGCCCGTGTCCGGCCTCTCGTTCGGCCTTCCACTTGTCGGTGTGCGCCCAGCGCTGGCGGAAATCGACCTGCCCGTCGTGGATATGAAAGCGGGTGATCATCCCGTCGCCGTTGAAGGCGATGTCGTCGCCCAGCATCGGCGGGAACTGCGGGTCCGGCTGGACGCGAAAAAACGCGCCGTCGATCTCAGGGGGGATCGTCCCTTCGTAAGCCAGGTCTTCGATATCCGCCTCGATCCTGCTCGGCGTGTTGAAGCCGGTGAAATTGGGTGTGTCGGGAAACTGGGCCATGTATCGAGTCCTCTCCTTGCGAAGAATTGTATGCTCCACTAACAAATAGGCAAGCACGACAAGAGGCGTGGGGATAGGATCGCAGTGCCGACGGCCGCATTGACCGAGGACAACGAAGACGACATCGGCGAACTGGCCGATATCGTCGGCTTTCACATCCGCCTGGCGCACGTCGCGGTCTACCGTCATTTTACCGAAACTTTTTCGAATCTCGACCTGACCCAGAAGCAGGTCAGCGTGCTGTGGCTGGTCGACGACCACCCGGCGATTTCGCAGATCGACGTCGGCCGCCGGCTACGGATGGACCGGGCCACGACCATGACCATCGTCAACCGGTTGCAGGGCCGCGACTTCCTGCGCCGCGAGCGCTCCGAGAGCGACGGACGTAAGCAGGCGCTGTATTTGACCGACGAGGGCCGCGACGCCCTGTCCGGTGCAAAAAGCTGCATCGCTGAACACGAGGCCTGGTTGAAGAGCCGCTTCAGTGCCGCAGAAACCGAAAAACTGGTGGAAATGCTCGCGCGAATCCACGAATGACCGAGCATTCCAGGGAGAGGAACTAAACCAAATGGCCGGACCCGCCGCAGTCGCGAACCCCATAGCAGCCATCAACGACACGCCCATGGGCGCGCGGCAATGGATTGTCGTGTTCCTGATGATCTTCCTCAATGCGCTCGACGGCTTCGATGTGCTTTCGAGCGCCTTTGCGGCGCCGGGCATCACGAAGGAATGGGGCATTCCGCGTTCCGAGCTGGGCATCGTCCTTTCGGCCGAGCTCGTCGGCATGGGCTTCGGCTCGGTAATCCTTGGCGGCATGGCCGACCGCTATGGTCGGAAGAGCACCATGCTGGTGTGCCTCGCGATCATGACCGCGGGCATGTGGCTGGCCCATGCAGCGACCGGAGTGACCGAGCTGACCGCCTGGCGCTTCATGACCGGCCTGGGCATCGGCGGCATGCTGGCGGCGACCAACGCGGTCACTGCCGAAAGCTCGAGCAAGGCGAGCCGCAGCATCGCCATGGCGCTCTACGTCATCGGCTACCCGGTCGGCGGCGTGATCGGCGGCTTTGCAGCGCAGGGCTGGCTTCTGGTTCCCGGCCAGGACCCGTTCTTCCTCGGCGTCGGCGGCGTCGGCGTCAGTTTCGAACTCGGCAGCTGGCGTTCGGTGTTCCTGTTCGGAGCCGTGGTCACCGCGGCCATGATCCCGCTGGTCATGCTGCTGGTGCCCGAGACCCCGGCCTATTTCCTGGCCCGCCGCCCCGAGGGGGCGCTGGCCAAGATCAATCGCTCGCTCAAGGCCTTCGCCAAGCAGCCGATCGCGGAAATCCCCCCCGCACCCAGCGCGGCGGACAAGCCCAAGGTTACCGACATCCTGGCCAATCCGCGCCTGCGCCCGGTCACGCTGATGCTGGCCTTCGGCTACATGTTCCACACGCTGACCTTCTATTACATCCTCAAGTTCGCGGTGCAGATCGTCGCCGACACCGGATTCAGTCAGCCCGACGCGGCAAGTACGCTGACCTATGCCAACATCGGCGGTGCTATCGGCGGCGCGCTCTTCGGACTGTTCCTCAAGAAGTTCGACATCAAGGGCCCAACCATAGGCGCCTGCGTGCTCGGGGTGATCGCGGTGGCGTGGTTCGGGCTGGGGCACGGCACGTTGGGCGCATGGCGCCTGGCGGCGTTCTTCACGATGTTCTTCCTCAACGCCGCGATTGTCGGATACTACGCCGCTTTCGCCCGCGGTTTCCCGGCCTATGCCCGGGCGACGGGCACCGGTTTCGTGCTCGGCGTCGGCCGGGCCGGCGCCGCGGGTTCGCCGATCATCGCCGGCTATCTTTTCACGGCGCTGGGCAACGACAACCTGCTGGCCGTTTCGCTGATCATGTGCCTTGGCGCGTTGCTGGGAGCGGTTCTGGTCTGGATGGTACCGCTGCGCGATGCCGACGCCGACCTCGAGGCCCTGGCGGCCCAGCCCATCGACTGACCTGACGGAGACAAGACCGAAATGAAGACCCGTGCCGCCGTAGCTTTCGAAGCCAAGAAGCCGCTCGAGATCGTCGAACTCGACCTCGAAGGCCCGAAGGAAGGCGAGGTGCTGGTCGAGATCATGGCGACCGGCATCTGCCACACAGATGCCTATACGCTCGACGGGCTCGACTCCGAGGGCATTTTCCCGAGCGTGCTTGGCCACGAGGGCGCGGGCGTCGTGCGCGAGGTTGGTCCGGGGGTGACTTCGGTCAAGCAGGGCGACCACGTGATCCCGCTTTACACCCCGGAATGCCGGCAGTGTAAGTCGTGCCTCTCAGGCAAAACCAACCTGTGCACCGCGATCCGCGCGACGCAGGGCAAGGGGCTGATGCCCGACGGGACCAGCCGTTTCTCGTACAAGGGCGAGACGATCTACCACTACATGGGCTGTTCGACCTTCTCGAACTTCACCGTGCTGCCCGAGATCGCCGTCGCCAAGATCCGCGAAGACGCCCCGTTCAAGACAAGTTGCTACATTGGCTGCGGGGTGACCACGGGCGTGGGCGCAGTGACCAACACCGCCAAGGTGCAGGTGGGCGACAATGTCGTGGTGTTCGGCCTCGGCGGGATCGGGCTCAACGTGATCCAGGGCGCCAGGCTCGCCGGGGCGAACAAGATCATCGGCATCGACATCAACCCCGAGCGCGAGGAATGGGGCCGCCAGTTCGGCATGACCGACTTCCTCAACACCAAGGGGATGAGCCGCGACGAGATCGTCGCCAAGGTCGTCGAGATGACCGACGGCGGGGCAGACTATACCTTCGACGCGACCGGCAACACCGAGGTTATGCGCACCGCGCTCGAATGTTGCCACCGGGGCTGGGGCACCTCGATCATCATCGGCGTGGCCGAAGCCGGCAAGGAAATCGCCACCCGCCCGTTCCAGCTCGTCACCGGCCGCAACTGGCGCGGGACCGCATTCGGCGGGGCCAAGGGGAGGACCGACGTGCCCAAGATCGTCGACTGGTACATGGACGGCAAGATCCAGATCGACCCGATGATCACCCACGTGCTTTCGCTCGAGGAGATCAACAAGGGCTTCGACCTCATGCATGCGGGCGAAAGCATTCGCAGCGTCGTCGTGTTCTAATGCCCGAGGAGATCAATCTCGCCGGGAAGTTTGCGCTTATCGACGAGCATTGGTCTCCGCGGCTCGCCGCTCGCTACAACGGCAACGAGGTTCGACCAGCCAAGGCCTCGGGCGATTTCCATTGGCACAGCCACCCAGACACCGACGAACTGTTCCTTGTCGTCGAGGGGCACCTCGAAATCGATTTCCGCGAGCGCACCGCCCGCCTCGCCCCGGGGGACATGATCGTCGTGCCGCGCGGCACCGAACACCGCCCGCGCGTGCCGCAGGGCGAAGTGAGCATGCTGGTGATCGATGCGGAGGGCACGCCGAACACCGGCGACCCGGGAACGGCGAAAGTCGTCACCGCGATCTAGCGAGGAATGGGAATTTCGGTCTTTCACAAGTCCGAAATTTTCGTCTATGCGATGAACAACCGCGACGCGCGGGCGATTCCGTGCGCGCCTGAGAGGAGAAAGCCCCATGTTCACCCACGTTTTCCTTGGTTCGAACGACGTCGAGCGCAGCCGCAAGTTCTACGATCCGGTGATGGACGTGCTCGGCTACAAGAATGTCGCCCCGCCGGAAGCCGGCCGACTGATCTACGCCGGCCCGCAGGGCACTTTCATCGTCGCCCCTCCGCTCAACGGCGAGCCTGCGACGGTATCGAACGGCCATACGCTCGGGTTCGCAGCGCCGGATGACGAGACCGTGGTGAAGTTCCACGATGTCGGCGTCGCCAATGGCGGCACCGACGAGGGCGGCCCGGGTCCGCGCGAGGCGGCTCCCAACCAGTCGCACGGCGCTTACCTGCGCGACCCCGACGGTAACAAGATCTGCTGCTTCCACATGCGCCACTAAGCGGCCTGGACCGCCCCGAACCGAGCCATGAGCACTGCCGTTGCCTTGATCCTGTTCGCCTGCTGGTGGCTGCCGCCGCTGGTGCTGGCGCTCGTACTCAAGGTAACGCGGCAGACGCATCTGGACTGGCGCTGGTTCGGCGCCGCGGCGGCAACTTATGCGATCTATTCGCTGGCCGGGCACTGGACCCTGCCCGCGGACGTCGCCTCGCTTCCGGCCGAGGCGCGGTGGTACAGCCGGATTGCCCAGCTCGTGACCGGCGCAGTCATCGCCTTTGCGCTGTGGAAACGGCACCGCCTGCTGGACGCCAAGGGCCTCGGCCTGACGCTCAGGCAGAACCCCGGCTCGCTGAAGTGGTCGCTGCTCGGGCTCGTGCTGCTCGTCGCGCTCGGCCTGATGCCGGGCGGTATGGACGCCGGCTCTGGCGACGTGCCGGGGCCGCTCGGCTGGCTCTATCACCTGACCCTGCCGGGCATCGAGGAAGAGCTGATGTACCGCGGACTCGAAGTTTCGCTGCTCTCCGCCGCGCTCGGCGGCACGGCCAAGGCGATCGGCTGGGCTGCGGTCATGGCGACGATGGTCTTTGCCCTCGCTCACGGGATTTTTCCCAGCGGCGGGCAAATTGGCGTAAACGTGTTCATGATCGCGTATGTTGCCGCGGCAGGAACCATCCTGATGGGCATGCGCCTAAGGAGTGGCAGCCTGGTTCTGCCGGCCGTGGGCCACAATCTCATCGGCCTGGCGATGCGGCTGGCCTAAGGAGACAGACGGATAATGGAACGGGTCAGCAATTCGATGTGCTTCGGCGGCAGCCAGGGGGTCTATACCCACCATAGCTCCGCCACCGGCACGCCGATGACCTTCCAGGTTTTCATACCCGAGCATCGCACCACCGAAGCACTGCCTGTGCTGTGGTACCTTTCGGGCCTGACCTGCACCCATGCGAACGCGATGGAGAAAGGCCATTACCAGCGCGCCTGCGCCGAGCACGGGGTGGCGCTTATCGGCCCCGACACCTCGCCGCGCGGCGATATCGTACCGGACGACGAAGCCTACGACTTCGGCAAGGGCGCGGGCTTTTATGTCGATGCGACGCAGGAGCCGTGGAAGGCGAACTACCGGATGAGGAGCTACGTCGAGCGCGAATTGCCCGAGCTCGTCGCCGACGCGTTTCCGATGCTCGACCTGTCGCGGCAGGGCATCACCGGCCATTCGATGGGTGGGCACGGCGCGCTGACGGTAAGCTTGCGCAACCCGGGGCGCTTCCGCTCGACCAGCGCCTTCGCGCCCATCGTCAGCCCGATACATGTGCCGTGGGGCGAGAAGGCGCTCGGCGGGTATCTCGGCGAGGACAGGGCGGCCTGGCGCGAATACGATGCCTGCGCGCTGATCGAGGACGGTGCCCGCCTGCCCGACTTGCTGGTCGACCAAGGTCGCGCCGACCAGTTCCTCGAAGACCAGCTCAAGACTCACCTGCTCGAAGAGGCCTGTCGCGAGGCCGACATCCCTCACGAGATCCGGCTCCACGAAGGGTACGACCATTCGTATTTCTTCATTTCCACATTCATCGCAGACCACGTCGCCTGGCACGCAGAGAGGCTGAAGGCATGAGTTCGAAATCCGAAAAAATCGGCGAGATCGTCGCCCAGCATCACGGCCGCGAAGGACCCCTGCTGCCGATCCTGCACGACGTGCAGGCCGAGTTCGGCTGCGTCGATGCCGAGAGTGAGGCGCTGATCGCCAAGGGCCTCAACCTGAGCCGCGCGGACGTGCACGGGGTGGTCAGCTTTTATCACGATTTCACCCCCGAGCCTGAGCTACGCCCGGTCGTGCAGATCTGCCGCGCCGAGGCCTGCAAGGCACGCGGCGTCGAAGAGATCATGGACCAGGCCCGCGCCGCCGCCGGCGATCGCGTCAAGCTTCACACGGTCTATTGCCTCGGCCTGTGCAGCGTCGGCCCCAGCGCCCGCGTCGGCGATACCCTCCACGCCCGGCTCGACGGCCCGGCGCTGGCCAAAGTAATCGAGGACGCGTGATGTCTGAGCAACGCCTTGTGAAGATTTCCGACGACGCCCTGGCCCGCGCGCTGGGCGCCGACAAGCTCACCGCCGCCTTCGAGAAGAAGGGCTGCGAGGTCCACCGCACCTCGAGTTGGGGCATGCAGTGGCTTGAGCCGATGGTCGAGATCGACGGCATCGGCTGGGGCCCGGCGACTCTCGAGGACGTCGACGATATCCTCGATGGCGGGGCCGACGAGATCTGCATCGGGCGGATCGACGCTCACCCGTTCATTTCCCGCCAGCAGCGCCTGACCTTCGCCCGCGCGGGCAAGACCCGTCCGACGAGCATGGAAGACTACGAGGCGACCGGCGGGTGGGCTGGGCTGCGCCGGGCGAAAGAGATCGGCAGTGAGGCAATCCTCGCCGAGGTCACTCAGTCGGGCCTGCGCGGCCGCGGCGGGGCAGGCTTCCCGGCGGGCATCAAGTGGCAGACTGTGGCCCGGGCGCCGGGGGCGCAGAAATACATCGTCTGCAACGCCGACGAGGGCGACAGCGGCACTTTTGCCGACCGCATGGTGATGGAGGGCGACCCCTTCCTGCTAATCGAGGGCATGGCGATTGCCGGCGCTGCGGTGGGAGCGGACCAGGGCTATATCTATATCCGCAGCGAGTACCCCGACGCCATCCGCAAGATGAACGAAGCGCTCGAAAAGTGCCGGGACACCATTGCTCCCTTCCGCTGCGAAGTCCGCGTCGGCGCGGGCGCCTACGTCTGCGGCGAGGAAACTTCGCTGCTCAACAGTCTCGAGGGCAAACGCGGCGAAGTGCGCGCCAAGCCGCCGCTGCCGGCGCTCGAGGGCGCGTTCGGCAAGCCCACGGTGGTCAACAACGTGCTGACCCTGGCGGCCGTCCCGCACATCCTGACCGAGGGCGGGTCCTCGCTTTACGACAGTCTCGGCATCGAGCGCTCGAAGGGCACCATGCCGATCCAGCTGGCCGGCAACATCAAGCACGGTGGGCTGTTCGAAATCGCCTTCGGCATCACGCTCGGCGAACTCGTCTACGAGATCGGCGGCGGCACCGAGAGCGGCCGCCCGGTCAAGGCGGTGCAGGTCGGCGGCCCGCTCGGCGCCTACATCCATCCAGACCAGTTCGACATCAAGTTCGACTACGAGGAATATACCGCCGCCGACGCGTTGATCGGCCACGGCGGCATCACCGTCTTCGACGACACGGCCGACATGGGTGCGATGGCGCGCTTTGCTATGGAGTTCTGTGCTGCCGAGAGCTGCGGCAAGTGCACCCCGTGCCGCATCGGCGCGACGCGCGGAGTCGAGATTATCGACCGCATCCGTGCAGGCGGCCGCGCGCCCGACGAGATTGAGCGCGCCCCGCAGATGCACAACGCCCCGCGCCACGGGCGCAGCGCAGGCGACGAGATCGGACTGCTGACCGACCTGTGCGAGACGATGAAGTTCGGCTCGCTCTGTGCACTCGGCGGCTTCACCCCCTACCCGGTAATGAGCGCGCTCAAGAACTGGCCGAAGGATTTCACCGGCAAGACTTCCGCCGAGACGGAAACGGCGGAGTGATGGGCTCTTCGAAATGATTTTGGGCGTAGTCCTCGCAGGCGGCAAGTCGACCCGGTTCGGCAGCGACAAGGCGCTCGCCGAGCTCGGCGGGCGAACGCTCCTGGCGCGCGCGGTCGACGGACTCTCGGGCTTCTGCGAGCTGGTGGTGATCGCCGGGCGCGACCACGGTCCGGCGCGCTGCATTCCCGATTGGCCGCACGCCGGCGAAGGGCCGCTTGCGGGCATTGCCGCCGGTCTCCATCTTGCCCAGGACGAAGACTACGCGACGGTGCTGACCTGCGGCGTCGACAGCGCACAGCTGCCCGACGACCTGCTCGACCTACTCAGTCCGCCTCCGGCTTATCTCGCCGACCAGCCGGTCGTCGGCCACTGGCCGACCAGCGCGGCGAAGGACATCGAAGCGATCCTCGAAGGCACCGGACGGCATTCGATGCTGGCCTTCGCGGACAAAATCAACGCGCGCCCCGTGAAAAGCGCGCAGGAACCTGCTAATATCAACACACCGGCGGATTTGGCCGCTGCGGAGAAGACCCATGGGATATGAACGCCAGAAGGATTTCGGTACCCCGGAATCGAACGCGACCGAAGCGGTCACGCTGACGATCGACGGGCGCACGGTCACCGTTCCGGCCGGCACCAGCGTCATGCGCGCGGCTGCCGAGATCGGCGGCGAGATCCCCAAGCTCTGCGCGACCGACAACATGAAATCGTTCGGTTCGTGCCGCTTGTGCCTTGTCGAGATCGACGGCGCGCGCGGCACCCCGGCCTCGTGCACCACTCCGGTGGGTGAGGGCATGGTGGTCCACACCCAGACCCCTCGGCTTGAGAAGCTGCGCCGCGGCGTGATGGAGCTGTACATCTCCGACCACCCGCTCGACTGTCTGACCTGCTCGGCCAACAACGATTGCGAGTTGCAGGACCAGGCCGCCGCGGTCGGCTTGCGCGACGTGCGCTACGGCTACGAAGGCGATAACCACCTCGACCAGCCGACCGACCATTCGAACCCCTACTTCGACTTCGATCCTTCCAAGTGCATCGTCTGCAGCCGCTGCGTGCGCGCCTGCGACGAGGTCCAGGGCACCTTCGCGCTGACCATCGACGGGCGCGGCTTCGCCTCGATGGTTTCGGCCGGGCAGGACGACGATGACTTCCTTTCCAGCGAATGCGTCAGCTGCGGCGCCTGCGTGCAGGCTTGCCCCACCGCCACGCTGCAGGAGAAGAGCGTCAAGGCGATTGGCATGCCCGAGCGCGCTGTGGTCACGACCTGCGCCTATTGCGGCGTGGGTTGTACCTTCCGCGCGGAGATGCGCGGCGAGCAGCTGGTCCGCATGGTCCCCTACAAGGACGGCAAGGCCAACCGGGGCCACTCCTGCGTCAAAGGCCGCTTCGCTTACGGCTATGCCAACCACAAGGACCGCATCACTTCGCCGATGATCCGCGAGTCGATCGACCAGCCATGGCGCGAAGTGAGCTGGGACGAGGCGATCGCCCACACCGCCGGCCGGCTGCGCGAACTGCGCGAATCGCACGGTCCGCGCGCACTCGGCGGGATCACCTCAAGCCGCTGCACCAACGAGGAGACCTTCCTCGTCCAGAAGCTGGTCCGCGGCGTGTTCGGCGCCAACAACGTCGATACCTGCGCCCGCGTGTGCCATTCGCCGACGGGTTACGGCCTCAAGACCACTTTCGGCACCAGCGCAGGCACGCAGGACTTCGATTCGGTGATGGACTCGGACGTCATCCTGGTCATCGGCGCCAATCCGACCGACGCCCACCCGGTGTTCGCCAGCCGCATGAAGCGACGGCTGCGCCAGGGCGCCAAGCTGATCGTGATCGACCCGCGGCGGATCGACCTGGTCAAGTCGCCGCACATCGAGGCCGCCCACCACCTGCCGCTGCAGCCGGGCACCAACGTCGCCGTTCTCACCAGCATGGCCCACGTGATCGTCACCGAAGGCCTGGCCAACGAGGAGTTCATCCGCGAACGCTGCGACTGGGACGAATACGAGGACTGGGCGCGGTTCGTCTCCGACGAGCGCCACAGTCCCGAAGTGCTCGAGGCCGTCACCCGCGTCCCGGCCGAAGAGCTGCGCCAGGCGGCCCGGCTCTATGCCACCGGCGGCAACGGCGCGATCTACTACGGCCTCGGCGTGACTGAGCACAGCCAGGGCTCCTCCACCGTGATGGCGATCGCCAACCTGTCGATGGTGACCGGCAACATCGGCCGTCCCGGGGTCGGCGTGAACCCGCTACGTGGACAGAACAACGTGCAGGGCGCCTGCGACATGGGCAGCTTCCCGCACGAATTGCCGGGCTATCGCCACATCCACGACGAGGTGACGCGCGGCCTGTTCGAAAAGGACTGGGGCGTCACGCTCGACAGCGAGCCGGGCCTCAGGATCAACAACATGCTCGACGCCGCCGTCGACGGCAGCTTCAAGGCGATCTACATCCAAGGCGAGGACATCCTGCAGTCCGACCCCAACACCCAGCACGTCGCCGCCGGGCTCGAGGCGATGGATCTGGTCATCGTCCATGACCTGTTCCTCAACGAAACCGCCAATTACGCCCACGTCTTCCTGCCGGGCAGCACCTTCCTCGAAAAGGACGGCACCTTCACCAACGCCGAACGCCGCATCCAGCCGGTGCGCAAGGTGATGGAACCAGCCAACGGCTATGGCGACTGGGAAGTGACCCAGCTGCTCGCCAATGCCCTCGGCGCGGGATGGACTTATACCCATCCAAGCCAGATCATCGACGAGATCGCCCGGCTGACGCCGAGCTTCGCCGGCCTGAGGTGGGACGACCTGCTGGTGCGCGGCAGCGTGCAGTGGCCGATCAACGAAGCCCACCCCGACGGCAGCCCGGTGATGCACGTCGACGGTTTCGTACGCGGCAAGGGCAAATTTGTGGTCACCGACTACGTGCCGACCGACGAGAAGACGGGACCGCGCTTCCCGCTGCTCCTGACCACCGGCCGCATCCTCACGCAATACAACGTCGGCGCGCAGACGCGGCGCACCGGGAACGTCGTCTGGCATCCCGAAGACGTGCTCGAAATGCACCCCACCGACGCCGAGAACCGCGGGCTCAAGACCGGCGACTGGGCGCGGCTGGCGAGCCGCAAGGGCGAGACCACGCTCAAGGTGCTGGTCACCGACCGCGTGGCGCCCGGGGTGGTCTACACCACCTTCCACCATCCCGAGACCCAGGCCAACGTCGTCACCACGGACTTCTCCGACTGGGCGACCAATTGCCCCGAGTACAAGGTCACCGCGGTGCAAGTCATGCCCTCGAACGGGCCGAGCGAGTGGCAGGAGGAGTATACCGAGCTCGCCGAGCGTTCGCGCCGGATCGATCCGGCGATGGAGCCGGCCGAATGAGTTCGACCATCGAGACGCTGCGGCGGATGGCCGGCGACATCGCGCGCAATTTCGAGGCCATCGGCCACGAGAACGCGGTGCTGGCGACGGCCGATCATATCAACCAGTTCTGGGACCCGCGGATGAAGGCGGCGATCTTCGCCGACGATCACAGCAAGCTGATCCCGATCGCCCGCGAGGCGATCGAACACCTGCAGGAGGGCGGCGATCCGCCGCCGCAGACCAAAGCGACCGAGTTCAACGCCGCCTTTGAAAGCGGCCATTCCGATGCAGGGTAGGTGTGCGGCGCGGAACCGGTGACACGTGGAGCGAATGTCCAAGGTAACCGAGGTTGGCTCAGACGGCACCCGGCGTTCGCTCGTCCGGGAGTGGGTGCCCGAAGTCCCGGTCGCGCTCGAATTTAACGGTCTCAGCTATGCCGTGATGATGGCCACCCCGGCCGATCTCGAAGATTTCGCCCGCGGCTTCGCGCTGACCGAGGGCCTGGCGAAAATCCCCGCCGACATAACCGACATTGCCGTGGCAGAGACCGATCTCGGCTGGATCGTGCGCGCGCAGCTCGCGGGGCTGGGGGTCGACAAGCTGACCGAACGGGTTCGCACCCGCGTTGCGGAATCGAGCTGCGGCCTATGCGGCATCGAGAACCTCGAAGCGGTGAACCAGCCGCTGCCGCCGGTGCCCGCCCACGCAGCGCTCGCGCCTGAGGCAATCTTCGCCGCGCTGGCAAAACTGCGCGACCTCCAACCCTTGACGGGCCGCACAGGCGCAGCGCATGCCGCCGCTTTCTGCAGCCTCGACGGCACGATCATGGCGGTGCGCGAGGATGTCGGCCGGCACAACGCGATGGACAAGCTGGTCGGCGCGCTCGCCGCGGCGAGTGCGAATCCGGCGCACGGCTTCATTCTCTCGACCGCGCGCTGTTCCTATGAAATCGTCGAAAAGGCGGTGCGCGCCGGCGCAGCGCGACTGGTCACGGTCTCACTGCCGACCTCGATGGCGGTGGAGCGGGCCAAGGCGGCGGGTCTTGGCCTGTGGTGTCTGGCACGCGGTGACAGCGTCTTGCAGGTCAGCACGCCCGAAGTGTGAGCGCCGCGCAGACGAAAAGGGCCGCCCCAAGGGCGGCCCTCCGTGAAATTGTTCCGAGCCTACTACGGGCTGGTCGGGCTGTCGTTGTTGTCGTCGAAGATCAGGATGCCGGCGACGATTGCAGCCGCGACGATCGCACCGATCAGGATCATGTTGCTGCCCTGGAGCTGCTCGGACTTGCTGGCCGGCGAGCCCTCGCGAGCATCGGCGGCCTGCGCCATGACCGGCGCGACGATCAGCCCGAAGGCGGCAGTGGTGGCAAGAAGCTTCTTCATCGACCCATTCCCCTTAACAGAATTGCCCTAATCGCTTGTTTCCTAGCAGAATGTGCCAACAAGTCTTGCCTGATGAATCACGCTTCATCGCATAATTCACACATTTCATCGCGAAATCGGGCTATCTATGCTGCACCGCACTATTGCCCAAACCCGCGATGATGTTCGATGCCACGGCCTTGCCGAGAAGTACCGCGCGGTTTCGCTCTCCTCACTGCACGTCTGCTCGGAGGTTCTTGTGAGAACGCCGCGGATTTCAAAACCGCATGTCGTGTCACCGGCTCAGCAGGTAGACCGCATGCTCGGCGCGCCAGTTGGCGCCTCGGTCGCCAATCTCGCGGCCGCCCGAGAAGAACCAATTGGACTCGACGGTAACACCCTTCGTTCGTAGCAAGTCGCGAAAGTCCTCGACCGTCACGTGATGGATGTTCTGCGTCTCGTACCAGCTGACGGGCAGATGCCGTGTCACCGGCATGCGCCCGTTTGTGAGGAGCGAGAGGCGCATGCGCCAGTAGGCGAAGTTCGGGAAGCTGACGAAGGCCTGTCGCCCGACGCGCAGCAGCTGGTCGAGCATCTGGTCGGGGCGCGCCGCCGTTTGCAGCGTCTGGCTGAGGATGGCGACGTCGAACGCCCCGTCGGGATAATCGGCGAGATCGCGGTCCGCGTCGCCCTGGATGACGGAAAGGCCGCGCGCGACGGCGCGCTCGACGAGCCCGGGATCGATCTCGAGCCCGCGGGCGTCGACGTGGCGGCTTTCGCGCAGAACTGCCATCAATTCCCCGTCGCCGCAGCCGACGTCGAGGACCCGCGCGCCCTCCGGCACGTTCTCCGCGATCTTGGCGAGATCGGGACGCAGGCTCATCCCAGGAAGCCTTTCACGACACGGTCGAGCGCAGGGCTTTCGAGCAGGAAGCTGTCGTGACCGTAGGGCGCGGAGAGCTCGACGAAGCTGACCGGCGCGGCGACCGCGTTGAGCGCGTGGACCACGTGGCGCGATTCGGCGGTCGGGTAGAGCCAGTCGGTGTCGAAGCTGACGAGACAGAAACGCATGTCGCCGACATTGGCGAAGGCGTCCGCCAGCCGTCCGCCGTGCTCCTCGGCGAGATCGAAGTAGTCCATCGCCCGGGTAATGTAGAGGTAGGCGTTGGCGTCGAACCGGTCGGTGAACGCGATACCTTGATAGCGCAGGTAGCTCTCGACCTGGAAATCGGCGTCGAAGCCGAAGCTCTTGGCCTCGCGGTCCTGCAGGCGGCGGCCGAACTTCTCGGTCAGCCCCTCCTCGGAAAGGTAGGTGATGTGCGCCGCCATCCGCGCCACCGAGAGGCCCTTTTCCGGCCCCTTGCCATGCGCATAATAATCGCCGCCGTGCCACTCGGGATCGGCCATCACCGCCTGGCGGCCCACCTCATGGAAAGCGATGTTCTGCGCCGAATGGCGTGCAGTCGTGGCGATCGCCAGCACCCGGGCGGTGCGGCCGGGAAAGTTGGCGGCAAAGCTCAGCGCCTGCATCCCGCCCATCGACCCGCCGACCACCGCATGCAGTCGCTCGATGCCGAGCGCGTCGAGGAGTGCGATCTGCGCGCGGACCATGTCGCGGATGGTGATGACCGGGAAGCGCATGGCATAGGGGGCTCCGTCCGGCCCGGCGCTGGCGGGGCCAGTCGAGCCCATGCAGCCGCCGACGACGTTGACGCAGATCACGTGATAGCGGGCCGAATCGAGGGGCTTTCCGGGGCCGACCATGCGGTCCCACCACCCGGGTTTGCCCGTGATGGGGTGAGTGCTGGCCACGTATTGATCGCCGGTCAGCGCATGGAAGACGAGAATGGCGTTGGTCTTCCCCGCGTTGAGCTCGCCGTAAGTTTCGTAGGCGAGCCGCACGCCGGCCAGTTGCTGACCGCTGTCGAGCGGCAGGGCCTGATCGAGCACGATGCTCTTTCCATCGAGGGCGACAGCGCTGGTCACGTGCGGCGATTGGGGGTTCACGCAAGTGCTGTCAATTGCCGCCCGCACCGGCTATGCGCCCCGCGGTTATGAGCGAGCGGCCTGCGATGAAGCCCCAGATGAAGGAATGGATAGCGGGCATCCATGCTTACGTGCCCGGCCGAAGCGCGGCGGCCGACGGTACGCCGCTGGTCAAGCTCTCCGCCAATGAAAACCCGCTCGGGACCAGCCCGCAGGCGCTCGCCGCCCGCGCCGAGGCCGCGGGTCCCGCGGCCTACCCCGACCCGGACAGCACCGCGCTGCGCGCCGCGCTGGGCGCGCTGCACGGCATCGATCCCGCGCGGATCGTCTGCGGCACCGGCTCCGACGAGTTGCTTAACCTCACCGCACAGGCCTTCGCCGGGCTCGGCGACGAGGTCCTGTTTCCGCGCTATTCCTTCGCCGTCTACGACATCGCCGCACGGCGCTGCGGAGCGACGCCCGTCGAGGCGGAAGACAGCGATTTCACCGCCGACGTCGATACACTGCTCGCTGCGGTGAGTGAGCGGACTCGGGTGGTCTATCTCGCCAACCCCAACAATCCGACCGGCTCGTTCCTGCCGCGCGCCGAGGTCGAGCGCCTCCATGCCGGCTTGCCCGCAAATGTCTTGCTGGTGATCGACCAGGCCTACGCCGAGTACGTCGGACCCGGCGACGAGGACGGGGGGCTGGCGCTGGCGGCCGCGCACGACAACGTACTGGTGACGCGCACCTTCTCGAAGATTTACGGCCTCGCCGGCGAACGAATCGGCTGGGCCACCGGCGCGCCCGGCCTGATCGACGCGCTGAACCGCATCCGCGGACCCTTCAACGTGACCGAGAGCGGGCAGAAAGCTGCCCTCGCCGCGCTCGCCGATCAGGATTTCGTGACGGCCAGCCGCGAGCACAACCGCGCGGTGCGCCGGGCTTTCGTCGCGGCCATCGAGGCGCTCGGCAACCACGGCCTGCGCCCCCTGCCGAGCGAAGGCAATTTCGTGCTCGTGCTGTTCACGGGCGAAGTTTCGGCGGAGGCGGCGCTGACCGCGATTGCGCAGGCCGGATACGCAGTCCGCCACTTGCCGGGACAGGGCCTGCCGCAGGGATTGCGCATAACGATCGGCACCGCCGAGCAGATGGATGCGGTGGCCGCTGCGCTGCGGGAATTGTGCCGGTGAGCTTCGAGCGCGTCGCCATCATCGGTCTCGGCCTTCTCGGCGGTTCTGTCGGGCTGGCCGTGCAGGAACACCTTCCGGGCGTCGTCACGAGCGGCTTCGACGCGGATCCCGCCGTGCGCCGACGCGCCGCCGAGCGCGGGCTCACCGCAAAGGTGTGCGAAAGCCCGCAGGAAGCGGTCGCGGCTGCCGATCTCGTCATTCTTTGCGTTCCGGTCGGCGCGATGGCTGAGGTGGCGCGCGAGATTGCCCCCGCCCTGTCACCCGGCGCACTTGTCAGCGACGTCGGTTCGACCAAGCAATCGATCGCCGCCGCACTCGGCGAGGCGCTGCCAAACCATGCGGTCATCCCGGCCCATCCGGTCGCAGGGACCGAGCACTCCGGGCCAGACGCCGGCTTTGCCAGCCTCTTCCGCCACCGGTGGTGCATCCTGACGCCACCGGCCGACGCCGACCCGGTGCAGCTCGACGCGCTAGCCGCCTTCTGGCGCGCGCTGGGCGCGACTGTGGAGATCATGGACGCGGCGCACCACGACCTGGTGCTCGCGGTGACCAGCCACATCCCCCACCTCATTGCCTACACCATCGTCGGAACAGCCAGCGATCTCGAGGACGTCACGCAGGGGGAAGTTATCAAGTACTCCGCGGGCGGCTTCCGCGACTTCACCCGCATCGCCGCGAGCGACCCGACCATGTGGCGCGACGTGTTCCTCAACAATCGCGAGGCCGTGCTCGAGATGCTTGGCCGATTCACCGAAGATCTGACCGCGCTGCAGCGCGCGATCCGCAGCGGCGACGGCGAGATGCTGTTCGACCGCTTCACCAAGACCCGCGCCATCCGCCGCTCGATCATCGAGCAGGGCCAGGACGACGCACGACCGGACTTTGGCCGCAAGCACGACGCCGACTAGTCGTTCAAGGCATTGATCGCCTGGTGCACCCTCGCCTCGATCTCCTCGCGTGGCAGGCCGGCCGGGATCGCTTTCATGAAGCGCACGGTTATCGTGCCCCGCCGCTTCCAGAGCCGGTGATAGGTCGGCCCCGAATCGATCGCTACCGGCACGACCGGTAGCCCAAGCAGCTTGTACAGCCCCGCAAAGCCCGAGCGCAGCGGCGGGCGGGTTCCGTGTGGGACCCGCGTGCCTTCGGGAAGGATGCAGAACGGGCGGCCGCTGCCGACGAACTTGCGGGCGTCGGACAGCATCTTGCGCAGCCCCTTTGCCCCCGAATCGCGGTAGACCGGCACCGAGCCATAGGCGAGCGCGGCGCGGCCCCAGCCGGGTATACGGTAGAGCTCTTCCTTGCCGAACGGCACCGGCATGTCGAACAGCGTGCCGAGATCGATAGCCTCGAAGAAGCTCTCGTGCTTGAGCGCGTAAATCGCTTGCTCGGCGATCGGCTCACCTTCGACCCGCACCTCGATCCGCAGCACGTGGACCACGCACCAGCGGTGGAAGCGCGACCAGGCGTTGGGCCAGGCGCGGAAATGCTCCCCCGGCACAAGAGCCTTGCTGAGCAGCGTAGCGATCACGAACAAGGGGGAGGCCCCATAGAACAGCAGATAAAAGGCAAGACTGCGGAGGACGTTCACAGGTTGCCCAGCCAACTCGCCAGCAGCTTGAGATATTCGAGAAATAGGATGCGGAGCGAGGGTTCGCTCGGCACGGCGTCTTCGACCACCCGGACCTTCGGCGGCAGGACCTGTTCAAGCTCGTTGGCGCTGCGCCGCATGTGCCAGTCGCTGGTGACGAGGCGCAGCGAGCGGTACTGGCCGTCGCGTATCCATTGCGCCGTTTCGCGCGCGTTGCCGCGGGTGTCGAGCGCGGAGAACCCGAGCACGACGCAGCAAGCCATTTCCTCAGGACTGAGGCGGTATTCGGCGGCGAATTCGGCCGGTGTAACTCCTTCGAACACCCCCGAGACGAGCAGCTTCTGCGCGGCGCCCGCGCGAAGCAGTTCGACGCCGCGATCGATCCGCCCGACACCGCCGGTCGGCACGATAATCACGTCGGTTCGGTCCTTGACCGGTGCGGGTTGCGGCAGCGTGGCTGCGAACCACGCAAAGCCGAGCAACCAGACGGCCAGCACGAACCCGGCGAAGCGCAAGATCACAGCATCCTCCGCAAGGCGGCGAGAACCGTAAACCGGGCCGTCAGCACCGCGAGGACAATGCCGGCGACGGGAATGGCGCCGATCAGCACCCAATCGACCATCTTGAGCCCGCCCCCACCGACCATGCCCGAATCGAGCGCTGCAAACTGCCGTCCCAGCACGAACAGTGCAGCCACGCCGAGCGCGAGACCCACCACTCCGCCAACAGTGGCATCGGCGGCAATCGAGCGCTGGAAGAGGCGAGCGATCTGGCGGTCGGTCCCGCCGAGCAAGTGGACGATCTCGATGGTGTCGCGGTTCGAGCCGAGCGCACTGCGCGCGGCCAGCCAGACCGCCGCGGCGCTGGTCAAGGCAAGCAGAACGACGAGCCCGATGGCAAGCCATTGCAGCGAGGCAATGGCCTGGAACACGGGGGCGAGCCAGCCGGCCTGGGCGTCGACGCGCGCCGAAGGCACCGACGCCGACAAGGTGTCGCGCAATTCGGCCAGCCGCCGCGGCGTAATCGGTCCCTGCAGCCGGGCATCGATCAGCGCAGGGGTCGGAATGGCCTCGTCGCCCTGTCCGGCGAAGTCGCCAAGCCACGGCTCGAGCAACTCCGCAAGTTCCTCGTCGGGGACGCGCCGTACGCTGGCGATATCCTCACGGTTGGACAGGATCGCCACCGCGACCTCGGCCTGACGATTGCGTTCGGCCGGTGCCGCCTCGACCACTTGCACGGTCAGGCCGCCGGCGATCTGGGAGCGGGCATGCGAGGCGATGTTGCTCAACGCCAGCCCCCCGGCCGCGGCGATTACGGTCAATGCGATCATGATCGCGATGACCCACGGCATCGGCCCGGCGAGGCGGGTCTGCTGCAAGATACCCGAGCGCTCGGCGCCGAAGCGCGGCTGATTGCGCCGCAGGAGTCCGGGAATCGCCATCAGCCTGCCTGCCGCCGCGGCGGATAGCGCAACGCGCCGGTCGGATCGTGCAGTCGCCCCTTGTCGAGCCGCATGATAAGCGAATCGGGCACCTTCTTGAGCAGGTGCACGTCGTGAGTGGCGACAACCACCGTGGTTCCGAGCCGGTTGAGCGCTTCGAACAGCCGCAGCAGCTTGAGGGCCATTTCCGGATCCACGTTGCCGGTCGGCTCGTCGGCGACGAGGATCTCGGGTCGGGCAATTACCGCGCGGGCGATCGCCACACGTTGCTGCTCGCCGCCCGAGAGCGTGGCCGGACGCGCATCGGAGCGGTGCGAGAGCCCGACCCATTCGAGCATGTCGGCGACCGGCTTCTCGATATCGCTCTCGGCGACGCCCGATACGCGCAGCGGCAGCGCGACGTTGTCGAATGCGGAGAGGTGGTCGACCAGGCGGAAATCCTGGAACACGGTCCCGATACGGCGGCGTAGCGCCGGCAGCCGCTCACGCCGGAGCGTTATGACGTCGGTGCCGAACATACGGATCATCCCGCGCGAAGGGCGCTGGGCGAGGTAAAGCAGCCTGAGCAGCGAAGTCTTGCCCGCGCCGCTGGCCCCGGTGAGAAAGTAGAAGCTGCCGGGATAGAGCGTGAACGACACGTCGCTGAGCACTTCACGGTCGGTTCCATAGCGCAGCCCGACATTGTCGAACTGCACAATGTCGCCCTCCGCCGAAGTCATCGGCGGAAATCCGGCTCGGCTTTGACCAGGATGGCGGAAAAGGGCGGCATGCGCGCGGGCTATAGCTTCCTATCAGTGTGGAAAAAAGCCACGGTGGGACGCATGTTCACGGTCGCACATCTTGTTGCCATGTATCGCGGGGCGCTAGGCTGGCCCGCAACATGATAATCGCCTGCCCCGCCTGCTCGACCCGGTACGTTGTGCCCGACAGCGCCATAGGCGTCGACGGACGAACGGTGCGCTGCGCCAAATGCCGGCATTCGTGGTTCCAGGAAGGCGCGCCCGCGGGGCCAGCGGCCGAACCGGCCCAGGAGAGACAGCGCGCTCGTGCACCGCAACCGCCCGTAGCACCGCCTCAACCACCGGCCCCCGCCCCTGTCGCGCCGAGCAGGGCCGAGCCGGAGCCCGAACCCGAACCCGAGCCGCCCACCACGGCATTCGACGAGCCTCTGCCGCCGCCCGTCCGCAGCGCACCGCCCCCACGCGAAGAGGAGCCCTCGCAGTTCGAGCACCAGCCGCCGTTCCGCAAGCGCCGCAACTGGCTCAGGGTGTGGACTTACGCCGGTGCCGTCTTTGCGCTCGTCGCCGCCGGCTTGATTGTCGCGGTGAGCTATTTCGGGCTGCCCGACTGGGTGCCGGTCAACCGCCCGACGTTCGCGATGGGCCAGCGCGACCTGCAGCTCGACTTTCCCGCCGATCAGCAGGAACGACGGCAACTGCCCAATGGTACCGAGTTCTTCGGCGCCAGCGGAACGATCACCAACATCGGCAGCACGGCGCACGATGTCCCGCCCATCCTCATCGTCCTGCGCGACGGACGCGACCGGATCGTCTATTCCTGGGAAGTCTATCCGCCGAAGCGCACGCTGGCGCCGGGCGAGACGATGTCGGTAAACGAGGCCGTGACCGACGTGCCGCGCGCCGCCAAGGTTGCCGAAATCGGCTGGAAACCGCAGTAGCGCGGCGCGCCTATTCGAATTCGAAGGTGACCCTGGCGCCGCTCTTGCGCACCTGGCTTCGCGGCGCGTCGGGGGAATTGCCGCTGGTCAGCTTGCCGTCCTGCACCACGGCCGGGCGCACAATCCGGGCGGACACCTCGGCGCCGACCACTTGCGCGCCCTCACCATGCACCTCTTCGCGCGCCGCGGGCGCGGTCTGCGTTGCGACGACGGCAAGAACGAGGGCGGGGGCGAAACTCATGGGCAAGATGTTGCCGCGCCGTTCACCACGTGTGCAAGGGGACCGTTAGGAGCGTTCCGCGGTGAAACGACGGGGCGTGCATTTCCTAGTACCGAGCCGCTTGCAGGGGGGTGACCCCTTTGCTAAGGGCGCGCACCTACCCCGGAGGAGCCGGTGTTAACGGCTCCTTTTTTCACGTGCGGTCGTGGCGGAACTGGTAGACGCGCAACGTTGAGGTCGTTGTGGGCGAAAGCCCGTGGAAGTTCGAGTCTTCTCGACCGCACCACTCAGTCCGAGAGGACTTCGAAAACCGGAAGCCAGCGCCCGAAAAAATGGCGCAGGTCCGCGGCCTTTCGGCCCAGCCATTTCCCCTCCAGCCGAACACTCGCTCATCCCCCGCGGCGGCCGCCGCTCACGGAAACGATTTTCGGAAGATTTCCGCGCTCGGGGCGCGGAACGATCTCGGTGCCGCACGGATTATCATTTGCGATGATTGCCGTGATGTTTCCGTGAAACCGCGGGCGAGTGCAGCGCAGTTCGAAGGCACCCCGCGCCGGCGCTATTATACCGGCCGAAGCCTCTCGCGCGTGCAGACCGTCGAAGACCTTCGCGCCAGGGCGCATCGGCTCATGCCGCGCTTCGTGCTCGAGTATCTCGAGGCGGGCAGCGGCGAGGAAGCCACCCTGGCGCGCGAGCGGGAGGCCTTTGCCGAATGGCGGGTGATCCCTCATACCCTGGTCGATGAATCGACGCGCGATGTCTCCGCTCCGATCCTCGGCAGCAAGGCGCCGCTGCCGCTGGCCATCGCGCCGACCGGGCTCAACGGCATCTTCATGCACCACGCCGACCTCGCCCTGGCGCGAGCGGCCGCGGCCTCCGGCGTTCCTTTTATCCAGAGCACGATGTCGAACGACCGGATGGAGCAGGTCGCCGCGATCGACGGGCTGCGGCACTGGTGGCAGCTCTACGTCTTCGGCGGCGAGGAGGTCTGGCAGGAGCTGGTCGACCGCGCCGAACGGGCAGGATGCGAAGCCCTGGTGCTGACCACCAATGCGCAGATTTTCGGCCAGCGCGACTGGGACAAGCGCGACCGCGCACCGAGCGGCTTTCCCGATGCAGCCGACCTGCTCAATGCCGCCACCCACCCGCGCTGGGCCGTGACGACCCTCACCGGCGGCTTGCCCGAATTTGCCAACGTGATCGACTTCGTGCCGAAGGACCGCCGCTCGTTCTTCGATTCGGCCAACTGGATTCGCCATCAAATGCCCAAGACTCTGTCATGGCGCGATGTGGCGCGGATTCGCGATCGATGGACGCGGCCGTTCTTCGTCAAAGGCATTCTCAATCCGGACGACGTGCAGCAGGCGCTCGACTGCGGAGTCGACGGGGTCATGCTCGGAGCCCACGGTGGGCGGCAGGCCGACTGGTCGGTCTCTGCGCTCGACGTCTTGCCGCGCGCCCGCGAGATCGTCGGCGATCGGATCGAACTCTACATCTCGGGCGGCATTCGCAGGGGGAGCGATATCCTCAAGGCCTGCGCGCTCGGCGCCGATGCCGTCCTCGCCGGGAGAGCCCCGCTCTATGGCCTGTGCGCGCATGGTGAGGACGGCGTCCGCAAGGCGATCGAGCTGCTCCGGTCGGAGATGCTGAACGAGCTCGGCCAGTACGGCGTGCCCGGCCTCGACAAACTCTCGCGCTACCTGCTCGTGCGGACCGAGAACCTGCCGCTCTAGTCGGCGGCGAAGGCCATTGTCGTCATCAGCGAAATTTCCGCGGCCCGGCTGTCGAGCCGCGTGTGCTGGACGACGATCGGGCGGTCGCTCTCGATCACGCTCGCATAGCTCGTGCCGCGCGGAACCCGCTCGGGATGGTCCAGGTCGTTGAAGCGCAGGTGCCGGGTGCGCCGGGCTTCGACCGACAGGCGGTATGGCCCGGCCGGTTCGCGGTCGGTGAAGAAGATGGTGATCTCGACCTCGGCATCCTCGTCTCCCGTGTTGAGGATGCAGGCGGCCTCGTGGCTGATCAATGTCTCGTCGGCGCCGGCCATGCTGCCGTCGGGAATGTAGCCTTCGGCGATGACCCAGCGCTTTCGGCCGATCGAATCCATGGTTCCTCACCTCTCAAGTCAGCGCTTCGTCCTGTGCTTTTTTCGGAACGCCGGCGGGCCCGCTCCGTTTCCGAATCGACGCCAAAACGCATCGAGCCAAGGAGAGTCGCCATGTCGCAGACCGTTTCCCATTTCGTCTGGGAGCGTCTTCACGAGTGGGGCGTGCGGCGCATTTTCGGTTTCCCCGGCGACGGCATCAACGGGCTCGTCGGCGCGCTCGACGAGATGAAGGACAAGTTCGACTTCGTGCAAGTCCGGCACGAGGAAATGGCCGCCTTCATGGCCAGCGCCCACGCCAAGTTCACCGGCGAGCTCGGCGTCTGCCTCGCCACCTCGGGTCCCGGCGCCTCGCACCTGCTCACCGGCCTCTACGACGCACGGATGGATCACATGCCGGTGCTGGCCATCGTCGGCCAGCAGGCGCGCACCGCGATCGGCGCGCATTACCAGCAGGAACTCGACATGACCTCGATGTTCAAGGACGTCGCCGGCGCGTTCACCGGCTATGCCATGGTGCCTGCGCAGGTCCGTCACCTGGTCGACCGCGCGGTACGCATCGCCAAGGGGCGCAACCGGGTCACCGCGCTGGTCTTCCCCAACGACCTGCAGGAAAAGAAGTACACCGAGCCGCCGCGCAAGCACGGCGCCGTGTTCTCGGGCATCGGCTACTCGCGCCCGCAGATCGCGCCCGCCCCGGCCGACCTCGAGCGTGCGGCCGAAGTCCTCAATGCCGGCGGGAAGGTCGCGATGCTGGTCGGCGCCGGCTGCAAGGGCGCCACCGATCAGGTCATCGCCATAGCCGATAAGCTGGGCGCCGGCGCGGCCAAGGCGCTGCTCGGCAAGGACGTCCTGTCCGACGACCTGCCGTGGGTCACCGGCTCGATCGGCCTGCTCGGCACCAAGCCGAGCTGGGACCTGATGAAGGAATGCGACACCCTGCTCACGCTCGGCTCGGGATTCCCCTATTCGGAATTCCTGCCCGAGGAAGGCCAGGCGCGCGGAGTGCAGGTCGATATCGAGCCCGAGATGCTCTCGATCCGCTTCCCACACGACGTCAATCTGCAGGGCGACGTAGCGCTGACCATCGAAGCGCTGCTGCCGCTGCTGGAGCAGAAGACCGACACCGGCTGGCGCGACGACATCCGCGGCTGGAAGGAAGACTGGGAGGAGACGCTGCGCGACCGCGCGATGGTTTCCGCCGACCCGGTCAATCCGCAGCGCATCTTCACCGAGCTTTCGCCGCGCCTGCCGGAACGGGCGATCATCACCAGCGACAGCGGGTCGGCGGCCAACTGGTACGCCCGCGACCTCAAGTTCCGTAGCGGCATGATGGGTTCGCTTTCGGGCGGGCTAGCCTCGATGGGCGCCGGCGTGCCGTACGCCATCGCCGCCAAGTTCGGCTATCCCGACCGTCCGGTGATCGCGCTGGTCGGCGACGGGGCCATGCAGATGAACGGCATGGCCGAGCTGATCACGGTCAAGAAATACCACGACAAATGGCCGAACCAGACCTTCGTCGTCTGCGTGCTCAACAACCAGGATCTCAACCAGGTGACTTGGGAACAGCGGGTGATGGAAGGCAATCCCAAGTCGGCGACGACCCAGCGCGTGCCCGATATCCCCTATCACAAGTTCGCGGAGCTGATCGGCTTCGAAGGCATCTTCGTCGACGATCCCGAGCAGCTCGGCGCCGCGTGGGAGCGGGCGCTTTCGAGCGGCAGGCCGACCCTGATCGAGGTCAAGTGCGATCCAGAGGTTCCGCCGCTGCCGCCGCATATCAAGTTCGCCCAGGCTAAGGCTTTCATGACCGCTGCGGTGCAGGGCGACCCAAACGAAGAAAGCATGATCATGGGCAGCGTCAAGCAGGTGTTGAGCTCGGTAATGGCAGACGATTGATGCCCGCGGCCGCGACACGGAGCGCGGCCCGGCTCGTCGCTGGAGGGGCTGCGGCGGTGGCCGGGTCGGTGCTGGCGGACTCCGCGATGGAGCACTACCGCGGATCGTTCGACAACCGCGCCATGCTGCTTCCGATCGCCTCTTCGGCGCTGGCGATCGCTGCCGACAGCCGGCTGGCGTCGGGCCGAGTTACCGGCGCTTCGCCGCTCACTGCCTCGATTCACGCTGCGAGTATTGCGGTGGGCGCAGCCGGGCTCGGCTTCCACACCTACAACGTGACCCGCAAGGCCGGCGGGATAAGCTGGAACAACCTGTTCTACCGTGCTCCGATCGGCGCTCCCGCAGCGCTGGTCACTTCCGGCATGCTGGGTGTTGCCGCACAGGCGTTGGGGAGCGGGGCAAGCTATCTCGGCCCCCTGCCCTTGCTCTCGGGGCGCGCGCTGGCCGGCTTTACCGCGTTGGGCCTGGCCGGTGCATCGGCCGAGGCGGCGCTGCTGCATTTTCGCGGCGCCTATCACGATTCCTTCATGTGGCTGCCGGTGACGCTCCCGCCGCTCTCGGCCGCCGCTCTGGCGCGCGCAGCGATGACCGGGCGGGCCGGGTGGATCACGACCGCGACTCTCGCCGCGACGGCCGCGGTCGGCCTGTTCGGCATGGCGTTTCATGCCTACGGCGTATCGCGCAACATGGGCGGCTGGAAGAACTGGCGGCAAAACATCCTCGCCGGGCCGCCCCTCCCCGCTCCGCCTTCCTTCACCGGCCTGGCCATCGCCGGGCTCGGCGCGCTCATGCTGATCCGCAGGTTCGCCCGTGGCTGACCCGTTCCCCGGCTACGACGTCCTCGACAAGCGCGGCAGCTTGAGCTGGAACGAACCGACCCGCGCGGCGATCGACCACCGGATGAGGCTCGAAGTACCTGGCGGGGTACTAAGTGAAAGGCAGCTTGCAACCCTGCACCTCGTCGCGGCGCGCGTGTGCCCCGATCCCGAAGGCCGGGCGCCGACCACCACGCTGGCGATGGTGGTGGAGAAGATCGCACAGGATGCCAGCGACGGTTTCCGTCACCACACCCTGCCGCGCACCGCAGAATGCTGGCGACGCGGACTCGACGCCATCGAGGCCGAGGCGCAGGCCCGCTACGGCGCGAACTTCGCTAGCCTCGATGCAGCGCAAGCGGACGCAGTCCTGCGTGAGATCGAAAGCGGCAATGTGCGGGCCCGCGAGTGGGATTCCCTGCCCCCGCAGACGTTCTGGAACTGGCGACTGCTCCACGATCTCGTCTCGGCGCACTGGGCGCAGCCGTCGCTATGGAGCGCTATGGGTTTCGGGGGTCCTGCCTCGCCGCGCGGTTATGTCCGCACGTCCGCCAACCGGCGCGATCCGTGGGAGGCGATCGAACGGGGCGAAGACACCAGAGGACTGCCGCGGCATCGTGAATGACGACCCCCAGCAGACGCCCCGCGCAGTGCGAGGCCGCGCGCCCGATGTCTTCACGCCGGGCGGATGGGTACCGATGCGCGAATACGGCGAGAGCGAGGTCGATTTCGTCATCGTCGGGACCGGCGCGGGCGGCGGCACGCTGGCCTGCAAGCTGGCCGAAGCCGGATTCTCGGTCATCGCCATGGACGCCGGGCCATACTGGCGGCCGCTGGAGGATTTCGCCTCCGACGAAGCGCATCAGGAAAAGCTCTACTGGACCGACGAACGGATCGTCGACGGCGCGGACCCGCTCACGATGGGCTCGAACAATTCGGGCAAGTCGGTGGGTGGATCGACCGTGCATTTTGCGATGGTCTCGCTGCGCTTCCGGCCCGAATGGTTCAAGGCGCGCAGCAAGCTGGGCTACGGCGTCGACTGGCCGCTCGATTGGCGCGAAATGTGGACTTATTATCGCGAGGTCGAGCAGGCGCTGTGCATCGCGGGCCCGCTGACCTACCCGTGGGGCCCGAAGCGGCCGCGTTATCCCTACCGCGCGCACAAGCTCAACGCCCCCGCGCGCTATCTCGCGCAAGGGGCGGAAGCTCTGGGGATAGAGTGGACCGAAACGCCGATTGCCACTCTTTCGGCCCCGCGCGGACAAGCCACCCTTGCGTCTATCGCGGCTTCTGCGTGGCGGGCTGCTCGACCAACGCGAAGCAATCGGTGCTCGTCACCTGGCTCCCGCGCGCCCTGGCGGCGGGCGCGGAAATACGCGACCTGGCAATGGTCGGACGGATCGAGACACGAAACGGCCGCGCCACCGGCGTGCATTTTCGCCGCGAGGGCGAATGGCACTTCCAGAAGGCGAGGAACGTCGTGGTGGCGGGCTATGCGATCGAGACGCCGCGCCTGCTGCTGAACTCCGCCAACGACGAGTTCCCCGACGGCCTGGCCAACTCCTCGGGAATGGTGGGCAGGAACCTCATGGTGCAGCTCAACCAGGCCGCGTGGGGACGCCTCGAAGACGAGGTGCGCTCCTACAAGGGGCCGCCGAGCCTGGCGATCTCCGAGCATTGGAACTACGCCGATAGCGGCAAGGATTATCACGGTGGCTGGTGCTATATGAGCCAGGGCCCGCTGCCGATAAGCTGGGCCAACACCCTGTCGCGCTGCCGCGGATTGTGGGGGCAGGCGCTGCTCGACGAGATGAACCGCGCCAACCATTCGGTCGGCCTCAAGATGGTCGGCGAGGTGCTTCCCTACCCGCACAACCGCGTCACCCTCACGGACGAGACCGATCAATACGGGCTGCCGGTACCGCGCGTCACGTACTCGCTCGGCGACAACGAGAAGGCGATGATTCGGCACGCCGTCGATTTCATGGACCGTTCGCTCGAGGCGGTCGGCGCGACCGAGCGCTGGCAGGAGATGGACGACACCTGTCACCTCAACGGCACCGCGCGCATGGGCGACGATCCGGCCACCAGCGTGGTCGATGCCGACTGCCGCAGCTGGGACGTGCCCAACCTGTGGCTCTGCGACGGTTCGGTCTTTCCCACCGTGGGCGGCGTCAACCCGTCGCTGACCATCCAGGCGATTGCCTGCCGCACAGGTGACCGGATTGCGGAACTAGCCCGCCGGGGTGAGCTTTAACTGGATATGAGACAGAACCTTGCCAATCCGCCCGTTGTAGTCGTCACCGGCGCCTCGGCCGGCGTCGGCCGCGCCGTGGTCCGCCGGTTCGCGCGCGACGGAGCGAAAATCGCCCTGATCGCCCGCGGCATCGACGGTCTTCAAGCCGCGAAGCGCGAAGTCGAGGCCGCTGGCGGCGAAGCGTTGGTCTGCCCGTGCGACGTGGCCGAATACGAAGCGGTTGCGGCCGCTGCCGAACGGATCGAGCAGGAACTCGGGCCAATCGATATCTGGGTCAACGCGGCCTTCGCCGGCGTTCTCGGCCCGTTCGCTGAAATGGCCATGGAGGATTACGAGCGCGTCACGCGCGTGACCTATCTCGGCCAGGTGCACGGGAGCCGGGCCGCGCTCGACCGCATGCTGCCGCGCGACCGCGGCTCGATCGTGCTGGTGGGCAGCGCGCTCGCCTACCGCGGGATACCGCTGCAATCGGCCTATTGCGGTGCAAAGCACGCGATCCAGGGGTTCCAGGACTCGCTGCGCTGCGAATTGCTTCACGCGAAGTCCAACGTCCATGTCAGCATGGTCCAGCTGCCCGGCGTCAACACTCCGCAGTTCGACTGGATCAAGTCGCTGATGCCGATGAAGCCCAAGCCGGCGAGCCCGCCGTACCAGCCCGAGATTCCCGCCGAAGCGATTCACTACGCCGCGCACCACAAACGCAAGGAGATCAAGCTCGGCTGGGCGACGCTGCAGGCGATCTGGGGCGATCGGCTCGCCTCGCCGCTGCTCGACCGGTACCTGGCGCGAACCGGGTATTCCGGACAGCAGGACACCGAACCGGTGGCGCCCGACCGCGAGAACAATCTCTACCGGCCGGTACCCGGCGATCGCGGCGCACACGGCCGCTTCGATCGCAAGGCGCGCAGCCGCAGCTCGCAACTTTGGTTGACGACGCACCGCGCGCAGACCGCGCTGGCGGCAGGACTCGCGCTCGCCGCCGGTGGAATAGCGTGGATGGCCAAGCGCGCCCGCGCATGAGCGACAAGCGCATCGAAGACTATGCACTGATCGGCGACGGAGAGACCGCCGCGCTCGTCCATCGCAATGGCACGATAGATTGGCTGTGCCTGCCGCGATTCGATTCGGAAGCCTGCTTCGCCGCGCTGCTGGGCGACGACGAAAACGGTTGCTGGCACTTGCGGTTCGAAGGCGAAACCGGCCGCAGCCGCAGCTACCGCGACGGCAGCTTGATCCTTGAAACCGAAATCACCTGTTCGCAGGGCAAGGCTCGCCAGATCGACTTTATGCCCATGCGCGCGCAAGTCCCGCGCATCGTGCGCATTGTCGAGTGCCTCGAAGGCGAGGTGTCGGTGCGCAATGAGATGCGGCTGCGCTTCGACTACGGGCGGATCCATCCGCTCGTCCGCGGCGCGGGCGACGGGTGCGTCATGGCGATCAGCGGACCCAACGCCGTCAGTCTCGAATTCGACGTACCGATCGAGTTCGCCGACCGCCGCTTTGCCAGCGCGCAGCGTCTCGGCGCCGGGGAGAGGGCCTGCTACGCCTTGACCTGGTTCCCGAGTCACGAAGAGACTCCTGCGCGGATCGACCCGTCCGAGGAACTCGGGAGCACCGAAACCTTCTGGCGCGAGTGGTCTGGTAACATTACGCGAGATGGCCGCTACAGCGCGATGATCGCCCGGTCGCTGATTACCTTGAAGGCGCTGATGTTCACGCCCACCGGGGGAATGGTCGCGGCGCCGACCGCATCGCTTCCCGAACAGCCTGGCGGCGAGCGCAACTGGGATTACCGGTTCTGCTGGCTGCGCGATGCAACCTTCACTCTGCTTGCACTGACCCGTTGGGGCCTCGATGACGAAGCGCGCGACTGGATCAAGTGGCTGCGCCGGACAGTAGGCGGTGAACCCATCGACCTGCAGCCATTCTACCTGGTCGACGGAGAGCGACGCGCGATCGAGTGGCAGGCCGGCTGGCTGCACGGCTTCAACGGCGCGCAGCCCGTGCGGTTCGGCAATCGCGCCGAGGATCAGCTCCAGCTCGACATCTATGGCGAGGTCATCGATTCGCTCTACCAGGCCAGCAAGGAGGGAGTCGGCGACGACGACGATTCCGACCAACTGATTCGCCTGCTCGCTTCGCGCCTCGAGGAAGTATGGCAAAAACCCGACGCCGGTATTTGGGAAAGCAGGGGCGAGCCGCGTCACCATACCTATTCCAAGGTCATGTGCTGGGTCGCTTTCGATCGCGCGTCGGCATGGCTGGAACAGCGCGACACCGCGCTTTCGGCGCACTACCGCGACCTGGCTCGGACGGTCCATGCGCAGGTGCTGGACGAGGGCGTGGATGAGGAGCGCGGGTGCTTCGTGATCGCGTATGGCGATACCGCCGTCGACGCCTCCGCCCTGCGCATTCCCTTGGTCGGGTTCCTGCCGGCAGACGACCTGCGGGTCCGTGCCACCGTCGCGGCGATCGAGACCGACTTATGTCGCAATGGGCTGTTCGCCCGCTACGATACCGCAGCGACCGAAGACGGCGTCGAGGGCTCGGAGGGCGCTTTTGTCGCGGTCTCGTTCTGGTTGGCCGAAGTCTACCACATGCAGGGCCGAATCGACGACGCACGCACCCTCTTCGAGCGCGTGCTGGGCCGCGCCAACGATCTCGGCTTGCTCGCCGAGCAGCTGGAGTTTGGCGGCGACCGTCAGCTCGGCAATTTTCCGCAGGGCTTGTCGCACATTGCTCTACTGGCCGCGGCCGATCGAATGCAGCGCGGGCGAGGCGGGGCCCGCGAACCGGCGCAATCGAAATGAAGCGCGCGGAACTTCAGGGCCTTCAATCCGGTTCGGATATCATGGATCCCGCCGAGCGCAACCTGTCGCACCGTCGCCCACTCTTGGCGGCCATCTGCGCGCTGGGCGCCTGCGCGTGGCTTGGCGCTTGCGCACCGCATGATGGCGATGCGCCCGCCTTGGGCAATCCGGAGGCCGGCGCGCTGGTCATCAGCCGCAAGGCTTGCGGATCGTGTCACACCATTCCCGGCATTACCGGGGCGGATGGGCAAGTCGGTCCGTCGCTCGCCGGTTTGGGCGAACGGCACATCATCGCCGGCACGCTGCCCAATTCGCGCCCGAACCTCGAGTATTACCTGCTGCATCCACAGGAAGTCGTGAAGGGCAACTACATGCCCGACCAGGGTCTAACGGCGCGTCAGGCACGCGATGCGGCCGCTTACTTGCTGGAGCTGCGATGAGACGGATTCGGCAGCTGATTCGCGAACACAAATTGCTGGCCGGGCTGGCAGGAGGCGTTGCGCTCTCGGGCGCCGTGGCCGCTTTGCTAGGGGTGTTCGTCCTGTCCGGCCGATACAACACGGCGGCGAGCAGCCCGCACGCCAAACTGGTCGCCTGGGCGGTCCACACCACCATGGTCAATTCGGTCAAGCGGCGAGCCCCCGAAATGCGGCGTACGCCGCCTCTTTCGAAGGCTCGGCTCCTTTCCGGCGCGACTGAATACGAAGAGCACTGCGTCGAGTGCCACGGCGGCCCGGGCGTGGCGCGCGCGCACTGGGTTAGCGCCATGTTACCGACCCCGCCGTACCTGCTCGATGCGGGAAGCCGCTGGACCCACGGCGAGCTCTACGAAATCGTCAACCACGGCGTGAAGATGACAGCCATGCCGGCGTGGGGAGAGGTCATGTCCCCCCAAGAGGTCGAAGACGTCGTCACATTCGTGGAGCTTTTGCCCAAGATAAGTCCCTCGGAATACGGCCTTCTGCGCAAAGCCGCCCAGATGTCGATCGCTAGAAAGGATTCGACCGATAGTGAAGCCGCGCCTTCCGGCGAGGCGGTGGTCTCCGAACAACTTGGTGAACCCGGTTAAATATCGCAGCAAGGCACCCGCGATATTCAGGAATGGCAGGCCTCAGCCTGCAGCCACGTTCCCGGAGAGAGCGCCTATTGGCCCCCCTCCACGAAGATGCGGAGGAGCAATACGAAAGAAGCCAGGAAGAAGCCCGAGAGGGCTGCGCGAAACGCGTCGGCGTGCTCCTTCCACCACGGCGAGCGATTCATGTCCGCGGCCTCCCGTTATCGGCCGCCCAGCCCCCGCCGAGCGCACGAAACACCCCGATCTGGTAGCGCGATACTTGCGCGTCTTGCTCGGCAAGCTGAGCGCGCGTCTCGGCGAGAGTGCGTTCCGCGTCGAGAACCTGAAGCGAGTCGACCGTGCCCTCGCGTCGCTGAGCACGCAGGATCGCGGCTGCGCGTTCGGCAGCCGCTTGAGCGTCCTGCAAAGTGCGCCGCCGATCGAGCGAACGGGCATATCTCGTCAGCGCGACCTCTGTTTCCTTCAGCGCCTGCAGAACGGCTCCGTCGAAGGCCGCGAGCGATTGCTCGGCGTCGGCATTGGCGGCTTCGATGCGCGCCCTCGTCGCTTCCTGATTTGGGAACACCCAGTCGATCAACGATCCGACGAGGTAGCTTAGCGAACCGCCCGTCAGCAGATCCCCGAGGCTCGTCGCACTCGACCCTGCATTCCCGCCCAGCGTGATGCGGGGATAGAGATCGGCGGTGGCCACGCCGATCCGCGCCGTGTCGGCCGCCAGTCGCCGCTCGGCCGCGCGCACGTCCGGCCGTCTGGCGAGGAGCGACGCCCCGTCTCCGACCGGCAAGGGCGCGGCGATCTCCAAGATCAGTGCCCGGCTTCCCGCGATAGGCGGCAAGTCCGCCGGGGCGCGGCCGGTCAGCGTTGCGAGCGCGAAAAGCGCAGCGCGCCGCTCGGCTTCGAGCGCCGGAATTTCGGCCGCCCGCTGCTCGCGCAGCGTCTCGATCCGGGCGACGGCCAGTCCGTCCTCCAGGCCCGCATCGTGCCGTCGATTCGTCAGGTGCAGCGTCTCGTCGAGCAGACCGACTATCGATTTGGCGACCGCGATCCGCGCGGCCGCGCTCGCCGCGTCGGCATAGGCCCGCGTGGTATCGGCAACGACCACGACGCGAACCGCATCGGCTTCGGCCTGGGCAACCTCGAGGTCGGCCCGGCTGGCCTCGATGCCGCGCGATATCCGGCCGAACGCATCGACCTCGTACGACACGTCGAGGCCGAGATCGAAGTTCGCGCTTTCGCGGTCGGCACCGGGCATGAGCTGGCTGTCGGGCGTGCGCGCATACGAGCCCCCGGCCGAGAGCGACGACTGCGGCAGGCGCTCCGCCCCGGCGCCGCGCAAGACGGCCCTCGCCCGCGCAATCCGCGCCTTCGCCTGGCGAACGTCGGTGTTTGCCGCCAGTGCGTCGGATACGAGCCCGTCAAGGACCGGATCGTTGTAGAGGTGCCACCAACCAGTGGGCAGCTCGGTGGGGCGAACCGCTGCCGGGTCGAGCGAAAGAAAGGGGCCGGTCGCCGCAGAGGATTGGGGGGTGGGTGCGACGTAGTCCGGCCCCACCGCGCACCCGGCAAGGGCGAGCGCGGATAGCGAGACGAATGCGAATGCAGGATGGCGCATGGACGATGCTCCTATTCGGCAGGGACTGTGAAAGGTTCCTCGCCCGCAGACGGCTCGGTGCGGTTGCGTAGGGCGGCGAGCCGGTCGCCGAGCTCGCGGCAGACGACGTAGAAAGTCGGCGTGAACACGAGGCCGAAACCGGTTACCCCCAGCATCCCGAAGCAAACCGCGGTGCCCAGCGCCTGGCGCAGTTCCGCTCCGGCCCCGGTCGCGACGACCAGCGGCACCGAACCGAGAATGAAGGCAAAACTCGTCATGAGGATCGGGCGAAGCCGGGTGCGTGCGGCCTGAACTGCCGCGTCGACCGGCGAAAGCCCGTCGCGCTCCTCGCCCTGGCGGGCGAACTCGACGATCAGGATCGCGTTCTTCGCCGCCAGGGCGATCAACACGACGAGACCGATCTGCGTCAGCACGTTGTTGTCCATGCCGCGGATGTTCACCCCTACCATCGCGGCGAGCAGACACATCGGCACGATCAGGATGATCGCCAGGGGCATGACCAGGCTTTCGTATTGCGCCGCGAGAACGAGGAAGACGAGCACCACGGCCAGCGCGAAGACGAGGATCGCGGTGTTGCCGGCAGTCGCCTGCTGGAAGGCGATACCGGTCCATTCGGATTCGTACCCGCGCGGCAGCGCTTTCGCTGCCACGCCTTCCATCGTCGCCAGCGACTGACCCGACGAGAAGCCGGGCGCCGTGTCACCGTCGATCGCGACCGCCGGGGCGAGGTTGTAGCGCGTGACGCGGTATGGGCCGGTCGTGTCGCTGAGCTCCGCCACCGAACCGAGCGGGACCATCGCCCCGTTGTCGGAACGGGTGTAGAGATTGGCAATGTCCGAGGCATCGTTGCGAAACGGCGCATCGGCCTGCGCGGTAACGCGATAGGTCCGCCCCAGCAGGTTGAAGTCGTTGATGAAGGCGCTGCCGAGATAGACCTGCAGCGTCTCGAACACCTTGGCGGGCGACACCCCGAGGATCTGCGCCTTGTCGCGGTCGATGTCGGCCTTCACGCGCGGCGTCCCGGTATCGAAGAACGTGTAGACCCCGGCGAGGCCCTTGTGCTGGTTGGCCTGCGCGATCACGGCATTGGCGATATCCTGCATCTTGCGATAGCCGGCGCCCGATCGGTCCTCGATCATCATGCGGAAACCGCCGGCCGAACCGATACCGCGAATGACCGGCGGCTTGACGATCATCAGACGGGCCGACTTGATGTCGGCCGTGGCGGCCTGCGCCTGCTGCATCAGGGCGTCGATCGTCTCGCCTTTGGCGGCGCGCGTCTTGAAGTCGTCGAGCACCCAGTAGGCGGCCGCCGAACTGGCCGACTGCGTCTCCGACGTTCCGTCGAAGCCGGAGAGCATAACGGTGCCCGAAATTCCGTCGATCGGCAGCATCCGTTCGGCGACCTGCTTCATCACCGCGTCGGTGCGCGTGGTGGCAGAACCGGGCGGCAGCTGGATGACCGTCAGGAAGTATCCCTGGTCCTGCTGCGGCACGAAGCCGGTGGGCGTCCAGACCAGGGCGGCCGCGGTCAGCGCGATGAGGCCGGCATAGGCGGCCATCATGCGCCGGGGCATGCGCACAAGGCGCGCGGTGAGCGCCGCATAGCGTTCGCTGAAGCGCTCGAAGGCGCGGTTGAACCTGTCGCCCGCAGCCTCCACCGCCTGGCGCCAGCGCGGCGCGTCCCGACGCAGCTTTCGGTGCGGACGCAGCAAGAGAGCCGAAAGTGCCGGAGATAGCGTGAGCGAAACGACCAGCGAGATGATGGTGGCCGCCGAAATGGTGACCGCGAACTGCTTGTAGAACTCGCCAGACAGGCCGCCGATGAACAGCGTCGGCACGAACACTGCGCACAGCACCAGGACGATGGCGATGAGAGCCGTACCGACCTCGTCCATCGACCGCCGCGCGGCTTCGAGCGGCGAGTGCCCCGCCTCGAGATTGCGCTCCACGTTTTCGACCACGACGATCGCGTCGTCGACGACGATCCCGATCGCCAACACCAGTCCGAATAGCGAGAGGTTGTTGAGCGAATAGCCGAGCATGGCCAGCACGGCGAAGGTGCCGACCAGCGAGACGGGGATTGCCAGAACCGGGATGAGCGAGGCACGTGCCTTCTGCAGAAAGGCGACGATCACCAGCACGACGAGAACGATGGCCTCGAACAGCGTGTGGACCACCGCGCTGATGCTTTCGGAAATGAATTCGGTCGGATTGTAGACGATCCTGTATTCGAGCCCCGCAGGGAAGCTCTTCGACAGCTCGCTCATGGTCGACTTGACCTCTTCCGCCGCCGCCAGGGCGTTCGATCCCGGAGCCTGGAAGACCGGGATGATGACCGAGTCCATCTGGTTGAGGTAGGCAGACGTGGCGTAGTCCTGCGCCCCGATCTCGACCCGGGCGACATCGCCGACGCGAACCTGGCGGCCCTGCTCGTCCGTGCGGATGACGACGTCGGAAAATTGCTGGGGATCGGTGAAGCGGCCCTGCGTCTCGACGTTGAGCTGGAACGCGCTGTCGGGACTCGGCTGCTGGCCGAGCGTGCCTGCTGCGACCTGCACGTTCTGCGAGCGCAAAGCCTGGACGATGTCGCCCGCGGTCAAGCCGAGTGCGGCGGCGCGGCCGGGGTCGATCCACACGCGCATGGCCAGTTCGCGTTGTCCGAACAGTTGCACGTCTCCGACCCCCTCGATGCGGGCGAGGCGGTCCTTGATGCGGGTCTGGGCGTAATTGGAGATGTATTCGCGGTTGAGCGACCCATCGGGCGAAATGAGGTTTACGACCAGCAGGAAATCGGGCGTCGTCTTGCGGGTCACGATACCGAGGCGCTGGACTTCCTCAGGCAGGCGCGGCTCGGCAATTGCCACGCGATTTTGAACCAGCGTCTGCGCCTGGTCGAGATCGGTACCGGGTTCGAACGTAACCGTGATCGTCACTCGCCCGTCCCCAGTGGACTGGCTGGAGAGGTAGAGCATGCCGTCCACCCCGTTGATTTCCTGCTCGATCGGATTGGCGACCGTGTCAGCGACCGTTTCGGCCGACGCGCCGGGATATACCGCGCTCACCGTGACCGTGGGCGGCACGACTTCGGGGTACTGGCTGACGGGCAGGAACGCATAGGCGATTGCACCCACCAGCGTGATGATCACGGCGATGACCACTGCGAAGATCGGCCGATCGATGAAGAAGCGCGGCAGACGCATGGGCTTGGCTCCGGTCGGTTGGTCAGTTGGCGAGTGTGGCGGCGCTGGCGGGCGCTTCGTCGAGCGCCTTTTCGGTGTATGCGGCCCCGGGTTCCGGCACCTTGCCTTGCTTGGGCTTCACCGTCTGGCCTGGCATGGCGAGCTGCACGCCGTCGATGATGACGCGGTCGGTCGGGGCGAGGCCCTTGCGGACCACTCGCAGACCGTCGACCAACGGGCCGAGTTCGACTTCGCGGGCGGCGACCGCATTCTTGCGATCCACCACCATCACCAGCTTGCGAGTCTGGTCGGTTGTAATCGCGGTATCGGGCACCAGCAGCGCCTGCTCCGTGCCCCCGGTCGCCATGCGCATGTTGCCGAACAGTCCCGGCGTCAGGAAGCCGTCGGGATTGCGAACGCGAGCGCGAGCCCGGATCGTGCCGGAATGCGCGTCGAGGCCGTTGTCGACGAAGTCGAGCGAGCCGTGCCAGCGATAGTCGGGCTCGTCGGCGAGGCGGATGTCGACCGGAACTTTCTTGTCGAGGCCCTCGCGCCGCGTCTTGAGGAACGTGCTTTCCGATCCCTCGAAGGCGAAATAGATCGGATCGACTGCGTTGATCGTGGTCAGCAGAGTGGCTGCCTGCCCGCTTCCGGCCGCGACCAGATTTCCCGCGTCGACCCGGCGGTCGGAAATCCGTCCTGATATTGGCGCGCGCACAGTGGTGAACTCCACGTCGAGCTGGCGCGAGCGCACCTGCGCGCGGGCAGCGGCAAGCTGAGCCTCGTGCATGCGCACTTCGGCTTGCAAGCGGTCGATCTCGTTGGCCGCGACCGCGTCTTCCGCAACCAGGCGCTGGGCCCGGGCCAGGTTGCTGCGGGCGAGCGACAGCGCGCTCGATGCGCTGGCGGCGCTCGCCTGCGCCTCGGCTAGGCTGGCGCGGAACGGCCGGGCGTCGATGCTGAACAGCGGAGCGCCTGCGCGGACAAATTGGCCGTCGGTGAAGTGGACCGCGGTCACCTGGCCGGAAACGCGCGGGCGCACTTCGACCGCGCGGCTCGGCTCGAAACGACCGATGAAGTCGTCCCACTCGGTCACTTCGCGCTGGATCGGCTGGGCGACCGTTACTTCGGGCGGCGGCGGCGCGGCAGCCGGAGCCACGTCGGTGCGCAGGAACCACCAGGCGGCGAGCAGGGCAGCGGCCATCGCGACCACGAGGACGATGCGCCGGTTGCGGCGAGCGTGTCGGCCGCGATACTCGCCCTCTTCGTCCCTTGCCATTTCCATGGGCTGCATGCGCGCCGGATATCCATCGACGAGGTCCCCGTCGTTTGGCGAATTGCTCCCGCGCTGGTCTTCGGAACGATCGAACGGTGTATCGAACATGACTACCCCTCGCCCGGTCAGGGCGCTTTTCTCCGCGTCCCGAAGCGCGCTCCGGGAGGGATTCTTTCGGACAAGGCCGGAATGGCGAGCGCCGCGAAGCGGCCCCGCCCTGGTCGGCAGCATCAGCTACCGCCCGGGCCAGACTTCTGTACCGCTAAGTATGTAATCTGGGGTTCAGGTCAAGCGATATTTCTATACCGACCGATATTTTTTTCGCAATGCAGCAAAAAAGGGGCCATCAGCGCGAAGGCCAAATCGCCACCGCAGCTTGGGCGACGCTCTCAAGCTGGGACCGCGACATGCCCGAGCGGGCCTGCACGGAAAGGCCCTGCAAGACAGTCTTGAGATAGTTGGCGAGCGCTTCGGGGTCGGCCGGCGCATCGAAATCGCCGGCAGAGATGCCCTTCTCGATACGTTCGACCAGTGCGCGGTGCGTGTTGGCCGCGATACCTTCGATATGCTGGCGGATCGACGAGTCCTCTGCGCCGCAGGTGACCGTTGCCGTCACGCCCAGACATCCCCGGCAATCGCCGCTCACCAGGTCGATGGCGCCGTGGAGCAGGTTCGCTACCATTCCCTTCGTCGTGGGCGCATCCAAAGCCTCGCGAATGTAGGCGAGCTTTTCGCGTTCGTAGAGGTCGAGCGCCCGGGTAAACAGCTCTTCCTTGTTCCCGAAGGCTGCGTAAAGGCTCGGCCGGGTGATGCCCATGGCGTCGGTCAGGTCGGTGAGCGACGATCCTTCGTAACCGTTGGTCCAGAAAACCCGCAGGGCTGCGGCGAGCGCATCATCGACGTCGAATTCCCTGGGGCGCCCTCTGACAGCAACATTTTCCATATCGCTCAGTATATATAGATGGGGTCGCGCAAAACAAGCTCGCCGCTCTCATCCGTATAATTGCGGGGCGCTACCGCCTGCGCATCGCGTTACCCGGTGCTCTTCCGCCTTAATTCCTGTCCTTGCCGTGGAGCGGCGCATGACTTTCAGACCTATCCCGACAATCGGTGCGATTCTGCGCAGGCTGGCAACCGTGCCCGCGTCCTGTCTTTTGCTCCTGGTCGCCGCTGGCGCGCCGGCGCAAGAGCCCGCTCCGCGGCACTGGGACCAGCCGGCGGCGGAAGCCTTGCTGGCATATATCGACGGCGTCGGCTCGCACGGGCTCGACGCGGCGGATTACCAGCCGGCCCTCTTGCGAGCGGCACTGCAATCCGGCGAGCCGGTGGCGATCGAAAAACAGGCGACGCTCAGCTTCACCCTGGTGGCCGCGGATCTGGCGCGGGGTCATATCAAGCCCGGCAACAGGGGCAGGACCTATATCGTATCGGATACGCTCGATCCGCAACGGGTCGCCCTTATGATCGACGAGGCGATCGCAAAGCGCGACGTCGCCGGGGTCCTTGAGAGACTGGCACCGGCCAATCCCCAGTACCGCAGTCTTCGGCTCGCGCTTGCCAAGCTGCCCCCCGAACGCGCCGCGGAGCGCGAACGCATCAAGCTCAACCTCGAGCGCTGGCGCTGGCTGCCGCACGATCTCGGCACGCGCTATGTCATCGTCAATATCCCGGAGTACCGCCTGCGCCTGGTGGAGAATGGCAGGCTGCTTTCCGCCCACCGCGTCATCGTCGGCAAGACCTCGACGCCGACCCCACGATTCCAGGCGCGCATCAAGGGTGTCATTATCAACCCTTCATGGCACGTGCCCCAGTCGATCGTGGCCGAGAGCGTCGGCTCCTTGGTGCGCAACCGGCCGCAGGTCGCCCGCTCGCGGGGGTACACTTGGAACTGGAACGGCGGCAAGCTCAACGTCACGCAGATGCCGGGGCCCGAGAACGCGCTCGGGCAGATGAAACTCGACATGCCCAATCCCTTGTCGATTTTCGTGCATGACACCCCGTCCAAGGACCTTTTCGAGCGCGATGTGCGCGCCTTCAGCCACGGCTGCATCCGCACGCAGGATCCGTTTGCACTTGGAGAACATCTCCTAGCCGGCTCGGAATGGACACGCACGAGGATCGACGCTGCGGCGGCAACCAGGAAAACCGTTGAGATTCCGCTCGAACAACCGCTGCCCATCTATGTCGTCTATCTGACCGCAATTGCCCAGGCCGACGGCAGCATTCGCGAGTTCGACGATGTCTACAAGCTCGACGGCTGCTTGGAAAAACAGCTCGCGTCAGCGGGAACCGAGCCGGTCTTTCGTGCCGCGCCGGGCTTTGAATCGGAATGCAAGGCCGCCTGAGCGATCGGCGACTCGGCAAGCTCACCGCCCCTAGCGGTCGTCGGCGTTCTCAGCCGGGCCGGCCTGATGCGACGCAAGCCACGCTTCCTCGGAGCCCATGCCGGCGGTGAAGGCGACACGCAGGGCGTCGGCGAAGTTCGTCACCTCGAGCTTTTCCATCACATTCGCGCGATAGACCTCGACCGTGCGCGAGCTGATGCCGAGGTCGTAGGCGATTGTTTTGTTGGGGTAGCCGCAGGCGAGCCCCTCGAGTACTTCGCGCTCGCGCTCGGTCAACCGGGCGATCTGCGTCCTTGCCCATTCAAGGCGATTGCGCTGGCCGGCCTTGTCGGCCAGTTGCGACTGGGCGACCGCGACGGCCTCGAGGAGGCGCTCGCGCTTGAACGGCTTTTCGAGAAAATCGGTGGCACCTCCCCGCATCGCCCGTACGGCCGTGGCGATGTCGCCGTGACCTGTGAGCACGATGACGGGAAAGTTCAGTCCACGCTTCGCCATCTCCTGCTGCACCTGCAGCCCGTCCATGCCCGGCATTCGCACGTCGAGTAAGACAGAGGCCGGCGTGTTGCGATCGGCGCCCTTGAGAAAGGCTTCGCCATCGGGCCAGCGCTCCACCGCATATCCAGCCGAGCGAAGCAGGAAATCGAGCGACCGGCGAATCGAATCCTCGTCGTCGACAACGTGGACCAGCATTTTGTCTGCCAAACCGTCCTTCCTCCGCGCTAGCTCATCGGCCGCCGATTCATAGTCGGCGCTCGGTCGTCAATATATTATCAGGCGGCGAACTGCCCACCCGACCTGGCGAAAAATTCACCGGTCATGCAGATGCTGGTGCTGGGATGCGCCAAAGTGCGAGGATGCCGTCGCGGCAGCGCAGGCAATCCGATACCATGTCCTTTGGAGAGCTGACTTGCATCGCGTCCCGCTACCATTGCTCTGGCTGATTGTGCGAGAGTCCATTAGGTTTGTCTAACGAATCCCTTAGTCCGCGGCAAACGCGCCCCGTTGACCTCGAAGGAGTGCATGTGAAGCAGATGTTGCCCCGGCCTGGCGAGGAGATCCTTCTGCGGTCGATCCTCGATACCGTGCCCGAGGGCATGATCGTGATCGATGAGGGGGGGCAGATTGTATACTTCAGCGCGGCGGCGGAACGCATGTTCGGGTACCGTGAGCAGGATGTAGTCGGCGAAAATGTCAGCACGCTGATGCCATCGCCCGACCGCGAGAAGCACGACGGGTATCTCGCCAACTACATGCAGACCGGCGAGCGGCGCATGATCGGCATTGGCCGCATCACGACCGCTCGGCGGCGGGACGGCACCACTTTCCCGATCGAACTCGCCGTCGGCGAAGCGAAGCATGGAGGCCGCAGGCTGTTCACCGGCTTCATTCGCGATCTGACCGAGAGCCAGGAGACGGAAAAGCGTCTGCACAATCTGCAGGACGAGCTGGCCCACGTCGCCCGGGTCACGGAAATGGGAACGCTGGCAACCTCGATCGCCCACGAACTCAACCAGCCACTTACCGCGATCGCCAACTACGTCGAAACGGCGAGCGAGATGTTGGTCGACCCGCAGCTCGAAGACTGCGAGATGGTCCGGGAAGCGCTGGACGAATGCGCAGCGCAAGCGATCCGGGCCGGCCAGGTCGTGCGGCGACTGCGCGATTTCATCGCCCGCCGCGAAACCGAACGGCAGATCGTGCCGCTCGCGCGACTGGTCAACGAAGCCAGCGCCCTTGCCTTGCTGAGCACCGGTAGCGACCAACTCGATTTCCGAGTCGACATTCCCGTCGACCAAACCGTTCTCGTTGACCGCATCCAGGTTCAGCAAGTGTTCCTGAACCTTATAAAGAACGCCATCGAGGCCATGCAGGACAGCAAGTTCAAGCGACTCGAGGTGACGAGCAGCACCAGCCCCGGCGGCATGGTGCACGCCTCGGTGACGGACAGCGGACCTGGATTGCCGGCCGATATAGCGGCGGACCTGTTCTCCCCTTTTCGCACCACGAAATCGAGCGGGATGGGGCTTGGCTTGTCGATTTGTCGAACGATCGTCGAGGCGCATGAAGGACGTATCTGGATCGAACCCTCGTCGCTTGGCGGGACGTCCTTTCACTTCACTCTGCCGGACGCCTCGGCCACCGATCTCGATTAAGACCCGCGGGAGGCAGGCAGAAGGGCCTAGCGTGCGACTTCTGCAACCTTGAACGGAAACTGCCGTCCGTCCGGCTCGGTCAACGTGACGAATTCCCCCAGCGCGAGGGGGTGTGTTTCGAGGTGAAACAGGCTTTCATCGTCGTCCTCGCCCACCCTGTACGAAAAGGCCCAGTGGTCGCCGGCCCTAACGACATACCCTTGTTGGTCGGGCTCGTTGGGCCAGAACCGGCGAACCGTCGCCATCGAGCGATGCTCCTTGACCGCGTCTTCGTCGATCATGCCGTCCTCGTAGACCGGCAAACGCAAGATATAGGCCCGGCTGGCCGAGCCGGAGGGATATTCCGGGGTGCGCGCCAGCTCGAGTCGGATGATCTTCCACTCCGAAGCTCGATGAAATCCTGCGTCCATGAAGCATGAATGCAGACTTCCCGGGCCAGCGGACATTGGGAGATATACGAATGTCCGCAGTCCTTGCTGGCGGGCGCGATCACTCCGCCTCGGTTAGGAGAACGAGCGCCTCCCGATCCAGAATCATGATCCGGCGGGTTCCCGGAGTCTCGATGATTCCGCGGTTTCGCAGTGCGGTAATCTGCCGGCTTACAGTCTCGATGGTCGTTCCGAGCATATCGGCGATCTCCTGCCGGCCGCAAGGAAGCTCGATAGTCACCGGGCCACACTCCGGTGCACCCGATGCGCGAGCGCGCTCGACCATGTCGAGGAGGAAGGTGGCAATCTTCTGGCCGGCGGTCTTGCGGCCGAGCAGCATCAGCCAGCTTCTGGTGCGATCGAGGTCGGTAAGGGCACGCTCCAAGAGATCGTGTTCGAGTTCCGGCTGGGTGCGGGCGAAGCTGTCGAACTCGGCACGCCGGAACGTGCAGACCTGGGCATCGGTGAGAGCGACCACCGAATGGGCAGACTTGGGGCCGAAGGGTCGACCGACAAAATCGCCCTGGTGGGCTAGGCCCAGGGTCTGCTCACGGCCGTCGCTGGCCGTCGAGGACAGCTTGAGCACACCTTCGATGACGTTGCCCACCAGAAGCGATTCTTCGTCTTCCCACTGCAGCACCGTCCCGCGGCGAAGGCGTTGCAACCGGCCGAACTGACCGAGCCGCGCCACATCATCGTCAGAAAGCGAACTGCAAATGGCCTGATCGCGAACTGGACACTGGGCACAATCGGTCATCGAAATCTCCGTCGGCATCGTGCGGCTGCGCCGCTCCAAGGCGTTTGACTTCGATCAAATTGCGCAGCGCCGGTATACGCAGATATCCGGAGACGCCGGGCGATCCGATGCGAGGATCGCCATTCCGCTGCTTCGAGCCTGCCCGCGCCCTAGCCCAAGGCGGCCTGCGTCCACTGCACAATGGCGCTCTCGTTCATCGCCCCGGCCTGCCGCGAAACCTCCGCTCCGCCATGAAACAGGATCAACGTCGGGATCGAGCGGATGGAGTAACGTGCGGCCACAGACTGTGCCCGCTCGGTGTCGACCTTTGCGAGCACGACCCGTGGCTCAAGTCTCGCCGCCGCCGCTTCAAATGCGGGTGCCATTGCCCTGCAAGGGCCGCACCATTCGGCCCAGAAATCGACCAATACCGGAAGGCTGCCCTTCCCGGTCAGCTTGTCGAAAAGCGCCGCGTCGGCCGCGATGGGCTTGCCCGTGAAGAGCGGCTGGCCGCATTTGCCGCATTTGGGACCGGAAGCCAGCCGCTCGCTCGGCACTCGATTGAGGGCGGCGCAAGAGCGGCACACCACGGTTTGCGAAGTCATTCAATCGTCTCCCGCTGCATCGCGCGTGGTCATCGGCCGACCATCGTCGCGCAGCACGATGTAGATAGCAGGAATTACCAGAACGGTCAGGACGGTCGACGAAGCGAGGCCGAAGAGCAACGAGATTGCGAGGCCCTGGAAGATGGGGTCGGTCAGGATAACCGCGGCCCCGATCATCGCTGCCGCGGCAGTCAGAACGATCGGCTTGAAACGGATCATCCCGGCCTCGAGCAAGGTATCGCGCAAGCTCGTGTCAGCGCTTCGGGAATGACCAATGAAATCGACCAGCAGGATCGAGTTTCGCACGATAATCCCGGCGAGGGCGATAAAGCCGATCATGCTGGTGGCAGTGAACGGCGCGGCGAAAAGCATGTGCCCGATCACGATGCCGACCAGCGTGAGCGGAACAGGGGTGAGGATCACGAGCGGAAGGGTGAAGCTGCGAAACTGCCCCACAACGAGGACATAGATGCCGAGCAGTGCAACCATGAAAGCGGCGCCCATGTCGCGAAAGGTTACCCAGGTGATTTCCCATTCCCCATCCCACAGCAGCGTCGGCCGGCTTTCGTCCTGCGGTTGACCGTGCAGGCTGATCGCGGGCTTCGGTAAGCCCGCGGCCGCCCAGTCGAATGCGTCGATCTTGTCCTGCACTTCGAGCATGCCGTAGATGGGTGCCTCATAGCGCCCGGCGAGTTCGGCGGTAACCATCGTTGCCCCGCGGCCGTCGCGGCGGAAAATGGCCGGCTCGCCTTGCGTCATGTGTGCGTCGACCACTTCGCTGAGCTGGATCAGCTGCGGGCCAGCGGGACCCTGCGCAGCCGCGACGGGGGTCGCGCCCAGCGACTGGCTCCAGCTGCGCTGCGACTGGTCGAGGCCGATGACGATCGGCAGCGGATCGCGCCCGCCGCCCTGCGGTGCATAACCGATGGTTTTCTCGCCGAGCAGCGCTCCGATCGAGTCGAACACGTCGCGCTGCGAGAGGCCGTAGTAATCGAGGCGATCGCGTTGCGGGACCAGGCGCAATAGCGGCGCCGGACGGCCGAACGAATTGTCGACGTCGACAATGAAGGGAACCTCTTTGAAAATGGATTCCACTTGCTGCGCGACCGCACGTCGGGTTGCCTCGTCGGGCCCGTAGATCTCGGCCAGCAAAGTCGCGAGAACCGGTGGCCCGGGCGGAGTTTCGACCACCTTGAGGGATGTCCCATCGGGCAGGTCGAGCGCGGCAATCTTCCCGCGCAGGTCGACCGCCACCTCATGGCTCGATCGGTCCCGCTCGCCCTTTTCCTGCAGCGTCACCATGAGATCGCCCATCCATGGCCGATCTCGGAGGAAGTAATGGCGCACCAGACCGTTGAAATTGAACGGCGCGGACGTTCCCGCATAGGCCTCCATCGCAACCACCTCGGGCACGCCGCGAACGATCGCCGCGGCCTGCTCGAGCACGCGCGACGTGGTTTCGAGACTGGATCCTTCGGGCAGGTCCGCCACCAACTGGACTTCGGATTTGTTATCGAATGGCAGGAGCTTCACGGTCACGGCTTTGAAGTAGAACATCGAGCAGGCGATCAAGGTCGCGATGCCGACCGCGATGAGAAAGCGCGACGCACCCCTGCGTGTGGCGATCACGCGCGACGCGACACTGGCATAGAGCGCGCCGAGCTTGCCGCCGTGCGCATCTGCGTGACCATGGGCGAGCGTCTTCCTGGCGAAGCGGATCATCAGCCAGGGGGCGATGACGACAGCCACGAAAAACGAGAATACCATCGCTGCCGAGGCGTTGATCGGTATGGGTGCCATATAGGGACCCATCAGGCCCGAAACGAAGAGCATCGGCAGCAGCGCGGCGACCACGGTGAGGGTGGCGACGATGGTGGGGTTGCCGACTTCGGCCACCGCGGCAATGGCAGCTTCGGGCCGGCTTCGTCCGTCCTGCATGGCCCAATGCCGGGCAATGTTCTCGATTATCACGATGGCGTCGTCGACAAGTATGCCGATCGAGAAGATGAGCGCGAACAGGCTGACGCGGTTGATGGTGAAACCCATCGCGTTGCTGGCGAACATGGTCAGCAGGATGGTCGTGGGGATGACGATGGCCGTTACGCCCGCCTCGCGCCAGCCGATCGCAAAGCCTATCAGGACGACGATCGAGACGGTGGCCAGTGCCAGATGGAACAGCAGTTCGTTGGCCTTTTCATCGGCCGTTTTCCCGTAGTTCCGGGTGACTGAAACCTCGACACCTTCGGGGATAAGGTCGCCCTGGAGCGCCTCGACCCGCTGGACCACTGCCTCCGACACGTAGACCGCGTTTGCACCGGCCCGTTTGGCGATCGCAAGACTAACGGCGGGCGCCTCCGCCCATCGGCCTTCGTTACCCTGCCGCGCCCACCGCCACGCGCGCGATTGGTGCTGCGTCGGTTTCTGCGCAACGCTGGCGACGTCGCGCAAGTAGACCGGCGCCCCGGTGATCGAGCGCACCTGGAGCGCGCCCACTTCGCCGGCAGTTCGCATCTGGGTTCCAGCCATGACCGTTGCGGCTTGGCCGCCCTCTCGCACGGTCCCCGCCGGAAACGACCGGTTGGATTGCGCGACCGATTCGACGAGGTTGCCGATCGGGACCTGGTGAAGCGCCAACAGAGCGGGATCGGGAACGATGAGGATCGCCTGTTCCTGTCCCCCGACGATAAAGCTCAGACCGACGTCCTCGACCTTGGCGAGTTCAGTCCGCAGGCGGGCAGCCAGTTGATGGAGCGATTGCTCCGTCCACTGGCCCGGGGCGCCGGGCTTCGGACTGAGAGTCAGGACGACAATCGGAACGTCGTCAATTCCGCGCACGGTGATTTGCGGCGGTGGGATGCCAACCGGGATCCGGTCGATGTTCGCGTTGATTTTTTCGTCCACCCGGGTGGCCGCGTCCTCGGCATCGGAACCGACAAGGAACCGTGCGGTGACCAGAACGCCGTTGTCCTCGGCCTGGGTGTAGACGTGCTCGACCCCGTCGATGCTCTTGATGATCGTTTCGAGCGGTTTGGCGACGACCTCGACGGCGTCGCTCGCAGACAGTCCCGGCGCGGGGACGCGAATGTCGACCATCGGCACGCTGATCTGCGGTTCTTCCTCGCGCGGAATGGTCATCGTCGCGATCAATCCGACGCAAATCGCCGCCAGAAGAAACAGCGGCGTAAGCGGCGAAGCAATCGTTGCCCGGGTCAGGCGCCCCGATATCCCGAGCTTCATCGTGCGGCCCCGTTGACCACAACGTCCCCCGCCGAGACGCCGGAGAGAACTTCGACCATGCCCTGCTCAGCTGTCGGCGCAGTCTGCACCGGCACACTCGTGAGACCTCCGTCCTTCGCCCGCAGAGTGACATAATCGATACCGTAACGCGTCGAGACATAGCTCGCGGGAACGAGCAACGCCTTGCGCCGTCCATTCTCCACCCGTGCCTGCAGTCGGCGGCCGATCAACGTGGCGTCGAGACCGGGTACATCGACGTCAGCCCGGACCTGGCCCGCGCGGACCGACGGATAAACCCGCGCGACGGCTCCGCGCAGGGCTTTCCCCGGCTCGTCGATCACGACGGCCGAACCGGGATGTACGGAGGCAGCGAGCGATTCGGGCAAGTCGAGTCGCAAGACCACCGGACCCGAGGTTATGGTCGCGATCGTCATGCCCGGCGCCACCGGCGCACCGGCGGGAATGTCCGCCGCGAGCACGCGACCAGTGGCCGGCGCCTGGACGACACCCTGGCCAGCGACGGCGCGCACGGATTTCTGCTGTTCGAGAGCGGCGTTGACCTGCGACCGGGCGGCCTTTGCCGCCGCCTCGGCCTTTTCGAGCCGTGCCTTCGCGTAGACGCCGTTTTCATAGAGGTAGCGAGTACGGGCGAGCTCCGCTTCGGCCTGCGCCGCCTGCGCCTGCGCGGCCGCGGCCTGTGCGCCGTAGGCTCCGCTCTGATAGCCGAGCGAACTGTCGACTATTCGTCCGATCGCCTGGCCCTTGGTCACGTAATCGCCTTCCCGCACCGTCAGTGACGAGAGGATGCCGGGTATCCGCGCCAGGACCTGCGCCTCGTCGCGTGTGGCCACCTGAGCGCTGACCGGAGCCCACTGGACAGTCTCTGACAGCCGCAGCGTCAGCCCTCCGGAACGCGTGGCGGCAGTTTCGGGAACGGTCGCCTCATCTCCGCCGCAGCCGCCGACCACGATGCAGAGCGCCAGCAAGCCAGCATGTTTCCAGCAGTTCGCCACCCGGTTCCTCCTTGGTTTCCGAATGCAGGCTAACCGTTCGCCGAAGCTCCGCCTCTCCGGAAATAAACGGATAGAGCCGGCGCGGACGCTTCGTCAGGTTACGGGCTTCAACACAGGAGCAAAATCGATGGCCGCTGTTCATGTCGTGATACTCGGGGCGGGTCTCGGGGGGACGATCGCCGCGTACGAAATCCATCACGCGTTGAAGGGAAAGGCGCGGGTCACCGTGATCAACAAGGGGACCGACTACTGGTTTGTACCCTCCAATCCGTGGGTCGCGGTGGGCTGGCGTGAGCCTGAGGAGATTCGAGTCAAGCTTCCGCCGATCATGGAGAAGCTCGGCATCGAATTCATCGGCACCGGGGCGCGCAAGGTCGATCCGGAAAACAACCGCATCGAACTCAATGACGGCGCCACAGTCGAATACGATTACCTGATCGTGGCGACGGGGCCGGAATTGGCATTCGACGAGATCGAGGGCTTCGGCCCAGACCGCAATACCGTCTCGATCTGCGAGACCTCTCACGCAGTGAAGGCGAGGGCCAAGTTCGAGGAGCTGTGCGCGAATCCCCGACCGATCGTCGTCGGCGCGGCACAAGGGGCCTCGTGCTACGGCCCGGCCTACGAAATGGCGATGCTGCTCGACACCGAGCTACGGCGCCGCCAGGTCCGCGACAAGATACCGATGACCTTCGTCACTCCCGAACCCTACATCGGCCACCTCGGTCTCGATGGAGTCGGTGACACCAAAGGTCTGCTCGAAAGTGAAATGCGCAACCGCCATATCAAGTGGATCACCAATGCGAAGGTGGCCAGCGTCGAGGCCGCCACGATTCACATCGAAGAGGTGGGCGAGGACGCCAAGCCGAAAAAGACCCACGATCTCGATTTCGGGTGGTGCATGCTCATGCCGCCGTTCCGCGGCATCGAAGCTCTGATGGGGCTCGACGGGTTGGTCAATCCGCGCGGCTTCGTGCTGGTCGACGACCATCAACGCAATCCCAAGTACCGCAATGTCTTCGCCATCGGCGTGTGCATCGCGATCCCGCCGACCGGGCCGACCCCGCTGCCGGTCGGCGTACCGAAGACCGGCTTCATGATCGAAAGCATGGTCACTGCGGTTACCGAGAACTTGCGCGAGCTGCTCGAGGGCAAGGAACCGACGCACGAAGCTACCTGGAACGCAATTTGCCTCGCCGACTTCGGCGACGGCGGCGTCGCGTTCATCGCCAAACCGCAGATCCCGCCGCGCAACACCAACTGGTCGAGTGAAGGCCGCTGGGTACACCTCGCGAAGATCGGGTTCGAAAAGTACTTCCTGCGCAAGATCCGCAAGGGCGAGACCGAACCGTTCTATGAGAAACTGGCGCTGCACATGCTGGGGGTGAAGAAACTTCGCTTCGACAAGGAGAATGCGTGATGAACATCGATCGTGCCGTTCTGGCGTTCGCCGGCTTCGTGGTGTTGCTCAGCGTAGCGCTTGCCGCGAGCGTCAGCTCCTGGTGGCTCCTCCTGACCGCGTTCGCGGGCCTCAACATGCTGCAAGCCAGTGTGACGGGATTCTGCCCAGCGGCGATGATATTCCGCAGGCTCGGCCTGCGCGAGGGCAGCGCGTTTAGCTGAAGAATCCATGCGTTTCGGACATCTCGCCCCGGCGCTGCTAGGCGCCGCCCTCGCCGGCAGCCCCGCTCTGGCGGATACGCTCGACGAGGCCGTCGGGAAAAGCTTGGCTCATTCGCCCGAACTGGCCGCGGCCCGCGCCAGGGAAGATGCCGCCGCGGCCTCGCTCGACGAGGCGCGCGCCGAGCGAATGCCGTCTGCTAGCGCGCAGGGCCAGATCGGCACCGGCTATATCGATCCGCGCGGCTTCTTTGGCTTGCCCGCGGACAACGTGACGCCGCGGGTCGCTCAGTTGTCGCTCGACCTGCCGATCTTCACCGGCGGGCGCATTGCAGCCGGCCGATTGCAGGCCGAGGCCGGGGTCGCAATGGCCGGTCTTGCCAGCCAAGTCACAGCGTTGGATCTCCGAATTGCCGTCGTGCGAACATATAGTGCCGCGCGCGACGCCGAAGACGAGGTGCTCGGCTATCGCAAGATGGACGAAACGCTGGGCGAAATCTTGCGTCAGGCACGCCTCAGGTTCGAGGCCGGCGAAGGCACGAGCACCGAGGTGGCGCAGGCTGAAGCTCGCCGTGCCGAAGGGCAGGCGGGCCTCGCCGCCGCTGAAGGACGCCTGCGATCGGCACTTGCTCGCCTGGCACTGCTTGCCGGGCAGCCGGTGGACCCGAGCGAAGGTTTGCCCGAACCGCCGCCGGTGCCGCAAAGCGCCGAGGAGGCGGTGAAGCTCGCTCTCGCCGCCAATCCGGCACTAGGCAAGGCCAAGAGCGCCGCCGACATGGCCCGGGCGGGCGTGAAGGCGGCAAAGGCCGCGGAGCTGCCAACGGTGGGCCTTTACGCGGAAGGTTCGAGCGTACGCGATCAGTTCTTCCCCGGCTATGCCGCCGACAGCGCCAGCGTCGGGCTGCGCGCCAGCTGGAATTTCTTTTCCGGCGGCCGCGCATCCGCGCGCGTGCGCAAGGCTAGCGCCGAAGCCCGCGCTGCAGAAGCAGATGCAGCCGCCGCGGCGCAGCAGATCGAGGGACAGGCGGTCGAGAGCTTCGCCACTCTGCGCTCGGCACGATCGCAGCTGGCCGCCGCGCGTGCGCGCGAGGCGGCAACCGAACAAGCCCTTCGAGGCACGCGGCTCGAGGTCGAGGTCGGGGCCAAGCCGCAACTTGCGTTGCTCGATGCCGAGCGCGAAGCCATCGCTGCCCGTACTGCGAGAATATCGGCCGCCGGGCAGGTCCTCGTCGCAGCCCATGTTCTGAGGGCGATCGCGGGTCTCGAAGACCGCCCCTAAGCGGTCATTCGTGTCGCAGGGCCTCGATCGGATCGAGCTGGCTGGCGCGGCGAGCCGGGAAATAGCCGAAGACGATGCCGATGAGCGCCGAGATCACGAAGCTCAGGATGTTGATGAACGGGTCGAACACATAGGGCAGCTCGAAGGCGCTCGACAGGCTGTAGGACAGCGCGAAACCGAGCAAGATGCCGATAATGCCTCCGAAGCAACACAGCACCACGGCCTCGGTCAGGAATTGCATCTGTACCTCTCGGGCCAGAGCACCGATGGCCAAGCGGATGCCGATTTCTCGCGTCCGCTCCGTCACCGAGACGAGCATGATGTTCATGATGCCCACACCGCCGACGACGAGGCTGATGGCGGCGATGGCGGCGACCATGACGGTCAGCGTTCCCACGCTGCTGGCGACAGTATCGTTGATTTCGGCGGTATCGATGATGTCGAAATCGTTGGGCTGGCCCGCCAAGAGCACCCGGCGCTCGCGCATCAGGTCGACCAGCGCCTGGGTCATCGCCGCGCTGGAATAGGAAGAATCGTACGAAACGACCATGTAACCGATCTTGTCGTTGCCGGTGAAGCGCCGCTGGACGTTGGTCAGCGGCATGAACACCGAATTGTCGTCATCGCCGTTGCCGCCGACGCTGCCGCGGGAGGCGAAGACGCCGATGACCTGGCACGACACGTTGTCGAGCCGCATCCGTTCGCCGATTGGACTCTGGTTGGGAACGAAAATCTCGTCGCGCACGGTCGGTCCGATGATGCACACGTTGGCGCCGGCGGTCTCCTCCGCTTCGCTGAACGCGCGACCTTCGTCGATCTCGATCCCCCGCGCGCGCAGGAAATCGTTGCCGACGCCTTCGACCTTGCTCTTCCAGTCCTGCCCGTTGTGGATCGCGGTCACGTTCTTTTCGACCTGTCCGGCGACATCCTTCACGCCGGCGATCTGCTCGCGTACCGCCGTTACGTCACGCTCGTCGAAGGGCCGCAGCTGGCCCCGATCGGTCTGGACCGGGAATACGAAAAACACGTTCGAACCCAGCGAGCTGATCTGCTTTTCGATATCGGCTGTCACGCCCTTGCCGAGCGTTACCATGGTGATGACCGCAGCGACGCCGATGATGATACCGAGCGTCGTCAGGAAACTGCGCAGGATGTGTCGCCTGATTTCGCGCAAGGCGAGCAGGAGTGTCGTGCCCCACATCAGGCCGCTCCCAGCGGAGCGCCTTGGCGGTGCCCTTGCTCGATTCGTTCCACGAGACCATCCTTGAAGTGAACGATGGTCTTGGCGAACTCGGCCATCTCCGGCTCGTGCGTGACCATGAGAATGGTGATTCCAGTCTTGTTGAGTTCGCCGAGGAATTCCATGATTTCGAGCGAGCGTTCCGAATCGAGGTTGCCGGTGGGCTCGTCGGCCAGCAGCACTTCGGGGTCGGTGACCAGCGCCCGGGCAATCGCAACGCGCTGCTGCTGACCGCCGGACAGTTCCGCGGGCGTGTGATCAGCCCACGGCACCAGTCCGACGCGGTCGAGGGCGCGCAGGGCGGCTTCGCGCCGCGCTTCCTTCTTTTCTCCGCGGTAGATCAGCGGAAGCTCCACGTTCTCCGCCGCACTGGTGCGGGCAAGCAGGTTGAAGCCCTGGAACACGAAGCCGAGGTACCTGCGGCGCAGCAGCGAACGCTGGTCGCGGCTCAGCGACTGGACCTCGGTGCCGAGGAACCGGTAGACGCCGGTCGTGGGAGTATCGAGGCAGCCGAGGATGTTCATCGTCGTCGACTTGCCCGAACCCGAGGCGCCCATGATGGCCACGAAATCCCCACGGGCGATCGTCAGGTCCACGCCGCGAAGCGCCTGGAAAGCGGCGGATCCCTGACCGAAGGTCTTAGTGATCCCTTCGAGTTCGATGATCGCTTCGCCGATCACTTTTCCTTGGCCTTGATCGACGTCACGACCTTCATCCCGGTCTTCAGGTCCTTCGAGGAAACGACCGTGTAGCGCCCGTCGCTCTGCCCGGTGACGACCTCCATCGGCTTCAGCTCGTTATTGGCCTGGAGGACATAGACCGTCTGCCGGCTGCCGCGGCCGATCGTCGCCTGCTCCTTCTCGCGATCGAGCCCAAAGTCGTTGCCGTTGTTAAGCTGCACTCCGCCCGTGCTGTCCTTTTTCGGCGGCTCGAAACGCAAGGCACCGTTGGGCACGAGCATGCGTTTGCCGGTGCTGTCGGTGGCAATGTTGGCGGTCGCGGTCATGCCGGGGCGCAAGAGGCCCGCGGCATTGTCGACGGTCAGGCGCGCCTCGTAGATGATGACCGAGTTGCCCTGCTGGCCCGCAGATTGCTGCTGCTGGCTCGACTGCGCAGTGTTGTTCGACGCCAGATCGACCCTTTCGACCTTCGCAGGGAACTTGCGGCCCGGGTAGGCATCGACCGTGAAGCTGGCCTTTTGGCCGGCCTCGACCTGGCCGACGTCGGCCTCGTCGATCGAGACGCGCAGCTGCATTTGCGAAAGGTCTTCGGCGATCACGAACAGGGTCGGCGTGTTGAAGCTTGCCGCCACCGTCTGACCGGGTTCAACCTGGCGGGCGAGAACGACGCCCGAAACCGGCGAGCGAATGACTGCCCGGTCGCGATTGGTCATGGCCGAAGAAAGCTGCGCCTGCGCACTGGCCACATTGGCCTGTGCAGAGGCGACAGATGCCCTGTCCCGCTTGACGTTCGCTTCGGCGGCCTCGAGCTCGGTGCGCGAGGGCACCTTGCCTTCCGACAGGCGCCAGACCTCCTGCAGGCGGGCGAGCTGGGCGGTGTCGACATCGAGCGTCGCCCCGGCCTGGGCGACCGAGGCCCGCGCCGCGTTGACGTTTGCCTGGGCCTGGCGAATCTGGTCCTGAATCACGTCGGTGTTGATCTGCGCCAGCACTTGCCCGCGGCTCACCCGATCATTGACGTCGACCAGTATGCGGTCGATGCGGCCCGAAACTTCCGAACCCACGTCCACCTGGTTGGTCGGCCGCAGGTTGCCCGTCGCAGTGACGTCGATATCGAGCGAGCGCTCGACCACCGGCTCGGTGATGTACTGCTGCTTGTCGTCGCCGCCCCGCAGGAAGACTGCTGCGAGAACGAGCAGGACGACGGCCGGCAGCCAGTACTTCATCCACCGGCGCCAGCGCGGCTTGGTCTCGCTGCCGAGGAACTCGTCGACCGAGCGGGCGTCCGTGGTGGCGGTGTCGTTCATTGGTCTGTCTCTCGATCGGAAATCGCGGGATAGGCGGCAGGCGTCCAGCCGCCGCCCAGCGCTTGGGTGAGGCGAACGAAGGCGCCGGCGAGGTCAGCCTTGGCGCCGATTTCGGCGTTGCGCGCCGCGAGCAGCTGGTTCTCGGCGCTGAGAAGAGTCCGAAAGTCGGTGAGGCCCGCCTGGTACTGGCTGCGGGCGAGCAGAGCGGCGTTAGCGGCTGCGTCGCGGCCCTCGCCCTGGATCGCCACGCGCTCGCGCGCAGCGCGCAGGTCGACGGCGCTGGTCTCGACGTCTTCAAGCGCGCCGAGGATGCTTTGCCGCCACGCGGCCAACGCGCCCTCGGCCGCGGCCTTGGCGCTGTCGATTTGTGCCTGGGTGCGGCCGCCGTCGAAGATCAGCTGGCCGATGCTGGCAACGATGCCGCCGGTGATGATGTCGAAGAGGCTGCCCACGCTGGTCGCTCCGGTACCGATGTTACCGGTCAGCCGAACTAGCGGCAGAAGCTGGGCCTGGGCCACGCCGACCCGCGCACTCGCGGCGACCAGCGACGCCTCCGCGCCGCGCACGTCGGGGCGGCGGCGCAGCACATCGGCAGGTGCCGCGAAACCCTCGAGTGCGGGCGGTTCGGGCACGAAATCGCTGCCCTGAAGCAAGGTGAGGACCCTGCCGGGTGGCTCGCCGATCAGCGTCGAGATGGCATTGGCGCGCGCAGCCAGGCTACTTTCAAGCTGCGGGATGGTCGCCGCCGTGGCAGCGCGCTGGCTGCGCGCCTGCTCCACATCGAGACTTGAGACGAGCCCGGCCTGGTTGCGCCAGCGCGCGATCTGCAAATTGTCGTCCTGGTAGTTCAGCGTGTCGCGGGCGATCGCCAGTTGCAGCGCCGTGGCGCGCGCCTGGATTGTGCCGAGCGCGACCTGGCCGACGATCAGCCGCTGGATGTCGGCGAGCGAATATCCGGCTGCTTCGAGATCGGCGCGGCTCGCCGCCACATTGCCCGAAATGCGGCCGAACAGGTCGGCTTCCCAGCTGGCGTCGGCGCCGACCGAAAAATTGAAGTCCTTGCTCGCAAAATCGCCGACGTCGCGCTGAACTCCGCCGCTGGCGTTGATCTGCGGGGCATAGCCGGCGCGCGCGGCGCGCAGCTGCGCGCGCGCCTGGTCGAGACGCGCGGCGCTCTGCGCGATGTCGAGGTTCTCGGCCACGGCCTGCTCGACGAACTCGGTGAGCAGCGGATCGCCGAGCATGGTCCAGTATTGCGCGACGTCGAGGTCGGCTGGCGGCGCCTGCGTCTCGGCCCAGCTGCCGGGGACCGCGACGCCGGCGCCGGCAGGCGGGACCGGCGTGGCGCAAGCGGCCAGGCCGAGCAGCAGCGGCATCGTCAAGCACGCCTTGCGATAACCCTCGAACGGCACTGGAACCCCCTCGCATATGTACGAATTAGCCAAATGACTAACAGGCCTGCCCGGCAATCCCAAGCGGGCAATTGTAAGAATTGGTCGCGAGCGCTCGCTCGAAACCCGTCTTCGCGTATTAGAATGGTAATACAGCGCAGCACAGACGCAAGGTGCGCCGGACGAACGACAGACGATTTTCGATTAGCGGCTCGGGGCGTAGGCAGGTAAGGCCGCGACTGCCGGCCGCTCGGCCATGCGGGCCAACCAGGCCGTTGTTGCCGGGGCCGCCACGGCATTGCACGCCTGCACCATGACCCGCGGCAGCGCCGGAGCCATCGAGTACCATTTGATGTCGGCGAGCGTGTAGGTCCCGCCCATCAGCCAGGGGCGCCCGTCGCCGAGCTGGGTTTCCAGTCTGGCGATACAATTGCCGAGCCTGCGCCGGGCATCGGCCAGCTCGGCATCGGAAAATCCCGCGTCGGATATGGTCGCCCACTTCCGGCGGACCTCCTCGTTCGGCATATTGGCCAACCGCTGGGCCATCACACGCTTGTCGATCTTCGAGGCAAACGCTGTAGCCCCGTGCGCACCCAGCACCGTCAGTGCCGGACAAAAGTACTCATCGACGTACTTGGTCAGAACGCGCATCTCGGCCCGTTCCCAGGGATCGGACGGCCGCAGCGGCGGATCGGGAAGGATGTCGTCGAGATATTCGTTGATGACGGTCGATTCGCGCAGCACCCGCCGGTCATGCACGAGAACGGGCACCGTGCCCTCGGGATTGATTGCCCGGAATTCGGGATCGTGGTGCTCCCACTTGCGGCCATCAAGCGCCCTGCTTTCGAACGCCGCTCCTTTTTCGAGCAAGCAGAGAAGGGGTGTGAGCGAGTTTGCGACAGGCCCGAAATGGTAAAGCGCCAGCACAGTCAGGCGCCGGCCTGCTGTTCCTTTTCGAGCATCGCCTGGGCGCGGCCGATCATCGTTTCGGTCACTCGGAGCACGGTGTCGAGGTCACCCTGATCGATCCCGCCGGTCAGAGCCGTGTCGCGCTGGGCTGCCCAGCGCACCATTTGCGCGTGCAACGTCGCCCCTTCGTCCGAAAGTTCGATCTCGATCTCTGGACCACCCGGCTTGCGCTCGCGCCTGAGCAGACCGCGCGAAACCATGCCCTTCACGGCGCGGCTGAGCTGCCCGCGATCCTGGACGAGGGCATCGGCCAGGCCGTTGAGCGACAGAGGCGCGGTGTCGCCCAACTGGACCATGATGCGCCATTCGATTTCGGAAAGTTCGAACAGCCGCTTTTGCGCCAGGACGCCGGTCCGGCGCAGCAGGACGAACAGGCGGATCATCCGCATGCTGACCAGCCCGCGCAGCTCTGCGTTCCTTTTGGCGGGGTTGCACACCCCCTCCTGCTTGTTCATGTCACTACCCTTCCGCGTCCGCCCTAGACAGTATTGCTAGCGTCAAAAAGGCCTTTCTCGCTAGGAGGGCGTCGCGGGCGACGGAAAACACGTAGCCTTTTTGACTGACCGCTTTCGTCATTCCAAGGCGCGATCGGTCTTGGCGTGGTCGGGGCCGCTTGCAGATAAAGGCAGCGCCGGCGACCTTCGTGCAAGGTGGCATGTGCCCCCGCAGGCGGTGCGAACTGAGACCTCTAGCGCCGAGCTTTGCGGTTCTTGCGTGCGGCGTACTTGGCATCGCGCTCCGCCTTGCGCTCGGCTTCGGTGGGCGTTGCAGCGCGAGCCGACTCCGCTGCTTCCTCGGCTTCAAGGCGAGCCCGCGCCGCCGCTTCACGCTTATGCGCCGCAGCCGCGTCGCGAGCTTCCCCTGCTTGGCGGCGCCGGGCGAGTTCGGCCTCGCTCACTGCAGGTTTCGCCTTGAGCTTCGCCAGGGCGGCGTCTCGCGCTTTCTGCGCCGCGGCGCGGCGTTCGTTGAAATCGAGCTCTTTGAAACCGGCCATTATCGCGTCCTAGAATTTGCCGCTCCCCCGTGGCGGTTTTCCGGACAAAGCGAAAGCGGAATGACCAATCTTCGCAGTCTTGCCACGGACCGCGTCGAGGAGTTTTGCTTGACCTCGCCGGCAAAATCCCTATTGGCCCGCCCCGACCGGTTCGCCGGTCATCCGTCCGAGACAGCTGCCGGGGGCTTCCCCCTTAATCTGCAGCCTAGACGGGGAAACGAGATTTCTCGCGGAGGCCACGGCTTCCGTTTCGCACGTTCATGACGTGCACTCCTTCCCCATCAACGGACTTGCCCGTGTCGGTGAACGGCATGGGCTAACGTAGCCGGTCGCAGGCGCCCCAGCGCAAGCGGCCATAGTGAAGGAGTATGGCATGGATCGTTCGCAGAAAGCCGATTCGGTCGCCCAGCTCAGCGAAGTCTTCAACGAGAGCGGCGTGGTGGTTGTCACCCGCAATCTCGGCCTGACGGTGGCCCAGTCCACCGACTTGCGCTCGAAGATGCGCGATGCCGGCGCGTCCTACAAGGTTGCGAAGAACCGCCTCGCCAGGCTCGCCCTGAAGGACACCGACTACACCTCCCTCGAGGCATACCTCGTCGGCCCGACCGCTCTCGCCTATTCGGCGGATCCGGTTGCCGCCGCCAAGGCCGTGGTCGAGTTCGCCAAGACGAACGAAAAGCTCGAAATCGTCGGCGGTTCCATGGGCAGCGTGGCGCTCGACGCCGATGGGGTCAAGGCGCTCGCCGCGATGCCTTCGCTCGACGAGCTCAGGGCCAAGATCGTCGGCCTGGTCAATGCACCCGCCACCAAGGTGGTGCAACTGGTCAACGCCCCGGCGAGCAAGCTGGCGCGCGTTTTCGGGGCCTATGCGGCCAAGGAAGCGGCGTAAGCGGTTTTTCCAAACGCGAATTTGCCGGGCGCAGGTTTGCCCCGGTCCATCATTTGAACGGAGTACGAAGTCATGGCCGATATCGCCAAGCTTGTTGAAGAACTGTCGAAGCTGACCGTCATGGAAGCCGCCGAGCTTGCCAAGGCGCTCGAAGAAGAGTGGGGCGTTAGCGCCGCCGCCGCTGTTGCCGTTGCTGCCCCCGCGGGCGGTGGCGACGCTGGCGCCGCTGCCGAAGAGAAGGACGAATTCGACGTCATTCTCACCGGCGACGGTGGCAAGAAGATCCAGGTCATCAAGGAAGTCCGCGCCATCACCGGCCTGGGCCTGACCGAAGCCAAGGCCCTCGTCGAGAGCACCCCGAAAGCGGTGAAGGAAGGCGTGAACAAGGCCGAGGCCGAAGAGATCAAGGGCAAGATCGAAGCTGCCGGCGGCACCGTCGAGCTGAAGTAAGCCTTGAAGGTTTGCGGATGTCTTGAAGCATCCGTGATCGGGAGGGCGGTGCCGCGAGGTGCCGCCCTTTCTCTATGCGGGACGCGACCGGGGCCGATCGGCATTCGGCCCACAGCGGCGAGGCGCTTGTCGCCGCGGCGCCGCCCGGATCGCCAACCGGTGACCGAAAGCGCCTCAAAAGTGGCTATCCGGCTTAGTCGCCGCGGCGTGCGGACCGGGTTTCCTGGGTGATGATCCGGTCGCGCCCTGCGCGGTAGTTGCCTTCACCCTTCTGCAGGTCGAGCCGTTCGCGGTCGTTGTCGCGATAGGTCTTCTCGGTCTTGTCGATGTCCTCGAGGTTGTCGCCCAGCTCCTCGAGCGCGGCGCGGGCCATCTGTACCGCGCTCTCCATCACCTCGCGGATGGCGAAGTCGACCGGCGCGCCGCGCAGATCGATGAGGCTGCGACGATCGAACACCCGGGCGTAGATCTTGGCCTGCGGGAAATGCTCGCGCACCGATCGCAAAAGGTCGGCCGTCGGATTGTCGCCGTCGAGGCAGAACAGGATCATGCTCGCTTCGCCCGCACCCGCCTGACGGAGAAGATCGATACGCGTGCCGTCGCCGAAATAGACCTTCGCGCCGAAGTTGCCGGCAACGTCGATCATCTCGGTGTCGGTGTCGATCAAGGTCACCGGGATGTTTGAGGTAATCAGCATCTGCGCCACGGTTTGCCCGAAGCGGCCATAGCCGACAACGAGCGCGCTGGCCCCGTCGGTGCGTGGGCCTTCGCGCTCTTCCTGCACCATCGGCTCCCGGCGGATGCGCTTGGTCGCCATCATCAGAAACGGCGTGGTCGCCATCGACAGCGTGACGATCGCTCCGAACAGGCTGGCCGCCTCGGGCTCGATCAATAGGCCCTGCTGGGCGCGGGTGAACAGCACGAACCCGAATTCGCCGCCCTGGCTGAGCAGCAGGCCCAGCGCCAGTGCCGCCCGCCAGCGCATCCCGAAGACAAGGCCGAGCCCGCCGATCACCAGTGTCTTGGTCGCGATCAGCGCCCCCGCCATACCCACGACGAACAGCGGATTGGCAGCGATGACCGAGAGATCGAGCATCATGCCGACGGCGAGGAAGAACAGGCCGAGCAGGATCGAGCGGAACGGCTCGACATCGGCTTCGATCTCGTGGCGGAACGGAGTGTCGGCCAGCATCACGCCGGCAATGAACGCTCCGAGCGCGGTCGACAGGCCGAGCACTTCCATTAGCGCTGCCGCCGAAACCACCACGGCCAGTGCGGCGACGACGAACATCTCGCGCTCGCCGAGGCGCGAAATCAGCCGGAACAGCGGCCGCACGAGGAAGCGCCCGGCAAGGATCAGTCCGGCGATCGCCGCCAGCGTTATCAGCACCATTTGCCAGCCGGGGGGACCCGTGTCCTGGGCAGGGTTCCGGCTCAGCGCGGCGACGATCGTCAACAGCGGAATGATCGACAGGTCCTGGAACAGCAGAATCGAGAAGGCCCGCTCGCCGAACGGCGTGTGCAGCCGGCCGGCCGACTGCAGCATCGGCAGGACCTGTGCGGTCGAGCTGAGCGCCAGCGGCAGCCCGATCGCCAGCGACGCGCCGAGCGTGAACGGGGTGGCGACATAGAGCAGCGCACTCAGCGCCAGCCCGCACAGCGCGACCTGTAGCAGGCCAAGGCCGAAGATTTCGCTCTTCATCTCCCACAGCCGGCTTGGCGAGAGCTCGAGCCCGACGACGAACAGCAGCAGCGTAATGCCGAGTTCCGCAACCGGGATCATCGCCTCGGCGTCGCCGGCGAGGCCGAGCACATCGGGCCCAACCACCGCGCCCGCCACGAGGTACCCGAGCGTGGCGCCCAGACCGAGCTTGCGGAACAGCAGCACGAAGCCGAGACCGAAGCCCAGCAAAAGGACCCCGTCCATCAGGAACGAGGCGCCTCCATGTGCCATGAGCGGCCTTACAGCGTCTTCAGATAAGCGATGATGTCCGCCCGCTTGCCGGCGTCCTTGATGCCGGCCAGAGCCATGGTCGTGCCCGGGACCACGGCTTTCGGGTCGGTCAGGTAGCGATCGAGCGTCGCCTCGTTCCAGGTCAGGCCGGAGTTCTTCATCGCATCGGAGAACTTGTAGCCCGGCACGTCACCCGCCTTCTCGCCATAGATCCCGGCGAGCGAGGGGCCGATCAGCGTCTTGCCCGGTTCGGTCGAGTGACACACCGCGCACTGCTTGAATGCCTCGGGCGGGCCGGCTGCGGCTACCTTGGTCGGCGTCGGAGTCGCGCTGGCGGACGCACTGGCGCTCGCACTGGCAGTGGGGCTCGGGGTTGGAGCAGGCGTCTCTGTTGCCCCCGGAGCGGGCGTGTCGCTGGCGGAAACCGCCGGTGTCTCAACCGCCATGGCATCGGTCGCTACGGTTGTGGAGGAAGCCTCGGGTCCCGTGTCGGAAGTATTGTCGGCGCCGCAAGCGGCGAGCGCGAAAGCGAGAGCGGCGGCAACGGCAAGGCGGGACGTCATGACAAGCTCCTGAATGCGTTCGCGCGCTTCCTACCGCGCGCCGCGCAATTCACAAGCGCCAGTTGAGCCGCACGCCCATCATGTCGACGCCCGGGTTCTGCCGCGCGTTAAACAGTCGGGCATGGCTGATGTGCACCCAGCTCGCTTCGACAGAAAGCTGCTCGGATAGCTTGGTACCAAGCGCGAGCTCGGGTTCGAACAGCACCCGGCTTCCAAGCTCGGTATGCTTGCCCGACAGCGGATCGATGCGGGAACGCGGGCCATCCTGCACCACGAACCCAATCCCGGGGCGGATATAGAAGCGCCCCTTCTCGACTTTCCACGCCAGGCCAGCCCCGGCAAAGCTGGTATCCCCGCCAGTGTTCACGGAAGCGAACAGATAGGGCGACGGCTTGCCGATCGCCCGCAGTCCCTCGATCGGATCGAAGCGGTAACCGAGTTCGACGTCGGTCCCGCTCTCCGGCGTGTCCAGTGTGAAAGGGGTGTCCACCCCGTGCACATATGCACCGGCGAACACCTCGCCGGCATGCGCGGGGACCGTCCAGGCGGCGAGCGCAGCGGCGCAGGCAAGGGAAAATCGATACATGTCGGCGCGTGTCCTTTCAGTCGATTGGCGCATGGCTGTGGCAAGCTTGCCGCAAGCTGAAGGAAAGTTTCTCCGGCAACCACTGGGCACTTTTCGGGGCCTGCGCGCGCGACTATCCGGGCCGGCTTTGCCCGGGTCGAACCTGGGCGAAGCGCAGACGATCATGACCACGGACCCGATCCTCAAGCCCCCGCGCGCTCGGGAAGGCTGGCGCGGCGAGATACTCGCTACCCTGGCGCTCGCCTGGCCGCTGGCGCTCGCCAACACGGCGCAGATGATGGTTCACGCGATCGACGTCATCTTCGTCGCCCGGCTGGGTGAGGATGCGCTGGCGGCATCGAGCCTCGGCATTTCGCTTTTCATCGTCGTTCTCGGTTCGCTGACCGGGATGACCGGGTTCGTGGCGGCGCTGATTGCCGCTGAACTCGGGCGGCGCAAGCATGCCGTGCGCGAGGTCCGCCGCTCGGTCCGGATGGGACTGTGGCTCGCAGTGGGGCTCGGCGCCGTGACACTGCTGCCGCTGCATTTCGGCAACGCGATCATGCTCGCAACGGGCCAGGACCCGCACGTCGCCGACCTCGCCGGGCGTTTCCTTCGCATCCTGATGTGGGCGGGTGTGCCGATGCTCTGCTCAAGCGTCCTGCGCAACTTCGTCTCGGCGCTCGGTCGGCCGGTCTTCGCCACGATGATCACCGTCACGGCGATCGGCGTCGGCGCTCTGGCCAACTACAGCTTCGTGTTCGGCCACTTCGGGATGCCGGCGCTGGGGATCGAGGGATCCGCCCTGGCCAGCGTCACGGTGTCGTGCTTCATCTGCGCGAGCTACGTCGTGGCCATCTATTCCGACCGGCGGCTGCGCCGCTACCGGGTGTTCGGCAACTGGTGGCGGCCCGAATGGAGCCGGCTGCGCGAACTGCTGGCCAAGGGATCGCCGGTCGCCTTCACGATCCTTGCCGAGATCGGGTTGTTCGCTTCCGCCGCATTCCTGATGGGCCGGATCGGACCCGCCCAGCTGGCCGCACATGCCCTGGCGCTGCAGCTCGCCTCGATCGCTTTCCAGATTCCGTTCGGCGTGGGCCAGGCGGCGACGATCCGCGTCGGCTACCATTTCGGGGCGAAAGACGAGGACGGGATCGCCCGCGCGGGATGGAGCGCGCTGGCCATCGGCGCCGGCGTCATGCTGCTCTCGGCCGGCCTGATGGTGCTGGCGCCGCTACCGATCCTGCGGCTCTACGTCGATGTCGACCTGCCGCAGAATGCGGAAATGATCGCCTTCGCCGTCCAGTTCATGATGATCGCCGCGGCGTTCCAGCTTTCCGACGGGGTGCAGGCGGTTGCCGCCGGCGTGCTGCGCGGCCTGCAGGACACCCGCGTGCCGATGTGGCTGGCGCTGCTGGGCTACTGGGTGCCCGGTCTCGGCACCGCGGTCTGGCTGGGTTTCTACACCCCGCTGGCCGGAACCGGCATCTGGATCGGACTTGCCATCGGCCTTACGGTTGTCGCGGTCTTGCTGACCTTGCGCTTCGCAGCGCGCGGCCGGATCGGCCTGGTGCCCGCCTGATCCGAAAAATATTGTCGCCGACTCCGCTTGACGCCCGCGCGCGGCATACTCATATGCGCGCCGCTGGCACTCACGCATAGAGAGTGCCAAACCAGGGTTCACTTTGTAGAGAGGCTACCACGATGGCATTTCGTCCGCTGCACGATCGCGTGCTGGTTCGCCGCATCGAGGCCGAGGAAAAGACGGCCGGCGGCATTATCATTCCCGACAGCGCCAAGGAAAAGCCGAGCGAGGGCGAAATCGTCGCCGTCGGCACCGGCACCAAGGCCGAAGACGGCAAGGTCACGCCGCTCGACGTCAAGGCCGGCGACCGCGTGCTGTTCGGCAAGTGGTCGGGCACCGAGGTCAAGCTCGACGGCGAAGACCTGCTGATCATGAAGGAAAGCGACATCATGGGCGTGATCGGCTGATCGCCGCACTCCCGCACGCTTTCCCAACAGACACGAATTTCCAGGAGAAACGAAAATGGCTGCCAAGGACGTAAAGTTCGGCCGCGATGCGCGCGAGCGCATCCTCAAGGGCGTCGACACGCTCGCCAATGCCGTCAAGGTCACGCTCGGCCCCAAGGGCCGCAACGTCGTGCTCGACAAGAGCTTCGGCGCGCCGCGCATCACCAAGGACGGCGTTACCGTCGCCAAGGAGATCGAGCTCAAGGACAAGTTCGAGAACATGGGCGCGCAGATGCTGCGCGAAGTGGCCTCGAAGACCAACGATCTCGCCGGTGACGGCACCACCACCGCCACCGTGCTGGCCCAGGCCATCGTGCGCGAAGGCATGAAGTCGGTCGCCGCCGGCATGAACCCGATGGACCTCAAGCGCGGCATCGATACCGCCGTCAGCAAGGTCGTCGAGAACCTCAAGGGTCGCTCCAAGGACGTCTCCGGCACCGCCGAGATCGCCCAGGTCGGCGTCATTTCGGCCAACGGCGACAAGGAAGTCGGCGAGAAGATTGCCGAAGCGATGGAGAAGGTCGGCAAGGAAGGCGTGATCACCGTCGAAGAAGCGAAGGGTCTCGAATTCGAGCTCGACGTCGTCGAGGGCATGCAGTTCGACCGCGGCTACCTGAGCCCGTACTTCGTGACCAATCCCGAAAAGATGGTCGTCGAACTCGACAACCCCTACATCCTGATCCACGAGAAGAAGCTGTCGAACCTGCAGTCGATGCTGCCGGTGCTCGAAGCGGTTGTGCAGAGCGGTCGTCCGCTGCTGATCATCGCCGAGGACATCGAGGGCGAGGCGCTGGCGACCCTGGTAGTCAACAAGCTGCGCGGCGGCCTCAAGGTCGCTGCCGTCAAGGCCCCCGGCTTCGGCGATCGCCGCAAGGCGATGCTGCAGGACATCTCGATCCTGACCAAGGGCGAGATGATCTCCGAGGATCTCGGCATCAAGCTCGAGAACGTCACGCTCGGCATGCTCGGCGAAGCCAAGCGCGTCACCATCGACAAGGACAACACCACGATCGTCGATGGCGCGGGCGATGGCTCCGACATCAAGGCCCGGGTCGAGCAGATCCGTGCCCAGATCGAGACAACGACCAGCGACTACGACAAGGAAAAGCTGCAGGAACGCCTGGCCAAGCTGGCCGGCGGTGTTGCGGTGATCAAGGTCGGCGGCGCGTCCGAGGTCGAGGTGAAGGAACGCAAGGACCGCGTCGACGACGCGCTCCACGCGACCCGCGCCGCGGTCGAGGAAGGCATCGTTCCGGGCGGCGGTACCGCGCTGCTCTACGCCACCAAGGCTCTCGCCGGGCTCAAGGGTGACAACGACGACCAGACCCGCGGCATCGACATCGTCCGTCAGGCGATCATGTCGCCAATCCGGCAGATCGCCGAGAACGCCGGACACGACGGTGCCGTGGTTTCGGGCAACCTCCTGCGCGAGGATGACGAGACCCAGGGCTTCAACGCCGCGACCGACACCTACGAGAACCTCGTGGCGGCCGGCGTGGTCGACCCGACCAAGGTCGTTCGCACGGCGCTCCAGGACGCGGCTTCGGTCGCCGGCCTGCTGATCACCACCGAAGCGGCGATCAGCGAGGTCCCGGAAGACAAGCCGGCCCCCGCCATGCCCGACATGGGCGGCATGGGCGGCGGCATGGGCTTCTAAAGTCCCACGCCGAAGCAAGCAAACGAGGGGCCGGCGGAGCGATCCGCCGGCCCCTTTCGTCGTCGGGAGCTCGGAGCTGAACTCCGGTGATTTACGAGTGGCCCGAGGCGCTCTGCGGTTCCACATCTCGTTTTCGAGGCGCGGAGCCGGCACTTTGGCGACGCTCGCCCGTTCGGTTGGCGAACGCCCAAGAAAGGAGAGACGATGAAGCTCCCAAACAACGCCCACGTCGCGCTGCTCGACGGAGAGCGCTTTCTCATGCTGCGCAACACGGGAACCCTGTTCGAACCCAAGCTCGAAGCTCTCGGCGAACCCGATATCGAAGCGACCAATTTCAGCGCCGGCGTGCGCCATCAGGACGATGCAGGCCAGCGCAACGGTTCGACCGATCTGAACGAGCTCGCCCACGGCGCAGCTGCGGTCGAGTGGCTCAACGCACAGGTGCTGAGCAACGAAATAGATGCGCTCTTGGTCATCGCCGATCCCAAGACGCTCGGCGAAATGCGCCGGCACTACCACAAGGAACTGGACGCTCGGCTGGTCGGCGAGATTGCCAAGGACCTGTCCGGTGAACCTCTGCCGGCAATAGAGGCGGCCATCGAAAGCGCCTGAGAGATGCGGCGATGACGGACTTTACCGCCCTTCGCGATCGGATGGTGGAGCGGCAGATCGGCCGCCGAGGGATCGATGCCGCCGAGGTGCTGCGTGCGTTCCGCGAGGTTCCGCGCGAGGAGTTCGTACCTGAATCGCTGCGGGAATTCGCCTATGAGGACGGCCCCTTGCCCATCGGCGCCGGGCAGACGATCAGTCAGCCCTATATAGTTGCGCTGATGATCGACGCCGCCGGCGTGAAGTCGGGGGACCGCGTGCTCGAAGTCGGCGCGGGATCCGGCTATGCCGCGGCCGTGATCGGCCGGATCGCGGACAAGGTTTTCGCAATCGAGCGGCACGAGGCGCTGGCGCGCAGCGCGGCGGAGCGGATCGACCGCCTGGGTTACAAGAACGTCTCGATTATCTGCGCCGACGGAACCCAGGGCCTGCCGAACGAAGCGCCGTTCGACGCCATTCTCGTCGCGGCCGGCGGTGACAAGGTGCCCGAGCCGTTGAAACGGCAGCTCGCGGTGGGCGGCAGACTGGTGGTCCCGGTGGGCAGCGAAAGCGTCCAGTCGCTGCTCTGCGTTACGCGCACGGGACCGGAAAGCTGGCGCGAACAGGATCTCGGCGGCGTGCGCTTCGTACCGCTGATCGGCGCGCACGGACGCTGGGAGGAAGGCACCAGGGCAGCAACGAACCACCGCCCAGCGCGCGAGCTGAGCCTGTCCGAATGCATTGCCGAGAGCGCCGAGCCGCTACCTGCGATCGACGATCCCGCCTTCGCCGCCGCCTTCGATCGGTTCGCGGATAGGCGTGTCGTCATGCTGGGCGAAGCCAGTCACGGGACATACGAATTCTATGCCGCCCGCGCGGCAATCACGAAACGTCTGGTGGAGGAGCACGGCTTCACCATCGTCGCCGCGGAGGCCGACTGGCCCGACGCCGCCGTGCTCGACCGGCATATCCGCCATCAGCATCCCCGCGCCGGCGCGCCGCGTCCGTTCCGGCGCTTTCCAACCTGGATGTGGCGCAATTCGGTCATTGCCGGACTGATGCACGATCTCCACGCCGCCAATCGCGGCCGTCCTTCTGGCGAAATGGCCGGCTTCTACGGGCTCGACATTTACAACATGGCCGGATCGATCGCCGCAGTGCTGGCCTATCTCGACGAGCACGATCCAGAAGCCGCCGCGATTGCGCGCGAGCGCTACGGCTGCCTGACGCCTTGGCAGGCGGAGCCCTCGACCTACGGTCGCGCCGCGCTGAACAAAGGCTATGCCGAATGTGAACGGCAGGTGGTCGATGAATGCCGGGACCTGCTCGAACGCGCGCTGCACGAAGATGGGGAGATGTTTGGGGCGGCGATGAATGCGCGCCTCGTCGCGTCGGCCGAGCGCTATTACCGAGTCATGTACTATGGCGGCGCAGAGAGTTGGAACCTGCGCGACAGCCATATGGCAGATACGCTCATGCACCTCCTCGAACACCGCGGACGCGAATCGAAGGCCGTGGTCTGGGCGCACAACAGCCATATCGGCGATGCCCGCGCGACCGAGATGGGCCGGGTACGCGGCGAGCACAATATCGGCCAGCTGGTACGCGAGAGGCTCGGCGAGGAGGTGGCGTTGATCGGGTTCGGCACTCACACCGGAACCGTCACCGCCGCCGCCGACTGGGACTCGGACCACGAGACGAAGCACGTGCTGCCCTCGCGTGGAGACTCCTACGAGCGAGTACTCCACGACAGCGGCGTCCCGCGCTTCCTGCTCGACCTGAGGCGTGAGAAACACCAGGCGCTGACGAAGCGGCTTTCCGAGCCCCTGCTCGAGCGCTTCATCGGGGTTATCTATCGGCCCGAGACCGAGCGCTGGAGCCATTACAGCCACGCCATCCTGTCCGAACAGTTCGATGCACTGGTCTGGTTCGACGAAACGCGCGCGCTCCCTCCCCTCGTCGCGCACGAGAGCCATGAAGGCGACGCGGAGACCTATCCGTTCGGGCTTTGACGCGTTAGGCTGCCGGCTCTTTGGGAGAGGAGATGCCGATGCGCCGTTCGTTCTTGTTGCCCGCCCTTGCCTCGCTTGCCCTGTCGGCCGCTTGCTCGCCGGCCACGCAGGGCGATGCACCGGCATCGGCCGCGCCCGCCGACTACAGCCCCGCGATTGCCGATTCGCGCCGTCCGGCTGCCGATACGGAGCGCGACGCGTTGCGCCTGCCAAAGCAAGTGCTCGAATTTACCCAAGTGAAGAAGGGCGACATTGTCGGCGACTACCTCATGGGCAGCGGCTACTGGACCCGAATGCTTGCCCCGGCCGTCGGCGAAACCGGGAAAATCTACGGTTTCACCGCTGACGAATTCGTCGCCTTCCGGCCGGCCTATGCCGACGAACAGGACGCGGTGATCAAGGACTACGACAATGTCCTCAAGGTCCGTTCGCCGATCGCCGCCCCAGCCTTCCCCGAACCGCTCGATCTGCTGCTCACGGTGCAGAACTTCCATGACCTGTTCATCGAACAGATGCCAAACGGAACGGGGGCCAAAGCGGTCAAGGCGTTCTACGACGCTCTCAAACCCGGCGGGACGCTGGTGGTGATCGATCATTCCGCGCCCGACGGCAGCGGCACCAGCCGCACCAGCGAGCTGCACCGGATCGACCGGCAATTCGTCATCGACACGCTCACAGCAGCCGGCTTCGTGCTCGACGGCAGCGCGGATTTCTATGCCCGGCCCGACGATCCGCGCGATGCCAACGTGTTCGCACCAACGATTCGCGGCAAGACCGACCAGTTCGCGCTGCGGTTCAGGAAGCCCATCTGAGAGAGCCAACTCTCTCGAATTTGGCTTTATTCCGGGTAAACGGGTCATCGCAGACTCGTCTCGTCCGGCCGAAAACGTCCGTTCGTCGCGGGCATCGTTGCAGTTTGGCGGCGGAAAGGATTAACTTTTCAGCAGGACTGGATGGATAATTCTAACGGTATGACTTTTCGCACGATCGGACGCCTGATCGCCCCGCTGGCCTTTGCGCTTGCCGCTGCGGTCCCTGCACAAGCCGACGATGCCGGCCTTGGGTCGCGCTTCGAGGCCGCCTTCGACAACACCTTCGGGACCGAGACGCGCGTGCCGCGCGATTTCACCCCGAGTATCGACAGCCCGCTCGAGCAGCTCGTCGCCCAACTCGCCGATGGCTCCAAGGGCCGCATCGGTGTGGCCGCGGTCGATCTTTCGACCGGTCAGGAGATCGGCGTGCTCGGGGACCAGCGCTTCCCCATGGCCAGTACCAGCAAGATCGCCATTGCCGCGACGTACCTTGAAGGGGTCGACAAGGGCCGCTGGACGCTGACGCGCGAACTGCCCCTGCTTATCCCGATGCGCTCGGCACCATTCTCGACAACGTCTGCGCCGGTACGCGAGGGACAGTACTACACTGCGCTCGACCTGATCGAGTTGATGCTGACGCGCAGCAACAACTCTGCAACCGACGCGCTGCTCCATGCCGTCGGAGGACCGGCGGCTGTCAACGATTGGGCACGCCGCGCGGGCATCAAGAACTACAACCTAACCCGCAGCATCGCCACGCTGGTGCGCGACGACGGCGAGTTCGACCCGGCAACCCATATCGACGTTCGCGACAGCGCGACTCCGCGCGACATGGTCCAGCTGGTCACCGGCATCTATCAGGGCAAGTGGCTTTCGGCCGAGAGTCGCATGATCCTGGTCGATACGATGGAGCGTTGCCGCACCGGCACACGCCGCATCCCCGCGCTGCTACCCGACGACGTCCGAGTGGCGCACAAGACTGGGTCGCTCAACAACACCTCTAGCGACGTCGGTATCCTGATGGGCCCCGACGGGCGCTCGATCGCGCTGGCAATCTACGTCACCGGCCAAGGCTCGCGCGCCAACCGCGAGGCGAAGATCGCCAGCATCGCCCGGGCGATCTACGACGGCTACGCGCAATCCTATGTCCAACGTCAGGCCGAAGCGCGCGAGTGGACCTCGGCGAAATACGAAGACTCCGGCGGTTGACCAGCGATCGCGCGCAACCCGGCGCAAAGAAAAAGGGCGCGGCCTGAAGGCCGCGCCCTTTCTTTTCGTTCGGTTGAACGAAACCGATTAGTCGGCAGCAGCTTCCGAAGAAGTCTCGTCCTGCACGGCGGCTTCGGTCGAAGCAGCAGCGTCGGTCGCGGCGTCGGCGGTGGCGTCGGCAGCGTCGGTCGTTGCGTCAACCGCGGCGTCGGCGTTGGCTTCGGTGTCGGCCATGGCCGAATCCGTAGCTTCCGTAGCGGCGTCTTCGGTCTTTTCCGAGCAAGCGGCGAGCGACAGGGCGCCGGCGGCAATCGCGGCAACGAGAACGATCTTGCGCATGTTTTAGTATCCTTAAACAGCGAGTTTGGAATGCGTTGGACCGGCAGTCTGCCGTACCCCCCGCGAAACCCACCCGGGGGTGGATCTCGAAGGCGGCCAATAATGGCGACTTTGTGGCGAGGCAAGCAGAATGTGGCAAAGCGCCATATTTGGTTCACCTCCGCGCAAGCTGCAGTTGCCGCGCCCCTGCACTGAACAGGACGGGCAAATCCCCGGCAATGCGCGGGCGAAAACGGCTGACCTGATCTGCACTCGCTGCTACCACCCGCGCCATGGCCGAAAAGCAGCATCTCTATCTCGTCGACGGATCGAGCTACATCTTCCGAGCCTATCACCGCCTGCCCCCGCTCACCAATCCGGAAGGCACTCCGGTGGGCGCGGTCTATGGTTACACCACGATGCTGTGGAAGCTGGCCGACGATCTCGACAAGGCTGACGGCCCCACACATCTCGCGGTGATTCTCGACAAGTCGAGCCACTCGTTCCGCAATGAACTCTACGCCGAATACAAGGCGCACCGGCCCGCTCCGCCCGAGGACCTCGTGCCGCAGTTCCCGCTGATTCGCGACGCAACGCGCGCCTTCAGCCTGCCTTGCATCGAGGAGCAGGGCTACGAGGCCGACGACCTCATCGCCAGCTATGCTCTGGCGGCCACCCGCAAGGGCTGGGATGTGACCATCGTCTCGAGCGACAAGGATCTGATGCAGCTCATCGGGCAATGCGCGCAAGACGATCTCGAGCCGGGCGTGGACGAAGGCGGCTGTATCGACATGCTCGACACGATGAAGGACGCCCGCATCGGCCGTGATCAGGTGATCGAGAAGTTCGGCGTCCCACCCGAAAAGGTCGGCGATGTGCTGGCATTGATGGGCGACAGCGTCGACAATGTCCCCGGCATCTACGGCATAGGTCCAAAGACCGCGAGCAAGCTGATCGCCGAAAACGGCAGCCTCGCCGCCGCGCTCGATTCGGCGGCCGAGATGAAGACTTCCAAACTCAAGGAACGCCTGCTCGAGGGGCGCGACATGGCGATGCTTAGCCGCGAGCTCGTCGAGCTCAAGTGCGACATTCCCCTGCCCGTCCCCCTCGACGACATGAAGCTCGACGGAATCGCACCTGAGCCGCTTGCCGCCTTTCTCGAGACTCACGGCTTCAATTCCCTGCTCAAACGGCTGCACGCGGGACGCGGCAGTCCGACCCGCACTACCAATCTCAATCCGGCAAAACGGGACACCGGGGGCGCGCCAGCGGGGGCGGATGGCAACCGCCAGCTTCCCCCCGACATGCCCGCGCTCGACCGCACGACCTACGAATGCGTGCAGACGATGGAGCGGCTGCAGGCGTGGATCGAGCGCGCCTTTGCCGCACGGCTCGTTGCCATCGACACCGAGACGAGCAGCATAGACGCGATGCGCGCCGACCTTGCGGGGATCAGTCTTGCCCTCGGCCCGAACGACGCCTGCTATGTGCCACTGGGCCACGGCGGCAGCGATATGTTTGCCGAGGCGCCCGAGCAGATCCCACTGGCAGACGCGCTCACCGCGCTCAAACCGCTGCTGGAAAGCGATGCGGTGCTCAAGGTCGGGCAGAACATCAAGTACGACATCAATATCCTTGCGCGGGCCGGAGAAAGCGTCGGCGGCATTGCCCTCGGCCCCGTCGACGACACGATGATCATCAGCTTTGCCATGGACGCCGGACGCTCGATCGAGGGGATTGGCGGCGGGCACGGGATGGACGAGCTCAGCCAGCGCCACCTCGGCCACACCACGCTGACCTTCAAGGATATCTGCGGCAGCGGGAAGAAGCAGATACCGTTCGGCGAAGTCCCGCTCGACAAGGCGACGCAGTACGCCGCCGAGGACGCCGACGTGACCTGGCGGCTGCACGCCCTGCTCAAGCCCCGCCTGGCTCTCGAAGGGGGCACGCGGATCTATCAACGAGTCGACCGACCGCTGATCCCGGTGGTTGCGCAGATGGAAAGGCACGGCATCCTCGTCGACCGTCAGCGGTTGGCTGGGCTGAGTAAGGAATTCGCCGCCGAGATCGCGCGCATCGAGCAGGAAATCTACGACTGCTGCGGTCAGGAATTCACCATCGGCAGCCCCAAGCAGCTCGGCGACATCCTGTTCGACAAGATGGGCTACAAAGGGGGCCGCAAGGGCAAGAGCGGGCAGTATTCCACCGACCAGGCGATACTCGAGGGGCTCGCCGCGCAGGGCGCAGAAGTGGCGCAGAAAGTGCTCGACTGGCGCCAGTTGGCCAAGCTTAAGAGCACCTACACCGACGCCCTCCAGGCAGCTATCAACCCCGCCACGGGCCGCGTCCACACCAGCTATTCGCTGGTCGGCGCGCAGACCGGGCGGCTGTCGTCGACCGACCCGAACCTGCAGAACATTCCGATCCGGACCGCCATCGGCCGCCAGATCCGCGAAGCCTTCGTCCCCCAGGAGGGTAACGTCCTGCTTGCAGCCGACTACTCGCAGATAGAGCTCCGCCTCGCCGCGCACATGTGCGACGTGCCGACGCTGAAGGAGGCGTTCCTTGCCGGCGAAGACATCCATGCGCGCACTGCACAGGAGATGTTCGGTACCGTCGACCGCGACACCCGGGCTCGGGCCAAGACGGTCAATTTCGCCATCCTCTACGGCATCAGCCGCTGGGGCCTGGCCGGCCGGCTGGGGATCGAGCCCGACGAGGCGCAAGCGATCATCGACACTTATTTCCAGCGCTTCCCCGGGATCCAGGCCTACATCCACTCCACCCTCGAGCAGGTCCGCGAGCGCGGCTATTCGGAGACCCTGTTCGGGCGCAAGACCTGGTTCCCGCGGATCGGCTCGAAGAACCAGGCCGAGCGACAGGGCAGCGAACGCGCGGCGATCAACGCGCCGATTCAGGGGACCAGCGCCGACATTATCAAGCGGGCCATGGTGCGCATGATGCCCGCGCTCGGCGAGGCCGGGCTCGGTCATGTGCGCATGCTGCTACAAGTTCACGACGAGCTCGTCTTCGAAGTGCCCGAAGGCGATGTGGACGCCGCCGCTCCGGTGATCGAGCGGGTCATGGCGGAGGCGGCGCTGCCGGCGGTCGAGCTGACCGTCCCGCTTGGCATAGAGATCGGCCACGGCAAGAGCTGGGACGCCGCGCACTGACGGAACGGGAGGCTTGAAGGCGCGGCTTCCTCCCCCTACCCGGCTGCCATGAGGGAAACGATCGACAGCCTGGCTGCCAAATTCGAGCCTTGGGCATGGGACCTGATCGTCGCGGTCACGGCAGGAGTGCTCGGCGTGGCGCTAGCGCTGCTGGCGCACCGCGTGCTGTTCGACCTGCTGCGCCGGCTCGCCAGCCACAACAACACCGAGAGCGACGACATTATCGTCGAATCGATGGAGCGGCCCACGCGTTGGGCGATGGGGACGCTGGGCCTGGTGCTGGCGGCGCGGGAGACCCCGGCGCTGCAAATGGCTTGGGAGAGGTTCGCCGGTCTGGTCATGCCGGTGCTGCTCGGCTGGATTGCCTTTAGCCTGGTCAAGGGCTTCGCCAGGGCCATGACGCTGCACGCACAGGCCTCGGTCGACCTTGCCGCAGCGCGCAGCCGACAGACCCGCATCGCCATTCTTTCGCGCACTGCCTTGCTGGTCATCGTGATCGTCACCGTGGGCCTAGTGCTCCTCGATATCCCGGGAGTGCGCGATATCGGCACGACGCTGCTCGCCTCGGCCGGACTTGCCGCCCTCGCCGTTGGCGCAGCGGCGCAGCCGGCACTCAAGTCGCTCATTGCCGGGCTGCAGATGGCGATTACCGAGCCGGTGCGCATCGGCGACCTGGTGGTGGTCGACGGACATACCGGGCGTGTCGAGGAAATCCGGATGAGCTTCGCCACGGTTCGCACCTGGGACGAGCGGGTGATCATCGTCCCCACATCGCGTTTTCTCGAGCAGAGCTTCGAGAACTGGTCGCGCAAGAGCGAGATGTTGACCGGCCCGGTGTTCCTGCACCTCGATCCGGCAACCGAGGTCGAGCCGATCCGCGCCGAATTTCTGCGCTTTCTCGAAACGCGCGAGGAATGGGACCATCGCACCGCCGCGCTGCTGATGACAGAGGCCCATCCCGAAAGCATCGAGCTTCGGCTCGGGATGAGCGCGGCGACGATCGGCGACCTGTGGGGACTGCGCTGCGCCGTACGCGAGCACATGATCGACTGGCTGCGGCGCGAGATGCCGGACGCGCTGATCCGCCACCGCCTCGAAGTCGAAGCGGCCAACGCGCGGGTGGCACAGACCTGACGGGGTCCGGAAATCCTCTCCGCATCGCCGCATCGGCAAGCGAAGAGGATAGTCGGCCGTCAGTCTCCGTGCTTCTTGTCGCGCGTACTTTCGACCATGCCTTCGTGGACGAAACCGATCGGGTTGACCTCGAGCGCCTTGCGCTTGAGCTCCCCCTTCATCTTCGCGTATTCGCTTTCCATCTGTTCGGTAACCGTCGGGCGGCTGTCCTCGAGGGCTTCGGCGAAGTCGGTGGCGCTGACGTCCTTCGCTTCGGCGCCGCCCTTTCGGATGGCTATCAGGCCCGCGCGGCGCACCACGTCTTCGAGATCCGCCCCGGTGTAGCGCTCGGTCTTGGAGGCGATCTTGGCGAGATCGACGTCGCTGCCGAGCGGCATGTTGCGCGTGTGGATGCCGAGGATGCGCTCGCGTCCGGAGGCGTCGGGCGGGCCGACGTAGACCAGCTCGTCGAACCGGCCCGGGCGGAGCAGGGCCGGATCGATCAGGTTCGGCCGGTTGGTCGCGCCGATCACGACGATCGAATTCATCTCCTCCATCCCGTCCATCTCGGCGAGGATGGTGTTGACCACACGGGCGGTAACCTGCGGCTCGGCACCGCCGGTGCCCCGCGCCGGCACGAGGCTGTCGATCTCGTCGATGAAAATGACGCAGGGCGCGACCTGGCGGGCCCGGGCGAACATCCGGCTGATCTGCTGCTCGCTCTCGCCGTACCACTTGGAAAGCAGGTCCGAGCTCTTCATCGAGATGAAGTTCGCCTCGGCCTCCTTGGCGACCGCCTTGGCCAGCAGGGTCTTGCCGGTACCCGGAGGTCCGTAGAGCAGGAAACCCTTGGCCGGGCGAATGCCGAGTCTGTCGAAGGCTTGCGGGTTCTTGAGCGGAAGCTCGACGCCTTCGCGCAGGCGCTCCTCCGCCTCGTCGACCCCGGCGATGTCGGCCCAGCCGACCTTGGGCGCCTGGACCATGACCTCGCGCATGGCGCTCGGCTGGACGCGCTTGAGCGCCTCGCGAAAGTCGTTCTTCTCGACCTGCAGATCCTCGAGCACGTCGGCCGGGATCTCGCGCGCCTCGAGGTCGAGCCGCGGCATGATCCGGCGCACCGCCTCGATCGCCGCCTCGCGCGCCAGCGCAGCGAGGTCCGCGCCGACGAAGCCGTGGGTAGAACGCGCCAGCTCGGTGAGGTCGACTCCTTCGCCGAGCGGCATGCCGCGGGTGTGAATGGCGAGAATCTCGCGCCGCCCGCCTTCGTCGGGTACGCCGATGACGATCTCGCGGTCGAAACGGCCGGGCCGGCGCAGCGCCTCGTCGATCGCGTCCGGTCGGTTGGTCGCGGCAATGACCACCAGGTTGGTGCGGCTTTGCAGCCCGTCCATCAGCGTCAGAAGCTGGGCGACCAGGCGCTTCTCGGCCTCGCCCGAGACGTTCTGCCGCTTGGGCGCGATCGAATCGATTTCGTCGATGAAGACGATCGCCGGCTGGCTGCGCTCGGCCTCCTCGAACACCTCGCGTAGGCGCTTCTCGCTCTCGCCATAGGCCGACCCCATGATCTCGGGGCCGTTGATGGTGAAGAACTCGGCATCGCTTTCGTTCGCGACGGCCTGGGCAAGCCGGGTCTTGCCGGTGCCGGGCGGGCCGTGCAGCAGCACGCCCTTGGGCGGATCGACGCCGAGGCGGGTGAACAGCTCGGGATAGCGCAGCGGCAGCTCGACCATCTCGCGCAGCTGCTTGATGGTCTCCTCCATCCCGCCGACGTCGTCATAGTTGATGACCCCGCGGCCATCGCGCGGCTCTTCGAACTCGGCGCGCAGTTCGACCTCGGTGCTCTCGTCGATGTGGACCACGCCCTTAGGACTGGTCGAGACGACCTGCAGGCGGATCTGGGTCAACGCATAGGCCGGTGCGTTGAACATCCGCGCCACCTGCGGCGGCACGTTTTGCACCGGCTGCTGGCCATGGGTGGCGACGAGGTCGCCAGCGACGAGCGGCTTGTTGAAGAACACCCGCTTGAGCGCTTCGGTCGGGCCCTGGAGCCGCATTTCGCGCTGCGCCGGTGCGAATATTACTCTCGTCGCGGGTTTGGTTTCGGCGCGGCGGATGGTCACGTGTTCGCCACTCGCCGTCTCTGCGTTGGCGCGCTGCAGGCCGTCGAGCCGGACCACCTCGAGCGCTTCATCCTCGTCATAGGCCGCCATAGCGACCGCGGCGGTGACGCGCTTGCCCTCGATTTCGACGAAATCGCCTTCGGTGATGCCGAGCTTCTGGAACGCACTCCGCGGCATGCGAGCGACGCCGCGCCCGCTTTCTTCCTGCCGCGCTGCGGCGACCTGCAGCCGTATGGTACCTTCGTCGACCTTTGCCGCCACTTGCGCGTCTGCCATGGGCTCGCCTTCTTCCGCCTGCTTCTGATCTTGTGTCCCGGCAAGCTAAGGATGCGCATCAGCGAATCCAAGGCGTGCCACGAGTCAAAGCGTTCGGAGCGCAAGACGGGTTCCGCCCGAGACACCGAAAGTGCAGCTGTGGATCGCAAACAAGAAAAAAGCCCGGGCGTTTCCGCCCGGGCTGAAAGTTTGGGAGAGGATGCCTGAAAGGCGCGTTCCTTATGCTGCACCCGCGAAATCTTCGCAAGTGCGAAAAGAGCATCGCATATTGCACATGGCGCAACTCCATTGTTTTCTATCGTAAAATAACCTCGTGAGACCTGAAAGTCGGTTCACGTTGCGGTGCACCATTCCTTTTTCGGAACCGCCAGAGAGCGCGTGACACCCCGATTTTGAGACGCTAACCAGCCGCCATGCAGAAACTCTATCCATCCGCCGCCGCCGCCCTCGACGGGGTGCTGCGCGACGGCATGCTCATCGCCAGCGGCGGCTTTGGCCTGTGCGGCGTCCCCGAACGGCTGCTCGAGGCGATACAGGCAAGCGGCGTCAAGGACCTGACTTTCGCCAGCAACAACGCCGGGATCGACAACGAGGGCATCGGCAAGCTGCTGCGCACCAAGCAGGTGAAGAAGATGATCTCGTCCTACGTCGGGGAGAACAAGGAGTTCGAACGCCAGTACCTCGCCGGCGAGCTTGAGGTCGAGTTCTGCCCCCAAGGCACACTGGCCGAGCGCATGCGTGCCGGCGGCGCCGGCATCCCGGGGTTCTACACCAAGACCGGCGTCGGCACGCAGGTCGCCGAGGGCAAGGAAGTGAAGACCTTCTACGGTGAGGACTACATCCTCGAACGCGGCATCTTCGCCGACCTCGCCATCGTCAAGGCGTGGAAGGCCGACGAGACCGGCAACCTGGTCTTCCGCAAGACCGCGCGCAACTTCAACCTGCCCGCCGCGACTTGCGGCAAGGTCTGCGTCGTCGAGGTGGAAGAGATCGTGAAGCCGGGCGAGCTCGACCCCGACTGCATCCACCTGCCCGGCGTCTACGTCCAGCGCATGGTGCTCGGCGCGCCCTACGACAAGAAGATCGAGTTCACGACCACTCGCGAGCGGGAGACGGCCTGATGACCACGCACGACCACCTCGCAAAGGGATGGACCCGCGACCAAATGGCCGCCCGCGCAGCCCAGGAGCTGGAGGATGGCTATTACGTCAACCTCGGCATCGGCATCCCGACCCTCGTCGCCAACCACATCCCGGCCGGCATGCAGGTCACGCTGCAGAGCGAGAACGGCATGCTCGGCATCGGCCCCTTCCCCTATGCGGGCGAAGAAGACGCCGACCTGATCAACGCCGGCAAGCAGACCATCAGCGAGCTGCCGCACAGCGCTTATTTCGACAGCGCGGCCAGCTTCGCGATGATCCGCGGCGGTCACATCGATCTGACCGTGCTCGGGGCGATGGAGGTCAGCGAGAATGGCGACATCGCCAACTGGATGATTCCCGGCAAGATGGTCAAGGGGATGGGCGGCGCCATGGATCTCGTCGCCGGGGTCAAGAAGATCATCGTGGTGATGGAGCACGTCAGCAAGAACGGCGATCCCAAGTTCATCCCCGAATGCACGCTGCCGCTGACGGGGACCAATGTGGTCGACATGATCATTACCGACCTGTGCGTCTTCCACCGCCCCGACCACGATAGCCCGTTCAGGCTGGTCGAACGGGCACCGGGCGTGACGGCCGAGGAAGTGGCCGAGAAAACCACCGCACGCTACGTGACCTGATCCGCCTGCGCTGACTGGTCGCCCACTTGCAGATCCGGCGCAGTGGGGATGACCGCCGACCATCGCAAGCCTGACGGGGTGAGTTCCCGTTCCACGCGGCCGCCGGTCGCTCCGGCAAAGATGCGGGTCAGGAGCGCCGTGCCGAAGCCTTCCTTGTCGCTCGCCGCTGGCGGGGTTGGCGAATGTTCGACCCAGGCGATGCGGAGGTCGCCTGCCCGATCCACCTGCCATGCCAGCTCGACCTTGCCCTCGGCTTGCGCCAGTGCGCCATACTTGAGCGAATTGGTGCCGAGTTCGTGAAGCGCGAGAGCGAGGTAGGGCGCCGACCGTCCTGGCAGAGTGGCCTCGTCCCCACTGACGTCGACAGCGCTCAAATGGCGGAGATTCGCCTCGGCGATGGATTTGACCGAAACGCGGTCGTTGGGACTGGCCAACAATGAATCCTGTGCATGGGCCAGCGTCGCGAGGCGCTCAGACACCGAACGCACGAAGTCCGGATCCACATCGGCCGTGCGGGCCGACTGCTGGATGATGGCCTGCGTTACCGAATAGATGTTCTTCACCCGGTGAGCCAGTTCGCGCGCCAGCACTTCGAGCTTGTCTTCGTTCAGCTTACGCGCCGTGACGTCGAGCGCGCTGGCGATTACCCGGGGCTCGTCGCCACCCGCCTCGGTACGGCAGGCCTGGATCTCCCACCAGCGCCTCTGGCCCTCGACCGTGAAATCGATCTCGGTCGCCGCCGGCTCGCCGGTCTCGAGAACACCCTTTAGAATTGCTTCGACCCTCGCGCCGAGCTCTCCGCCGACAAATTCCGCGGGCGTCTTGCCGAGGCAGGCATCGGGCAGATTGTGGGCCCAGGTATAGCGAAGGGTGCGGTCGTGTTCCGACATGGCCAGGCCGGAAATCCGGCTCGCCAGCTCGAACCTGCGGGTCGCGGCGTTCGCCAGGCGAAGGCTGCCAGCCAGTTCCCGGTTGCGCGTGTCCAGGTCCGCCTGAATATCCTTGAGGTCGGTCACATCCTGATTGACGCCGATCATCCCGAGAAAGACGCCCTCCTTGAAATACGGAGCAGCATTGGTTCGCAGCACCCGGATGGCACCGTCCGCCCGCCGGTACCTGGCCTCGCAAGTGAACGCCTGGCGGTTGGCCATGCCCTCCTGAAACGGACCGAACACGAGTTCACGGTCTTCGGCGAGCAACGTCGAGGACCAGTCGAACGCGTCGAGCACGGGATCCTCGACACCCCAGAATTCCCTTTGCGCCCGGTTGAGAAAGACGCAGCGTCCGTTCTGGTCGCCCCGCCAGAGCATCGCCGGGGTTTGTTCGATCAGCGCTTTCAACCCCGACGCAGTCTCAGGCACTTCGTGCTCCTCAAAAACCGGAAAGCCGCACTATCGCCCCTTTGCCTACCGGTCCAGTTAACGGTGCGTGCTTGCCTGGCCACTCGCGCTTTCACTGCAGGCGGACGCGCTGCGCGCATCGCCTTGGGAAAAGTGCCGCAAGCTGGGATGATAGGCGAACTTCGCTAGTGAAACGGACTCCGAACCGGCTATGCCCGCACAAACGGGAGCGGGAGAGTTCTGCAAATGAAAACGCGCCGCGACGCGCCATGGCTGGCCTTGGCCATCCTGACCGGCATCGCCACCGTCGGCTTCGTCGACCGGATCGTGGTCAACGTGCTGGTCGAGCCGCTGAAATTGGAATTCGGTCTCAGCGATACCCAAGTCTCGCTGCTCGGCTTCGCCTATGCCGCGGTCAACATCGGTCTCGCCATCGTCGTCGCTCGGCTTGCCGAGCGCGTCCGGCGCCTGACGCTGATTTCGGCCGGCACGATGTTGTGGTCGCTCGCCACCGCGGCCTGTGGCTGGGCGGGGACCTGGGCGCATCTCCTGCTTGCACGCGTCGGAGTCGGCGTCGGGGAGGCGGTCGGGCTGCCGGGCAACCAGTCGGTCGTCGCCGACTACTTCGCCGCGAACAAGCGCGGCCTTGCCATGTCGATGCTCATGCTCGCTCCGCCGGTCGGCGCCTTCATCGGCTACGTGGGCGGCGGCGCCATCGCCCAGTCCTACGACTGGCGTTTCACCTTCCTGATCGCGGCGATTCCGGGCGCGATCCTCGCCGTGCTGGCGTGGCTGTTCGTCGCCGAACCGCCGCGCGGCCGGCACGACGCCGGTGCCAGCGAAGAGGTGCCCTCGCTCGGACGGGTGGTCGCGAGACTGTTCGGCCTGCCCAGTTCGCGCAACCTGGTCATAGGCTCGGCCATCGCGGCAACGCTGGGCTTCGGCATCAACTACTTCTTCACCTCGCTGATGATGCGTCAGTTCGCGCTCGGCATCGGCGAGGCGGGGCTCTACGCCGGGGTCATCGCCAGCCTGCCCGCGGCGATATCGGTGGTGCTGTCGGGCTGGCTTGGCGACAAGTTCGGCGAGAAGCACCCGGCGGCCTACGCCCTTGTACCGGGAGTGTGCCTGCTCGTCGGCGGGCCGCTCTATGCCTTCTCCATCACCCGCGGCGACCTGACCGTGCTGCTCGCGCTGGTCAGCGTCTCGACCGTTTTCATGTTCGGCTATCTCGGCATCACCTACGCCGCGCTGCAGAACCTTATGCACCCGCGCATGCGGGCGACCGCCAGCGCGCTGCTCGGCATGGTCTACGGCGTGGCCGGCGGTTTCGGGCCGCTGGCCGTCGGATACCTCAGCGATACCTTTTCGCTTCGCTATGGCCCCGCACAGGGCCTCACTTACGCCATGGCGCTTTCGGCGCTGGCCTACCTGTGGGCCGGAACCCACTACCTGCTCGCCGCGCGCCACCTTGCGGCGGACCAGGCAAAGGTCCGCGGTGAAGGGGGATGAGTCAGAGCAGCGCCTCGATCTGGTCCATCGTGTCGCTCATGGTCGCCACGAAGTCCCGGTAGACGTCGGGCTTGGTCATATCGAGACCGGCCTTCTTCTTGAGGATGTCGACCGGATAATCCGATCCGCCCGCCTTGAGGACCGCGAGGAAGGCATCGCGCTCGGCCTGGCCGCCCTCAAGGATCGACTTGGCGAACCAGGTGCCGGCGGAGATCGAGGTGGCGTACTGGAACACATAGTACGGCGTGCCGCGGAAGAAGTGGCTGATGTACGACCATTCGTGCGCCACGTTGTCGGGCAGGATCATGTCGGGTCCGTGATAACGGCGTAGCAGGTCCATGTAGAGTTCGGCGAACTTGCGACCCGAGAGCCCCTCGCCGTTCTCGGCCAACTCGTGGGCTTTCAACTCGAACTCGGCGAACATCGTCTGGCGGTAGAAGGTGCCGCGGGCGTTCTCGAGCTGCTGGCCAAGGTAGAACAGCTTCTCTTCCTTGGTGCTGGCGCGTTCCATCATGTAGCGGCTGAGGAAAACTTCGTTCACCGTTGAGGCGATCTCGGCGATGAAGGTCGCATAGCTATAGGTCTCGTATGGGTTCTGCGCCTTCGACAGCAGCGTGTGGATGGCGTGGCCCCATTCATGGGCGTAAGTGGACAGCCCCTCGTAATCCTCGCCCAGGTTGAGCAGCAAATAGGGGTGTACGTCGTAGATGCTGCCGTTCATGTAGGCGCCCGAGCGCTTACCCGGCCGCGGACGCGGATCCATCCATTTCTTGGTCGTCGCTTCGGTCAACAGGCTGACGTATTCGGGCCCAAACGGGGCCAGCGCCTGCAAGGTGATGGTGCGCATTTCCGGCAAGGTGAACTTGCGGTCGAGCGAGACCAGCGGCGGATAGATGTCATAATAGCCGATGTCGGGCAGGCCGAGGATTCGCCGGCGCAGGTCGAAATAGCGATGCAGCTGCGGCAGGCCCTTGTTGGTCTCGTCGACCAGTGTGCGATAGACACCCTCGGGGATGTTCGGCCCGTCGAGTGCATAAGCCAGCGTGTTGGGATAGTTGCGCGTCTTGGCGCGAAACACGTCGCCCTTGATCTTCGAAGCATAGGCCGCACCGAGCGAGTTGCTGAAGGCGGCGTAGGAATCCCAGAATTCGGCGAACACCTTCTTGCGATCGTCGCGGTTCTCGGTGCCGCGGGCGAGCGTGTATCCTTGGTCGTCGAGCCGAATCTCGGTGTCGTCACTCAGGGTCACGGTTGGCCGCGGCATGTCCGATGCAACGAGTTGCCCGCGAACGTCCGCCGGGCCGTTCAGCGGTGCGCCGGCCGAAGCCAGGATCGCTTCGCCGGAGGCATCGAGCGTGTGCGCCGCTCCGCGCAATGTATCGCGCAGGCCGAAGGCGAAGCGGGCCGCGAGCGTCGAGTTCTGGGCAATGAAGCTTTCGACCCGGTCTTGACCGAGCGCGAGGATTTCGGGCGACGTCCACGAGGTCGCCTCGCTCAGCGCGGTGAACATGTCCGAGGCCTGGCCGAGCCGTTCCTGGTTTTCCGCCACGCGCACGTCGGCATCCGCGTTCAGCGACGAAAAAACGTAAACCCTGACCGCCGTCTTGGTGACATCCGAGATATCCACCATGGCCTTGGCCATAGCCGCCGCACTGTCGCCGAGGTGACCTTTGTAGGCGGCAAGACGCGGGAGCGCGGCGAGCACATCCTTGCGTGCGGCGTCCCATGCCGCCCAATCGGGGTAGATTTCGCTGAGATCCCAATCGCCGCCGGCAGCGCCATCGGCGGCCTGGGCGAGAGCCGGAAGCGAACTGGCGGCGAAAGGCATGGTGGCGGCCAGAGCCAGGATGCTGCGACGATCGGTGTGAAGCATGTCATATGTTTCCATTGGCGCCAGGCAGGCGCGTTCATGGCGCGCAGGCTAGCTCACCGCGCGTCATGGGCAAGGGCGCTGACGGGCTTCGACGAAGGCAGGCGGGCATTGGTCGAACGCCCGCCCCGATCAGCCTATGGCGGCCTTGAGATCGTCGACCAGATCGGTCTTTTCCCAGGGAAAGAAATCGCCTTCCGCCTTGCGCCCAAAATGGCCGTAGGCCGCGCTCGCGCGGTAGATCGGCTTGTTGAGCCCGAGGTGCGTGCGGATGCCGCGAGGTGTCAGCTTGCCAAGCTTGTCGATCGACTTGATCGCCTCTTCCAGCGCGCCGTCTTCGACCGTACCGGTACCGTGGGTGTCGACATAGAGCGAAAGCGGCTCGGACACACCGATGGCATAGGCGAGCTGGATCGTGCAGCGCTTGGCCAGGCCCGCGGCGACCACGTTCTTCGCAAGATAGCGTGAAATGTAAGCGGCCGAGCGGTCGACCTTGGTCGGATCCTTGCCCGAAAACGCCCCGCCACCGTGCGGCGCAGCGCCGCCGTATGTGTCGACAATGATCTTGCGCCCGGTCAGGCCGGCGTCGCCGTCCGGGCCGCCGATCTCGAAGCTACCGGTGGGGTTGATGTGGTAGACCGTCTCGTCGCTCAGCAGCTCGGACGGAAGGACATCGGCAACGACCTTCTTCACGTAGTCTTCGAGTTCGGCCTTCTTGTCGCCCTTATCGTAACCTGGCGCGTGCTGGGTCGAGACGACGATCGCGGTTGCTGCGACCGGCTTGCCGTTGGCGAAGCGCAGCGTCACCTGGCTCTTGGAATCCGGCTCGAGGAAGGGCGCCGCTCCGCTCTTGCGATCCGCCGCCATGCGGTGGAGGATCTTGTGGCTGTAATCGAGCGTCGCCGGCATGAGGTCGGGCGTTTCGTCGCAGGCAAAGCCGAACATGATGCCTTGGTCGCCGGCGCCCTCGTCCTTGGCCTCGCCGGCATCCACGCCCTGCGCGATGTGCGCGCTCTGGCCGTGCAGCAGGTTTTCGAAAGTCAGCGTTTCCCAGTGAAAGCCGTCCTGCTCGTAGCCAATGTCTTTCACCACGCCGCGCACGGTGCGCTCGATTTCCTCGAGAGCGCCCGGCGCCCAGGCGCCGTTTTCATAGACCCCCTTGCAGCGAATCTCGCCCGCGAGGACGACCCGCTGAGTGGTGGTAAGTGTTTCGCAGGCGACGCGCGCTTCCGGATCCTTCGCCAGGAAGAGGTCCACAACAGCATCCGATATCTGGTCCGAAACCTTGTCGGGATGGCCTTCGGACACACTCTCGGACGTGAACAGGTAGCTGTTGCGCATCGGGTTATCGTTCCTTTCAGGGAATGGGCTCTCAGGACGAATTTTCGTAAGCCGTCTAACGATCCCGCTGCCGCGTTACAACAAGGCCGGCCAAAAGAAAAAGCAGCGCCCAGCCAAGGGCCAGCAGGTTGCCGGTACGAGCGAAGAGCGTCGGCGGCGCGGGGGGCGGAATCGTGCCGTCCATGCGCCCTGCCCGCAGGCGGCCAATGTGATCGCGAACCACGCCGCGCGCGTCGATGATTGCGCTGATGCCGGTGGTCGTGGCGCGCAATATCGGCAAGCCTTCCTCGATCGCCCGCATGCGCGCCTGCGCGAGGTGCTGCGGCGGGCCAGATGGACCGAACCACCCGTCGTTCGACGGATTGAAGATGTAGTCCGGGCGATGCGCTGCATCGACGACCTGACCCGAAAAGACGATTTCGTAGCAAATCTGCACGCCGGCCTTCCCGAGCCCGCCGAGATCCAGCGTCCGCGGCCCCGGGCCGGGCAGGAAATCGAGCGCTCCGGGCACCAGCCGCGTCGCGCCGAGCGGTTCGAGAAGCCAGCGCAGCGGAAGGTATTCGCCGTAGGGCACCAGGTGCGCCTTGGCGTAGGAGGCGACGATCGCGCCCGCGGAATCGACCGCGGTCACGACATTGAAGGCGCCTACGGCACGGCCATCCTCGATCTTCAGGTCGACCGTGCCCGTCAACAGCGTGCTACCCGGCCCGATGGCCTGACCGATGCGCCTTCGCGCCAGCGCCGGATCGGCGAACGCCGTCGCCGCGTCGTAAAAGCGCTGCGGATAGCCGTCCTCGAGATAGTCAGGGACGCCGGACTCGGGCCACAGCAAGAGCCGCTCCGCGCCAGGATCGTGGGCCGTGCTGAGTTGCACGGTCTTGCGAAAATTGTCCTCGTAGAAACGCGGATCGTCGAGTTGCTCTTGCCGGATATCCGGTTGGACCAAGGTAAATCGCGTCGAGCCCGGCGCTCCGGGACCGGCGGGCAGGTACATGCCGGCGCCCAGGAGCGCCGCAGCGAGACCAAAGGGCAACCAGCGCCGGCCCGCGAGCGCCGCTGCCAGCAGCACCGATACGAGAACCGCAACGCCGGACAGCGCGTACGTACCCATCCACGGGGCAATCGCGGCCAGTCCCGGGCGGTCGAACGGCCCGAGCAAGACCATGGCGAAGGGATTCCACGGGTAACCGGTGAAGAGCCAGCCGCGCAGCCATTCCGACAAGACCCAGCACCCGGCAAACGCGAGCGGAAACGCGATTCGGCCGGCGAGTGCACGGGCCCCCGCCGCGGCCAGGGCCGGGAAGACCGCGAGATACAATGCCAGCAGCGGCACGGCGATCCAGCCGAGCGCAGGCGGCATGTTCGCCTGGTAAGTGAATGCGGTGGCGATCCACGCATTTCCGAGGGTGAAATGCCCTATGCCGAAAAACCAGCCAGTCACGGCTGCCTGGCGCCAGCCCGGGGCGCGGGGGAGCAGCAGCGCGAAGCCGCCCATGGCGAGGAGCGCGAGGGGCCACAATCCCCACGGCTGGAATCCGGTCGCGGCGAGAACGCCGAAACCGAAAGCGGCAATCCGCGGCCTGTCGGGGAACCAGGTCAGCGCGCGCGAAAGCCGCTCCATGGCTTAGCCGTGCGCTTCGAGAGCCTCTTCGTCGCCGCTCGGACGGCGGCTCCGGGTGCGGCGACGCGGACGCTCCTCCTGGCCGTTGTCTTCGCCCTGGCTGCCGTTGTCCTTGCCGATCGCAGGAGGCAGGCTCGAAGGGTCGAGACCGCCGGAATCGCTGTCGTCGGCCTTCTTGCGCGGACGTCCGCGGCGCGGTTTGCTATCGCGCACGAAGGGATTGTCGCCCTCGCTCTCGTCCTGCTTCTTGTCCGAGGCTTCGTCGGCCTGCTGGCCGCGATCGCCATCGTTGTCGCGATCGTCACGGTTGCGGCGGCCGCGCTGGCTGCCGCCGCGGTCGTCGCGCGACTGGCGCTCGTCCTCGCCGTCATCGTCGTCGTTGTCGTCGTCGTCGCGGTCATTGTTGCCGCGCGAACGCTGCTGTTCGTCCTTCTGCGTCTTGATGTCGGCGATGACGCGGAAATAGTGATCGGCAAATTGCAGATAGTACTCGGTCTGCACGCGGTCGCCGTTGAGCGAGGCGTCGTGCGCCAGTTTCTTGTACTTCTCGAGCATCTGCGGCGCGTTGCCCCGCGCCCGGCTGTCGATCCGGTTGCCCTGGTTGCCGCCACCCGGGCCGCGATTGTTCCGGCCGCGGCGGCGATTGTTGTTTCGATTTTGACTCAAGGGAAATTCGCTTCCTTGTTGCGGCAGGCAAACGTGCCCTCGCCCGACCTTAGACCCCTCGTCACGCGCGCGCTGGGGCGCCTGCGTGTACCCACCTTGCACATGCCAGTTGCGGCCTGCGCCGCACTCCACGCAATTGATGGGGTTAGACCCGGCCCTGGCCCGATTGCCGTCGGCCGCTGGTCTGGACTTAGAGGTAGCTACTCCATCGCGCTTTGCCAAGTGCTTAATCGCAGGACCAGAGCGCGCGGCCGATCGGCGAGATCGCGGTGCAATTCGCTGGAGAATCCATGGCGGCGCGCGAGTTCGGCCACAGCATCCGCCTGCGCGGCTCCGATTTCGAGCACCGCCGCACCGCCCGTGGCCAGCAAATCGGAAATTTGCGGGATGAGCACTGCGTAAGCGTCGAGGCCCTCCGGCCCGGCATAGAGCGCACCGGCCGGTTCGAAATCACGCACCGAACGATCGAGATCGGCACCGGTCTCGACATAGGGCGGGTTGGCGATGACCAGGTCGAACCGCCCGAGGTCGTCGCTCCAGCCCGGCGCGTTCCAGTCGGCAACGCGCAGCTCGCAGCGCCCGGCCAGACCGAGGTGCGCGGCATTCTTCCTCGCTACGGCGACCGCCTGCGTTGCGCGGTCGATTCCGACACCCGCTGCGGCCGGCCGCTCGTGCAAGAAGGCCAGCAACAGGGCGCCCGACCCGGTGCCGCAGTCGAGCACCGTGGACGCCGAGGGCGCGGCCTCGAGCGCGGCGCGCAGTGTCGTTTCGCTGTCGGCACGCGGGATCAGGACGTCGGAAGACACGGCGAAGGGCAAGCCGAAGAACTCCTGCACTCCGACGATGTAGGCAAGCGGCTCGCCGCGCTCGCGGCGCGCGACCCAGGCCTCGAACCCTTCGGGCTGCGGCTCGGCCATGCGCTTGAGCAGGAGTTCCGACCGCGAAACGCGCAAGGCGTCGGCCATGAGGAATTCGGCGTCGAGCCGCGCGGTATCGGAAACGCTCCCCAGCCGCCGCGTCGCGTCGCGCAGCGCTTCGGCGACGGTGATCATCAGGCGTCCATGGCCGCCAGGCGCTTGGCTTCGTCTTCCGCAATCAGCGCATCGATCATTTCGCCCAGACCATGTCCGGCGAGCACTTCGGGCAGCTTGTGCAGCGTCAGGCCGATACGGTGGTCGGTGACCCGGCCTTGCGGGAAGTTGTAGGTGCGGATGCGCTCGGAGCGGTCGCCAGAACCGACCATCGCCTTGCGCGCCGCGGCCTCGGCGCCTTCGACCTCCTCGCGCTTCTTTTCGTAGATCCGCGCGCGCAGCACCTGCATCGCCTTGTCGCGGTTGCGGTGCTGGCTGCGCTCGTCCTGCATGGCGACGACGATACCGGTCGGAATATGGGTCATGCGCACCGCGCTGTCGGTCTTGTTGACGTGCTGCCCGCCGGCGCCGCTCGCGCGGTAGATATCGATGCGCAGGTCCTTGTCCTCGATATGGACCTCGACCTCGCTGGGCTCGGGCAGCACGGCGACGGTCGCCGCCGAAGTGTGGATGCGCCCGCCGCTCTCGGTCACCGGCACGCGCTGCACGCGGTGGACGCCGCTCTCGAACTTCAATTTGGCGAACACGCCCTTGCCGGTGACGTTGGCGACCACTTCCTTGAAGCCGCCGATCTCGTTGGCGTTGATACTGACGGTCTCGACCTTCCAGCCCTGCTCGGCGGCATAGCCTTCGTACATGCGGAACAGGTCGGCGGCGAACAGCGCGGCCTCGTCGCCCCCGGTGCCGGCGCGGATTTCGAGCATTGCCGGACGCTCGTCGGCGCTGTCGCGCGGCAGCATGGCCAGCGCGAGCTTGCGCTCGGCCTCGGGCAAGGCGCGGCGCAGTTCGCCGAGCTCTTCTTCGGCCATTGCGCGCATTTCCGGGTCCTCGGTCAGCGCGGCGAGTTCGGCGATCTCGGCGCGCATCTCGCGCACTTCGGCCGCCGCCCTGGCGACCGGCTCGAGCTCGGCATAATCGCGGCTGGCCTGAACGAACTCCTCGCCTTCGAGCGTGCCCGAAGCCATGCGCGCTTCGAGCTCGGCGAAGCGATGGGTTAGCTGGCGCAGGCGTTCTTCGGGGATGGTCATGCCGCGGCCATCGTCCCCGGGACACGCAAATTACACCCTGTCACCATGCTACAACAAGGTTCATCGCTTTGATTCATAAGAATATTATGGTCGAAAGCCACAGGTTACACTTCGCGGGAAATCGGACGGGAAATTTGGGGGCTCAGTCATTTGTCATGCCCGATAGACGCGAAGGGGGGCTGTAGGAAAGAGCGACGATGAGAGAGCGCGGCAGAATTGCCCCGACTGCGATTCGCACACGACGCCATCCCGGACCCGTTCCGGGATAGTGGTTTTCTTTCCGCGATCTCCGGCAAGTAGCGCGGCCCCGGAACAAGTCCGGGGTGACTGAGGATGGTGGCTATAGATAAGCCTCGCCATGCTGAATTCGTTTCAGCATCCATCGTGCCTCATGCTCGGGTTGCGCGAGTGGAGAAATGGACCCTGAAACAAGTTCAGGGTGACTAAGCGGGCTTCTGGCCGGACTGGTCATGACAATATGTAGGGCTTCATCTTCAGCCACTCCTGCTCGACTTCCGCCGCATCGGGATCGCTTCGCCGGACATTTGCCGTTGTACCGTTCAGGTCAGATCGCAGGCTGACGATACAAGTCGCGCCGCTCTTTACGGCCTTGTCGAAGCGTTTGCGTGTAGACCCGCTGACTATAAGATCAGCGGAATAGCCAAGCTCACGGAATCGCGCCGTGGTCTTAATTGCCGCAGGAATCATATCGTCGCTTTCGGCGACAACGACAACGTCGGCATTTGGCTCCCCCCGCTCCCCTACCAGCATCGCCAGCCGCTCGATCCCCGCAGCCCAGCCGACTGCGGGGGTCGGCGCGCCGCCGAGGCTTTCCATCAGCCCGTCGTAGCGCCCGCCGCCGAGCACGGTGCTCTGGCTGCCCAGGGTATTTGCCGAAACCGAACCCTCGTCCGGGATGAACTCGAAGGCGGTGTGACGGTAGTAGTCGAGACCGCGCACCAGTCCCGGCGAACGGATCCACTTCACGCCGGCGGCATCGAGGCCGCCGGTCACCGCGGCGAAGAAGGCCTGAGCCTCGTCGCTGAGAAAATCGTCGATCTTGGGCGCTTCGGCGACGAAGGCCTTGTCGCGCGAATCCTTGGAATCGAGGATGCGCAGCGGATTCTTCTCCAGCCGCTCCTGCGAATCTTCCGACAGCTCGCCCTTCACGGCGCGGAAGTGACCCAGCAGCGCGGCGCGCCAGGCCTCGCGGCTGTCGGCGTCGCCGAGCGTGTTGAGGTGCAGCGTGACGTCGGCGATGCCGAGTTCCTTCAGAAGCTGGTCGGCCAGCGCCAGCAATTCGACATCGGCCTGCGGCTCGGCGGCACCGATGATCTCGGCGTCGATCTGGTGGAACTGGCGATAGCGACCCTTTTGCGGGCGCTCGTAGCGGAACAGTGGGCCGTGGGTGGCAACCTTGAGCGGGGCGTATTGCTGCCAGCCGTCGGTCAGGTAGGCGCGGGCGATCCCGGCGGTGAATTCGGGGCGCAGGGTCAGCGATTCGCCGCCGCGATCCTCGAAGCTGTACATCTCCTTGGAGACGATATCGGTCGTCTCGCCGATCGAGCGCGCGAAAACCTCGGTCCGCTCGAACACCGGCATCTCGACCCGGCGGAAGCGGTAGAGCTTGCGCACCCGCTCGAAGGTCTCGACGACGTACGCGAAGGCCTCGGCGTCGGGGCCGAAGATGTCCTGCGTGCCGCGGATCGGGCGAGGGGTTTCGACTTTGCTCATTGCGCGGCGCGCTTAGCGCCAAACGCCCCGGCTCGCCAAGCTCCCTGCGCAATAGATGGTTGCAATCGAAATTACCGCGCGCCAAGGGTTGGGGGATGCAGACGAGATTCGTGGTCGCCCCACTCGCCGTTGCGGCGCTGATTGCCGTTGTTCCCAACACCTCCGCTGCCCAGGAGGCACTGCGTTCGGCGCCCGTCGCCACGGCGCTGCCCGATCCGGTTCCCGCTGCCCGCGACGTGCCGTTTCCCGGCACGGTGAAGCTGGATATCGACGCGACCGACCTGACCCGCGGTATCTTCCGGGTGAACCAGGTGTTTCCCGTGCCTCCCGGGACCAGCGACATGATCCTGCTGCTGCCCGAATGGATCCCCGGCAAGCATGCCAGCCGGGGCATGACCAACCTTCTCGCCGACGTCCGCTTCGAGGTCGACGGCAAGCCGGTCGCCTGGACCCGCGATCCGGTGACCGTCGCCGCCTTCCACGTGCCCGTGCCCGCCGGTGCGAAACAGGTCTCCGCCTATTTCGTGCACACCAGCCCGCTGCAGAAGAGCGAGGGGCGCATCGTGATGACGCAGGAAATGCTCAACCTGCAATGGGATTCGATGAGCCTTTACCCCGCCGGCTACTACGTGCGGCAGATCAAGGTGAATCCGACGGTCACGTTCCCCGCCGGGTGGACAGTGTTCACCGCGCTCGACGGGCAGAAAGATCTCGGCAAGGCGACGACCTGGGACACGGTCGCCTACGATACCCTGGTCGATTCCCCGGTCTTCGCCGGCAAGCATGCGGAGCAGTTCGACCTCGGACATGCCATCCGTCTCGACGTCGTGGCCGACGAGCCCGACTTGCTCGAAATCGAGCCGGCGCACCTCGCGACCTTCCGCAAGCTGGCCGACGAGGCCCTGGCGCTGTTCGGGGCGCGGCACTTCGATCATTACGATTCGCTGCTCGCGCTGACCGACCGCATGGGCGGTATCGGGCTCGAACATCATCGCTCGAGCGAGAACCAGTATTATCCCAAGACGCTGGTCGACTGGGATGCGATGGGCTGGGACCGCAACGTGATCGCGCACGAGCTGGTCCATTCGTGGAACGGCAAGTATCGCCGCCCGGCGGGGCTGTGGACACCCGATTATCACCAGCCCAAGCAGGGTGAGCTGCTGTGGGTCTATGAAGGCCAGACGCAGTTCTGGGGCAATGTCCTGGCCGCACGGTCGGGCCTGCAAGCCAAGGACGTGGTGCTCGGCGCACTCGCCAACCAGGCCGGCTATTACGCCACCCAGCCGGGGCGCGAATGGCGGCCGGTGGTCGACACCACCCGCGATCCCATCATCAACGCGCGCCGGCCGCTGCCCTATTCCTCGCTCTCGCGCAGCGAGGACTATTACAACGAGGGGATGCTGGTGTGGCTCGAGGCCGACCAGATCATTCGCAAGGGCACCGGCGGCGCCAAGGGAATGGACGACTTCGCCCGCGGGTTCTTCGGCGTCAACGACGGCGACTGGGGCGAGCTGACCTACACCTTCGACGACGTCGTGGCCGCGCTGAACGCGGTTTATCCCCACGACTGGGCAGGGTTCCTCACCAAGCGCTTCTACGCCGCCAACCAGCCCGCCCCCCTCGCCGGGCTCGAGAGCGCCGGTTATCGGCTCGTCTGGAAGGACGAGCCCAACCCCTACGAGAAGGGGCGGCTGGAGCATTCGAAGGACATCAACCTGACCTATTCGCTCGGCTTCACGCTCGACAAGGACGGCAAGGTGAAGTCTCCCATCTGGGATTCGCCGGCGTTCGACGCGGGGATCGTAACCGGGGCGGAAATCGTCGCGGTCGATGGCGAGGCGTTCTCCAAGGATGTCATTCTCGATGCGGTCAAGGCGGCCAAGGACGGCAAGAAGCCGATCGAACTGCTGATCAAGCGCGGCACGCGGTACCTGACCGTGCCGGTCGATTACCACGGCGGACTGCGTTACCCGTGGATCGAACCGGTCGGTGCAGGCGAGCAGCCGCTCGACCGCCTGCTCGCGCCGCGCACCGGCGAGCCGGCGCAGGGCTGATCGGCTCGCCTATTCCGCCGCTTCGAGGAAGCGGTCGTCGATGCTGGCTTCAGCCTCCCAGCTCTTGAGTTCGGGCAGGACCTTGGCGGCGAACAGCTCCATGTTCTTGCGCGCCTCGTCCTGCGGCATGCCGCCGTAATAGACGTGCGGGAAGAAGCCCTGCGGAGCGAACTGCTCCTTCAGTTCCCACATCCGCTCGAGAATCATCTGCGGGGTGCCGGTGACCGCGCCCTTGGCGAAGTTTTCGACGTAATCGTCGACCTGCTCGGGCGCGAGAACCATGTTCTCGTAGTGCTCGTAGCCCTTGATGTGCGGGAACTTGCCCGGGGTATCGAGGTGGTAGTTGCGGATCGCCGCGCGCATCGTGTTGGCGAGATACATCTGGCCCTGTTTCTCGGCGTATTCGGCGCTTTCGTCGACGTAGTAGTTGCCGCCGAGCATCGGCGGGGGCGGGCTCGAATCCGCGCCGTGCACTTCCTTCCATACCTCGGTGTACTTGTCGGGACCGACGTCCTTGCCGCGCTGCGGCAGCATCAGGATCATGTTCCCGCAGCCGAGCTTGGCCGCCATGTACATCGAGTTGCCCGACAGGCTGCCGCAGAACTTGCGTCCCTCGAAGCTCTTGATCGGTCCCGGTCGCAGTTCCTGCCGCGGAATCTTCCCGAACGCGCCCTCGCCCTCGATCACGCCGCTCTCGAGCGCGGGGACGACCACTTCGAGGATGTCGTTGTAGAGCGCGCGGCTCTTGTTCATGTCGATCCCGAGCCCGGCGAACTCGTGCTGCGCGAGGCCGCCGCCGAAGCCCAGGATGGCGCGCCCGTTCGAGAGGATGTCGAGGTTGATGATCTTCTCGGCCAGCCGCGCCGGATTGTGCCACGGCACGATGATGCACTGCGTGCCGAGCTTCACGTGCCGGGTCTTCGCGGCGATATAGGTCAGCAGCTGCAGCGGGTCGTTCGACATCGAATAGGTCGAGAAGTGGTGTTCGGTGATCCACACTGAATCGAAGCCCAGTTCCTCGGCGTAGACGAGGTTGTCGACCTCTTCGCGCACGAAGCGCGCGTCGTCGTACTCCCTGCCCCGCTGGTGGGCGAAACCGGTTGCCAAGCCTACGTGCATTTTCTCTCTCCGCAGGTCCGTCGCTCCCGGACGGACTTTGTCAAAGTCAACAATGCCCCAATCGGACGGGATTCGCAATTGCCGGGTGGCGATATGCGCCCCGGGGCGCTAGGGGCAGCGCGCGCCGGCGTGGGGAGAGGGTCCGGCCCGAGCAATTGCAAGAGAGACCGATGCGTATCGACCTGATCCCCGTGGGCGATAATCCGCCCGAAAGCCTCAACGTCATAATCGAAGTCCCGACCGGCGGCGAGCCGGTGAAGTACGAGTTCGACAAGGCCAGCGGCGCGCTGTTCGTCGACCGCATCCTGCACACGCCGATGCGCTATCCGGCGAACTATGGCTTCGTGCCGCACACGCTTTCGCCCGACGGCGACCCGCTCGACGCGCTGGTCATCGCCCGCAGCCCGTTCATCGCCGGCTGCGTGGTGCGCGCCCGCCCGATCGGCGTGCTCAACCTCGAGGACGAGCACGGCGGTGACGAGAAGCTGATCTGCGTGCCGATCGACACCACCTTCCCGTACTATTCGGACGTCGCCGAAACCAAGGACCTTCCCTCGATCATCTTCCAGCAGATCGAGCACTTCTTCACGCACTACAAGGATCTCGAGGCCGAGAAATGGGTCCGTGTCGGTGAATGGGGCGATGCCGCCGAAGCGCGCAGGGTCGTGGTCGAAGCGATCGAGCGGGCCGAGGCCGCCAAGGGCTGAACCCTAAGCGGGCCGGCGGGGCCTCTGCTTGGCCGAAACCGACTTGATGATCAGGCGCCCCCGGTGGTCCGGCGCCAGCGGCGGATCGGCCAGAGCGAGCGCCTGCTCGATCAACGCCTCGACCTCCGCCCGCTGGAAGTCTTCCAGCCGGCGCATCTTCACATGGCGCACGGTCGATCCGCTGCCCTCGAGCAGTCCACCGGGGTCGTCGAGCCGCGGCCCGTTGAAAAAGAACAGGCTCACCCACCGCGGATAGAATGCGAGCGAGAGGATGACATGTCCGGCGCTCTCATCGGGCGCGAAACCTGCGGCCAGCGCATTGTAATTGTCGTAGACGAGCACGTTGGCGTGCGGGAGCCGCGTGCGAAGATCGGCGAGGACGGCGCGGCCGAGCGCGGCCACTTCCGGCGCATAGCGATCGATGAAGGCCTCGAGCCGCCGGTGTGCGTCCTCGCTCACTCGATCGGCCGGTCCGAATCGAGCAGGTCCTGCTCCTTGCCGCCTGCGCCCGACTCGCGCTCGCGATCCACCATCTCGGCTATTTCGTTCTGCGGGGCGACGTCTTCGGTTTCGACCGGCACGACAGGCGGTTCGGGCGGAGGCGCGGGTTCTTCGGCCGGCTCCAACGCCGAGCCCCGGACGATGGGAAGGGGCGGCGTGCGCGCGTCGAAGCGCAGACGGTAGATGGGTTCGGGCAGGACGAATCCGGCGTCTTCGAGCGCGGCCTTGACCGCCGCGATGGCGTTGCTGCGCGCCTTGTACCAATCCGCCTCTCGCTGATCGATCCAGCCGAGGAAGCGGAGGATGATGTTCGAATCGCCAACTTCCATGATCCGCGCCTCGGGCCCGGGCTCGGGCAGCACGAAATCCAGCGTGGAGAGCGTCTCCCGCCCTAGCCGCCGTGCGGCGGTAGGATCATCGTCGGCGTCGATGCCGAGGTCGAATTCGAACCGCCGCTGGGGGTTGCGGGTGTAGTTGAGGATCACCGCCTTGAAGACGGCCGAATTGGGAATCCGCAGGTGGTTGCCGTCGAGCGTCATGAGGATCGTCGCCCGGCTGGTCAGGCGGATCACCCGCCCCTCGTGCTGGTCGATCACCACCCATTCGTTGGGGCGGAACGGCTGGCGCAGGCTGAGCATGAGCGAGGCGACGTAGTTTTCGATCGTGTCCCGCATGGCAAAGCCGAGCGCGATGCCGACCACGCCCGCGCCCCCGAGAACCGCGCCCATCAGCGCACCGGCGCCGAGCATGTTGAGCGCGACCACCAGCCCGGCGATCACGAAGACAAAGCGCACTGCGCTGGCAAGAAGCTCCGCGAGGAAGGAATTGGGCGCGAGCCGGTGCCACATGCCGCCCAGCCCGGCGATGAGATAGCCCACCAGCGCAATGACCAGCCAAACCAGCAGGGCGGCGCCGACCAGCGGGAGCGTCGCGGCGAAGTCAGCGAATTTCTGTGTGACCTGCTTGATCCCGGCGGTTGCCCCGCCGACCGAAGTGTCGCGCTCGATTCTATTCTCGATGGTCACCACCCCGGCGACTCGCGATGCTATCGCCTCCGCCCGGTCGCGGTTTTCGAAGTCGGGCACCGTGCCGGACAGTGTGACCACGCCCTCGCTCACCGCCACATCGACGTTCGCCAGATTGGGCAGTTCGGAAAATATTCCGCGAATGCGTTCGGCGATCTTGTTGTCGGCCTGGCTGTCGCGTTCGGCCGAGATCGACGACGCGGCTGCCGTCGCAGCCTGGGTCGGAGCGCTCCCCGGCACAAGCGCCTGTGCTGGCGCCGCAAGGCAGAGCGCCAGCGCGGTGAGCAACAAAAGGCGCCGGGCCAGTGCAAGGCCGAAGCGAGCAATTCGGGAGATCATGGCGGCCAGCCTACCTGCCGCCGGGCGATCAGAACAGGGCGAGTATGCCCTTGACCAACGCGGTCACGAGGAGCGGAAGTCCGATTGCGGACAGCCACAGCCCCAGCCGGTCGCGATTGAACAGGTGCTGCAGCTCGGCATCGCTCGCGCCGCCGGCGGCGAGCCTCTCCCAACGTTTTTCGAACAAGCGGCAGGCCGGGATGACCGCGGCGACGAGGAAGACGAGGCCGAAGTAAGGCAGAATCGAGCCGTGGTGGCCACTGAGCGCCTGCATGGTCACGAAGATGTGCAGACCGGTATAGACCAGCAAGGCCGCGGCGATGTGATCGCTCATTCGCTTGGGCCAGTCGACTGCGTGAGGGCGTTCACCGCCCAGAGTGCCAGCCTGTTCATGCCACAAGGCCTTTGCCATGCGCCTCTCCTTTCCCCGTCCCGAACCGCCACTATTTCAAAGCTGAGACAAACTTGCAAGCCTGCTAACATGACCTGACCTAGCGCGGCACACATGCGCATCGGCAACATCCATGCAGGAATCTTGCCAAACGCCCTTCAACAGGCTCGAATCCGTTGATACATCGCGTGCCATGACGACACTCGAGAACCAGGCCCTCCACGAGGCCGCACTGGCAGAAGCCATGGAGCATGCTCCGCAAAATGCCGCTCCGCCGATCCCACAGGGCGGGCTGGAAGTGATCTCGATCGCCAAGAGCTACGACAAGCGCAGCGTGCTCAGCGACATATCGCTCACTGTCGGCAAGGGCGAAGTCTTGGGACTGCTCGGGCCCAACGGCGCCGGCAAGACGACATGCTTCTATTCGATCATGGGCCTGGTGCGCCCCGACTCGGGCCGCATCCTGATGGACGGTGTCGATGTCACCAAGCTGCCGATGTATCGCCGCGCGATTCTCGGGCTCGGGTACCTGCCGCAGGAAACCAGCATCTTTCGCGGATTGACGGTCGAAAAGAACATCGAGTGCGTGCTCGAGATGGTCGAGCCCGACAAGGAGGTCCGCGCAGCCGAGCTCGAGCGGCTGCTCGACGAGTTCGGTCTGACGCGGCTGCGCGAAAGCCCTGCGATGGCGCTTTCGGGCGGCGAACGGCGGCGCTGTGAAATCGCCCGCGCACTGGCCGCCAAGCCCTCTATCATGCTGCTCGACGAACCGTTCGCCGGCATCGACCCGCTGTCCATCGGCGACATTCGCCATCTCGTGATCGACCTCAAGGAGCGCGGCATCGGGGTGCTGATCACCGACCACAACGTGCGCGAGACGCTCGATATCGTCGACCGCGCCTGCATCATCTACGGCGGGCAGGTGCTGTTCGCGGGAAGTCCGGCGGACCTGGTGGCGGACGAGAACGTCCGCCGCCTGTACCTGGGCGAATCCTTCACCCTCTGAGGGCGTCGGGGAGGAGGGATAAGTATGGCATTGGGGCCGCGGCTCGATCTCCGCCAATCGCAGTCGCTGGTGATGACTCCGCAGTTGCAGCAGGCCATTCGTCTGCTGGCTGCGAGCAACCTCGAGATCGAAACCTTCATCGGCGAGGCACTGGAGGCGAATCCGCTGCTCGACGCCGGCGACGTGAGCAGCGTCGAGAGCGAGGCGCCGGCCGAAAGCGCGGACCAGGAGATCCGCGATGCCACGCCCGACGTCACGTCCGGCGACGGCGAACAGGCGCTCGACATCGACACGAGCGCGCTCGACCGCGACCGCGATACCGGGGACTGGGCGGCGCAGCCGGCCAGCGCCATGTCGGGCGACGACCTGCCCGATGCGGGCGAACGCTCGGACGACGACCCGACGCTGAGCGAGCACCTCGAAACGCAGGTCGGCGCGGCCTCGCCCGACGTGCGGACCGAGTTCGTCGCGCGCCACCTGATCGGGCTGCTCGACGAAGCGGGCTACCTGCCGGTGTCATTGCGCGAAGTGGCCGGCGATCTGGGCATTCCCATCGCCGAGGCCGAGGGGGCACTCGCGGTCGTTCAGTCGCTCGACCCGACGGGGGTTGGTGCGCGGACTCTGTCCGAATGTCTCGCCCTGCAAGCGATCGAGGCGGACCGCTACGATCCGTGCATGCGACGGCTCATCGAAAACCTCGACCTCGTCGCGCGCGGCGAATTCGCCCGTCTCAAGCGGATGTGCGACGTCGACGACGAGGACTTCGGCGACATGCTGGCCGAACTGCGCAGCTACGATCCCAAGCCGGGGCTGAAATTTGGCGGGGGAGGCGGCGAGCCGGTGGTACCCGACATCCTGATCACCGCGCTGGGCGGCGGATGGGACATCCGGCTCAACGAGGAAACACTGCCGCGCCTGGTGGTCAATCGCGCCTATTACGTGGAGCTGCGCGGCGGCTGCACCGACAAGGCGGCGAAGTCGTGGCTGAGCGAGAAGCTGGCCGACGCCAATTGGCTGATCAAGGCGCTCGACCAGCGCGCCAAGACGATCCTCAAGGTCGCCACCGCCGTGGTGAAGGCGCAGGAAGGGTTCTTCCGCAAGGGCGTGAGCGAACTCAAGCCGCTGACGCTGCGCCAAGTGGCAGAAGAGATCGAGATGCACGAAAGCACGGTCAGCCGGGTGACCAGCAACAAGTATCTGCACTGCGACCGGGGGACCTTCGAGCTGAAGTACTTCTTTTCGAGCGGGGTGGCCTCGTCCGACGGCGAAGGCGCGGTCTCTGCCGAAGCGGTCAAGGCGCAGATACGCGCCTTGTGCGATGCCGAGAATCCGAACGCGATTCTTTCCGACGACAAGCTGGTGGAACTGCTGCGCGATAAAGGTTTCGATCTCGCCCGCAGGACCGTCGCCAAGTACCGCGAATCCATCGGTATCGGCTCGAGCGTGCAACGGCGGCGGCAGAAGAAGCTCGCGTCGGCCTGACCGAGGTTTCCGCGCGTTTTCCAACACTTTCTTCACACAGGTAAATGCCCCTGGCATCCGTAACTTCACCTGTGACTCGAAAGCCCCACCCGCAAAACGTTAATGCTGCAAACTCTTTATTAACCTTTTTCCTTGAGACATGGCGTGGTTAACACCGGGCAACACCCGTTAGCGGGTCATTACCGGGGGTGAAGAAGGGGCTTTTGCAATGCGCGTCCTGCTGATCGAAGACGAGCCGACAACCGCCAAGGCGATCGAGCTCATGCTTACGACCGAAGGGTTCAACGTCTATTCGACGGACCTCGGCGAAGAGGGCTTGGACCTCGGCAAGCTGTACGATTACGACATTATCCTGCTCGATCTGAACCTCCCCGACATGCACGGGTACGACGTGCTCAAGAAGCTGCGCGTCGCCAAGGTGCAGACGCCGGTACTGATCCTGTCGGGCATTTCCGAAATGGATTCGAAGATCCGCTCGTTCGGCTTCGGTGCCGACGATTACGTCACCAAGCCGTTCCACCGCGACGAGCTGGTCGCGCGCATCCACGCCGTGGTGCGTCGCTCGAAGGGGCACAGCCAGTCGGTCATCCGCACCGGCAAGCTGGCGGTCAACCTCGATGCCAAGACCGTCGAAGTCGACGGCGCCCGCGTGCATCTGACGGGCAAGGAATACGCGATGCTCGAGCTGCTTTCGCTGCGCAAGGGCACCACGCTGACCAAGGAAATGTTCCTCAACCACCTTTACGGCGGGATGGACGAACCCGAGCTCAAAATCATCGACGTGTTCATCTGCAAGCTGCGCAAGAAGCTTTCGAGCGCCTGCGGCGGCGAGAACTACATCGAAACCGTCTGGGGCCGCGGCTACGTGCTGCGCGATCCCGACGCCGAGGCGGAAGCCGCCTGACACAGATTCCTTGGACGGAAACCGCGAGAGGCCCGCTGCCGCAAGGTGGCGGGCCCTTTCTCTATTTGCCGAACCATTTTCGCGCCAGGGCGGCAATGCCGTAGGGCACGACGACCACGGCGGTGTGCAACAGCAGCGAGAATACGAAGCTGCCCGTGGTCAGGTAGGGCACGCTCGCCGCGGTGGTGACGGCGGTCCAGCCCGCCACGACCAGCGCCATGACCTGCACTTCGCGCTTGCCGAAGCTGGCGTGTTGCCAACCGAGAACGGCAGCGATGATGATGGCGATCAGTTCCATAGCCTCGTTTCCTCCCGCATTGCGCGCCGCGGGTCAATCGAGCGGCTGGACAAGCCGCGGGCCGAAGCCCTAGCGGCAGGCGCATGAGCGCGCACAAACCCGGCGATCCGACCACTCTCAACCGCCTCTACGGCCGCAGCAAGGGCAAGCCGCTGCGCGCCCACCAGCAGGAGCTGGTCGATTCGCTGCTGCCGAAGATCGCCGTTCCCGACGAAGGCCCGGTGACTGCGGAGGGTCTGTTCGGCCGCGATTGCCCGCTGCATTTCGAGATCGGCTTCGGCGGCGGCGAACACCTGGCGGCGCGCGCCGACATGCTGCCCGACCACGGCTTCATCGGCGCCGAGCCGTTCCTCAACGGCGTCGCCCAGGCGCTGGTCCACATCGATGGCGACAACGGCGCGCATCCGCCGCTCGGCAACGTCCGGCTGCATCTCGGCGATGCGCTCGAAGTCCTCGCCCGCATCCCCGACGGCGCGCTGAGCTTCCTCTACCTGCTCCACCCCGACCCCTGGCCCAAGGCGCGCCACGCCAAGCGGCGGATGATGAACGACGGGCCGGTGGAGATGTTCGCCGCCAAGCTCAAGCCCGGCGGAGAGTTTCGCTTCGGCACCGATCACCCGGTCTACCTGCGCCACGCACTGATGGTCATGCGCCGCCACACCGACACCTTCGAATGGCTCGTCGAAGGGCCGCAAAGCTGGCAGGATCGGCCCGGCGGCTGGACCGAAACCCGCTACGAACGCAAGGCGCGCGAGGTCTTCGGCCACGAAGTGTGGTACTTCCGCTATCGGCGGCGCTAGACTATCGCACTTCCCCGGCAAACCGCAGGTTTTGCGGTGCCGACCCTCAGCGCAATCGTTCCTCTGAGTTGTAACGACCCGGGCCAATTGCGTTCCCCGTCACCGTTGGGGGTGCCGTTCACGCGCTTGCCCTACTTTCCCCGCCCGCATTCCGGCGTCGTGCATACCGTCGCCTCGTGAATGTAGCGATTCCTGCCGTTCTCGACTCGAAACATCTGGCTGGCCGGGGTCGCCCGATCGGCTGGCAGTCCGGCATCGAGCCAAGGGAAGTCGTGGAAGATCGAGACTGCACCGATGGTCTCGTCGATGACATAGCGGCGATGGCCCACTTTGAGCTTCTGCGGGAACGCCCCCATGTCGCATGTATTGCCCTCGGGGTCCTTGCTGCCGGTGTTTATACGGCCCTCGAGCCGGTGGCAGGGCGTGCCGTGCGGCACCGGGAGCTCCGGGTCTCCCCAATTGTCCAGGTACGCATCTGCTGCCGCCTGGAGGACCGCCCGCGTGTCGCGTTTGGTCCTGGGAATCTTATCCCACTTCTCGCTTTGTGTGACGGCAAGGTGCTCGCGCGCTCCGAACATCCAGTCCCCGGCGTCGGTGACGACGGATTCCATCTTCGAGACTTTCCCGTCCGTTGTCGCCTCGATGTGGGTGTGGATCACGTAGGGATGCGGATCGCTGGCCGCCACCAACTCGGTAAAAGTGGCGCATTGCGTGGTGTCGAGGAAGCTGCGGGTGAAGTCGACCTTGAGGGGGCCGGCCAGCACGCCCTGGCCGATGTCCATGACCTTGTCGTTCTCCGCGTAGGACGCGCCCTTCGCGAGCGGCACCAGATCGGCGCTTCCGGACCTTTGCGCCTTCACGTAAGTGCCGGCCAGCTTCTGCAGCGTTGCCCGGCTGCATTGCGCCTGGGCGGCCGTCGCGAAAGCGAGTCCCGCGGCCACGATGAAGAGCTTGGCCACGGCTCGCGCCAGGGCCGCCGGGCCCTCGCGGCGGTTCATTGCGCGGTCTGGTCGGGCCGGCCCCTCCGGGGTGCCCGTGTGCCGGATGAGCCGATTCATTCGCGGCGGCCCGCATCGTCGGGGGCGGCCGTCGCGACCGAAGCGTGCCGGCTGACTTCGATGGTGGCCTGGGCGCGCAGTTTGCCGACCTGGACGACGATCGGGCCGCGCGGCGTGGGATCTTCGACCACGACCTTGGCCCACAGGCCCTTGTCATCCTTGAAATATGACGTGGTGTTCGCCGCTCGCAGCGCCTCCAGGCTAGCCTGCGGGGTTCCCCCCAAGGCGGACGCGAACCCCGGCAGTTCGAAGATAACCCAGCTGCCCTTGTCCATTTCGCGCAGGCTCAGCGAAAGCTTGTCTCTCGCCGTCGCCACCCTGATCTCTGCGCCGCTGGGGATGGTGGTCTCGCCGTTATATTCGTAGCGTTTGCCCTCGCGCTGAAGGACGACCGGTTCGGTGGCCGGTCCGGTGACGAACTCGGGGAACACTTTCGTGTCGTCGATACTGAGGCGGCCCATGTCGCCCTTGCATACGGCTGCGCCCCAGCTCGCCTTCATTTCACAGTTTTTCTCATTGGATGCGATGCCGTTGTCGATGACGATATAGGCACCGGGGACGCCGCCGACCGAGCCGTCCAGATCATGGAACGCTGCGCTCCGATAAGCGGCGCGGCCACCGAAGTCGGAGGCCCAGCGGCTCTGGACCGCGGGGAAATCGACCGGCTTGGAATTGATGAACTTCAAGCCCTTGACCGAGTTCTCGGTGCTCATGCCGAAACTGGTGAACAGCAGGTAGGAGATCGCGCCCGCATCGCGGGTGGCGTTGGGCTGGTAGTTCACGAACGTAGTGTTCACCACCTCGTGGAGGTAATCGTAGTATTCGTAACCGCGGATCGGGAAGTCGGCGGTTTCCTTCGGCAGGCTGCGGCCATAGGCCACTTCCGCTGGCGTCGCGGGGTTGCCGATATTGCCGCTTTCGCCGACGAACAGCGAATCGATCACCCGCGAGGTGTACGGACCGAGACCCGCCCCACCGGACGCATGGGTGAAGCCGATCGCGTTGTCGGCCAGCTTCATGTTGCGGTAGAGATGGGCCTCGCCCCGGCTCCAGATGGCGCCGTTGCGGTTCTTGTAGGCGGTATAATCGTCGATGGCCGACACCACCACCTGGCTCTTCGTGTCGGTGGGGTCGGCATAGCTGATATGGCCTGCCCCGCCGACGTTGAAAGTGCCGTCGGGTGCTGGGCCGCGGTCGAACATGACCCCGTCGAAATTGGAATGTGCGGTATTGCCTCTGAACTCCCGGATCTTCGTTCGCCGGGGCCAGATCCTGTCACTGCCTTCCTTGTCCAGGAACGCGCCGGTCGGATGCTGCGGCAAGGCGAACCAGAAGCCGATCGCCTCCGAGCCCGCGGCGACGTTGCCGACGTAGGTGTTGTCGGGATTGGTGATCCAGAAGGTCGATGCGGTGTTGTCGGACGGGATCAGGATGTCCTTGGCGTGTTGACCGGCCGGAGACTGGTGGGCGAGAGTCAGGTCGGTTGGTACGCACGGCTTGCCGTCGGGATGGCACTTGGTGAGGATGCCGAGGTTGTGGACGAACTGATTGCCGTGTTCGACCGCGTCTTCGAGGAAGAAGCAGTGGCCCACCGTATTGAAGGTCACGTTGTTTTCCACCCGCACGTTGTTGGTGCCATGCACCGTGACGCAGCGGCTGTAGGTATCGTGGATCGAGGAGTTCTGGATGTACTGGCCCTTGCCTTCGCCCAGGACGTGCCAATGCATCGGGTAACGGGCGAGGTGCATGTTCTGACCCATGCGATAGAGCTCGGCGCCGGAGATGTGCACTTGCGAGCCGGGCATGGCCATGATGTGCCCGCCGAAGTAGCTCCGCTCGGCATCCTCCGACGCCTGGACGCGGATGTTGCGCGTCAGCAGGCCGACCTCGCCCCGCTCGTCGACACCGTAGGTGATCTCGCCGTAGTGCATGTAATCGAGCGGCTTATCGAGCGTGAGCGTGTTGCCGCTGACGGCGGCGACCGCGCGCCGCTCTGCCTGGTGGGGGTCGAAGTCGGTCGAGGCCAGGACAATCTGGTCCCCCTTGCGCCACCCGCTTGCATCGAGGACCTCGATCTTCGTGCTGCCGGCCTTCGCTGTCCGAGCGAGCTTGGTCCAGGTGTTGGTGCGGTCGCCGTGCAGCTCGAGCGTACCGTTCAGCATCATGATGCCGCGGTCGCCCATGGTATTGATGTCTTCGTCGGGAATGGTGTCGGTCAGCGTGATCGTCGCCTGCCGGGTGAACGGCCGGGCTTCGCTGCCGATGTCGAGCTCGCCGCCCGCCAGATAGATCCACTCGGTCTTCAGCTCGGTATCGCGATCGTCTGCAAAACTTAGCTTGCCGTTGATTGTCAGACTGCGCAGTGCCGGCGGACTGACGTCGAGAACGATGTTCTTGTCCCTTGCGATCGTGACGGCGTCGCCCGCACCCGGCACCTTGCCGTCGGGCCAGGAAGCCGGATCGGACCAACGCGACGCGGGGACCGCCGAATGCGGTGCCTGCGCGGGCATGTCCATATGAGCGTGCGCATCCTGCCCTTCGGCCTGCGCAGTGCCGAGCAGAAGGAAGGCAGGGAAGAGCGAGAATACAAGAAACTGGCGCGACAATATCCGCATGGCGTTCATCCCCTCCGTCGGACCGCGAGGCCCGCATTCTTTATCCGAGCGGGAGAGTGCAACGATTGGGACCGTTTGCCAAGCGACTAGAAGGTGAGCGTCGGACCTGACCGAGATTGGAGTGCCGAATGAGGGCGATTGATTCGCAGCGATTAACGCGGCCAGTCAGCAAACGACCCAAAGCCTGCCCTTCTGCCAAGCGCCCCAAAACCCGGTCATAAGAGCTGGTGTTACGAAGCCGCCCGAACACCGCTTTCTCGCCGAGGGCGGCAGCGGGATCGCCTGGTGAGCTAGCTCACCACGCCGGCGCCGGCGAGCACCGCCAGGGTCAGGATATCGGGCGCCGTGGCGGTCATCGGGGCGACCTGCACGGGTTTTTCCATCCCGATCAGCATCGGCCCGATCACTGCATTGCCGGCCAGCTCGCGCAGCATCTTGGCGCTGAGGTTGGCCGATTGCAGGCCGGGCATGATCAGCACGTTGGCCGGTGCGGAGAGCCGGCTGAAGGGATAGAGCTTCATAACCGTCGGATTGAGCGCCGCATCGGGCGCCATTTCGCCCTCGTACTCGAACCCCGGGGGGTCGGCATCGAGGATGTGCACCGCGTCGCGGATGTTCTCGAGCCATTTGCCCGACGGGTTGCCGAAGGTCGAGTAGCTGAGGAAGGCGACGCGCGGTTCGTGGCCGAGCCGCCGGGCGACGCGAGCGGTCTCGCGGGCGATATGCGCCAGCTCCTCGGCGCTGGGCCGTTCGTTGATCGTCGTGTCGGCGAGAAACACGGTGTAGTTCTTGCCGATCATCATGTGGATGCCGAACGGCACCTCGCCCGGCTTGGGATCGAGCACCTGGCTGATCTCGCGCATGGTCTGGGCGAAGGTCCGGGTAATGCCGGAAATCATCGCGTCGCCGTGACCCAGCGCAACCAGCAGGCTGGCGAAGATGTTGCGTTCCTGGTTGACGAGCCGGCGCACGTCGCGCTCGGTATATCCGCGCCGCTGCAGACGCTTATAGAGATAATCGACCATCGCCGGCACATATGGGCAGTCGGCCGAATTCTGGATCTCGAACGCGTCGGTGTCCGGCACGCCCAGTTCGGTCAGCTTCTCCTTCACCGCATGGGTCCTCCCGACCAGCACCGGGGTGCCGTAGCCGAAATCGCGGAACTGGATCGCCGCACGCAGCACGACGTCCTCTTCGGCCTCGGCGAAGACGATGCGCTTGGGGTCGCGCTTGGCATCCTCATAGACGCCCGTCAGCACCGAGGTGGTCGGGTTCAGCCGCGCCCGCAGGCTCATGCGATAGGCATCGAAATCCGCGATCGGCTTTTGCGCCACGCCCGAATCCATCGCCGCCTTGGCGACTGCCGAGGAGACGGTTTCCATCAGGCGCGGATCGAACGGGGCCGGGATGATGTATTCGGTGCCGAAATGGTGATCGACGCCATAGGCGGCGGCGACCTCGTCGGGCACGCGCTCGCGCGCCAGCCCGGCAATCGCCTCGGCCGCGGCGATCTTCATCTCTTCGTTGATCGCCGTCGCCCGCACGTCGAGCGCGCCGCGAAAGATGAACGGGAAGCCGAGCACGTTGTTGACCTGGTTGGGGTAGTCCGACCGGCCGGTGGCGATGATTGCGTCGGGCCGGACCGCCTTGGCATCTTCCGGGCGAATTTCCGGATCGGGATTGGCCATCGCGAAGATGATCGGCTTGTCGGCCATGGCCGCCACCCATTCGGGCTTGAGCGCTCCCGCGGCCGAAAGGCCGAGAAAGACGTCGGCGCCCTTGAGCGCCTCTTCCAGGCTGCGCGCCTCGGTCGGCACGGCGTGCGCGCTCTTCCACTGGTCGACGCCGTCGCGCCCCGGATAGATCGGGCCCTTGCGATCGCAGACGATGACGTTTTCGTGCGGCACGCCCATCGCCTTGATCAGCGCGGTGCAGGCCAGCGCCGAAGCCCCCGCGCCGTTCACCACCATGCGCACGTCCTTCATTGCGCGGCCGGTCAGATGGACCGCGTTGATCAGGCCGGCGGCAGCGATGATAGCCGTGCCGTGCTGGTCGTCGTGCATGACCGGGATGTTCATCCGCTCGCGCAGCGCCTGCTCGATCACGAAGCATTCGGGGGCGGCGATGTCTTCGAGGTTGATGCCGCCGAAGCTCGGCTCCATCAGCGCCACCGCTTCGATGAATTTGTCGGGATCTTCGGTGTCGAGCTCGATGTCGATCGAATCGACGTCGGCGAAGCGCTTGAACAGCACCGCCTTGCCTTCCATCACCGGCTTGGCGGCGAGCGCGCCGAGATTGCCCATGCCGAGGATTGCGGTGCCGTTGGTGATTACCGCCACGAGATTGCCGCGCGCGGTGTATTCGTTGGCGCAGGCGGGATCGTCGGCAATCGCCTGGACCGGCACCGCCACGCCCGGAGAATAGGCCAGGCTCAAGTCGCGCTGGGTGGCGACGGGCTTCGACGGAACGATCTCGATCTTACCCGGGCGGATGGCGCTGTGATAGAACAGCGCTTCGCGGTCGGTGAAACTCTTGGTGTCGTCTGCCATCCATCTCTCCTGATCGGGACCGTCCCTAACCGCCCTTGCCGCGAAGCGGTAGGGGAAAGCAGCGCGCCGGCGCTTCCCGAATCGCCGGGGCCCCCGCTACGCCACGAAGATGGCCGATTCCGCCCCGACCCCGATGATGGCGCAGTATCTCGCGCTCAAGCGCGAGGCCGGGGACTGCCTGCTGTTCTACCGCATGGGGGATTTCTTCGAGCTCTTTTTCGAGGACGCACGGATAGCCGCCGGGGTGCTCGACATCGCCCTGACCAGCCGCGGCGAGCACGGCGGCGCGCCAATCCCGATGTGCGGTGTCCCGGTGCATTCGGCGGAAGGCTATCTCGCCCGGCTGATCAAGGCCGGTTGCCGCGTGGCCATCGCCGAACAGACCGAATCGCCCGAAGAGGCGAAGAAGCGCCGCGGCTCCAAGGCGCTTGTCGCGCGCGATATCGTTCGCTTCGTCACCGCCGGGACGCTGACCGAGGAAGCTCTGCTCGAACCGCGCCGGGCCAACGTGCTCGCCGCCGTCTGCGAAGTGCGCGGAGCCTGCGGCATCGCCGCCTGCGATATCTCGACCGGCCGGATGGAGCTGGAGGAGTGCGAGCCCGGCCAGCTCGCGGCGACACTGGCGCGCCTCGGGGCGAGCGAAGTCGTCTGCCCGGAAGAATGGGACGGCGCGCCGCCCGGCGCCAGTGGGCGGCCCCGTCACGACTTCGCCAGCGAAGAAGGCGAGGCGCGGCTCGAGTCGATCCACGGCGTCGCGACGCTGGACGGCTTCGGCAGCTTCTCGCGGCCGATGCTCGCGGCGGCAGGCGGACTCGTCGCCTATCTCGACCATGCGGGTCGCGGCACGCTGCCGCTGCTCCTGCCCCCCATCGCGCGCGCAAGCGGCAGCACGCTGGCGATGGACGAAGCAACCCGCAGCAGCCTGGAAATCCTCGAAAGCCAACAGGGCGGGCGCGCCGGCAGCCTGCTCGCCGCGGTCGATCGCTGCGTGACCGGCGCAGGGGCCCGGCAATTGGCCGAAGATCTCGCCGCGCCGCTTACCGGACGCCCGGCCATCGAGCGACGACTGGCGCTGGTGCAATGGTTTCACGCCGATTCGCTGCTGCGCGCCGACTTACGCGGGGCGCTGCGTTCGCTGCCCGACATCGGCCGCGCACTCGGCCGCCTGGTCGCCGGGCGCGGCAGCCCGCGCGACCTCGGCCAGCTACGCGACGGGCTCGGTGAAGCCCGCCGCATCCGCGACGCGCTGCAGGCGAAGAGAGAGCGCCCCGAGCTACTCGAAGAACTCCTGCCTAGCCTCGCCGGGCACGGTGCGCTGACCGATCTGCTGGCGCGGGCACTCGTTCCCGCGCCGCCGACCGAACGGCAGAAGGGCGGATATATTGCCGAAGGCTACGACCATGCGCTCGACGAACTGCGCGACGTGTCGGGCAATGCCCGACGGGCGATCGCCGCGCTCGAGGCGAAATACCGTGACGAGACCGGCATCGCCGCGCTCAAGATCCGCCACAACGGCGTCCTCGGCTATTTCATCGAGGTGCCGAGCCGGCATGCCGACGCCCTGATGGCCTCGGACAGCGGCTTCACCCACCGCCAGACGATGGCCAGCGCGGTCCGTTTCAATTCGCTCTCCTTGCACGAGGAGGCGAGCCGGATCGCCGAGGCCGGCGGCCACGCGCTGGCCGCGGAAGAGCGACATTTCGAGGACCTGGTCGCCGAGGTGGTCGCGCGGGCTCGCGATATCGCCGCGACCGCCGCAGCGCTGGCCCGGATCGACGTGGCCGCCGGTCAGGCCGAGCGGGCGGCCGAAGGCGGCTGGGCCCTGCCCGCGATCGTGCCGGAGCGCTGCCTCGAGATTGTCGGCGGACGCCATCCGGTGGTCGAGGCCGCATTGGCGAAAGCCGGGGAGCGCTTCGTCGCCAACGACTGCACGCTATCGCCCGAGGACCGGCTGTGGCTCATCGGCGGTCCCAACATGGGCGGCAAGTCGACGTTCCTGCGCCAGAACGCGCTCATCGTGCTGCTTGCCCAGGCGGGATGCTATGTCCCCGCCGAGAGCGCGCGCATCGGCCTGGTCGACCGCTTGTTCAGCCGCGTCGGCGCGAGCGACAACCTGGCGCGCGGGCGATCGACCTTCATGGTCGAGATGGTCGAAACCGCGGCCATCCTCGCCCAGGCGAGCGAGGACAGCTTCGTCATCCTCGACGAGGTCGGGCGCGGCACATCGACCTACGACGGGCTCGCGCTGGCCTGGGCGGTGGTCGAGGCGGTGCACGAACGCAACCGCTGCCGCTGCCTGTTCGCCACCCACTATCACGAGCTGTCGCGGCTCGCCGAGACGTGCGACTCGCTGTCGCTGCACCACGTCCGCGCGCGGGAGTGGAAAGGCGACCTGGTCCTGCTGCACGAACTGGCCGAGGGGCCCGCCGACCGCTCCTATGGCCTCGCCGTCGCCAAGTTGGCGGGGGTGCCCAAGGAGGTCGTCGCCCGCGCCAAGGCGGTGCTCGACCGGCTCGAGAAAGGCCGTGCCGAGACGGGCGGGCTGGCGGCGGGCCTCGGCGACTTGCCGCTCTTCGCCGCGGCCGCGCAGCTCGAGGAAGAGCAGTGCGACGAATTGCGCGAACGGTTGCAGGCGCTCGACGTGGATGCCCTGACACCGCGCGAGGCGCTCGACCTTCTCTACGAGCTTAAGCGCGAAGCCGACGGAACCTAACGCCCGCCGCAGGACTTCTTGCGGTATGGCGCAGGACGATCCCCCTCCGGGTCCCGACGAGCCCGACAAGAACACCAAGTGGGCGGAATTCCGCACCGACCTGGCGGAAGACCGCAACATCATGGCCATGGAGCGGACCTTTGCCGGCTGGATGCGCACGGCCTTCGCCGCGATCGGCATCGGTCTCGCCTTCAAGGCGGTGTTCGGCGAGTTCGACCCGCCCTGGCTTGCCAAGGCCATCGCCACGGTCTTCATTCTCGCCGGCGGCTGGCTGGCGATTTCCGCCGAGCGACGCACCTGCCGGACGCTCAAGAAGCTCGACGCCCACAAGCTCGATGCCGTTTCGCCGCCGAATTTCCGGACGCTCGCCTACGCCGTGGCGCTCGGCGCGGCGATACTCGTGGCCGGCCTTTGGATTCTCAACGACGGCCAGATCAGCGGCTAGGAAACCCTAGGCGCCGTCGGACGGCAGGTCGGGATCGACCTTGTTGCTGTCGCCGTACTTGCCTTCGTTGTCGTCGAGATTGGGTTCGCCGCGATAGGCGTCCATGTCGATCTGGCCCGATTGTTCCATGTCGCGCATTTCATCGATGACATCCTGCGCCGGGCTGTCGCCCAGCGGCGCGTGGACCTTCTCGCTGTCGAGCGGGCTTTCCTCGGCGTCCTTGCCGCGGGCGTCTTCGGCCACCTCCTGCGCCTGGCTGAGGTGATCGTCCTGCTCGTCGTTGTGCGTCTCCGGGGCGAGATTGGCCTGGCGCTGCTCCTGGCTCTTCACCCGTTCGTTGCTCTTGTCGGTCATGGGGGTAATCTCCTTTGCGCGACCAACGAACGCGCCGAGGAGGCGGTTCCGCTCAGCGGTTCGCGCCGGGCACCCAGAGCACGTCGCCTGCGCCCGCGGCGTTGACCGCACGGGCGAGTACGAAGAGGTAATCCGACAGCCGGTTGACGAAGGCCAGCGCGGCCGGGTTGACCGGCTCGGCGCCGGCCAGCGCGGTCATCGCCCGCTCCGCCCGGCGCACCGAAGCGCGGGCGAGGTGAACCCGCGCCGCCGCTTCGCTGCCGCCCGGTAGGATGAAATTCGTCAGCGGATCGAGCGTCGAATTCATCGCGTCGATACGCTGTTCCAGCCATTCCGCCTGGCGGGGGACGATCCGCAGCACCATATCCGACGGCGCGAAGTCGTCGCCCCCCATTGCACCGCGCGGAGTTGCGAGGTCGGCACCGAGGTCAAACAGGTCGTTCTGTAGCCGGATGCAGTCGGCTTTCGCTTCCTCCTCCAGCGCGAGCACCGCGAAGCCGAGCGCCGAGTTCGCCTCGTCGACCGCGCCGATGGCTTCCATCCGGGCGTCGTGCTTGGCGCGGCGCGAGCCGTCGACGAGACCGGTGGTGCCGTCGTCGCCGGTGCGGGTGTAGATCTTGTTGAGCTTGACCACGGCGGCGGGCGGCGCGGCCCTAGCGGGTCAGCGACAGCAGCAGGAAGACGATCAGGATTGCGCCCGCCTGGTACATGATGCGGTTCATCATCATGCGGTTCTGCTTCAGTTGCAGTTCCTTCTGGCGCCCGCCGCCGGCCTCGATGTCGGCCTTGTTGGCCTGAAGGAAGGCGATGATGCCGCGCACCAGCGAGACGATCACGCCGAGCATAAGGAGCACGAGGACGATGATGAGGAAAGTCTGCATGGTGCCTATCTAGTCACTCGCCGAAGGTAATGCCAGCGGGCAGGCGCCCGGCGCGCAGCGCCACGGCCAGCGCATGCCCGTCGTCCCCGGCCAGCCGGCGGTCGGCCAGCGAAGGAGAGCCCCGGCGCTTGGCCAGTTTCTGCCCGTCCGCATCGAGCAACAGAGGGTGGTGGTGCCAGACGAGCACCGGCAGGGCGAGCAGTTCCTGCAACAGGCGGTGAAGGTGGCTGGCGGGGAACAGGTCCGTCCCGCGCGTGACCAGCGTGACTCCGTCGGCCGCATCGTCGACAGTGACCGCGAGATGGTAGCTCGCCGGGGTCTCGGCATCCTTGCGCACCAGCACGGGATCGCCGCCGAGCTCGGGCCGCGCGGCCTGCTCGCCCGCGCGTTCGTCGCTCCAGGTCAGCGGACCGGTCCGGCGCAGCGCCTCGGCGACGTCGAGCCGCCATGCCGCGCCCGCCGGGTTGACACCTCGCCCCCGGCACGTGCCGGGGTAGACAGGCCCGTCGGGTCCGACCGTCGTCGCCGCAGCGGCGATCTCGCCGCGGGTACAGCGGCAGGAGTAGAGCAGCCCCTCAGCCTTCAACCGCTCCGCCGACTGCGCATAGGCCGCGATCCGCGTCGACTGCGCCGGGACCTCCTCCCATTCCAGCCCGAGCCAGGCGAGGTCGGCGCGGAATTCGTCCGCCATTTCCGGACGCGAGCGGGCGCCGTCGATGTCCTCGATCCGCAGCAGGAAGCGTCCCCCGCGTTCCTTTGCCAGGTCGTGCGCCACAATCGCCGAATAGGCATGCCCGAGATGCAGCGGGCCGTTGGGGCTGGGGGCGAAGCGGGTGACGGTCATTGCTGCGATGTCTGTTGCCTTGAGGACCACGTTTGGGCCGGCGACTGGTGGATGATCCTGTGGATTTGCTGTTTGTAACGGGCTTGACGCTTTTCGGCGCAAATGCTCCCTAAGCGAAATCAGGGAGGAACGCGAAAGGTGTTCAAGGCCGAACTGATCGAACGCGCCGCGACCTTCCGCAGCGCCATGGAAGACCCGACGAGGCGGCTCGAAAGCTGCCCCTCGCTGGTGCTCAACGCCGACTACACGCCGCTGTCGTACTATCCGCTGAGCCTGTGGCCCTGGCAGACCGCGATCAAGGCCGTGTTCCTCGAACGGGTCGACATCGTCGCCAGCTACGATCGCTGCGTCCATTCGGTCAGCCTCGACATGCAGATCCCCAGCGTGATCGCGCTCAGGCAATACGTTCGCCCAAGCGAGTTTCCCGCCTTTACCCGCTTCAACCTGTTCCTGCGTGACCGCTTCTCCTGCCAGTACTGCGGCAGCGAGCAGCACCTGACCTTCGACCACGTCGTGCCCCGCCGGCTGGGCGGCAAGACAACGTGGGAGAACATCCTCACCGCCTGCGCCCCATGCAACATGAAGAAGGGCGGCCGCACGCCCAAGCAGGCGCACATGCACCCGCTGGTCGAACCGATCCGCCCGACCCACTGGCAGCTGCAGCAGCACGGCAAGCGGTTTCCGCCGGGCTACCTGCATGAGACGTGGCGGGATTGGCTCTACTGGGACATCGAGCTGGAGGCCTGAGGCAAGGCGTCATCCCAGCGAAAGCCGGGACCGCCCTCGATCCGGTGCTACGTCACCGCCGCCCGCTGCTTGAACTCCTCGCGCTTCCACTCCCCGCTCGCCAGTACCTCGCCGAGCGCCTCGGCAGCGTGCCAGCAGTCTTCGAAGCGCAAGTAGGCCGGGGCGAGGCCGAAGCGCAGGATGTCGGGGTCGCGGAAATCGCCGATCACGCCGCGGGCGATCAGGGCCTGGCTGAGCGCGTAGGCTTCCGGGTGGCCGAACGAGAGCTGGCTGCCGCGCCGGGCCGGGTCGGCGGGGCTGACGCACGGCAAGTCGGGGGCGAAATCGGCCATGGCCGCGCGGAGAAATTCGGACAGCGCGCGTGACTTGGCCACCAGCCGCTCGATACCGATCTCGGCGATGATCCGCACCCCCTCTTCGAGCGTGACCATGCCGAGGATCGGTGGGGTGCCGGTCAACAAGCGGCCGATCCCGGCGGCGGGGGCGTAGTCGTCGGTGAAGGCGAAGGGCGCTGCGTGGCCCATCCAGCCGGTCAGCGGCTGTTGCAGGGCGGCGTGGTGGCGTGTCGCGACGAAAGCGAAAGACGGGGCGCCGGGGCCGCCGTTGAAGTACTTGTAGCCGCAGCCGACCGCGAGGTCCGCGCCGCAGCCGTTCAAGTTCACCGGCACAGCGCCGGCGCTGTGCGAGAGGTCCCACAGCACCAGCGCCCCCACGTCGTGCGCCGCCTCCGTCAGCCGCACCATGTCGTGCATCGCGCCCGTCTTGTAGTGGACTTGAGTCAGGAGCAGCAGCGCGACGTCCTCGTCGAGCGCGGCTTCTAGTTCGCCGCGCTCGGCCAGCCGCCGTTCGGCGAGGCCCTGCGCTTCCAATCCGGCGATCATGTAGAGGTCGGTCGGGAAGTTGCCCGGCTCGCTCAGCACCACCTTCCTGCCGGGCCTCAGGGCCAGGGCCGCCGAAATAAGCTTGAACAGGTTTACGGATGTAGAATCGCAGGCGATTACCTCGTCCGGCCCTGCGCCGATAAGCGGGGCGATCATGGCGCCGATCTTTTTCGGCAGATCGATCCAGTTCGCGCTGTTCCAGCTGCGGACCAGCCCCTCGCCCCATTCCTTGCGGATCACCTCGCCCATACGGCTGGCGGTGCCGAGCGGCAGCGCGCCGAGCGAATTTCCGTCGAGGTAGACCACCCCCGGCGGCAGCGCGAACAGGCCGCGGTAGCCGGCGAGCGGATCGGCCGCGTCGAGCGCGCGGGCCTCCTGCAGCGACGGCATCAAGCCCTCTCCCCTTCAGGGGAGAGGAGGGAGCCGCGAAACGGCGGAAGGAGAGGGGATCGTGCGCACCCCCCCTCTCCCAACCCTCTCCCCTGAAGGGGAGAGGGCCAGGGTGTTGCGCCCCCTCTCATATCTCAGTCCTGACCGCCAGCAGCTCTGGAAAGAAGCCCTTCTTCAGCACGCTTTCGAGGTAGGGCACGCCGGCCGTCCCGCCGGTGCCGCGCTTGAAGCCGATGATCCGCTCGACCGTCTTCAGATGCCCGAAGCGCCAGCGCTGGAAGTGGTATTCGAGATCGACCAGCTTTTCGGCCAGCTCGTAGAGGTCCCAATATTTGTCGGGATCGCGATAGACCTGCGCCCAGGCTTCGACGATCGCCTCGTTCACCTCGTGCGGCCGCTCGAGCCCGCGCTCCAGCACCTGCGCCGGGATGGCGAAGCCGCGGCGGTCGAGCAGGCGGATGACCTCGTCGTAGAGGCTCGGGCGTTCGAGCTCGGCGCGCAATTCCTCCGCAACCTGGGGCGTGGCTTCGTGCATTGTCACCATGTCGGGATTGCGCCCGCCGAGCATGAATTCGAACAATCGATACTGCGCGCTCTGGAACCCGCTCGAATTGCCGAGGTGCGGGCGGATCGTCGAATAGTCGTGCGGGGTCATCGTGCTCAGCACGTCCCAGCTGGTGATCAGCTGACCCTGCGCGCGGGCGATGCGGGCGAGCATCTTGAACGCCGGGCTGAGATCGCCAGCCGCGATCAGCGCGCGCGCCGCGGTCAGTTCATGCAGGCACAGCTTGAGCCAGAGCTCGCTCGCCTGGTGGACGACGATGAACAGCATCTCGTCGTGCGCGTCCGACGAGGGATGCTGCGCGGCGAGGATGCGGTCGAGATCAAGGTACGAGCTGTAGGTGACGTCCGAAGGCATCCGGGGCCTATAGGACGCAAATCGTCGCGGGTGAAACTACTGATCGATCACGCGGGTCTGCGGATGGTGCTTGTCGAGATGCTTCTTGACGATCCTGAGGTTGCGCGTGTTCGAGCGGAACAGGAAGTCCAGCGCATCGCCGGCCACGGGGACGAAGCCAACAGCGGTGTCGAGCCCGACGTTGCCCATCATCCGCCACAGCTTCCATTTGGGCATGCCGAGGTTCTTGGCTTCCCAGACCAGATAGGTGCCGAGTGCGGCGCCGATGAAGTCGCCGATTACCGGGATCAGGCCGACGACGGCGTCGAGCCCGAACTGGTAATTTGTGCCCGGTACCGTGAAGCCGCGTTCGAGCAGCCGCTCCATCGCCTCGATCCGCTGGCGCACACTGGCCGGATCGGTGCCCGTCGGCAGCTGCGAGGCCATCCGGCGCAGTCGTTCCGCCTGAGCGCTGCGCTGGCTGCGGGCGGGGTCATACGTCTCGATAGGGTCCATTACGGCCCTCCTCTCGAGTGTTACTTGGGTATCATCGCCAGCGCCGGCAAGGGATGCCAAGCCCACTGGTTGGCCGTGTATCCCGTGACGTCGCCGCGCACCAGCGACCAGCGCAGCGGCATGGCAAGCGGGATGTAGGCGTCGATTGCGGTCAGCTTGGCCTCGGCCCGCGCCAGCGCCGCACCGCGTTCCTCGGCCGTTTCGGCGGTCAGCGCCGCCACCACCTCGGCGTCGGCATCCGACGAACAGAGCCCGCGCCGGAGCGTGCAGTTGAACTGGTTGAGGAACCAGCGCGGCTCGGCGTAGCGGGCGACGCGGTCGACGAGTTCGAGGTCCGCAGGCTTGCCCGGCTCGCTGCGTTCGAGGCTTACGCCGATCGTTTGCCACTGGGCGGCGAGTTCGTTGAACAGCGCGGCGTTGCCGGGCGCATCGGCGAGCGCAATGCGCAAGGTCGGCATCTTGCCCTCACCGCTTCCGCCCACCCAGCCGGCGACGCGCCGGCGCGCTTCGCCGCGCAGGTCGGCGATGTCGATTCCCGCCCAGCGCTCGCTCGCCCCGGCGCCGGCGATCGAGACCGGGACCAGCCGCGTGGTCGGCACCCAGCCGCTGATGTTGAAGGCCGCGAGCAGCGCCGGGCGGTCGAGCGACATCGCCAGCGCCTCGCGGTTTTCCGGCCGGGCGAGAAAGCCGTTGGCGTTCTTGATCTGCAGCCCGAACAGACCGATCGCCGGATCGACCCGCCGCGTGCCGCGCGACAGCGGCCCTGGTTCGGCAAGCGGCCAGCCGCCGATCCGCCCGCCCAGCACGACATCCACGCTCCCGTCGTCGAACGCTGCCAGCGCGCGCTTCGCATCGAGCGCCTTCAGCGCCAGTGGACGGGCCCGATCCCGCCACTCCTCGTCCTCCGGCAGGCCGCGGTCTTCGGGCGGTTTGAGGGTCAGGTCGGCCACGCTGCTCGCCTTGTCGGCTCGGTGCAGGACCATTTCGCCCGAACCGACACCGCCGTGCGAGAGCGCCAGCTCAGGTTGCGCCATCAGGCGCAGGAAATCGGGCATCGGCGCGCTCAGGCGAATCTCCACCACCCGGCCGGCCATCGCCCGGACGTCGCTGATCGGAGCGAGGTCGAGGGCCAGCGACGTCCCGCGCAAGCTGCGAAGCACCCGGCGCAGGCTTTCGCGGGCCCGCTCCCCGGTGAGATCCGTACCGTCGGCCCATTTCCCGTCACGCAGGCGAAAGATGTAGCTGCGCCCCTCGTCGGCGACGATCCAGCGGTCGGCGAGCGCAGGTACGATTTCGCCCTGCGCGTCGAGCGCGACGAGACCGGTCGAGGTGGCTGCGCGGACGGCCTGGCCGCCGGGTGAGAGGCGCAAGCCGCTGGCGAACAGCTGATCCTCGCTGTCGATGAAAGCCACCCCGAGCGGCCCGCTTTTGCCGCTGCCGCAGCCAGCGAGCGCCAGGCAGCCGAGGGCGACGAGCAGGAGGACGCGTCCGCGCATGCCGCCGTCCCTAGGACGTCGGCCCGCCCGGCGAAAGGTCAGATCGCGCGGAGCTTGCGCGGGTCCGTCTTGTCGAGCGCGGGACGCGTGAAGCGCGGGCTGGAAAGGTCGTTGGCGGTGGTGCCGACCGGCGCACGCGCCAGCTTGGGGTCGATTTCCTCGAGGAAGGCAATGCCGAAGCGGTTGCCCTCGATCCACGCGATCGATCCCTCGACCGGACCGATATTGCGCAGATCGACCGTGACGAGAGCGCCGCGCGCCACCTTGAGCTCGGCCTCCGCCATCATGCCGCCGGACGACAGGTTGCGTACCTTGACGCGGTGGCACTTCTCGCCGCCGTCGATACGAACTTCCGCGATCAGCAACAGGCTGTCGCGATCCACCTGGCGGGTTTCGACGCTGCTCATCGGTCGGTTTCCATGCCTCCTGAGTGAAGCCTCGCTGCACACGCCGAATGCGCGCGCAAATCGATGCGCGGACTTTGGCTGCGTTTGGTTATCAGGCTGTTAATGGATACGCGAATTTGCACGACATGTACCGAAACGGGTCAGTCGTCGCGCGAAACCTTCTCGCGTCGCTCGTGGGCCTGTTGCGCCTCCACCGTCATGGTGGCGATGGGCCGGGCAATCAGGCGGTTGATGCCGATCGGTTCGCCGGTCACCTCGCACCAGCCGTATTCGCCTTCGTCGATCCGGCGCAGGGCCGAGTCGATCTTCGCGATCAGCTTGCGCTGGCGGTCGCGGGTACGCAGTTCGATGCCCCAGTCGGTTTCGCTCGAGGCGCGATCGTTCATGTCGGGCTCGCGAATCGGACCGTCCTGGAGCGACTGCAAGGTGAACTCGGAAGCGGTGAGGATAGACTTCTTCCACTCGAGCAGCAGGACCCGAAAATAGTTCAGCTGCCGGGCCGACATGTATTCTTCGTCATCGCTGGGGGTATAGTCCGCGTCCAAGGCCCGCTTGGCCTTGGCGAGGATATCGATGTCGTCACCCATCACAGACGCCATCAGTGGTACTCTCCGGTTGGATCCTGGCCCTCGAACGGCCGGCAAAATCGCGATGCCGCCGTCCCCCCGCGCCCACCGCCCGGTGGGCTGGTTGGCGCGCCTATACGGACCTCGCGGAGCCCGCACAAGCGGCAATGGGACCGAATAGCCCCCGATTCCTTAAGCTTGGCCGAACGGCCGAATTTCGTTGGTAAACAGCACGGTCAAACTTTTTGCCGCGCCGTTAACCATTCTTTTAGGCGAGTGGGACGAACGTGCATTCCAGCGAAGTCGCGCGGCATATGCGCCGCCGGCATCAGGGGGTAGGTCATGAAGCTGACCAAGATTGAAGGGGTTGCCGAAATTCACGCCGACGACGTCGGAGTCGCCAACATGATCGTGGCCAGGTGCCTTGCCGCTGCGACGCAGGGCGACCTTTCCGCCTACTACGATCTCGGGGTCGCATTCTCGACCGGCAGCCACGGCGTCGGCGTCGACATGATCGAAGCGCACAAATGGTTCAATCTCGCCGCTTCGCACGGGCACGAGGAAGCCGCCTGGTGTCGCGCCGATATATCGGAAGAGATGACCGCGCGGGACATAGCCGAAGCCCAGCGCCGGGCACGCGAATGGCTGAGCGACGGCGCCCGCCACGCCGCCTGAGTTTCGCGTCCGACGCGTTCAGCCCTTCCTGAAGGGCGTCCTTGCAGCAAGATAGAGGCTGTCCTGCGCCACGCCTTCGCGTTCGCGTTGGAGATAGTCGGCCACGGCCTCGCGAAATCCCTGATCGGCGATCCAGTGCGCCGACCATGTCTGCACCGGGGCATAGCCACGAGCCAGCTTGTGCCCGCCCTGCGCCCCGGCCTCGACCCGCTCCAGCCCCCGCTCGATCGCAGCGTCGATGGCCTGGTAATAACACAGCTCGAAATGCAGGAACGGCCGGTCGACGGTGCAACCCCAATAGCGGCCATAGAGCGCATCGGCGCCAATGAAATTGAGCGCCCCGGCGATCGGCGCGCCGTCCTCGTAGGCGAGGATCAGCAGGACACGCTCGCCCATGCGCTCGCCGAACAGGTCGAACGCCTCGCGCGTCAGGTAGGGCTGGCCCCACTTGCGGGCGCCGGTGTCTTGATAGAACACCCAGAATGCGTCCCAGTGCTCGGGACGGATGGCGCGGCCGCTGAGGTGGCGGATCTCGACTCCGTCCTGCGCCCTGGCCCGCTCCTTGCGCAAGTCCTTGCGTTTGCGTGAGGACAGATCGCCAAGGAACTCCTCGAAGCTTTCGTAGCCGCGGTTGTGCCAGTGAAACTGGATGTCGTTGCGAAGCAGCCAACCGGCGCGCTCGAACAGGTTCCGCTGCGCCGGCTCGATGAAGGTGGCGTGAGCCGACGACAGGTCGTTCTGCAGACACAGGCTCTCCGCCGCGCGCAGCAAAGGGGACGCATAAGCTTCGTCGGAGAGCAGCAGGCGCGGGCCCGTCGCCGGGGTGAAGGGCGCGGCAATCTGCAATTTGGGATAGTAGTGTCCCCCGGCGCGGTGCCAGGCATCGGCCCAGGCGTGATCGAACACGTATTCGCCTTGGCTGTGCCCCTTGAGGTAGGCCGGCAGCGCGCCGAGCAGCGTCCCGCGCGCGTCCTCGATAACGATCGGCGAGGGGCTCCAACCGGTGCCGGGCCCGACGCTGCCCGAATCCTCAAGCGCGGCGAGGAAGGCGTGGCTGACGAAGGGATTGTCCGGTCCGGCGACGGCATCCCACGCCTCGGCTGGAACGGCGTTCACTCCGGATACTGCGCGCGCAATCAGGTCGCCGTCGGCCATAGACCCATATTAGGGATTTGCCGCCGTCTTTGCGACTCCTTCGCCTTCGGCAATCGGCGCATCGGCAAATTGCGCCGCGCGCTCGCGCAAGGCCGGACTGGAGACGGTCCAGGTCAGCACCGGCACCCCGCGACGGCGCTGGGCGGCGGCAAAGCGGCTGGGCAGGTCGCGCACGTCATAGGCAAGGAAGTCCGGCCGTGCCTTCCACAGCCACAGATGCCGGCGCAGACTTCCGATGAGCCCGCGATCGTTCTCCTCCGTCATCACCAGTCCACGCAGGATACTCGGCGCGTTGCGGCCGAACCAAGCAACGACCCGCGGGTCGAAGCTCATCACCGCCGCTTCTCCGCGATAGCCTTCGAGCTCGCGGCGCACCGCCAGGCACACCGCGCCGATGCGCATCTCGCGTTTGGACTTGATCTCGATCAGCAGCGGCACCCGGCCCCGCACCAGCCCGAGCAGGTCGCGCAGGGTCGGGATTCGCTCTCCCGAAGCCATCAGTGCCATGGCGACGAGTTGCGCCGCGGTGCGCTCGCGCACGGGCCCGCTTTCGGCGGTCAGGCGGTCGAGCTCCCAGTCGTGGAACACCATCGCTCGACCATCGCGGCTGAGCTGGACGTCGCACTCGATGCCCATGCCCCGTGCGATTGCCCCGGATGCGGCGCCGAGCGAATTCTCGACATCGGCGGAAATATGCAAGCCGCGGTGGGCGTAGTCCGTCGCCCTCAGCCAGGACACCCGCGCCGCATCGGGCGCCGGCGCGAGCCAGCCATCAAGCAGTGACAAGCGCCACCACGGCGTCGATCTCGACCGCCGCCCCGAGCGGCAACGCCGGGACGCCGACGGCGGCGCGCGCGTGCTTGCCGGCCTCGCCGAAGATGTCGACCATCAGGTCCGAGGCGCCGTTGACCACCTTCGGCTGGTCGGTGAAGCCCGCGTGCGAATTGACGAACCCGCCGAGCTTGACGATCCGTTCGACCTTGTCGAGCGAGCCGAGCGCCGCCTTGAGCTGAGCGAGGATCATCAACCCGCAAGCACGCGCCGCGCGGATTCCCAGCTCCAGCTCGACGTCCTCGCCCAACCGGCCGGTCACGAGCTCGCCATCGATGAACGGCAACTGGCCCGAGACGTGGGCGACGTTTCCGAGCGTGACCACGGGCACGTAGCTGGCCACCGGGGCAGCCGCTTTTGGCAGGGTAATGCCGAGTTCCGAGAGGCGTTCTTCGATGCTCATTCAGGACTTTCCATGCAAAGTTTCGAGGAGCCAGGGCAAGGCGTCCTGCCAGGTGTCGAGCCGGGCATGGGCGTGACCCTGCTCCAGCGCGCAAGGAATGTGCGGCGCAATCGCCGGTTCCCCGCAAAAATGCAGCCGCGAGATATCGGGCAGGACCTCGCCGGCGCTGGCATGGTGGACTGCGAGATCGTCGATGAACACCGCCCGCGACGGACCGAACTCGTGGACAATGCGGCGCAGCGCCTCGCCCTTGGGGCCCTGGTTGGTGAACACCCGCGCCTCGATGCCGTGATCGCGCAGCTGCTCTGTCCGGGCCGACGCGAAGCGATCCGAAAGGTTGGTGAGGATGACGACGTCGGCCTCGCGCTGCAGTTCGGCGAGCGCTGCCGCCGCCCCTTCGATCGCGGTCTGGCGCGACATTTCGGTGTCGAAGAACTCGGTCAGCAGGCGCCACAACTCGGCTTCCTCGACCGGTTCGCCGCTGGCGCTGTAGCTTACCGACTGGGCGAAGGGATTGCCCTCGAGCCGGAACTCGATTCCGTGGTCCTCGCCGAGCCAGTCGCGGAAATGCCGCACCATGTGCAGCAGGACCTCGTCGCAGTCGCTGACAACCAGGGGGCGGCTCATAGGGCAAGCGCCTCGCGCGCTGCGGCAACCTGCGCGGGCGGAAGGTCGATCGCCTCGGCCACGGCCATAAGATCGGGCTCGTGCGCGCAGAGGAAGTCGAGGACCGAGAGCTGGACTTCGCGGCTGGCAATACGCTCGCGCAGGATCTCCGGCGTCAGCCCGGTGAGATCGAGGAACCGCCGCGCCCGCCTTTCTTCCTGCAACAGCGCTGCGAGCGCCTGCAGGGCGATCCCGGCGGGGTCGGTGGGAACGGTGCGGCGGTTATGAATTGTCAGTTATCCCTTGGTTCGCTACAAGTTATCCACAGACCGGCGTGGGCAAGCCGGCCGTTCGGGGGCGTCAATGACGAAGAGAATCCTCGTTGTCGAGGACAACGACCTCAACCGCAAGTTGTTCTGCGACGTGTTGCAGGCAGGCGGTTTTTCGGTCGAACCATGCGCCGACGGGGAAAGCGCGATCGAACGCGCCAGGGCCTTCGTCCCGAACCTCGTCATCATGGACATTCAGCTGCACGGCATTTCCGGGCTCGACCTGATCGCCGTAATCAAGCGCGACGTGGAGCTGCGCGACATCCCGGTTCTCGCCGTGACGGCCTATGCAGGCAAGGGCGACGAGGAGCGGATTCGCGAGACCGGGGCCGAGGGATACCTTGCCAAGCCGGTGTCGATCGGGCCGTTCATGACCGCGGTCAAGGGCCTACTCGAGCGCACCCCGCCACGCCCCCTGCACGCTTGACATTTCGGCGTCGAGACCGCTTGTGCGGGGCATGAACCGCACCGAAGTCGAGCAACGCATTCGCACCCTGATCGAACCCTTCAACAAGAAGGGCGTCGAGATCGCGGAAGGCACCACCTTCGCCGGAGATCTTGAATTCGACAGCCTGACCGTGATGGATTTTGTCGCCGCGATCGAGGACGAGTTCGACATCATCATCAGCATGAACCAGCAGGCCGAGATCGAGACCTGGGGCCAGTTGGTCGATGCCGTGTGCAAGCTGGCGGGCGACTGAGGCGCATCGTGAGCGAGGGAATCAGCCAGCCCGACGCGCCTGCCGAGCGCGAAGCGGTCGCGTCGCCGCCGAGCGGCGACCTGTTCAGCAAGTTCGACCCGCTGATCAAGCAGCGCAACGACCTGCTCGCCAGCGGCGTCGAAGACCCGTTCAACCTGGTGATGGAGAAGGTCCTCTCGCCGACGAGGGCGGTGTGCAACGGGCGCGAGACGATCCTGCTCGGCACTTACAACTACATGGGCATGACCTTCGACCCGGACGTGATCCAGGCTGGCAAGGATGCGCTCGACAACTTCGGTTCGGGCACAACGGGCAGCCGCGTTCTCAACGGCACCTACCAAGGGCACAAGGAAGTCGAGCAGGCGCTCATGGACTTCTATGCCATGGACCACGCGATGGTCTTCTCGACCGGGTACCAGGCCAACCTCGGAATCATCTCAACGATCGCCGGCAAGGGCGACTACGTCGTGCTCGACATCGACAGCCATGCCTCAATCTACGACGGCTGCGCGATGGGCAGTGCCGAGATCGTGGCGTTCCGCCACAACGACATCGGGGCGATGGAGAAGCGGCTCAAGCGCATTCCGGAAGGGGCCGGCAAGCTGGTGGTGCTCGAGGGGGTCTACTCGATGCTCGGCGACGTCGCGCCGCTCAAGGAGATGGTCCGCATCGCCAAGGACAACGGCGCGATGGTGCTGGTCGACGAGGCGCACTCGATGGGCTTCATCGGCGAGCACGGGCGCGGCGTGGCCGAAGACCAGGGCGTGATCGACGATGTCGACTTCATCATCGGCACCTTTTCCAAGAGCGTCGGCACGGTCGGCGGCTTCTGCGTGTCGAACAATCCCAAGTTCGAGATCCTGCGGCTGGTCTGCCGGCCCTACGTCTTCACCGCCTCGCTCCCCCCCAGCGTGGTGGCGACGGCCGCGACCAGCATCCGCAAGCTGATGCACGGCTCCAACAAGCGCGCGCACCTGTGGGAGAATTCCAAGACCCTGCACGGCGGGCTCAGGAAGCTCGGCTTCACGCTCGGCACCGAGACGCCGCAGAGCGCGATCGTCGCGGTGATCATGCCCGATCTCGAGAAGGGCGCGGCGATGTGGGAGGCGCTGCTCAAGGAGGGCCTCTACGTCAACCTGGCGCGGCCGCCGGCAACCCCGGCGGGCATGACGCTGCTGCGCTGCTCGCTGTGCGCCGAGCACTCGGCCGACGAGGTCGAGACCATCCTCGGCATGTTCGAGCGCGCCGGCAAGGCCATCGGCATCATCTGACCCGGCCTTGAAATCGCCTCGCGGCCTCGTATCTTAGCGCACGCTAATTTACTCACGGTCGAGGATTCCCAATGCCGCTGCAGACTGTCACTCCCGCCGAAGCCCGGCGCATCGTTGCCGAAGGCGGACGGCTGGTCGATATCCGCTCGGCGGGCGAATTCGCCCGCACACGGGTGCCGGGGGCGGAGAATCGCCCGGTCGGCGCCCTCGCGCCGCTCGGCGGCGAGGGGCCGGTGGTGTTCATGTGCCGCTCCGGCATGCGCACTTCGGCCCATGCCGACAGGCTCGGCGCGTGCTGCAGCGAAGGCTACCTGCTGATCGGCGGGCTCGAAGCCTGGCGCAAGGCCGGGCTGCCGGTCGAGGAGGACCGCCGCCAGCCGCTTGAGATCATGCGCCAGGTGCAGATCGCCGCCGGCTCGATGGTCGTGCTCGGAGTGCTGCTCGGCTTTGCCCTCTCGCCGCTGTGGTTCGGCCTCAGCGGCCTTGTCGGGGCCGGGCTCGCCTTTGCCGGGGCGAGCGGGTGGTGCGGCATGGCCCAGCTGTTGGCGCTGATGCCGTGGAACCGCCGCGCCGCCGCGGGGACGCGTTCGCCCGGCTAGCCGAGGCTTTCCAGCGTGGCGGCGGAGCATTTGTCGCCGGGCGAATCGCCGCCGCCGCCGAAGTGCACCGCGAGGTAGAACCCGCCGACCACCAGCACCACGAAGCCGATCGTCACCAGCCCGAGATACTTGTCGATGAAGCGCTTGATCGGCGCGCCGAACACCCGGAACAGCACGCCGACAATCATGAAGCTGATCGAGCGGCTGACGATGCTGGCGAGCACGAAGGTCCCGAGGTTCATGCCGATGAAGCCGGCGGTGATGGTGAGCAGCTTGAAGGGGATCGGCGTCGCGCCCTTGATCATGATGATCTCGGCCCCGTACTCGCGCAGATAGCAGGCCGCGGGGGGGAAGCTGTCGGTCAGATGCAGCAGCGCCAGCAACTGGCGCCCGACCGTGTCGTAGAGCAGCGCGCCGATGGCATAGCCGAGCAGCCCGCCGGCGACCGAGGCGAAGGTGGCGACTGCGGCATAGCGGATCGCCTTCTTCGGTTCGGCCAGACACATCAGCCCGAGCAGCGGGTGCGGCGGGACGGGGAAGAAGCTCGCCTCGATGAAGGCGAACAGCGCCAGCCACCATTCGGCATGGCGATGCGCGGCCTTCTCGAGCGTCCAGTAATAGAGCTTGCGCAGCATATCGGCCCCGTAATCCCTCCGCGTTTCCGCGCGGTTAAGCGAGCGCGCGAACCGCCGCAATCGAAATGATTTAACCTGTTTGGCACTTTTTGATTGACAGCGTGACGCTGTTTGGTTAGAGAAGAAGAACATCGCGATGGTGTGATTCGAAAAGGGCGGCCCGGAGAGGGTCCGCCCTTTTTCGTTTCGGCATCGCCCCCTTCCCGGAGACTTCCAGATGAGCCCGCGCAGCAAGCCGCGCCGCAAGGCGCACACCAAGATTCGGCCCGAGCAGAAGACCGGCGAAAAGCCGAAACTCAACCGCCATTGGCGGCGGCTGTTTCTCGACACCCTTGCCGACACCTCGAACGTGACGGCCGCCGCGAGGATGGCGGGAATCAATCCGGCGCGCGCGTACAAGGTGCGGCGCAGCGAGGCGGAATTCGCCCGCCAATGGACCGCCGCGCTGATCGAAGGCTACGAAAACCTCGAGCTCGAGACGCTCAACCGGCTGCGCCACGGGACCGATAGCGCCGGGCCCCGGTTCGACGTGGGCGCGGCGCTGCGCCTGCTGACGCTGCATCGCGCGTCGATCGTGCGCGAACGCGCCCGCGACGACGATGCCGACGAGGAGGCCGTGCTGGCCGACCTCAACGCCCGGCTCGAAGCGATGCGCATCGCCGACGAGGCGCTGGAAAACCTGCGGCCGAAGCGCAGCGCCGGTGCGGACTCTGAGCGCCCATGATCGGGACGGTCGGTCTGATCAACTGGCTGCGCGGGCTCGACGACACCGGCAGACGGAACCTGGTGCGCCGTCTGCCGCGCCGCGAACGGGCCATCCTGCGCCACGCCTGGCCGCTCTGGGGGCGAAGCGCGCAGACCGCCCCGGCCGGCGACTGGTACTGCTGGCTGATCTGCGCCGGGCGCGGGTTCGGCAAGACTCGGGCCGGGGCGGAGTGGGTCCGCGCCGTGGCGCGGTCCGATCCGGCCGCGCGCATCGCGCTGGTCGGGGCGACGGCGAGCGAGGTTCGCTCGATCATGGTCGAAGGCGAAAGCGGCCTGCTCTCGGTCATCCCGGCAGCCAAGCGGCCCGAGTACGAACCGTCGCTGCGCCGCATGACCTTCGCCAACGGCGCGCAGGCGTTTCTCTATTCGGCCGGGGAGCCGGAGAGCCTGCGCGGCCCGCAGCACAGCCACGCTCGCCGGCCAGGCCCAGAAGGAGTTCTACATCAACGAAGCGCATGCCCGGATCGATGCGCTGCTCCACCCCGCCTGCGAGGGCGAGGCAGTCTCGCCCCCCGCCTCGCCGGCCGATGGAGACGCCTGGCTCGTCGGCTCCGGTGCCACCTCCGAGTGGACCGGCGAGGACGGCAAGTTGGCGAGTTGGCAGGCCGGCGCCTGGCTCTTCACCGCGCCGAACGACGGCATGCAATTGTTCGACCGCTCGACCGGACAAATCCTGCTCTATGCAGGCGACTGGCAGAGGCCTGTCGCGCCTTTGGCACCAAACGGAGGCACGAATGTGGACAGCGAGGCGCGTGCCGCTATTTCCGACCTGATCGCCGCGCTGGTCGCCGGCGGTATTCTTGCAGCAAGCTGAGGACAAGGAGCTTCGGCTTCGTTACTGCGTTGTGCTAGGAAACGCCCAGGAGATTGCCATGCCCCCGACCCGCATACTCGCGATCGCCGCTCTCGGTCTTGCCATCACCGGCTGCCAGTCGATCCAGGATGTGCCGACTGAGCGCATCGGCTCGGCCACGCTGCACTTTGCCAATGGCCTTCCGGCCGGAACGGCGCAACTTTACGGCAGCGGAACGCAGGTCAACATCTCGGTGGCGCTCGCCGGTTTTTCGCCGGGCGTCCACGGCATCCACCTGCATGCGACGGGTCAATGCGATGCCCCGGCCTTCACCTCGGCTGGCGGGCATCTCAACCCCGGCGGCAAACAGCACGGAATGGACAATCCCGCGGGTTCGCACCTGGGCGACTTGCCCAATGTCACCATCGGCGCGCAAGGCGCGGGCACTGTCAGTGCCACACTGAAAGGCTCGCGCGCCGAAGTCCTGGCTGACATCTTCGACGGCGACGGTACGGCAATTGTGGTCCACTCGGGCCCCGACGACTACAAGACCGATCCTTCGGGCAACTCCGGTTCGCGCGTCGCCTGCGGAGTGTTCAGCGCGTCCTAGCCGAGTTCGGGCCGCGCCGCGTACTCGAGACCGTCTTCCAGGCCCGCTTCGGCAAACCCCTTTAGCCGCAGACGGCACGAATCGCACAGCCCGCAGGCCCGGCCGTCAGGCGCCGGATCGTAGCATGACCAGCTCCACGCAGAATCCAGGCCGAGCCGCGCCGCCTCGGAGGCGATTTCGGCCTTGCCGAGATGCTGTAGCGGTGCATGGATCGTGAACGGCGCGCCCTCGATTCCGGCACGGGTCGCCAGCCGCACGGTTTCGGTGAAGCTGGCGATGAATTCCGGGCGGCAGTCCGGATATCCCGAATAATCGAGGGCGTTGACGCCGATGAAAATGTCGCTGCTGCCGTGCGCTTCGGCAAACCCGGCGGTCAGCGAAAGAAAGATCAGGTTGCGCGCCGGCACGTAGGTGACCGGGATGTCGCCGCCAACGCCGCCCTTGGGCACGTCGATGTCATCGGTCAGGGCTGACCCGCCGAACTTGCGCAGGTCGAGCGGCAAGATGACGTGACTGGCAACCCCCAGCTCGGCGGCAATGTGTTGCGCCGCCTCGATCTCGCGGCGGTGGCGCTGGTTGTAGTCGATGGTCAGGGCATGAAGCGTAAAGCCGGCTTCGCGGGCGAGCCCGGCGGTGACCATCGAATCGAGGCCTCCGGACAACAACACGACTGCGCCGGGACCAACGCCGGCCTGCTTTTCGCTACTAGTGTTGCTACTCATGTCGTTCGGCTAGGCGCAGCGCGCGCGCCCGGCAAGCCCGGGGCACGGCGCTAGTCTTCGATCTCGAATTCCCGCGAGCAGAACGCGCAATCGACCCGAATGATGCCGTGCTCGTCGCGCATGTCCTGCCGGTCTTCCTTGGGAAAGCGCGCCAGGACTTCCTCGAAATGGACCACCGAGCAACGGCATCCGCGGCAAAGCCAGGCGCCCTTCTCGACCCGCACCTCGTTTTCCTCGTGGAACAGGCGCCAGACGAGCGCTTCGAGGCCGAGTTCGGGATCGACCAGTTCGTCTTCGCGTGTACTACCGGCAAGGACCGCAACATGCTCCCATTCGGGGTGGTCCATCCGCACGTGTAGTCTTTCGCGCCCCTCCTCGCCTTCCGCCAGGTGCTGGATCAGCAGCCCCCCGGCAATCGAGCCGCCATGACCGGGCCGCACTGCGGTGCGCAGGATTGTCGGCACTTGCTCGCTCTGGGCAAAGTACTGCTCGACCGCTTCGGTGAGCGAAGCCCCCTCGAGCGGCACGATGCCCTGGTAACGCTGGCCGGTGGTGGCCAGATCGAAGGTAATGGCGAGATGGCCGGCGCCGAACAGCTGTTCGAGCGAAGGCGTGGCGCCCAGTTCGACCAGCTCGTCCGCATCGTGCTGGAGGTAGCCGCGCAGCTCGCCGTCGCGGTAGTCGCACACCAGCAGGCTGATCGCACCCTGGTCCGCCTGCGCCTGCATGGTCAGCTGGCTCCCGTCGCCCTTCAGCAACGCGCCCATGAGCGCGGTGACCACCAGCGCTTCGCTCAGTAACTGGCGCGCCACCGGCGGATAATCGTGCGCTTCGAGGATATCCTCGAGCACCGGGCCGAGACGCACAATGCGCCCGCGCGCGTTGCGGTCGGTCAGAGTGAATTGCAGGATCCGGTCGAAGCCGGTCTCGTCGGGATTCAAATCGTCGTCGCTCATCGCCTGCCCATATGGGGCGGATCCGATGGGATGGAAGGCGAGTTCAAAGCTTTCCGAAGCACCACAACAGAATCGACTTCTGCGCGTGAATGCGGTTCTCGGCCTCGTCGAATACGACCGATTGCGGTCCTTCGAACACGCCCTCGCTCACTTCGTCGCCGACGTGCGCAGGCAGGCAGTGCAGAAAGCGCGCGTCGGGCCGGGCCTTCGCCAGCAACGCTTCGTTGACCTGGAAAGGAGCCATCGCCGCCAGCTTATTGTGGGTGTGCTCCTGCCCCATCGAAACCCAGGTATCGGTGACCACGATGTCGGCGCCGGCTACCGCTTCGGCCGCGTCGCGGGTCAGGGTGACTTGCGAGCCGGCCTGGCGCGCTACGGCCACGAACTCGTCGTCGGGCTCGTAGCCGGCGGGCGTGCCGATGCGGACGTTGAACTTCATCAGCGCCGCGGCCTCGAGGATCGAGTGCAGGACGTTGTTGCCATCGCCGAGCCAGGCCACTTCGAGCCCGGGCAGCGCCTTGCCCTGCTCGATGATCGTGAGCAAGTCGGCGACGATCTGGCAGGGGTGCGAACGGTCGGTCAGACCGTTGATGACCGGCACGCTGGCATTGCGCGCCATCTCGGCAGCCTTGGCATGATCGTCGGTGCGGATCATGATCGCATCGACCATCCGGCTGAGCACGCGCGCGGTATCGGCGATGGTCTCGCCGCGGCCGAGCTGGCTGGTGCCCGAATCGAGGATCACCGAGCTCCCCCCGAGTTGGCGAATGGCGATGTCGAAGCTGACACGCGTGCGGGTCGAGCTCTTCTCGAAGATCATCCCCAGGACATGGCCGGCAAGCGGCACATCGGCATCCGCCTTGCCTTTCGGCCATCCGGCGCGCGCGGCCTTGCGGTCGATCGCGTCGTTAATCATCGCGGCGATGGAATCGCCGCCCGCATCGCTCAGGTCGAGGAAATGCCGCGCGGCCATCGTCAGGATTCCGGCGGCTGGTAGTCGGCCGCGCCGGCCGAGAGCTTGTCGAAGAACTCGTCGATTTCGGCATCGCCGATGACCAGGGGCGGCAGCAGGCGCAAGGTCTGGTCGCCCGCGGCGACGGTGAGCAGCTGGTGGTTGTCGCGCAGGTGCTGCATGAATGGCCTCGGCTCGACCGCCATGCGGATGCCGAGCATCAGGCCCTTGCCGCGCACACCTTCGAACAGCTCGGGGTAGTTGCCGATAAATTGCTCCAGCCGCGTGCGCAGCCGTTCGCCCTTCTCGCGCACAGAGGCCAGGAACTCGTCGTTGGCCACGGCATCGAGCACCGCCATGCCCGCGGCCATCGCCAGCGGGTTGCCGCCGTAGGTCGAGCCGTGAGTGCCAAAGGCCATGCCCCGTGCGGCCTTCTCGCTCGCCAGACAGGCCCCGAGCGGGAACCCCCCGCCGATACCCTTGGCCACCGCCATGATGTCGGGGACGACCCCGGCCTGTTCGTAGTAGAACATGGTCCCGGTCCGCGCGACGCCGCACTGCACCTCGTCGAATACCAGCACCAGATCGTTTTCGTCGGCCAGCTCGCGCAAGCCTTGGAGGAATTCGTCGCTGCCGGTGCGGATGCCGCCTTCGCCCTGGATCGGCTCGACCAGGAACCCGGCCGTGTGCGGCCCCATCGCTGCCTTCGCGCCCTCGAGATCGTTGAAGTCGACGTACTTGAAGCCGGGCAGGAGCGGGTTAAAACCCTTGTGCATCTTCTCCTGGTTGGACGCACTGATGGTCGCCATGGTCCGCCCGTGGAACGCATTCTTGAAGGTGATCAGCTCAAACTTCTCGTCGTCGCCGGCGTGTTGGTGATAGGCGCGCGCGGTCTTGATCGCGCATTCGACCGCTTCGGCGCCGGAGTTGGTGAAGAACACCGTATCGGCAAAGGTCAGGTCGACAAGCCGTTGCGCCAGCGCTTCGCCCTGGGGGCTGCCGTAGAGGTTGGAGACGTGCATCAGCGTCGCGGCCTGGCGCTGGATCGCCCCGATCAGGCCTTGATGGCTATGACCCAGTAGATTGACCGCAATGCCGGCGGCGAAATCGAGATAGCGAGTGCCGTCCTCGTCGATCAGGTGGCAACTTTCGCCGCGCACCGGCCGCACGCCGCACCGGGGGTAAACGGGCATGAGCGGGGTGATCGACATGGCTGGAATCCTTGCAACTGGAATAGACAAAAACGCGTGAACGACAAATGGCGGCCCTTACGGACCGCCATTTGCAACCGTTTATGCTTGTGCGTTGACCCGGTCAAATGCCGGGTCCGGCGCGGATCGGTCAGCCCTGAACGGGCACAAGGTTGACCGCCGAGTACTTGCCTCGTCGATCGACCTCGAGATCGAATTCGAACCGGTCGCCTTCGTTGATCCCGGGCAGGCCCGAGCGCTCGACCGCGCTGATGTGGACAAAGGCATCTTCCTTGCCGTCATCGCGGGTGATGAAACCGAAGCCCTTCATTGCATTGAAGAACTTCACCGTCCCGGTTGCCTTTTCGCCGGTCAGCTCGCGCTGCGGGGCTCGGGGCGCCACAGCAATAACGTCGCCGACGACCTGCAGGTCGGCAGCGGAGATCTTGCCCCCACGGTCGACGAGATTGAACTGCAGTTCCTGGCCTTCGGCCAGCCCCTCCAGCCCGGCGCGTTCGACCTGGCTGATGTGGACGAACACGTCCTCACCGCCCTCGTCACGCTGGATGAAGCCGAAGCCCTTCTGCGTGTTGAAGAATTTCACCTTGCCCTGGCCGGTTCCGACGACTTGCGCCGGCATTCCGCCGCCGCCGCCCTCGCGCGGGCCGCCGCCGCCACCGCCGCGGAAACCGCCGCCACCGCCGCGCGGTCCGCCGAAGCCGCCACCACCGCCGCGGTCGCCGCCAGCGCGGTCATTGCCGCCCCCCCAGCGATCGCCACCGCCATATGCCGGCGGACCATTATCCATGAAGGGATCGAAACCTTCTTCGCCGAACCCATCCCGCTTGTCGCGCCCCTTGCCGCGACGACCTCTGTCGTAACCCATCTAACGAACGTACCTTCGCTTCGCCCTCATTTCACCCCCGGCGGCGCGGACGAGGCGACACCGAGTGCCATGCGGAGGCCCCTCCTCCGCAAAAGTAGGGTCCGCTTATAGCTCAAAAAGCTCCGTGTGCGAACGATTTAAGAATCCGGCCTCGCGGAAGCGCGGCGCAGGCCTTCGTCAGTCAGCTTGCCAGGCCGGCGTAGTCGGGCCAGACAACCGAGCATGGACATCTTTGCACTGCTTGCAGATCCCGCGGCCTGGTTGGCCCTGCTTACCCTGGTGGCGCTCGAGATCGTGCTCGGAATCGACAACCTCGTGTTCATCGCCATCGTTTCCAACAAGTTGCCGGCGGAGCAGCGGGCGCAGGCCAGGCGGATCGGCCTGGCTCTGGCTCTCATCATGCGCATTGCGCTTCTTCTGCTGATTGGCTGGCTTGTGACGTTGCGGACCCCACTGTTCGACCTCGGCCTCGCCGGCGGCCCCGGCCCCAACGGTGAGCCGACGTTCGAGACCGCCTTTTCGGGCCGTGACCTGATCCTGCTGGTTGGCGGACTGTTCCTCCTGTGGAAAGCGACCAAGGAAATCCATCATGCGATGGACGTCGAAGGCGCCTCGGGCGAAATTCTCGACAAGGACGTGTCGCTCGGGGGGCTCGGCTTCACCGCCGCGATCGTCCAGATCATCGCGCTCGACCTCGTCTTTTCGGTCGATTCGATCCTCACCGCGGTGGGGATGACCGACGAAATCCCCCTGATGGTCGCCGCTGTCGTCATAACCGTGACGATCATGCTGTTCGCGGCCGATCCCCTGGCCCGATTCATCGAACACAACCCGACGCTCGTCATGCTCGCGCTGTCGTTTCTCGTCATGATCGGCTTCGTCCTGATCGCCGACGGCTTGGGATTCCATGTGCCCAAGGGGTACATCTACGTCGCAATGGGCTTTTCGGTCATGGTCGAGCTGCTAAACATGCGACAACGCAATCGGCGCGTTCGGCGCAGGACAGAATAGGCAAGACGATGAGCGATTTCCGCACTCTGTCGGACTCGATGCTGGCCAGTCCGCAAATCACCCCTTCGGATCTCCAGGATGCGAAGGAGCAAGGCGTGACTCTGGTCGTCAACAATCGGCCCGAAGGCGAAAGCCCGGACCAGACCCCGGGTGCGGAGATCGAAGCGGCGGCGCGCGCCGCCGGGCTGCAATACCGTGCAATTCCCATCGATCATTCGGGCTTCTCGCTGTCGCAAGTGGCGGCGATGGACGAGGCTTTGACGGCAGCGGAGGGAAAGGTCCTGGCCTATTGCAGGTCGGGCACGCGTTCGACCTTCCTGTGGGCTCTCGCCCAAGCCCGCCGCGGCACCGCGCCGGCCGCGCTCGTCGCCACGGCCTCGGCGGCCGGATACGACATCTCGCCGATCGCGGGCATGTTGCAACAGCTTGCGCAGGCGCGCAGCACCTGAGCCATGGCTGCGGCGCTCTGGCAATTCGCCGGTTCGCTCGTCGCTGTCGCGTCGCTGACCTGGCTGGCGTTTCGATTCGGGTTTTCGGGCCGACCGCAATTTCACGACGGCGCTGAGGCGGAACGCCTGGCCGACGAAATCTCGGGAGGTTTCCGACCGGTTGCGACCCTTCTGTCGGCCTCCCGCAGCGCGGCGCTGCTGCGCGACGAGGACGACCGGCTGGCGCTCGTCGCGCCCAGCGGGGCGCATTTTGTTGTCCGCCTGCTTTCGCCCAGTTCAAGCATAGTTCGTCGCTCGGATCTGCTGGAAGTCCGCGACGGCAAGGTTACAGGTGAATTCTCGGTCGACGCCGAGATGCTAGAGTGGGAGCGGGCGTTGGCTCGTTTAAGATAGCCGGCATGCCGCACTTCGACCCGCTGCCCTACGCGGTCCCCGTCTTCATAGCGCTGATCGCGATCGAGCTTGCCTGGTCGATTCGCAGCGGCAGGCAGCAAGCATACGAGGGCCGCGACACCGCCGTCTCGCTGGCGCTGGGACTGGGCAGCACTGTTGTCGGTGCGCTCGCGGCGGGTGCCGTAGCAACGATGCTGGTGTGGGCGCATCGGCTGGCGCCATGGGAAATTGGCTGGGCGTGGTGGGCATGGCCGCTCTGTTTCGTTCTCGACGACCTCGCCTATTATTGGTTTCACCGCTCGGCCCACCGCGTTCGCTGGTTCTGGGCATCCCACGTCAACCATCACTCGAGCCAGCACTACAACCTGTCGACGGCGTTGCGGCAGACCTGGACCGGCTTTCTTGCACTGGCATTCGTCTTTCGACTTCCGCTCGCCGCAATAGGCTTCGAACCGGGCATGATCCTGACATGCGCCGCCTTCAACCTGATCTATCAGTTCTGGATCCATACCGAGGCCATCGGCCGCATGCCCGCTTGGTTCGAGGCAGTGATGAACTCACCGTCGCACCACAGAGTTCACCACGCCAACAATGCGCGGTACCTCGACCGCAATTACGCGGGGACGTTCATTGTCTGGGACAAGCTGTTCGGGACATTCGAGCCCGAAACAGGGACAGAAGCCATCCGGTACGGAATCGTACGGCAGCTCGGAAGCTTCAACCTGTTCGAGGCGGCGTTCCACGAATGGATTGCCATCGCCCGCGATGTCGTGTCCGCACCCTGGCGTCACAAGCTGTCGTACCTGTGGCGCGAACCCGGCTGGAGCCACGACGGCAGCCGGGAGACCTCGGACGCGATTCGGCGCCGCCGTGGGCTGCATAAACCCTCGGGCTGAAGCTCGAGACCGCGGCCGAAGGAGCGCCATAGGTGCCGAGGCCGAGCAAGGTTGCTGCAGCTACCGATGCAGTCAAAGAAAAAGGGGCCGGAGGATCGCTCCTCCGGCCCCTTCTCGTTTTCGGTGGGGAACCGCTTAGTTGCCCGAACCGGGACCGTAAGTGATTTCCACGCGGCGGTTCTGCAGTTCGCGCACACCGTCGGCGGTGGGCACGCGCGGCATCGATTCGCCGAACGCCTGGCTGGTGATCGCCGAGGCGGGGACACCGTGGCCGGTGAGGTAGGCCTGCACCGACTCGTTACGACGGGCAGAGAGACCGACGTTGTACTTGGCCGAACCCGAACGATCGGCGTGACCGGCGAGCATGATCGGCACGTTGCGGCAATTGCCGTACGCAGTGATCGCGCTGTCGAGGATCGTCGCAGCTTCCGGCGTGATGTTCGACTTATCCCAGTCGAAGAACACGATGTACGGACCCTTGTTGCACACCTGGGCCGGCGGCGGCGGAGGCGGCGGGGGAGGCGGAGGCGGCGGCGGCGGCGGCGGCGGAGGCGGAGGCGGCGGAGGCGGCGGCGGAGCGGCCGCACCACCCAAGTTGGCGATCAGGCTGACCGAGAACGAATGAACGGCCAGCTCGGTCTGATAACCGCGCTGGGCAGAGTCGCGCATGTTGAACCTGTTGGTATTCAGGTACTTGTACTTCAGGCCGAGTTCGGCTTGATCGGTAACCGGAATACGAACAGCTGCGATCCCCTGATAAGCCCAGGCTGAATCGCTATCCTTAATATAGGTGTTGTTCGGAGTCGCCTGGAACTGGCTGGACAGCAAGGCGCGGCCAGCACCGGCGCCGATCGAAAGACCGACACCGTTGTTACCGCCGAGATCGAACAGGGCATTAGCCATGACCGTGGTGACGCGCGACTCGCCGGCGAGCTTGTAGCTTCCGGTATCGAACGGAGCCACGGTGTTAAGCAGCGGCGCGCCCAGCACCCCAGCGGTCACGCTCTTCGGGTCGAACTCGTAATAGGTCACTTCGCCTTCGGTGCGGATCGCACCCCAGTCGTAACCGATGAAGGCGCCGAGATCGAAACCATCGTCTTCGAAGACCTTGGTGCCGTCTTTGAAACCGTTGTTGATGACGTTGTGGTTTTCCGGATCGGCGTAACCGATGTCGGCGCCAAAATAGGCCTGACCATCTCGGGCCAAGGCCGGGGTGGCCAGGGCAGTGGCTGCTACAGCCATACCTAGGGCAATCTTTCGCATGGGACCTCCTTCAAAAAGCCGTGCGCTTATTGGCTACAATTTGCCAAATTCATAAAACGTCGAACCGAGCGGTCACCCTACAGGTTCCCTCCCCAAGGACAAAGCCTTCAGTTCAACTCAACATATTCAACGCCAGTGTTTTCGTTCCCCAATTCGCGGAAATCCGCGATTATTTTGTGCCCCGCGGACAAGAACGCGACAGAGTGTTGCGCGAATGCCACGTTGTTCGGCACGCCCTTACTATCTCGGTCGCGGCCCCGCAACAGGCGTTTTTGCCGAGGCTCAAACAGAAAAAGGGGCCGGAGCGGCTGGCTCCGGCCCATTGAGGTGTCGTTCGCAGGAGGAACGTGGGGAGGCGAGACCGGGGGGAGAGGAGGAGAGTCCCGGTCTCGCCAAACTTGCGATCAGTTGTAGGCGCGTTCTCCGTGTTCGCCGATGTCGAGACCTTCGACTTCGACTTCTTCGGAAACTCGCAGCCCGGTAACCAGCTTGGTCACGAAGGCGGCGATGATCGTCCCGACGGCGGCCCAGACGATGGCCACCACCACGGCAACGATCTGGGTGACCACCTGGTCGCCCATCACGAAGTCGTCGCCGCCCGGCCCGCCGAGCGCCGGCGAATAGACGATGCCGGTGCCGATCGCGCCGATCATGCCGCCGATGCCGTGGATGCCGAAGGCGTCGAGCGAGTCGTCGTAGCCCAGTGCGCTCTTCAACTTGGACACGGCCATGAAGCAGATCGCCGAGGCGACGAAGCCGAGGACGATGGCCCCGAACGGACCGGAGTTGCCGGCAGCCGGCGTGACCGCGACCAGGCCGGCGACGACACCGGAGCAGAAGCCCAGCGCCGAGCCCTTGTGGCCGGCCAGCTTCTCCATGAGCATCCAGCCGAGCCCGGCGGCCGCGGTGGCGACGAAGGTGTTGATCATCGCCAGCCCGGCAGTGCCGTCGGCTTCGAGCTCGGATCCGGCATTGAAGCCGAACCAGCCGACCCACAGCAGGCCCGTGCCGACCATGGTCAGCGTCAGGCTGTGCGGGGGCATCGGCTCGCTCGGATAGCCTTTGCGCTTGCCCAGGAAGTAGGCGAGCACCAGGCCCGAGACGCCGGCGTTGATGTGCACCACGGTGCCGCCCGCGAAGTCGAGGGCGCCCTTCTCGAAGAGAAAGCCGCCGCCGGCCCACACCATGTGAGCGATCGGGAAGTAGACGATGGTCAGCCAGACCGCCATGAACAGCATCGTCCCGGAGAACTTCATGCGTTCGGCGGTCGATCCGAGGATCAGCGCGGCGGTGATGGCGGCGAAGGTCATCTGGAAGCAGATGAACACGTATTCGCTGATGACTTCGTCGGAGAAGGTCGCCGCGGTCGAGTCCGGCGTCGTCGCGGCGAGGAAGGCATTACCCCAGCTGAAGAACGCGTTGCCTTCGGGGCCGAAGGCGGTCGAATAGCCCCACATCACCCAGATGAGCATGGCCAGCGCCGCGGTGGCGCCGATCTGCGTCATCGTCGAGAGCATGTTCTTGGAGCGGGTCAGCCCGCCGTAGAACAAGGCGAGACCCGGGAGGATCATCAGCAGAACGAGGATGGTCGAGGTCATCATCCAGGCGTTGTTGCCGGGATTGGCCACTGCGGCGGCCGGCGCCGCCTCGACGGTTGCCGCGGCGATCGGCGCCGCTGCGGCGGTTGTCGCATCCATCGCGGCGGTTGTTGCGTCGGTCGCCACTTCGGCGGCCTTGGCGGCGAAAGCCACGAGCGAAGCCCCGAGGGCCGCCGTGCCGTAAGCAAGTTTGCGGATCATCGTAAAACCCCTCATGTCTCTTAGAGCGCCGTGTCCCCGGTCTCGCCGGTGCGGATGCGCGTGGTCGACGCCAGGTCGAGCACGAAGATTTTCCCGTCGCCGATGGAATCGGTGCTGGCTGCGGTCTGAATCGTCTCGACCACCTGCGGCGCGAGAGCATCGGTGGCGGCGATTTCGAGCTTCACCTTGGGCAGCATGTTGGTCGAGTATTCCGCACCGCGGTAGATTTCGGTCTGGCCCTTCTGGCGGCCGAAACCCTTGACTTCGGATACCGTCATGCCCGCGACCCCGATGGCGCCGAGCGCCTCGCGGACTTCGTCGAGCTTGAACGGCTTGATGATGGCGATGATGAACTTCATCACGAACCCCTCTTGCTTACCGGATCGGTCCCGGCCGAGGAGCGCTACGCAATCATCGTGCCAAAATGTCGAAATGCGCCGTTTACCGCCGGTTACAGCTACCGCAGCGCGCGCGCCGTCCGTTCGGCTGCCCGAGCGCCGGGCAGCTGCCCAATATCTAGGCAATTGTATACTTGACAAAGCAGGCCTCTCTGCTAGGGTGTTTTCACAGACAGAGAGAGCCGAAATGAACGTCTTTGAACCCCGCTTCCAAAACGAAGATGCAGCCCGCGAGCACCTTGAGGCGCTGCACTGGCCGGACGGTCCTGCCTGCCCTCATTGCGGCTCGCTCGATGCCAAGCGCCTGCCTCCGCAGCACCGCAAGGCGACCAAGGCGCATCCGGGCGGCACGACCCGCAAGGGCGTTATCCAGTGCAACGATTGCCGCCAGCAATACACCGTGACTGTCGGCACCGTGTTCGAGCGCTCCAAGGTTCCGCTCAACAAGTGGCTTCTGGTGAACCACCTGCTCTGCTCGTCGAAGAAGGGTATGAGCGCCCACCAGATCGCCCGTATGATCGACGTTACCTACAAGACCGCTTGGTTCATGATGCATCGCATCCGCGAAGCCATGAAGGCCGTCGATAGCGAACCCCTCGGTGGCTACGGCACCACCATTGAAGCCGATGAAACCTACGTTGGCGGCAAGACCAAGAACCGCAATGCCAAACAGCAGCGCCGCTTCGATAAGCGCCGCTCGCACGTTGCCGACAAGCAGCCTGTCGTTTCGCTAGTCGAGCGCGGCGGCAAGGTCCGTTCGTTCCATATCGAACGCGCCACCGCCGAAACCCTGCGCACCGTGCTCGTTACCAACGCCGACCGTGGCAGCTGGCTCATGACCGACGATCACAGCGGCTATAAGACCGTTGGGCGCGAGTTCACCGGGCACGGCGTGGTGAAGCACTCGTTGGGCGAATATGGCCGTCACGGCGTGTTCCATACCAACACCGTCGAAGGCTTCTTTTCGATCTTCAAGCGCGGCATCGTCGGCATCTACCACCATGTCAGCGAGAAGCACCTGCACCGCTACACCAGCGAGTTCGACTTCCGTTACAACACTCGCAAGCTGACTGACTTCGAGCGCGCCGACGAAAACCTGCTTGGCGCCGTTGGCAAGCGCCTCACCTATCGGCGGGCTGGTTCTCTCCAAGCCGCGTAAGGCGAAGCCTGCGCGCCGCATTGGCGAAAGGCGAAAGCGTTGGAGTAAATAGTCGTTTTCCCCAACCGCGTGGCCTAGCGGACTCCGAAACCTCCCAGACTCGCATTATTCGGGAAGGTCGCGGGGTGCCCGAAGACACCCCGTCGATTCGCACTTGGCAATTTTGCTGGACCGCCAAGCCGGATCGAAGGAGCCCGAAGGCCCCCCGGCTGTGCAACTCTGGTGTGCCTTCGGCTCCTCTTTTTTGCAAGCGTCCTGCGACCAAACGAAGAGGAAAACGGCCATGGCCGCATGGTATAAATATGGATTCTATCTGACCCAGAGCGACAGCGAACAATTCGACAAGCTTTATCACCCCGGCACGACAGCACCGTACTCGGGCATCTATCGTTGTGAAAACTGCGGAGAAACGAATGCCTGCAACGCAGGGGACCCGTTGCCGCCGCAGAACCACGCGCAACATGCGCCGTCGCAGGGAGCGATCCTCTGGCGGCTCATTGTGTGGGCTTGACACCTTGAAGGGATAGCGCCCGCACCTCTGCGCTTGGCAGATGCCCCCAGAGCGCGGGCGCTAGACCGTTGAGCGCCATAGCCACGCCCGCAAGCCGGTTGGCCGGGATGTTCTCTTGCATAAACTCAGCGACTTTCTGAACGTCGCTGTCCGCGCTTAGGACCATCCTTGGCTCCTTTCGGCTTGTGCGGCTTCGGCGGCGTCTTCAGCATCCGCCTCAGCACTTCGTCTTCTTTCTTTTGATCGGTGTCTGTCATGACCATCTCTCTTGAAGACCTACATCGCGCCATCGGCAGAGTCGTCTATGAATGGGCACACCTAGAGGATGGCGTCGATGCCCTTGTCTTTGACCTTGCCGCGATCCTTACGCGGGCCTTCTATGACGAACGGGGAGCAGGCTTAGCCTATATGCTTCTTACATCGAACCTGGACCTTAGAGCAAACATTGCAACGGCAAAGGCCCTTGCCCTCCAAGCCGCCGAAGATTTGCCAGATCTCTTCGTTGAATTGGACCCCGTCCTAAACAACATCGAAGGTGAATTGCGAAATGAGCGAAACCGCTTCGTCCACGACAGGTGGATAATTCTCAATGAGAAAATTGTGCGCGTGAAAGCCGGTAGCAAAATCTCTCGGGAGCGCGGCTCGGGCCAACACCGCTTAGACATCGGAACGATCAAGGAATTTGCCCAACTATCAGAGGTCGAAAGTGTTGCGGATCACATCGCGGAAACGAGGCACGCTATCTTTCGATTCCAAGACCAACTTCAAGAAGCATACCGGCAGAAATTCCCTCCCGAAGAATAGCCTCGACAACCTCGCGTGGCGATCCCGGGCTGGAGCTATCGTGCCAAGCCAACGAAGCATACGCTTGTAGACCCGCCTCAATCATAGCGTCGGTAACCTCAACCCCATCCTTGGCATCGGCTGCCATGTGGCTTCCCCGGATATTGGGGCACCGGATACTCGAGTCATCAGCCTGTAACGCCGGGCAAACCCACCCGAATCGGCCTGCTTTGTCAAGTATACAATGCCCAATATCTAGGCAGTTATGTCGCCGACAAAGCAAGCGCCAGGCGGGCGACGACCGGGAGGTGGTCCGAAGCGCTGGTGGCGCTCGCGCTGTGGTGCACCCGGGCATCGCGGCACGACCATTCGGGCGAAGCGACGATGCGGTCGAGCGAGGCGAGCGGCTGGCGGCTGGGAAAGCTCTTGCCTGTCTCGAGCACCTGCCAGCTGTCGCGCAGCTCCTGCAGCGCGCGCTTGCCGGTGCCCCACTGATTGAAGTCGCCCAGCAGGACGGTCGGGTGATCGCCGTCGCAATCGTCGCAGTGGCGCAGCACGGCCTTGACCTGGTCGCGCCGGCGCAGGCCCGAGAGGTCGAGGTGCATGCCGAGCACACGCACGATGCGCGCCTCGATCCTGAGGTCGGCGCGCACCGCGCCGCGCGGCTCGAGCGTCGGCAAATGGAGCGCCTCGGTCTCGACGATCTCGATGTCGCGCCGCACCAGCAAGGCATTGCCGTGCCAGCCGAGGCTGCGCGGGCGGCGGGAAACCTCGGCCGCGCGCCACGGCGTGTCGTCGAGCAGGGCCTTGGGGAGCACGCTTTCACGCTCGCCGAAGCGGCGATCGCATTCCTGCAACGCGATGACGTCGGCATGCAGTTCGCGCAGGACGCGGATAATGCGGTCGGGATCGAAGCGCCCGTCGACGCCCACGGCCTTGTGGATGTTGTAGCTGGCGAAGGTCAGCTCCATCGGTTCGGCCGCTCCGCTCAATCGGGCACGGTGCCGGGCGCTCCGGCGATATAGCGGTCGGTCGGCTTGGCCGGCAGACCGTCGATGCTGGTCCGGCGGGTCCGGTACTTGCCGGCCCATTCGGCCGGGTCGGCCTTGGCGTGGTGCTTGAGCAGCGTCGGCCGCTCGCGCTCGAGCGTCATCAGCGGCACGCCGTAGCCGCAGCTCGTCTGCACGCTCTCCACCGCGATATCGAAGATCTGCCGCGTTCCCGGCAGCATGGTGAAATGCGCCGCCAGCTCGTCCCACCCGCGATCCCACGGCACCACGGGCCTGCCCCGGCCGTAGATCCTGAGGATCAGCGCCGGTTGCCGGAAGTTGCAGAACATCAGCGTGATGCGTCCGCCCGCACCCTTGTCGTCGGCGAGCAGGTGGGCATTGGTCTCGTTGCCCGATCCGCCGAGGTCGAGGTAGGCGACGCGCTTGGGCGCCAGAACGCGGAAGGCGTCGTAGCCCTTGGGGCTCAGGTTGATCCGCGCGTCCTCGGCCGCAGTCGCCACGAAGAACACCGGCTGCGCGGCGATCATCGCCCGGTGCGCCGCGCTCAGTTCGTCGAAGAATTCGGCCATGCTCTTCCCATACATAGCTTCGTCATTCCCGCGAAGGGCATGACGAATCGAGCCTACCGCTCCTTGGTCGCGCTGAAGGTCAGCTCGGGGTTCTTTTCCTGCTGGTAGCCGACGTCCCACGGGCTCTTGGCCATGAACACCATGTCCCCGTCGCGGTCCTTGGCGAGGTTGGCGCGGTTGAACTCCTCGAAGCTTCGCAGCGCCTCGGGCGAGCCTCTGAGCCAGCGGGCGGTGGCGAAGGGCGAAGCTTCGAGCCCGGCCTCGACCTTGTATTCGGCCTCGAGCCGCGAGACGAGCACCTCGAGCTGCAGCTGCCCGACCACGCCGACGATCCACTGCGCGCCGATCTCGGGATAGAAGACCTGGATCACGCCTTCCTCGCTGAGATCGTCGAGCGCCTTCCTCAGTTGCTTGGTCTTGGTCGGATCGCGCAGCTGCACGCGGCGGAGGATTTCCGGCGCGAAGTTGGGCAGCCCGGTGAAGCGTACGTCGTTCTTTTCCGACAGCGTGTCGCCCACCCGCAGCGTGCCGTGGTTGGGGATGCCGATGATGTCGCCGGCCTCGGCGGTGTCGGCGATCTCGCGGTCCTGCGCGAAGAACAGGATCGGCGAATGCACCGCGATCGGCTTGCCCAGCCCGCTCGGCGTCAGCTTCATGCCGCGCTTGAAGGTGCCCGAGACCATGCGCATGAAGGCGATGCGGTCGCGGTGCTGCGGGTCCATGTTGGCCTGGACCTTGAAGATGAAACCGGTGACCTCGTCGCGCTCGGGGCTGATCTCGCCCTGTTCGGACGGCTGCGGGCGCGGCTCGGGAGCGAAGCGGGCAATCGCCTCGACGATCTCGTTGACCCCGAAGTTCTTGAGCGCCGAGCCGAAATAGACCGGCGTCAGGTCGCCGCTGCGATAGGCTTCGAGGTCGAACGGCGCATAGCCCTCGCGCGCCAGCAAGCCCTCCTCGGCGACGCGTGCGACACCATCGGCGCTCAGGTATTCGGCTAACACCGGGTCCCCGGCGCCGCTCGTCTCGACGGTCTTGCCGTGGAATTCCTTGGCGTCGCCTTGCGGCAGGTGGAGCTGGCCGCTCTCGAAATCGAACACGCCTTCGAACAGCCCGCCCATCCCGACCGGCCAGCTCATCGGCGACACGTCGAGCGCCAGCTTGTCGGCAATCTCGTCGAGCAGTTCGAACGGCTCGCGCCCCTCGCGGTCGATCTTGTTGATCAGCGTGATGATCGGCACCGAGCGCAGCCGGCAGACCTCGAACAGCTTGAGCGTCTGCGCCTCGATGCCGGCGGCGGCGTCGAGCACCATGATCGCCGAGTCCACCGCGGTCAGCGTGCGATAGGTGTCTTCGGAGAAGTCCTCGTGCCCCGGGGTGTCGAGCAGGTTGAAGGTGATTCCGTTCTTTTCGAAGGTCATCACCGAGCTGGTCACCGAAATGCCGCGCTGCTGTTCGATCTTCATCCAGTCGCTGCGCGCGCGCCGCGCCTGGCCGCGGGCTTTCACCTCGCCGGCAAGATGGATGGCCCCGCCCTGCAGCAGGAGCTTTTCGGTCAGCGTCGTCTTGCCCGCGTCGGGGTGAGAGATGATGGCGAAGGTGCGGCGGTTGGAAGTCATGTCTCGATGGCGGTGTTGCAGCCTGTGAGCGGCCTTGGACCGAGCGTCACGCTGTAGGAAAGTGTTTTCTTGGGCTCGGCGCGCGGCCCTAGCCGGGCAGGACGGTCACGTCCATGCGGAAGCCGCGCTGCCTCGCCGCAAGCGAGGGTCATGATGTGACGGAAAACTGCGACACGTCACATCCAAAAATGGTCACCCGGACTTGTTCCGGGGCGGTGCTTTCTTTGCAACCTCGCCGAAGAAAAGCACTGGCCCGGAACAAGTCCGGGCTGACCGTGAGAGGATCGGCCCTCAGATCAGCGAAAACCTGCCTGTCGGCTAACGACCCAATTGCGGACATTGGGCGCGCTTGTCTGCCAGCCTGAAAGCTGCAACTTACTGTTCGTCTGGTGTGCGCTAGGGTCAGAGAATGCATGTATTCTGCAATCTTGAAGATGCTGGCGACGGCCTGCCGCCTTTGTGCGACATGACTTTTGAGGTCGTTGACAAAGCTTTCGATGAGAGCGCATCGACCTGGCGCATAAGCTTATGTGCCAGTGCTACGCCATACGAACCCGTAGGCTTTGTTGTCGACATACCAGTAGTTGGCTGGAGAGAGCAGATCGTTGGTGACGAAGATAGCGCTTTTCATAGCTTTTGGGGGCCGGTGACATTGCGAACGCGGGGCCACGATAGCGATAGACTGTTAGCACTTATGGCTGACTATTACGGGTTATCATCACCATCCGACAAACGACTACGCTGGCTGCCTAAGTACTTTCAGCCCCGTGACACCCTTTTGGGGAAAGGGTGGATTTTTTCTCAATGCGTAAACTGCCTTGCCGTAGGCATCCAATCAAACCCTGCGCTTATTTCTGACCATCCGGTGCATATGAAGCTCTTCTTTGATGATGGAGTTGAAGATGGTAACTACGCAGAAGTCTTCCTCGACATCGATTTGCCGCAGGGACTTTGTGCCTTGAACGAAAAAGATGAGGAATATCGCCCGCAGTTGGTTCATTGGTTATCTGTGCCGGGAATCGTTAACGCTAATCCGCGTGGCTGATAAGTTAGGATTCCAGTCAATAGCCGTTCCGCTTTCCACCCATAATCAGACGTTCGCACATGGCGCGGCGCTCGCCAGAAGCCGACAGGCGGCTTTCGCGCTTCGCGACCCGAAAGCAGACTGTCTGCAAACGACCCATTGCGGACATCCGCGGCAGGGCTACGACCACCGTTATGAGACGGAATCTAGTGGTTTTAACGATAGTCGCTGCTGCGTGCGGCGTCTGGGCAGGTTGGTCAGCGCGAAGTTATCTTGTCATCGACAGTTGCCTCGATGGAGGGGGTCGCTGGGCCAGCCGCGGCGATCGCTGCGAGGACATCACGCCCCCAAAGCGCACCGGCGGCGACGGGCAAACCACCAGTTCGAACGTGCAATCAAGATTGGTTGCCGCGGCACAGAGTGTGTCGCTAGAATTTCCACTGCAATTTGATCCAACCAATGCTCCCCCCAGCTATACCGAAATTGGTGCAAATCGAGGTCGGAAGAAGAGCCCGGAGCACCTAATCGATGCGCTGGTGCTTTGCAGCCCGGAGTTGGCTTGGATCGAGAAAACTTCCCATTCGATGGCGATCATAATGCCGTCAGACGAGAACGCGGTATGGACGGGAGTGAACGGCGCGGGATTTTCTGACGAGGACATCATCGGCTGCATCAAACAGAGCACCGCGGAGCCATTCCTCTATCGCAAGGTGACTACAGGGACCGACACTTTCCGCCGGAACTAATGTCGGCTTTCCACCCAAGATCGGACGTAGGGCGATAACCCACCGATTCCTAAAAGCGGGCACCGTGCGAGGGACGACAGCTTACCCCCGCAGTTCCGCACCCAGCTTGGCCGCGCTTGCCACGATCTTGTCGGCAATCGCCTTGAGCGCCTCGTCGGTGTAGCTCTTCTCGGCCGGCTGCAGCACCACCTCGATCGCCAGCGACTTTCTGCCCTCGGGCACGCCTTGGCCGCGAAAGTCGTCGAAAACGCGGGCATCGACGATGTTGGCCTTGTCGGCGCCCTTCACCGCGCGCAGCAGGTCGCCCGACGGCAAGCCGGCATCGACCAGGAACGCGAAGTCGCGGGTGACCGCCTGCAGCGCCGGGGGAGCGTAAGCAGGGCGAGCGAACGTGCCGCCACCCTTCCTGGCCGGAATGGCATCGAGGTACAGTTCGGCCGCCACGACGGGCCCTTCGATATCGAACGCGGCGAGCGTCGTGGGATGCAGCGTGCCGAACCGCGCCAGAACGTTCTTCGGACCAAGCCGCAGCGTCGCCGACTGGCCCGGATGAAACTGCGGCCCCGCCTCGCCCATGACCATGAGATTGGCCACCGGCGCGCCGGCCGCTTCGAGCAGCGCGAGGGCTTCGGCCTTGGCGTCGAAGGCATCGAACGCGGCGGCCTTGCCGCTGGCCCAGCCGCGCGGCGTCTTTTCGCCCGCCAGCAGCACGCCCAGCGTCGCGCGTTCGTCGCTGCGCCCGGCAGAACCGCGCAGATACCGACGGCCGAGTTCGAACAGCCGCACGCCGTCCGCGCCGCGGTCGCTGTTGCGCTTGGCGGCAGCAAGCAGCCCGGGGAGGAGCGAAGGCCGCATGGCCTTCATGTCCTCGCTGATCGGGTTTTCCAGAATCCACAGCCCGCCGTTGCCTTCGGCGAAATGCTCGGCCTCGCGTTCGGGCAGGAAGGACCAGGTGACGGCTTCGTTCAGGCCGCGCGCGGCCGCGGCGCGCCGAACCTTGCGCTCCATCACCTGTTCGGCCGTGGCGGTCGGACGGGCAACTCCATCCTCGCGCGGCAGGGCGACGCTTGCGATCGAATCGAGCCCGTGGATGCGGACCACTTCCTCGACGATGTCGGCCGGGCCCTCGATATCGTGGCGGCGCAGTGGTGCGGTGACCCGCCAGGCCTGCCCCGCATCTGACGCAGCGGGCGAAACGCCGAAGTCGAGCGCCGCCAGCGTGGCGCGCTGCTCTTCGTCGCCGATCGCCACTCCCCCGAGTTTCGTGGCCAGCGAGGGATCGTACGCGACGACCGTCGGCTCGCTCGGCGGCGAACCGGCACGCACGATCTCGCTCACCTCGCCGCCGCAGATGGTGACAATCAGCGAAGTGAGAATCTCGAGCCCATCGTCGAGGAACGCCGGATCGACGCCGCGCTCGAACCGGGTCCGGGCATCGCTGGCGAGCCCCAGCCGGCGCCCGGTCTGGCCGATCCGCTCGGGGTCGAAATAGGCGATTTCGAGCAGGACGTCGCGCGTCGCGTCCGAGACTCCCGAATCCTCGCCGCCCATGATGCCGGCGATGTCGTGCACGCCGTTATCGTCGGCGATCACCGTCATCTCGCTGTCGAGCGTGTAGGTCTTTTCGTTCAGCGCCATGACCTGCTCGCCGTCCCGCGCGCGGCGCGCGGCGACCGGGCCCTTGAGCTTGGCCAGGTCGTAGGCGTGGGCCGGGCGGCCGAAGGCGAGCATCACATAGTTGGTGATATCGACCAGCGCCGAGATCGGCCGCTGGCCGGACGCGATCAGCCGCTGCTGCATCCATTCGGGCGCGCTGCCGTTGCTCACGCCGCGCACGACGCGGCCGTAGAAGGCCGGGCAGCCCTCCGCATCCTCGGTGCGAATTTCGACCGGGCACGGGAAGCTGCCGGCAACGGCCTCGACCGTGTAGGGTTTGAACCTGCCAAGGCCTGCCGCAGCGAGGTCGCGGGCGATACCCTGCACGCCCATGCAATCCGGCCGGTTGGGCGTCACCGCCACATCGAACACCGGCGAGGCGCCGTGGTATTCGGCGAAGCTCTCCCCGACGGGGGCATACTCGGGCAGCTCGATGATGCCCTGGTGGTCGTCGCCCAGCTCGAGCTCGCGCACCGAGCACATCATGCCGTTGCTCTCGACCCCGCGGATCGCGGACTTGCGCAGTTCCATGCCATTCGCCGGAACGATCGCGCCCGGCAGCCCGAGCACGCCTTTCATGCCCGCACGCGCGTTCGGGGCGCCGCAGACCACCTGCAGCGGTTCGCCTTCGCCCGTGCTGACCGTCAGCACCTGCAGCTTGTCGGCGTCGGGATGCGGCTTCGCGCTGAGCACCTCGGCGACGCGGAACCCGGCGAGCCGTTCGGCCGGATCCTCGACCCCCTCGACCTCCAGCCCGATGCGGTTGAGCGCCGCGGAAATCTCCCCCGCACTCGCCTCGGTTTCGAGGAAGTCCTTGAGCCATTCGAGCGAGAACTTCACGACTTAGCTCCCACCCCGGCGCTGAGCGTGGGCTGGTCGAACGGACTGAACCCGTAATGCCGCAGCCAGCGAACGTCGCCGTCGAAGAAGGCGCGCAGATCGTCCATGCCGTATTTCAGCATCGCCAGGCGGTCGACGCCGACGCCGAAGGCGAAGCCCTGCCACTCGCCGGGATCGAACCCACCCATCTCGACGACCCGGCGGTTGACCATGCCGCTGCCGAGCAGCTCCATCCAGCCGTGGCCCGGCTCGTCGCCCGATCCGCCGAGCACGCGGCGTCCGTTCTCGATGGCGAAGCCGACATCGGCCTCGACGCTCGGCTCGGTGAAGGGGAAGTAGCTCGGCCGCAGCCGCAGCACGATGTCCTCGCGCTCGAAGAAGGCCTTGAGGAAAGTCTCGAGCGTCCACTTGAGGTGGCCGAGATGAATGCCGCGGTCGATCACCAGGCCTTCGACCTGGTGGAACATCGGCGTGTGGGTCGCATCGGAATCGGAACGGTAGACACGGCCCGGTGCGATGACCCGGATCGGCGCGCCGCCGGGATTTTCCTGCGCCACTTTGCGCATCGTGCGAACCTGTACCGGACTTGTGTGCGTGCGGAGCAGCATTCGGTGCTCCTGTGCGCCGCTTGTGTTCCCCTGTGTCTCCTGTTCGGCAGGAAAATAGAACGTGTCGTGCATGGCCCGTGCCGGGTGGCTCTCGGGCATGTTGAGCGCTGTGAAGTTGTGCCAGTCGTCCTCGATCTCCGGGCCGGTGGCGACCGCGAAGCCCATGTCCGCGAAGATTTCCGCGAGCTCGTCCATCACCTGGCTGACCGGGTGGACCGAGCCCTTCGGCAGCTCTGGCGGGGGCAGCGTGAGGTCGAGCGTTTCAGCTTTAAGCCGCTGTTCCAGCTCAGCATTTTCCATCTCGGCCTTGCGCGCTGCGAGCAAGTCCGAGACCTCCTCGCGCAGCGCGTGAATCTTCGGTCCCTGCTCCTTGCGCTCGTCGGGCATCATGCCGCCGAGCGTCTTGAGCAGCGCCGAGACCGATCCCTGCTTGCCGAGATAGGCCACGCGCAGCTTCTCGAGCTCTTCGAGACTCTGGGCCGCGCCGATCCTCGAACGCGCTTCGCTACCGATTGCCGCCGTATCCACGCGGTCCGCTTCCGCCTCTTCTGCTGCCAAGCGCGGCTCCTTAGGGGGACCGGGCCGGAAGCGCAACGTGGGAGCTAGGCGCGGGGGTCGTCGGGCGGGTCGAGCGCCTGCACCGCAGCCCAGGACAAGGACACCCGCCGGCGCATGACCGCGCCGATGATCGGGTGCTCCATGGCCCCGTAGGCGCCCGGCCCCATGCCCATGAACTGCTTGAATTCGCGGACGAACTGCGCCTGGTCGTGATAGGCGCAGTCCATCGCCCCGATCCACTTGAGCGAGGGGTCGAGCAGATATTGCGAGAGGCTGCGCATGAACCGCTGACGGCGCAGCAGCAGCTTGGGCGAGAAACCGAAAGCGCGACGGCACATCCGCTCCAGCGTTCGCTGGCTGACATCCACTCGCTCGACCAGCTCGGCGACCGTGGCGACGTCGGGGTCGACCAGCGCCTTGTGGATCGCCAGGATCAGCGCCTCGCCCGGTACAGGCTCGCCGCGGTTGTCGAGAAACCACTCGGTGATACGCGCAAGTTCGCCGGATTCGTCGGGCTCGTCGGCAAACACCGCGCCCGCCAGCGATGCGAAGCCGGCAAACGCCGGGTGGCCGTGCCCGTCGGCGACGACGTCGGCAAGGTGATGGGCCGGCACGCGGACGTATCTGGCCCAGCCCAGCGGCAGCAGACCGACGCCCCAGATCCGCGCAGTGCCCACCGAAAAGCGCACCGCACGCGAACTTGGGCCGGTTGCTGCAAAGGAAGAGCCGGCCACCGAAGTCCCGTTGGGCGAATGCGCCTCGGGAAGTCCGCCGGAACAGAAGCGCAAATTGGCCCATTCGGGATGCAGGTGATCCTGCGCGCGCGCGCCGTCAGAAACGGTAATGTCGGTGAAGTAGAAGGTCGTGAAATAGCGGCGCAGCTCGGGCGGCGGCTCGTAAAAGCGCACATCGACCCTGCACTCTTCCGTCACCGCACTCGCTGCCCCCTGCAAAGCTCGGCCCGTTCCGATCCCTAGCGTTCAGGGAACCGCAAAAGCCCAGAAAAAGCAAGACCTTCTACCGCTCAGCCTTTCGCGGGGGCGACCGGGCGCCCAGGAAAGAGCGCGGGAATGCGTCCTGGCGGTCGTATCGGAGGCAGCATGCGCGGACAAGAAAAGGGCGCGGTTGGCGATGCCAGCCGCGCCCTCTTCAGCTCTTTGGGGATCAATCCGGGATCAGGCCGGAAGAGCCTGCTTGGCCTGCTTGATGATCGTGCCGAAGGCGTCGCCTTCGTTCATCGCCAGGTCGGCCATGACCTTACGGTCGAGCTCGATGCCGGCGAGCTTCACGCCGTGCATGAACTGCGAATAGCTCAGCCCCTCGGCGCGGACCGCGGCGTTGATCCGCTGGATCCACAGCGCGCGGAAGTTGCGCTTTTTGACCTTACGATCGCGGTAGGCGTACTGCCCGGCCTTCTCGACCGCCTGGCGGGCGACGCGAATGGTGTTCTTGCGGCGACCGCGATAGCCCTTGGCCTGGTCGAGGATCCGCTTGTGCTTGGTACGGGTGGTGGTCCCGCGCTTGATACGTGCCATGTCGAAATACTCCTGTCGCTAACGCGGCTCAACCGAGACCGTACGGGGCCCACTTCTTGATCGTCTTCGCGTCGGCGTCGGCGATCACCTTGGTTCCCCGCTGTTGGCGGATGTACTTCGCATTGTGGCTGATCAGACGGTGGCGCTTGCCGGCGACACCGTGCTTGACCTTGCCGTTGGCGGTGATCTTGAAGCGCTTCTTCACACCGCTCTTGGTCTTCAGCTTGGGCATTTTCATCTCCTTGTCAGAGACACGTTGCAAACCGGCCCTGGCAGCCCTTTCAGCCAGGCAGGCCCATGGATTCTTGGGAATCACGTGTCGGTGAAGGGCGCGCAACTAGTGCCAAGCGGGGCAAAAGGCAAGCCGTTCAATGCGCGTGGTCGTGCCCGTGCGCCGCTCCGCCCATCGCCTCGAGCACGTCGTCGAGCCGCGCCGGATCACCGAGCGCCAGCACGAGGCCTTCGGACTCGGCGTTGAGCGGCTCGCCGTTCCAGTCGCACATCGTGCCTCCCGCGCCCTCGACCACCGGGACCAGCGCGGCGAAATCGTGCAGCTTGAGCCCGGCCTCGCAGACCACGTCGACGTGGCCCGAAGCGAGCAGCGCGTAGTTGTAGCAGTCGCCGCCCCAGATGATTTTGCGCTCGGCCACCGCGCCCGACAGTTGCATGAAGGGTTCGACCTGCTCGCCGGAGAACAGGTGCGGACTGGTCGTCGCCAGCACCGCGCCGGAGAGTTCGCTGCACAGCGCAGCGCGTACAGGCTTGCCGTTGAGGGTGGTTCCTTCGCCGGTCGCGCCGAGCCATCGTTCCCTCAGGATCGGCTGGTCGATCACCCCGAGCACGGGCCAGCCGTCCTGCAACAGTGCGATCAGCGTGCCGAAGATCGGCCGCCCGGCGATGAAGCTGGTGGTGCCGTCGATCGGGTCGAGCACCCATTGCCGGCCCGCGCCGGGATTGCGGTTGCCATATTCCTCCCCGATGATCCCGTCGCCGGGAAATTCCCGCTCGATCAGCGCGCGCATCGCCGCCTCGGCCGCCTGATCCGCCTCGGTCACGAACGACCGGTCGGCCTTCTGTTCGTGCGACCACTCCCCGCGATAGAGCGGCCGGATGGCATCACCGGCGGCATCGGCGAGGCGGCGAGCAAGGGCGATTTCGGCGGTAAGGTTCATCAAGCCGCGACTAACCTGTGGCGCGAAGGCCATGCAAGAAACTTCAGGGCCAGCTGAAGGTCAGCGGTGAAAAGAAGATCGAGATGGTCGTCGAATCCTCTGTCGGCTGGCCGAGCACGTCCCTTCCATCGAAAGAACGGGTGAGCTTGATGCCGCCAGATCCGCTGCTCCCACCGATATAGAACGGCAAATCGAAGATTTTGCGGTCGCCGTCGAAGGCGTATTCGAAACGTGGCGCAACACCCAGCGCTCCAATCCCGCGCAAGTTGAGGAATTCCGCACGGATTTCGCCGGCCAGCGTCCAGGTGGTAAACTTGCGCGGAGCAAGAAAATTGTAGGTGCCGCACTTGAGTAGCTGGTTGGCCGGCACGGTCTCGCAAATCTGAACGTCCTTCGCATCGTCGGGAATCGACCAGTCGCGCAGATAGCTCACCTGCGCCAGCAGCATCGCGCCCGGGCTGTAGCCACGCAGCAATTTGCTGCCTTTCGTCTCACCGACAATGCCGAAGGCGTGCGCTTCGATCTTTAGATTCTGGTGTTCGACCTCATCCTTCGTCCCCAACGCCATGGCCCGATCGAGAGTGAAGGCTTGCCGGTGGGCGTAGTCCTTATCGGGCCCAACCGAACCCGCGGCGGGATAGAACTTATACGTCTGCGTGCCGATCTTGGCCGATCCGCCGAAGCCGAAGAGCGGCTTGGGCTTCTCCTCCAGCGGGAGCCACAGCAGGCCCGACAGCTTGTTCAGAAGATCTCGATGCTTGGGATTTCCGTCTTTGTCTGCGGCCAATGCCCACAGAAGCGCCTCGTCACCGATACAGACCCTGTGCTTGTCCTCGCGGCAGGCATCAGCGAGCTGTTTGTCCAGAAAGGCGTCGAGCACATCGCGTGCATCCGACGCGTCGACTTTCCCGTACTGCACGAAATCGAAGCCCACCTGAATGCTGGTCTTGCTCGTGATGTCGAGATCCCCGACGCCGTCCTGGGTCGAGAAGACCTTCCCAAGCTTGGAATCCAGCGCAGTCGCGATCGCAACGAAGGGCGTGAATGTGCGCGGAGAATGCCCGTCGTAATTCGCCGCGTTGCAGCCGAGGTCGCTCTGCTCTCTCTTAGCGCTATGGTAGTAGCAATTGCGCAAATTGAGAGGAACGGAAAGCTTGAGCGAAGCCTCGGAGTCCTTGCCGAAGGCGACTTGCGGCACGAACCCAGCGGGCGACAGCGCCCGGCCCGGCAGCGATGTGGCGGCTTGATCGTACAACGCTGACGCTTCGACATCGGCGGCAGGCGCAAGGAGAGAGGCATCCGCCACGGTTTGTGCCGAGGCATCCCCGGTTGCGAGGGTGTCCGGCGGACCCTTGGGCACTCCGGTAAAGCATTTGCCCTCGAACACCGCGGGGTTGGCGATGACCGCCCGTCGCGCCTCGTCTGAGGCTAGTGCGCACCCGTCGGGCAGTGCGGCGCGAACTTGCTCCGGCGTCAACGGGGGCGGTGCACCTCGCAACTTGTCGATCTCCGCGCGCAACTCCCGCAGAACAGCCTCTTCGGCCGCAAGCCGTTTCTCCAGCTCCGCAATCTTTATTTTGTCGGGATTAGTTTGCTGCGCCATTGCTGGCGTAGAAAACACGAGCGCCAGCATACTTGCGGAGGTGAAGATGCGACCCATGATCGTTGCCCCCTGTTCGATCAGCGGTAAGTATGATCGGAATAGCGGGAATGACAAGCATGATCGAGCACGAGTTTTAGTTCGGATTGTTTTGGGCTCAGTCCCCCACCGCCTCGCGCAGCGGCTTTGTATCGTCCTTCACCCAGCTCGACACGGCGCGCACGCCCTGCGGGCCGGCCTTGCCCCAGTGGACCACGCCCGGAGCAATGCGCAGGCCTTTGCCGGGCTCGAGAACCACATCGGCCATTCCGGCGCGGGAAACAGTCGCGGAACCGCCCAGAACGTAAAGGAACTCCTCGCCATAATGGTAGTGCCGCGGAATTGCCGCGCCTGCCGGCATGTTGAGATCGCCGACGATCAGCGAATGGCCGGGGGCGGATTCGATCGGCCCTTCGAGCACCTGATTGATGCCGAGCGGCGGCGCGTAGACGGGGATGGGTGCGGGACTCGAAGCGCAGCCCGCCGTGGCTACCAGCCCGACCGCGGCAAGCGCGCGGCGCATCAGTCGAACAGGCTCGATACCGAGCTCTCGTCGGCAATGCGGCGCACCGCTTCGCCGATCAGCGGGGCGATCGGCAGGATCCGGATACGCTTGGAATCCCTGGCCGCGTCGGTCGGCAGGATCGAATCGGTGATCACCAGTTCGGTCAGCGCCGAGGTATCGACCCGCGCGACCGCCCCGCCCGAAAGCACGCCGTGGGTGATATAGGCCGCCACGCTCTTCGCGCCCTGGTCGAGCAGCGCCTGCGCGGCGTTGCATAGCGTCCCGCCCGAATCGACGATGTCGTCGATCAGGATGCAGTTGCGATCGCGCACAGAGCCGATGATGTTCATCACCTCGCTCTCGCCGGGCCGCTCGCGGCGCTTGTCGACGATCGCCAGCGGGGCATTGTCGAGCCTCTTGGCCAGCGCCCGGGCGCGGACCACGCCGCCCACGTCGGGCGAAACCACCGTGAGATCGCCCTCGTACCGCGCCTGGATGTCGGCCGCCATCGTCGGCGCGGCGAACAGGTTGTCGGTCGGGATGTCGAAAAACCCCTGAATCTGGCCGGCATGCAGGTCGACCGACAGCACGCGGTCCGCGCCGGCCTCGGTAATCAGGTTGGCGACGAGCTTCGCGCTGATCGGTGTGCGCGGGCCCGGCTTACGGTCTTGCCGGGCATAGCCGAAGTACGGCACGACCGCGGTAATGCGCTTGGCCGAGGAGCGCTTGCACGCGTCGATCGCGATCAGCAGTTCCATCAGGTTGTCGTTCGCCGGATAGCTCGTCGACTGGAGGATGAACATGTCTTCGCCGCGCACGTTCTCGTGGATCTCGATGAAGATTTCCTCGTCGGCGAAGCGCCGCACGCTGGCGTCGGTTAATGGAATCTCGAGGTAACCGGCGATCGCCCGGGCGAGCGGGAGGTTGGAATTGCCGGCCATGAGTTTCATCGGGGGCGCGCTCCTTTAGCCCGCAGAATCGCCTGCCGCCCGCTTAGCCGAGCGTCACTTTATTGCAACCGACGCCAAGGGCTATTCCCCCGCTCCCCTCGGACCATCGCGTCTGTGCGATAGTCGCCGGGTTTGGTTTACGGAGCGTTTACCGCGTTTCGCTATGGCCGATCGCGGGTCACGAGTAATGGAGCGCGGGTAATGCTGGCCAGGGCCAGGTGTAGCGTCGGCTTTCATCGACCGGACAAGGCCAAGGCCAGTCCGCGCAAGGGAAGCTGGATTTCGGGGTGCCGCGACTGCCGCCGCCCGATGACCTATTCGACCGGCTCCGCTTGGCGGACGCTGCCCGCACCCCCGCCGTCCACAACTCCGGTCTGGCGCCCGCTGGGCATCTTCTGCTCCGTCGTGCTTTCGCTGGCGCCGATCCAGAGTTCCGCGGCACAGAAAGATGCCGCCGCTTTGCTCGAGTCCGGTCAGGTCCGAGGTACACGCATTCTGCTGGCCGACCTCGAAATCCGCAATCTTCGCGACAGCGGCATGAACTGCCGTTCGCGGTTCGACGGCAGCAACGAAGATGCCGTACGGCTGGTGAGGGCCGGGCTGCCCAATCCCGGCTCCTACGTCCACATAGAGACCCAGTTCTGGCCCCAAGAGAACGGGCGCAATGCCTTCGCCATGACCTACACCAGCGAGGACGATGCCGGTCACCGGCAACTCGGCCGGGCCTTCGGCTCGGTCGACAGCGCCAGCTGCAAGGCGCGCCTGACCCGCGCGTGAGGGGCGGGCCGTCGGGTAAGCGGAAAACGTCGCTCGCCCTGATCCGTGCATAACGCCCGACGAGAGGGTTCGCCTGCCAGGACGCAGGCTTGCTTCGGCGCCCTAGTGCTTTCGGTGCTCGCCCTTGATCCAGCGCACGGTGCCGCTGCTCGCGCGCATGACCACGCTTTCGGTGGTCATCAGCCCGCCGCGGAGGTGTTTGACGCCTTCGAGCAGCGAACCGTCGGTGACCCCGGTGGCAGCGAAGATGCAGTCGCCCTTGGCAAGGTCCTCGAGCTGGTAGATGCGGTCGAGGTCGTCGATTCCCCACTTGCGGGCGCGGGCCCGTTCGTCGTCGTTGCGGAACAAGAGCCTGCCGTTGAACTGGCCGCCCACACAGCGCAGCGCGGCCGCCGCCAGAACGCCTTCCGGCGCGCCGCCGCTGCCCATGTACATGTCGACCGTGGTGTCGGGATCGGTCGTGGCGATCACTCCGGCGACGTCGCCGTCGCCGATCAGCACGATGCCGCAGCCGATATCGCGAAGTTCGGCAATCAGTTCGGCATGGCGCGGACGGTCGAGCACGCAGACGATGACCTCGTTGGGCGCGACTCCCTTTGCAGCAGCGACAGCCGTGACGTTTTCGGTCGGCGACTTGGCAAGGTCGATGACGCCTTCGGGATATCCGGGCCCGACGGCGAGCTTGTCCATGTAGACGTCGGGCGCGTTGAGCAGGCAGCCCTTCTCCGCCGCCGCCAGCACGGCAAGCGCGTTGGGTCCCGCCTTGGCGGTGATCGTGGTGCCTTCGAGCGGGTCCAGGGCGATGTCGATCTTCGGGCCGGTGTCCGGCGCGCCGCCGACCTTCTCGCCGATGAACAGCATCGGCGCCTCGTCGCGCTCACCTTCGCCGATCACGACGGTGCCGTCGATGTCGAGCTCGTCGAACGCCTTACGCATGGCCTCGACCGCAGCGGCGTCGGCCGCCTTTTCGTCGCCCCGCCCGACCAACCGGCTCGCGGCGACGGCGGCCGCCTCGGTTACCCGGACCATTTCCAGCACCAGCACCCGGTCGAGCACGTGACTGGGGGAGACGGCGGCGTTTTTCATGGCTAGTTCTGTCCCTCGAAAAGCTGGTCCCCGCGCTTAGGCAAGAGGCAATTGGATGTCGAGCATGCTATGGCTGGCGGCTGCGCTCACGACCTTCACCTTGCCGCCTTCCGCCGAGAGCTTGATCGAGCGGGCACGCGAGACCTTTTCGGTCGAAAAGCCCGAGCGCGAGGCCTGTCCGGAACCGACGGGCAACGAGATCGTGGTGTGCCGCGAAGCGGTCGATCCGGATAAGTATAGCGTACCCTCGGATGCCGACCTGGGCGTGGTCAAGGACGAGATTCCGCGCGCTCCCGACGTCTCGGGCTTGCCGGATTGCAGTAAGCCTTCGACCTGTATGGCGATCGGCGAGAAACCGCGCGACCCGCTGATCATCGACCTCGACGCGATCCCCGAGGCGCCCCCGGGGTCGGACGCCGACCTGATCGCGCGCGGCCTGAAGGCCGAGCGCTGAGCTCAGCCGAGCAGGCGCATGACCAGTGGCGCTTCGGCCAGGCTGGCCGAGCCTTCGAGCAGTGCCAGCGCCTTGGCGACATTGGCCTCGCGGCCTTCGTGGGTGACCATCGCCACCAGCACCTCGCCGCCTTCTTCTGGCCGGCCCTGTTGGATCAGGCTTTCGATCGACACGCCGCCGTCGCGCATCGCCGCGGCGATCTCGGCCAGCACGCCGGGCCGGTCGGCGACCACGAAGCGTAAATAGGTGCGGCCGGTGCGATGCCCGGCGTCGGCGCGCGCCAGCGTTTCGAGTTCCCCTGCCGGCACCGAGAAGGGCGGTCCGCTGTCGCCGCGGGCAATGTCGATGAGGTCTGCCGCCACCGCGCTCGCCGTCGGGCCGTCGCCGGCACCCGCGCCCTGAAACAGCAGCGGGCCGGAGAAATTGCCGACCGCCACCACGGCATTGGTCGGCCCGTCGACAGCAGCGAGCGGGTTGCCGGTCGGCACCAGGCAGGGCTGGACCCTCTGGAACAGGTTCCCCTCACCGTCGACCTCGGCCATGCCGATCAGGCGTATGCGGTAACCGAGCGCTGCGGCCTGGGCGATATCGGCGGCGCGCACGCTGCCTATGCCGCCCACGTCGACCGCTTCGAAGTCGATCTTCGCGCCGAACGCCAGCGCGGCGAGAATTGCCAGCTTGTGCGCCGCGTCGACCCCGTCGACGTCGAACGTCGGGTCGGCCTCGGCATAGCCCAGCCGCTGCGCTTCGCTGAGCACCTCGCCGAAGTCGCGCCCGGTCTGCTCCATCGTCGAGAGGATGTAATTGCAGGTGCCGTTGAGGATCCCGTAGATGCGTTCGATCCGATTGCCTGCGGCCCCTTCGCGCAGCCCCTTGATCACCGGGATGCCGCCGGCGACGGCCGCTTCGAAGCGCAGCACCGCTCCGCCCGCCTCGGCCAGTTCGGCGAGTTCGAGGCCATGGTGGGCGATCATGGCCTTGTTGGCGGTGACCAGAGCCTTGCCACCCTTCAGCGCGCGGCGCGCCGTGGCCAGCGCCGGTCCGTCCGACCCGCCGACGAGCTCGACCACGACGTCGACGTCGCTCCGGCCAGCGAGCGCGGTCATGTCGTCTTCCCACGCGAAAGACGAGATATCGACCCCGCGATCCCTGGCGCGGTCGCGCGCCGAGACCGCGACGATCTCGATCGGCCTTCCGGCGCGGCGGGCAATCAGCGCGCCGTTGGTTTCGAATAGCCGGACGAGACCGGCGCCAACGGTGCCGAGCCCGGCAAGAGCGATGCGAAGCGGTGCGGCCATGGCGATCCCCTTTGGAAAATTCGCCGGCGCGTTAAGGCCAAGCCGCGCCGTTGGCTAGGGCACCGTTATCTCTGCCGCGACAATCTCAGCTTAACGTGCGGGTGCAGGGGCCGAGCTGGTCGAGGACCAGCGCGTAATCGGCCTTGGCCTGGTAACGCGGGGCGCTGTCGCGCTGCAGGAAGGCCTTGTCCGGCAGTTCACGCGGCAGGAAGCAGGCCAGCCGGTACCAGGCGGCGGTCCCCTGTTCGGGCGGTCGCGCGGCCTGGTCGACGATCTCGGTCCACGACACGCCCCAGGTCGGAGCCATGCCGGGTCGCCGCACGACGGTGAGCGACACCGGCGTGCCATCCGCGGTATTGAGGAATAGCTGCGTTTCCGACTCGCCAGCGAGGTTGCCGGCCACGGACATCGCATCGCGCACGCCCGTGATGGGCGGCGGCGCGTCCGGCGCAGCGAGCTCGGCGATGATTGCGCGGAGCCGGGCGTCAGTGGACGCGTCCGCGGGCAGTTGCGCATCCGGTTTGACGAGTTGCAGCTGGCCCGGATGGCCGGGCACAGGTTGCGCAAAGACCAGGTATGACTGCTTCTTGAGCTTGGGCGGCTTGCCCTGGGGGGTCAGTGGCACGTCGACCAGGTACTTCAGCGATTCGCCAAGAGGACTGGGAGCCTTGAGCAAGGCCTCGGTCGTGGCTTCGAGATAGAGCCGGACCCTACCCGTCGCGAGACCCGGAGAGCGCTCGGGCTCGACCGCCGCCTGGTCCGTTACTTGCACCCGGGCGACGATGGCAGAGTCCTCAACCAGTCCGGCGAGATCGGCATAGGTAGGTTGCACAACGCCCGCCGGCTCCTGCCCGGCCGCGGTAGTGGGGAAGCTTCCGCCGGCGCAGGCGGCAAGCAGTGCAAGCGGGCCGACGATCAGCCCCGTCGTGCGGCGGCGCGAATCACTTAGCATCCTAAAGGTCTCCATGAATAAACAACGTAACGGCGGCGGCTTGGCTCCCGAAGTCTCCCATGGGAGGGCCCGAGGGTGAATCCGCGCTTAACCGATAAACCGATTGCCCACGCGTTTCTTCGTCGCTAAGCATCGGCGCGATGGGGACCGCTAGAACAGCAAACCACCCGTGGTGCCCGGGCCGATTTCGACAGTGATCCGTAACGGCGGATCGCACGACGGCTGCTTAGTTTGACATAGGCTCGACGTGCCTGTGAGGATGTTAGGTCCGGCAGGATACGGCGAGCTTGCCGGGCATTCGCCCCGGTGAATGAAGACGGAGTGAAGGGACTGGATGGCTTACGCTGACCAACAAATGAGCAGCAGTCGCATGATTGCGATTGTCATAGTTGCCCTTATCCACCTCGCTGTCGGTTATGCTCTTGTGACCGGCCTCGCTTACTCGGCCGCGAAGAAGCTGGTCGAGCGCGTGACGACGGTGGATGTGGAAGAGCCGCCGCCGCCGGAGGAAGAGCCACCGCCGCCGCCGCCCGAGCAGAACACGCCGCCGCCACCGGTTGCGCCGCCGCCGCCGATCAACGTCGCCGTGGCACCGCCGCCGATCCAGGTGCAAACGGTGATCCCGCCGCCCGCGCCGGTCGCACGCGTGGTTCCGCCGCCGGCGCCCCCGCCGCCGCCGCCGCCGCCCTCGCAGGCGCGCGGTGCCAGCCCGAAGGGCATGTCCGGCTGGGCGCGCCGAATTCAGGAAAACTATCCCTCGCGTGCCCAGCGCGAAGGAACTGAGGGAACCGTGGGTGTGGCGGTCGTTGTCGGAAGTAATGGCCGGGTGAGTTCGTGCAATGTCACGGCCTCGAGCGGCTCAAGCGTTCTCGACGAGGCAGCGTGCAGCGGCATGGAGCGTTACGCGCGCTTCGATCCGGCGCTCGACGACGCGGGCAACCCCGTCTCAGGGCGGTACAACACCCGCATCACCTACAAGCTCAACTAGTTCAGTTTTCCGAATTTCTCTAAGAGAGGACATCTCCAATGCTTATTGATCTCCTTGCTGCAGCTTCGACAGAAGCGCCGGCATCCAAGTTCGGCTTCACCGAAGCCCTGGAACAGGGCGGCGCCATCGCTTACTCGATCCTCGCCGTGCTCGTCATCATGTCGGTCGGTTCGTTCTACATCATGATCACCAAGCTGCTCGAGCAGGGCAAGATCATGCGCCAGTACAAGGCCGTTCGCGCCAACTTCTGGCGGGCCAACACTCTGAGCGAAGGCGCCAGCAAGCTCGAAAAGAACAGCGCCTGGCGCCAGGTCGTCGATGATGCGCTGGCCGCCGAAGCCCAGCACACCAAGATGACCGACTCGCTCGAGGCGCACGATTGGATGCACGGTTCGCTCGCGCGTTCGGAAGCGTCGATCAATTCGCGTCTGGCAAGCGGCCTGCCGTTCCTCGCCACCGTCGGCGCGACTGCGCCGTTCGTCGGCCTGCTCGGTACGGTTATCGGTATCTACCGCGCCATGATCGGGATCGCGATCTCCGGTTCGGGCTCGATCGACAAGGTCGCCGGCCCGGTCGGCGAAGCGCTGATCATGACCGCCATCGGCCTGCTCGTCGCGGTTCCCGCCGTGCTCGCCTACAACTGGCTGCAGGCGCGCAACAAGAAGATTTCCGAGATGCTGGCTGGCTTCTCGACCGATATTCTGGCGAACCTCACCTCGCGCGGCGCGGTGAAGCCGGCGGTCATCACGAAGACTTCGACGCAGCAGGCGGCCAAGACGACCGCCCCGGCAGCGAAGGCCTGATGCGCATTCCCGAGGCGGGCACCGGAGCACCGGCTGTCCGCCCCGGAAAACGCTAAAAGTAGTTTTGAGATAGGACGAGAACATGGCGATAGCAGTTGGCGGAGGCGGCGAAGAACGGCCGATGTCCGACATCAACACCACGCCGCTGGTGGACGTGATGCTCGTGCTTCTGATCATCTTCCTGATCACCGTCCCGGTGGCCTTGCAGACGGTCGAGAAGCTGAAGATCCCGGTCTTCCAGGCCGCTGAAACGAAGGACAAGGCCGAGAACCTGCTTATCACCGTCACAACGACGGACGCGCAGGGCCGCACGCCGACGCTTTCCCAGTCGGACTATTCCGGCGCAACGCGCAGCGGCAAGTGCCGGGTGTTCTTCAACAACGTGACCCCGGTGGATTCGACGGAACTCTACGACAAGGCGTTCGAGCGGCTCGACGGCATCGTCCAGCGCGAAGGCGGCGTTGAGGCGATCATGCAGGACCCGGAGAAGATCCCGCAGGTCATCATCCGCGCCGACGTCAACACGCCGTGGCGCTGCGTGGCCGGCACGATCTTCAACGTCCAGGCTGCTGGCTATCCGACGGTTGGATTCATCTCCAATCCGCGGCCGCTGAGCTGAGCCGGACCGAGAGCAATTCAGGAGTAACACGCAATGGCAATGTCTGGCGGTAGCGACGACGGCCAACCGATGATGGAAATGAACACGACGCCGCTGATCGACGTCATGCTCGTGCTCCTCATCATGCTGATCTTCACGCTTCCTCCGGTGACGAACGCGGTCAATATCGACCTCCCGTCGCCGAGCCCCAACGAAACCCCGCCGCCGGTCGACCCCGTGGTGAACAAGCTGGTGTTGACGCCCACCAACGAGATCCTGTGGAACGGCGAACCCATCTCGCCGGGCGGCCTCGCCGCCAATCTGCAGACATCGCTGCAACTGCCGACCGAACCGGAGCTGCAGTTCGAGCCGGAAGCAGAGGCGAGCTACGATCTTTCGGCCCAGGTGCTGAACATCATCAAAGGCTCGGGCGTGACCAAGTTCGGCTTCGTCGGCAACGAGAAGTACCGCGCTTTCGGCAAGGATTAGTCCAGGCCACAGACCAACAAGCGAAAAGGGGCGGAGGGATCCGCCCCTTTTTTTGTGAACGTCCGGCGCTGAGCCCATCCGACTCAGTCTTCGCTTTCGTCCGGCCAGAGATCGTCGACGGGCGCCTCCACCCGCATGGCCGCCCCCGCCAGCGCCTCCGCTTCGAACAGCAGCTCTTCGTCGACCGCACCTTGTGGCAGGCTTTCGCGGCCGATCATCACCATCACCGGCACCGCCAACGGACTGACGCGCTCGAGCCGCACGTGGACGAGCCGCGCCGCGGCGCTGTCGAGCAGATCGCCGAGCCTGCCGATGTCGGTCATCCGCTCACGGGCATCGGCCCACGCGGCCTCGAGCAGCACATGACCGGGCTCGTACTTGCGCAGCACGTCGTAGATGAGGTCGGTCGAGAAGGTTACCTGCTTGCCGCTCTTGCGCTTGCCCGGGTGTTGCCGCTCCACCAGCCCGGAAATGACCGCCACTTCGCGAAAAGCGCGACGCAGTAGGTGCGAATTCTGCACCCAGTCGACGAATTCGTGCGCCAGGATGTCCGGCGAAAGCAGCGCCGCCGGGTCTTCCACCGCCTTGAGGCCCCAGACTGCGAGCGAATAGTCGTTGGCGACGAAGCCGCCCGGCATCAGCCCGCGCTCTTCCATGCGCTTGGTGATCAGCATGCCAAGCGACTGGTTCGCGTTCCACCCGGTGAAGGTATAATAGACGGTGTACTCGCGCTGCGCGTGCGGAAAGCTCTCGACCAGCAGCGAATCCGGCCCTGGCATGGCGCTGCGCCAGTCCTGCACCTCGAGCCATTCGCGGACATCGTCGGGAAAACGGCCCCATCCGGCGCGGTCGACCAACATCGCCCGCACCCGATCGGCAAGGTGGGTGGTGAGCGGCAATCTCAGGCCCATGTAGCTCGGGATCTGTCCGGCGCGCTTCGCGGCGCGGACCACCAGCTCGAGATCTTTGAGCGCCTCGACCTCAAGGTCCATCCCGGCAAAGCGGATCGTGTCTCCGGGGCCGAGCGAAGCCGCAAAGGCCTCTTCCACCTTGCCGAGCGAGCGGCCGTTGCGGAATCGAATCTCGATCATTTCGGAATCGACGATGATGCCGGCGTTCATCCGGTGACGCTGGGCATGCTGCGGATGCGTCAGGCGCCACAGTCCGGCCTCGTCGCGCACGATGCGGCGAAACTTGTCGTAGGCCTCGAGCGCATAGCCCCCGGTGGCGACGAAGTGCAGCACACGTTGCCAGGTCGGTGCGTCGAGCCAGGCAAAGGCGAGGCTCGACCGCACCTCCGCGAGCAGCGCGGCTTCTTCGAACGGCGCAGCGCAAGCGCAGGTCATGACGTGCTGGGCGAGGACGTCGAGCCCACCGGGGCGAAAGTCCTCTCCGTCGCGCTGGCCCTGATCCACCGCATCTTTGGCGGCAGTGGCCTCGAGGAACTCGAACCTGTTGCCCGGCACCAGCACCGCTCGGCTCGGCTGATCGAGGCGGTGATTGGCGCGCCCGATGCGCTGGAGCAGGCGACTCGACCCTTTCGGCGCACCCATCTGCACCACGCAGTCGATATCGCCCCAGTCGACGCCGAGGTCGAGGCTGGCGGTGGCGACCAGGGCGCGCAATTCCCCGCGCGCCATCGCGCCCTCGACCTTGCGGCGCGCTTCTTTCGACAGCGAGCCGTGGTGGATGCCGATCGGCAGCGTGTCTTCGTTGGCATCCCACAGCTGCTCGAAGATCAATTCGGCGAGGAAGCGGGTATTGGCGAAGATCAAGGTCGTCCGCCCCTGCTTGACGAGCCGGTAGAGCTGCGGGATCGCCCAGATCGCCGCGTGGCCGCCCCACGGCACGCTGGCCTCTTCAGGCAACAAAATCTCGACCTCGGGCGCGGCCCCCTTCTCGCCTTCAACCAGCTCGACCGCGTCGATCTCGCCCCACGGCGCCAGCCAGGCGCGAAACCCCTCGACGTCGGCCACGGTGGCGGAAAGCGCGGCGCGTTGGAGGTCGGGGGCGATCGCCTGCAGCCGGCTGAGCGCAAGCGCCAGCAGGTCGCCGCGCTTGCCGGTGGCGAAGGCATGGATTTCGTCGATCACGACCCGCTTGAGCCCACGAAACAGCGCATAGCTGTCCGGGTAGCTTAGCAGCAGCGAGAGGCTTTCCGGCGTGGTCAGAAGGATGTGCGGCGGGCGGCTGCGCTGGCGCTTCTTGCGGTCCGACGGGGTATCGCCGCTGCGTGTTTCGATGCGGATGGGCAAGCCCATGTCCTCGACCGGGGCGACGAGGTTGCGCTGCACGTCGTGCGCCAGCGCCTTGAGCGGCGAGACGTAGAGCGTGTGCAATCCGTCGTCCGCAGGTGGCCCCCGCGACGGACAGAAGTCCGCCAGCGTCGGAAGAAACCCGGCCAGCGTCTTGCCGGCACCGGTGTCGGCCACGAGCAGGGCATGCTTGCCCGCATCGCTCGCCGCGAGCATTTCCGCCTGATGCCGGCGCACACGCCAGCCGCGTCCAGCGAACCACGCGGCAATTTCGGCGGGGATGGAAGGCTCAGGCATGGCTCAAGTCCATCCCTAGCGCGTAACGCGGACAGTCACGAAAGCGAAATTCGCTGCCGCTGTCGGCCCGGCGAATTCGCCGAATCGCATTGCCCCCGCGCCGGAGCGGGAAACACGGCGGCCCGTTCGCTCGTTGCGCTGTTGTACACTCCCCCTCCCCGGGGATCGGCCGCCGGAGGTTCTGTCTCCCTCCCGCCGCCGTTTGCATTGAGGCAGCACTCCAGAGGAGACCGGCCATGGCCGACCGCTACCAATCCAATCGACCCTATCGCGAGCGCTCCGACCGCGCGCCCGACTACGACGACCCGCGCGGGTATCGCCAGCAGGACCAGTTCTCGTCCGCCGCTGACGATGCCCCCGATGGATACCATCAGAGCTACGGCCAGATGGGCGAAGCCGGCTACCCGCGCGAGAATTATCAGGCCGAGCCGCGATACGAAACCGGATGGAACCGCAATGAACGTTATGGCGCCGGCGAAGCGGGATACTCGCGGCGTGAAGAACCACGCGGCCAGACCGCCTATCGTCCTGGCCGATACCAGCCCGCGGGGCGGGGCTTCGCCAGCTTCACGACCGAGGACCAGGGCGGCCGCGATTTCAGCGCTCCCACGCGGCGCCGCGGTTACGGCAGCTATGACGCGCGGATGGGTGTTCGCCCGACTTACGGCTATGGCGGCGGCGAGCAGCTCGACCGCGACGGCCGTCTCGACGACTACAGCGGCTTCGACGGCCATCGCGGCTGGTTCGACCGCGCCAGCGACGAGGTTGCGAGCTGGTTCGGCGACGACAGCGCCGCGCGCAGGCGCGAGATGGACCATCGCGGACGCGGTCCGCAGAACTATACCCGCTCCGACGAGCGGATTCTCGAAGACGCCTGCGACAACCTGACCGATGACTGGGCGGTCGACGCCCGGAACATTCAGGTCACCGTGAAGGACGGCGAAGTCACACTCGACGGCACCGTACCGAGCCGTAATCAGAAGCGGCGCGCCGAAGACTGTGTCGACTGCATCTCCGCGGTCGGCCACGTTCAGAATAACCTTCGCGTACAGGAGCGCCGCGAAGCCCCTGCCGAACGTGCCCCTTCGGGCAAGTGACCCAGGTTGTGGCAAGCCGGAATGGGGAGCGCTTGGGCGCCCCCCTCTCGGCCCCGCAGTCAATCCTCGATCGCGTAGTGGATGGGCTTGAAGCTACCGCCATTCGACGCATAGGCCGAACAGGCGGTCAAGCCGACGACGAGATCCATGGCCGCTCGCAAGCGGATGTAATCGCCGGGCCTGCTGACCGGAGAATCGACCCGCAGCGTCCCGTCCGGCGCGACCGGCACGTTCATGAACAGGTTGAACGCGCAGGGAATCGCGTCCGCTTCCACGCCCCACGGTCCGAGGGCCGCAGCGAGGTTGCCGAAGCAGCCGCGGTGAACCGGCTGGTCTGGGTAGAAATGCCGGAAGGTGGCCTCGCTACACGGGGTCAACAGGAAATCGTGGCTGCCAACGGTGTCCTCGACGATCTCAAGCATCGGGTTGGAGCGGTTGGACCATAAACGGTTGCCGGTGGAGAGCCGAATCGTCTCTTCGTAATCGAAGGTACGCCCGTTGGAGACGGCTTCGCGCACGTCAGTTGCCCCGAAACAGAGCAAGTCCGACACCTGCACCCCTTGCGGGTCGATGACCTTGAGCACCTGGCCTTGGCGCAGCTCGAACGCCACGCCGCTGCGCGGTGCAATCTCGACGATCTCGCTCACGCGGCGCGGGGATCGCGGAAGGGGCAGCGCCAGTCTTCTTCCACCGGGCGGCCGGAATATTGCCGCGCCTCGCTGGCTTCGCCGTGCCGCGCGAGCATCGGGTTCGGGCTTCCGGCCAAGTCAACATCGCGCTCGAGAATGCGCTCGCGCATGCGCTCATAGGTGCCGTCCTGCCGCAACTGCTCGAACTGGTCGTGCAGGTTGAACACCAGGATCGGATGGGGGAAGCGCCGCGCCGGCCGACTGGCCCGGGGGTGCAATCCGACCACGAAGAACGCTTCCCCGCCAAAGCTCAGCGAGAAATGCGGATCCTTGGGATTGGGGCTGACGCGCTCGTCATACGGCTGGCCGCACCACTCGTCCTTGTCGGCCAGCGATTGGATGCGCTGCCACATCGCGGTCTCGAACTCGTGCTCGTCCAGATCGCGCGGCCCTTCGAAGGCGATGGCGAGGCTGCGCAAGCCGCCCGGGTCGCGTTTGTAGCCATGCGCCCAGTCGATCAGTTCGCGGTGAATGCGGACGTCGTCCCAGGCGCTGGTGAGGTCGTGGCACGTCACGAGCTTGAGCGTTCCGCGCGCCAAAGCCGACTTGGCCCCCACGCAGGGAAAGGCCGGGTCGGCAATAAAATCGCGAATTTCCTGAACCGCCACTGCGGGCGGGTCGAACAAGCTGGTCATGTCTCGGATTCCTGAAGGATGTGACCAAACTACGCCGCAACCTGCCGAAAGGTTCCTTTCGAGAGCCGAAAAAGCCTGACTAATGCGGGGCTTGCGCTCCACGCGAGAGTCCCGAGGCGGCGAGCTGCTCGTCGATCTGCGCCATCAGGCGCTGAAGACCCGCTTCGGTCTCGCTCTCGGCCCGGGCGACAAGCACATCCTGGGTGTTCGAGGCGCGCAGCAGCCACCAGCCGTCCGCGCTCGTCACGCGCACGCCGTCGGTATCGTTTACATCGGCGTCGGTCTCGCCGAGCCTCTCCTTTACTTCGTCGATTACCGCGAACTTGCGGCTCTCGTCGACCTGGAAGCGCATTTCCGGGGTGTTTACGAGGTCGGGCATCGCCCCGCGCAGCTGCGTCACCGTCTTGCCGAGCCGCGCGGAGGCGGCGATCAGCCGGATCGCGGCGTACAGCGCGTCGTCGAAGCCGTAGTACGTGTCGGCGAAGAACACGTGACCGCTCATTTCCCCCGCCAACGGGGCCCGCGTCTCCTTCATCTTGGATTTGATCAGACTATGGCCGGTGTTCCACATCAGCGGCTGGCCGCCGAGCTCGGCGACCCGGTCGAACAGCGCCCGGCTCGCCTTGACGTCGGCGATGATGGTCGCCCCGGGAAGTCTATCTAAGAGGTCTTCCGCATAGATCATCAGCAGCTGATCGCCCCAGATAATGCGGCCTTCGCCGTCGATCGCGCCGATGCGGTCGCCGTCGCCGTCGAAAGCAACTCCGAAGTCGAGGTTCTTCTCGGCGACGAGCGCCTGAAGGTCCTCGAGGTTTTCCGGAACGGTTGGATCGGGATGATGATTGGGAAAGTTTCCATCGACCTCGGTGTAGAGGCAGAAGTGCTCGCCCGGCAGGCGCGCGACGAGCGCTTCGAGCGCGGGACCGGCGGCGCCGTTGCCGGCATCCCAGCCGACGCGCATGGCCGAAAGCGTGGCGGCATCGATGCCCTCGAGACCAGCGAGCAGCGCCTCGATATAATCGCCGAGCATCTCGTGCGAGCTGACCTCGCCGGTTCCGTCGAGCCAGGCGCCGTCCGCAGCCAACCGGCCGACCTTCTGGATGTCCTCCCCGAAGAACGGCCGACCCTGAAACACCATCTTGAAGCCGTTATAGTTGGCGGGATTGTGGCTGCCGGTTATCTGAATGCCGCCATCCACCTGCTCTAGCGCCGCCTCGGCGTAATAGAGCATCGGGGTCGGCCCCATGCCGACCCGCACGACGTCGCAGCCGCTGGAGGTCAGCCCCTCGATCAGCGCATGCTCGAGCATTGGCGAGCTGACCCGGCCGTCGTACCCCACGGCCACGGTCTTGCCGCCGGCTTCGCGCAGCAGCGTGGCGAAACTGCGGCCGATCGCCCGTGCATCGTCGGGCCCGAGCGTCTCGCCGATCACGCCGCGGATGTCGTATTCCCTGAGAACCGTCGGGTCGAATTTGTAACTCATCTGATCTCCGTGGAAGTATCCGGCAGTTCGCCGAGCAAGAGGTCGCGCGCGGCGTTGGCCTCGTGGACCTGGGCGTTGGTGCCGCCGCGGTCGGGATGGACCAAGGCGATCAGGCGCTTGTGCGCCGCGATTATGTCGCCCCTGCGGGCGCCGGCTTGGACGCCCAGCAACTTGCGCGCGCGCGACAAGGCCTGCGAACGAGTCGAGCTATTCGGCTGCCAGGGCCAGCGCCCGGTCGCCATTTTCCATACCACCACGGCCAGGACGGCAAAGACGATGAACCGGCCCACGCTTCAGGCCGCTTCGGCTCGCGGGACGAAGCCCGGCAAGTTCAGGTTGGCGACGAGTTCGCGCAGTTCCTGCCGCGCGACCAGATGGCTGGTGCCCAGTTCGCCGAGGTGCCCCTTGTCGAGCAGCGTGAGGCCCGAGGGGAACAGCTCGCGGTAAATCACCCGCTCGCTCAGCCCCTGGCTGACGCGGAAGCCGACCCGCTTGCTCAGCTCGGCCAGCGCCTGGTCGACGCGCTGCTGGTTGCGCGCCTCGACATGGTGGACGCGGTTGCGCACCACGATCCAGTCCATCGAGCGGCGTTCCTTCATCGCCCGGGTCTTGCGCGCCTCGAAAATCAGTTCGGAATAGAACGACAGGCGGCGGACCTTGAACGTTTCGGCATCGACCTGGCCGATCAGGTCGAAGTCGACGAAGCTGTCGTTCATCGGGGTGACCAGCGTGTCGGCGCTGGCGGCGGCGTGCCGCGCGAGCGGGTCGTCGCGCCCGGGCGTGTCGAAAATGACGAAATCGGCCGGTCCGGCGAGGTCGCCGCTGCTGAGCTCGGCGACCTTGGCTTCCAGCTCCTCGGGCGAGCCCCCGCCCAGCACGGCGAATTCGGCTGTCGGCAGGTCGATCTCGCGCCGCGCTGCGGTCTCGGCGCGGTTTTCGAGATAGCGGGCGAAGGTGCGCTGGCGATGGTCAAGATCGATCGCGACGACCCGCGCACCGCGATAGGCCAGCGCGATCGCCACATGCACCGCGGTGGTCGACTTGCCCGTCCCGCCCTTCTCGTTGGCGAAGACAATGCGGTGCGGTGTATGACTGGTCACGTGTGCTCGGGCTTTCTCGGTCGTGATGCGGCGGCTAGGGCTGCCTTGTCTGTCAGAGTCTTAGTCTAAGGGGTAGCCAAGTGGAAACCGTCGAACGGCTGGAAAAGCTCCGCGAAGCTGTGGACAGCTTACGCACTCGCGGCGCGGTGGCGCTGGTCCCGACGATGGGCGCATTGCACGAAGGCCACCTGACGCTGGTCCGCGAGGCCAGGGGGAAGGCCGCATCGGTGGTTGTATCGATATTCGTAAACCCGGCACAGTTCGGCCCGAACGAAGACTTGGGCGCCTATCCGCGCCAGCTCGCCGAGGATTCGCGTTTGCTGCAAGACGAAGGCGTCGACTTGCTGTGGGCGCCCCCCGTCTGCGAGGTCTATCCCGAGGGATTTGCCACTACCGTCTCGGTCAGCGGGGTCAGCGAGGGCCTGTGCGGCGCTTCGCGACCCGGCCACTTCGACGGGGTAGCGACGGTGGTGTGCAAGCTGTTCAACCAGGTTCGCCCCGACCTCGCGGTGTTCGGCGAGAAGGATTGGCAGCAGCTCGCCGTGATTCGGCGTATGGCCCGCGACCTCGATCTCGTGCTGCCGCGGGCCGAGGCAATCTACGGGGTGCCGACGGTGCGCGAGGCGGACGGCCTCGCCCTTTCCAGCCGCAACCGCTACCTTTCGCCAGAGGACCGGCAGAGCGTCGCCGCGCTGCCGCAAGCGATGCGCGAGGCAATCGCGGCGATCGGGGCGGGCAGCGCCGTTGCCCCCACCCTCGCCGCGCTCGAAGCGCACCTGCTGCAGGCCGGGTTTTCCAGCGTCGACTACGCCGAGTTGGCCGACGCGGCGACCCTTGCGCCACTGGCCGAACTGGGTGAGCGCCCCGCCCGCCTGCTCGTCGCCGCACGGATCGGCGGCACCCGGCTGATCGACAACATGCCGGTTGATGGAACCGCAGGAAGGGTGTCTGACTTGTCCTGAGAGGAGCGTTCGACTAGTTGCGCACGAAACCAAGTTAAGGATCAGCCAGCTCAATGAAACTCGGCCGCCTCAATCACGTGGGCGTCGCGGTGCCGGACATGGACGCGGCCATCGCGTTCTGGCGTGACACGATGGGCGCGACGCAAGTATGCGAACCGTTCGACATGCCCGAGCAGGGCGTGACGGTGTGCTTTATCGACACCCCGAACGGCGGCACGCAGGTCGAACTGCTCGCTCCGCTGTCGGACCAGAGCCCGGTGAGCAGCTTCCTCGCCAAGAACCCGCTGGGCGGTCAGCATCACCTATGTTTCGAGGTGCCCGACATCGCGAGCGCACGGAGCGAGTTTGAGGCCATGGACAAGCGCATCCTCGGCCCCACGCGGATCGGCGCGCACGGAACCCCGATCTTCTTCGTTCATCCAAAGGACATGGGCGGCATCCTCACCGAGATCATGGAAACTCCGAAGGCCAGTCACTGATGCGTTCGGTGCGAATCTCTTCCTTCGTCACCCTGAACTTGTTTCAGGGTCCATTTCTTCCCTCGCTCAGGTCAGGCCAACCGGCGCGATGGACGCTGAAACGAGTTCAGCATGACGGTTTCGGGAAAAGTGTTCATGGCTGAAAAGGCGACAAAGGACGATTGGCGCAATCTCGCCGACAATGAGGTCAAGGGCCGCGACTTGACCTGGCACGTGCCGGAGGGGTTCGCCATCGAGCCGCTCTACACCGCCGAGGACGCTCCGGCAGAGGGGCCCGGCCTGCCCGGTTTCGCACCGTTCACCCGCGGCGTGAAGGCCAGCATGTACGCCGGGCGCCCGTGGACGGTGCGGCAGTACGCCGGCTTTTCGACCGCCGAGGAATCGAACGCCTTCTACCGCCGCAATCTCGCCGCCGGGCAGAAAGGGCTGTCGGTCGCCTTCGACCTCGCGACCCACCGCGGCTACGATTCCGACCACCCGCGCGTGGTCGGCGATGTCGGGAAGGCGGGAGTGGCGATCGACACGGTCGAGGACATGGAGATTCTGTTCTCCGGCATCCCGCTCGACCAGATGTCGGTCAGCATGACGATGAACGGCGCGGTGATCCCGGTGATGGCGTTCTACATCGTCGCCGCGGAAAAACAGGGCGTGTCGGCTGACAAGCTTTCCGGGACCATCCAGAACGACATCCTCAAGGAGTTCATGGTCCGCAACACCTACATCTATCCGCCTGCGCCGAGCATGCGGATCGTGTCGGACATCATCGCCTACACCTCGGCGCACATGCCGAAGTTCAACAGCATTTCGATCAGCGGCTACCACATGCACGAGGCCGGGGCGACGGCGGTGCAGGAACTCGCCTTCACGATCGCCGACGGCAAGGAATACGCCGGGCGCGCGATGGAAGCCGGGCTCGACATCGACGCCTTCGCAGGGCGGCTGTCGTTCTTCTTCGGCATCGGCATGAACTTCTTCATGGAAGTCGCCAAGCTGCGCGCCGCGCGCACGCTGTGGTACGAGGTGATGGACGGCCTCGGCGCGAAGGCCGAGCGCTCGAAGATGCTCCGCACCCACTGCCAGACCAGCGGCGTTTCGCTGCAGGAGCAGGACCCCTATAACAATGTGATCCGCACGACAGTTGAGGCGCTCGCTGCGGTACTCGGGGGGACGCAGTCGCTGCACACCAACGCGCTCGACGAGGCGCTGGCGCTGCCCACGGACTTTTCCGCCCGGATCGCGCGCAACACCCAGCTCGTGTTGCAGGAGGAAAGCGGAATCACCAACGTCGTCGACCCCCTCGGCGGCAGTTATTACGTCGAGGCGCTGACCGCGAAGCTGGTCGAGGAGGCCCGTGCGCTGATGGCCGAGGTCGACGCCGCGGGCGGCATGACCGCCTACGTCGCCAGCGGCGCGCCGAAGGCTGCGATCGAAGAAGCGGCTGCCGCACGCCAAGCGGCGGTGGATCGCGGCGAGACGGTGATCGTCGGGGTCAACAAGTACGTGCTCGACGAACACGCCCCGATCGACACGCTCGACATCGACAACCACAAGGTCCGCGACGGCCAGATCGCCCGCATTCGAAAGGCCCGCGAAAGCCGCGACGAGGCGAAGTGCCATGCGGCGCTCGACGCGTTGGCCGAGGGCGCAAGGGGCGACGGCAATCTCCTCGCTCTCGCGGTCGAATGCGCGCGCGCCAACGCTACCCTGGGCGAGATCTCGTCGGCGATGGAGGCTGCGTTCGGCCGCTACGACACCGTGCCGACGCCGGTGAAGGGCGTCTATGCCAAGGCCTACGCCGGCGACGAACGCTTCGCCCAGGTGGTCGAAGGGGTCGAGGCCGTCGGCCGCCGGCTCGACCGCAAGCCCAAGATCATGGTCGCCAAGATGGGGCAGGACGGGCACGACCGCGGCGCCAACGTCATAGCCAGCGCCTTTGCCGACATGGGCTTCGACGTGCTCTCCGGCCCCCTGTTCCAGACCCCGCGCGAGACCGCCGACATGGCGTTGGCCGAAAACGTCGACGCGGTCGGGGCCAGCTCGCTCGCCGCCGGGCACAAGACGCTGATTCCCGAGTTGATCGGACACCTGCGCGATGCCGGGCGGGCCGACATCAAGGTCGTCGCCGGCGGGGTAATCCCGCCGCAGGATTACGACTTCCTGCGCGAGGCGGGGGTGCAGGGCATCTACGGACCTGGCACCAATGTCGTCGAGGCAGCCGCCGACCTACTGCGCCTGCTCGGCCACAACATGCCGCCGGCAGGAGACGTCACGAAGGAAGCGGCCAAATAATGTTCTCCAAGATCCTCATCGCCAATCGCGGGGAAATCGCCTGCCGCATAATCCGCAGCGCGCGGCGGATGGGGATTGCGACGGTGGCGGTCTATTCCGACGCCGATGCGCGTGCGCCGTTCGTGCAGCTGGCCGACGAGGCGGTGCATATCGGCCCGGCGCCGGCTTCCGAGAGCTATCTCGTCACCGACAAGATCATCGCCGCGTGCAAGGCGACGCGGGCCGAGGCGGTGCACCCCGGCTACGGTTTCCTGTCGGAGCGGACCAGCTTCGCCGAGGCGCTCGCGGCCGAGGGGATCGCCTTCATCGGCCCGCCGGTGGGTGCGATCGCGGCGATGGGCGACAAGATCGAATCGAAGAAGCTGGCGAAGGAAGCGGGAGTCAACGTCGTCCCCGGTTTCGTCGGCGAAATTGCCGATACGGATCATGCTGTCGAGATATCGAACCAAATCGGTTATCCGGTGATGATGAAGGCCAGCGCGGGTGGCGGCGGCAAGGGCATGCGGCTCGCGTATTCCGAGAAGGACGTCCGCGAGGGGTTCGAGGCGACCAAGCGCGAGGGGCTGAACTCGTTCGGCGACGACCGGGTCTTCATTGAGAAATTCATCGAGAACCCGCGCCATATCGAGATCCAGATCCTCGGCGACAAGTACGGCACGATCCTCTACCTCAACGAGCGCGAGTGCTCCATCCAGCGCCGCCACCAGAAGGTGGTTGAGGAGGCCCCCAGCCCCTTCGTCACGCCGACAATGCGCAAGGCCATGGGCGAGCAGTGCGTCGCCCTCGCCCGCGCGGTGGGTTACTACAGCGCGGGCACGGTGGAGCTGATCGTCAGTGGGGCGGACCCGACCGGCGAGAGCTTCTACTTCCTCGAGATGAACACCCGGCTGCAGGTCGAGCACCCGGTAACCGAGGCGATCACGGGGATCGACCTGGTCGAGCAGATGATCCGCGTCGCCGCCGGCGAGAAGCTCGGCTTCGGGCAGGACGACATCGGCATAAACGGATGGGCGATCGAGAACCGCGTCTATGCCGAAGATCCCTATCGCGGCTTTCTGCCGAGCACCGGGCGGCTGGTCCGTTACGATCCACCCGAGGCGAAATTCCACCAGGCGCCCTTCTCCCCCTCTCCTTCAGGGGAGGGGGACGCAGGGTATGTCCGGCTCGACGACGGCGTGGCCGAGGGCGGCGAGGTGTCGATGTTCTACGATCCGATGATCGCCAAGCTGGTCACGTGGGCGCCCACGCGCGACGAGGCCGCCGCGCTGCAGGTCGAGGCGCTCGACGCCTTCCGCATCGAGGGGCTGGGCCACAACGTCGACTTCCTCAGCGCGATCATGCAACACCCGCGGTTCCTGGCAGGCGAGCTGACCACCGGGTTCATCGCCGAGGAATATCCCGAGGGGTTCCACGGCGCCCCGGCAAGCGAGGAGACGCTGCGCGCCCTGGCGGCCGTTGCCGCCGGGATCGAATGCAGCGCCCGCGCCCGCGCGGCGAAGACCAGCGGCACGCTCAACGGCGCGCCGGGCAACATGAGCGACTGGTCGGTCGAGATGGACGGCGAACGCTTCGCGGTCACGCTGGACGAAGGCCACGCCATGGTCGACGGCCACAGGGTCGAGGGCACCTGCGACTGGCAGCCGGGCGACGCGACCGCGACGGCGAGCGGGAACGGAACGGCCCTCGGCCTGATTGTACGCAGGGACGGCGTTCGCTGGGCGATCACGACACGCGGTGCCACGCATCTTGCGCTGGTCCTGCCCGCCTCGGTGGCGCCGCTGGCCAAACACATGATCGAGAAGGTCCCGCCGGACCTCTCGAAGTTCCTGCTCTGCCCGATGCCGGGCTTGCTCGTTTCGCTGCATGTGGCAGAGGGCGATGACGTCGAACCCGGCCAGCCGCTGGCGACCGTCGAAGCGATGAAGATGGAAAATATCCTGCGGGCGGAGAAGGCCGGAACGGTCGCCGAACTGCGCGCAGCCGAGGGGGACAGCCTGGCGGTCGACCAGGTGATCCTCGAACTGGAGTGAAGGAAACGCCATGAAGATCCTCGTGCCCGTGAAGCGGGTGATCGACTACAACGTGCGGCCCCGCGTGAAGGCGGACGGCAGCGGGGTCGATCTCGCCAACGTGAAGATGAGCATGAACCCGTTCGACGAGATCGCGGTCGAAGAAGCGATCCGACTGAAGGAAAAGGGCGCGGCCGAAGAGATCGTCGCCGTCAGCATCGGGCCGGCCAAGGCACAGGAAACGCTGCGCACCGCGCTGGCCATGGGCGCCGACCGGGCGATCCTGGTGCAGACCGATGACGACGTCGAGCCGCTGGCCGTCGCCAAGATCCTCAAGGCGATCGCCGACGAGGAACAGCCGGGCATCGTCATGCTCGGCAAGCAGGCGATCGACGACGACAGCAACCAGACCGGGCAGATGCTCGCCGCATTGATGGACCGCCCGCAAGGCACCTTCGCCAGCAAGGTCGAGGTGGAAGGCGACGCGGTGAAGGTTACCCGCGAGGTGGACGGCGGTCTCGAGACCGAGAGCCTCAAGCTGCCGGCGGTGATCACCACCGACCTGCGCCTCAACGAGCCGCGCTACGCCTCGCTGCCGAACATCATGAAGGCCAAGTCCAAGCCGCTCGATACCAAGAGCCTGGCCGATTACGGCGTCGACACCACCCCGCGGCTGACGGTGACCAACGTTTCCGAGCCGCCCGTGCGGCAGGCCGGCGTGAAGGTCGAAAGCGTCGACGAACTCGTCGCCAAGCTCAAAGCCCTGGGAGTCGCCTGATGAAGACCCTCGTTTACGTCGAACACGACAACCAGCACCTGAAGGACGCGACGCTCGCCACGGTTACCGCCGCGGGCAAATTGGGCGAAGTCCATCTGCTCGTCGCGGGCAGTGGCTGCAAGCAGGTGGCCGAGGCTGCCGCGAAGATCGCCGGGGTCGGCAAGGTCCACCTCGCCGACGATGGCGCCTACGAGCACCAGCTGGCCGAGAACGTCGCGCCGCTCATCGTCGAGCTGATGGGCGACCACGACGCGTTCCTCGCACCCGCCACGACTACCGGCAAGAACATCGCCCCGCGCGTTGCGGCGCTGCTCGACGTCATGCAGGTTTCCGACATCATCGGCATCGAGGGCGAAAAGACCTTCGTGCGCCCGATCTACGCCGGCAACGCCATCGCCACGGTCGAATCGAGCGATGCCAAGCTGGTCATCACCGTGCGCGGCACCGCGTTCGACAAGGCCGATGCGGAAGGCGGAAGCGCTGCGATCGAGGACGTCAGCGGCCCCGGCGATGCGGGTCTGTCGACGTTCGTCGGTGCGGAAGTGTCCGAGAGCGAGCGGCCCGAGCTGACCAGCGCCAAGGTCGTCGTCTCCGGCGGCCGGGCGCTGAAGGACGCAGAGACCTTCGAGAAGCTGATCACCCCGCTGGCCGACAAGCTCGGCGCGGCGATCGGCGCGAGCCGCGCGGCGGTCGATGCGGGCTACGTCCCGAACGACTACCAGGTCGGCCAGACCGGCAAGATCGTCGCGCCGGAGGTCTACATAGCGATCGGCATCTCGGGCGCGATCCAGCACCTTGCGGGCATGAAGGACTCCAAGACCATCGTCGCGATCAATAAGGACGAGGACGCGCCGATTTTCCAGGTCGCCGACATCGGCCTCGTCGCCGACTTGTTCCAGGCGGTGCCGGAGCTGACCGAGAAGCTGTAAGCGTTCAGGAGGCGCGGCTCGCCCGCGCCTCCTCGAGCAGCCGCTTTGCCCGCAGGTACATCTCGATCCGCTGCATGGTGAACATGCCGAGCGCTAGCGCGGCGAGCGTGTTGACCAGCGCATTGACGTCCATGTGAAAATCTCCGCCGACCATCCGTGCGACATAGCGCACGGCGATAAGGCTGACGAGGAACAGCATCCCCGCGAGCGAAGCCTTCTGGCCGAGTTCGTGGGTCTCGGGGTCGACGTGGATCTCCATCAGCTTGCCCCGCTGCCAGCCGAGCGCTCCGCCGGCGAGCAGCGCGACCGCTACTAGCGCCCAGCCCACCACCGTGGGCGGGTGGGTGACGAACAGCATCGTCACCACCGCGCCGTAGAGCACCGGGACGATCCACAGCGTCTCGAGCCGGAGAGGTCGCAAATTGCGCATCCGCCGCATCCGCAGCGCCATGACGATGATGACGACGATGATCGGGACGATGTAGCTTATCAGCCCGCCGGGCTGTGCGGCCTGATTCTGCATTGACGCGAACCCCTTGCTGTCCGGGCAGCAAGGCTAACACGTGATCGGAGTGCTGCCTACTCCGCTTCCTCCCACGCCAGCACCGGCTTCCTCGCGGCCAGCGTCTCGTCAAGGCGGCGGCGGGGAGCGAGTTGCGGCGCTTGGTGCAGGCTCTCGTCGCCCGCGCGGCAGCGTTCGGCGACCGAGCGCAGCGCGAGGATGAACTGGTCGAGCGTCGCCTTGCTCTCGCACTCGGTCGGCTCGACCAGCATGGCCCCGTGAACGACCAGCGGGAAGTACATGGTCATCGGGTGAAACCCCTCGTCAATCAATGCTTTGGCGAGATCGAGTGTGGCAATTTCCTCGGCAAATCCCTTGTCGCCGAACAGCGCCTCGTGCATGCACGGCCCGCTGGCGCCGAAGGGCGCGAAGAGCACGTCCTCGCAGCTTCTGAGGATATAGTTGGCATTGAGCACGGCGTCGCCCGAGACCTGCCGCAGCCCGTCGGCTCCATGGCTGAGGATATAGGCCAGTGCGCGGGTGAACATGCCCATCTGGCCATGGAAGGCGGCCAATCGGCCTAGGCTCTGCGGTGCGGCATCGGTGCCGTCCTCCTCCTCGATCAGTTCGAGTCCGGCGGCGGACCTGCGGACGAAGGGAAGCGGCGCGAACGGCATCAGCGCTTCGCTCAGCACCACAGGCCCCGAACCCGGGCCGCCGCCGCCGTGGGGGGTGGAGAAGGTCTTGTGCAGGTTGATGTGCATGGCATCGACGCCGAGATCGCCCGGTCGGACCCGGCCGACGATGGCGTTGAAATTGGCGCCGTCGCAGTAGACGAAGGCCCCGGCGGCGTGGACCGCGTCGGAAATCGCCTTCATTTCGCGCTCGAACAGCCCGCAGGTGTTGGGATTTGTGATCATTACCGCGGCCACATCGGCACCCAGACGCGCCACAAGCGCACCCAGGTCGACCCGACCGGCGGCTGTGGCGGGGATGTTCTCGACCCGGTAGCCGGCGAAGGCGGCGGTCGCCGGGTTGGTGCCATGCGCGCTCTCCGGAACGAGAATGACCGAGCGGGCATCGCCGCGCGCCTCGAGCGCGGCGCGGATGGTGAGGATGCCGCACAGCTCGCCGTGTGCGCCGGCCTTGGGACTCATCGCCACCCCCGCCATGCCGGTGAGGGTGACCAGCCAGTGCGCCAGTTCGTCGATCACCCCGAGCGCGCCCTGGACCGTCGATTCGGGCTGCAGCGGATGCAGATCGGCGAAGCCGGGCATGCGCGCGATCTTCTCGTTGAGGCGCGGGTTGTGCTTCATCGTGCAGGAGCCGAGCGGGAAAATGCCGCAGTCGATGGCATAGTTCTGGCGGCTGAGGCGCGTGTAGTGGCGCACGGTCTCGGGCTCGGACAGGCCGGGCAAGCCGAAGCTTTCGGCGCGGCCCAGACCGCCGAGGCGGTTCGCGCCGGAGGACGGCTCGGGAAGGTCGACACCGCAAGTGCCGGTCCCGCCGATCTCGAAGATCAGCGGCTCTTCGAGCATCAGCCCGCGGTTGCCGGTCACGGTCTCGATCCCGCTCGCCCCCTCCGGCGCTTCGGGCGTTCCCGGCTTCCAGCCGCTGGTGTTGGGCGCGTTCATGCCAGGCACTCCTGCAGGGCGGAGGCCAGGGCCTCGATATCCTCTTCGGTCACGGTTTCGGTCACGGCGAGCACGATGCCGTTCTCGCGCCCTTCGCCATCGGGGTAGAGGCGGCCGAGCGAGACGCCCGCGAGCACGCCCTTCTCCGCCAGTTCGCGCACCAGCGGGCGGGTTTCGACCGGCAGGCGCACGGTAAACTCGTTGAAGAACGCCGTATTGAGCACCTCCACCCCCGGCACTTGCGCGAGCCGGTCGGCTGTCCGGCAGGCGAGGCGGTGGTTCTCGGCCGCGAGCGCGCGCAGGCCCTTTTCGCCGAGCAGCGTCATGTGGATCGAGAAGGCCAGCGCGCACAGGCCGGCATTGGTGCAGATGTTGCTCGTCGCCTTCTCGCGGCGGATGTGCTGTTCGCGAGTCGAGAGCGTGAGGACGAAGCCGCGCTTGCCCTCGGCATCGACCGTCTCGCCGCACAGCCGCCCGGGCATCTGCCGTACGTGCTTCGGGTCGCGCACCGCAAACAGGCCGAGATAGGGCCCGCCGAACTGCAGCCCGACGCCCAATGCCTGGCCTTCGCCGACGACGATATCGGCGCCCATCTCGCCGGGCGATTTGAGCGCCCCCAGCGCGACCGGCTCGGTCACCACCGCGACGAGCAGCGCGCCCGCTTCGCGGCAGGCATCGGCCAGCGCGGTCATGTCGCCGATGCGCCCGAGGATGTCGGGATATTGTACCACGACGCAGCCGGTCTCGCCGTCCACGGCATCCGCCAGCGCGGCGAAATCGGTCTCGGCGCTCAGCGTCGGCAGTGCGTAGTCGACCTGGTGACCGTCGAACTTGGCCATCGTCTGCGCGGTCGAGACATAGTGCGGGTGCAATCCGTTGGAGATGATTGCTTTGCTGCGCCTGGTCACCCGCCCGGCCATGGCGATCGCTTCCCAGCACGCGGTCGAGCCGTCGTACATCGAAGCGTTGGCCACCGCGCAGCCCAGCAGCCGCGCGACCTGGCTCTGGAACTCGAACAGCATCTGCAGCGTGCCCTGGGCGATTTCGGGCTGGTAGGGCGTGTAGGCGGTGAGGAACTCGCCGCGCTGGATCAGGTGGTCGACGCTCGCCGGGATATGGTGGCGGTAGGCTCCCGCGCCGAGGAAGAACGGCGCGTCGGCTGCCGCAAGGTTCTGCTTGGAGAGCGCGCGCATGTGCCGCTCGACCGTCATCTCGCTGGCGTGCGGGGGCAGGCCGTCGATCGGGCCATCGAGATAGTGCTCGGCCGGAACGTCGGCGAACAGGGCATCGATGGTCGGCGCGCCGATGACATCGAGCATCGCCGCGCGGTCGGTGTCCGTGAGGGGGAGGTAGCGCATATCCAACTTTCGTCATCCCAGCGGAAGCCGGGATCGGTTGCAGCAATGTCTTGCCTTGCCGAGAGCGGTCCCAGCTTTCGCTGGGACGACGATCAGAGCGAGGCCACGAAATCCTTGTACGCCGCCTCGTCCATCAGGCCTTCGAGCTCCGCGGCGTCGGACACCGTCAGCTTGTAGAACCAGCCGTCGGTCTCGGGCGCGGTGTTGACCAGCGCGGGGTCGTCCTCGAGCGCGGCGTTGCCTTCGGTCACGATGCCGCTGACCGGCGAATAGACGTCGCTCGCCGCCTTGACGCTCTCGACCACCGCGGCTTCCTTGCCTTTGGCAAGGCTGTCGCCGGCCGCGGGGACCTCGACGAAGACGATGTCGCCGAGCTGCTCCTGCGCATAGTCGGTGATGCCGATGGTGGCGGCGTCGCCGTCGACATCGATCCATTCATGGTCCTCGGTAAAGTAACGCGGCATCAGGCGGCTCCTTTGCGGAAATAGCGGTGCGGAACGAAAGGCATCGGGACGACCCGGGCGGGCAAGCGTTTGCCGCGCACTTCGAGTTCGAGTTGGGTGCCCTCAGACGAATGGGCAGCGTCGACGTAAGCCATCGCAATCGGATGCCCGAGCGTTGGAGCGAAGCCGCCGCTGGTAACCGTGCCGACCTGGCGGTCCCCCGCAAAGACGCCGGCCCCTTCGCGCGCGGCCATGCGGCCTTCGAGCGCGAGGCCGACGCGGCGGGTCGGCGTACCCTCTTCGAGAAGCTTGTCGATGCGTTCGGCGCCGGGAAAGCCGCCGGTCTTGCGCCGCGTCTTGCCGATGGCGAATGCGAGCCCGGCGCTGACCGGGTCGGTTTCATCCGAAAGGTCGTGGCCGTAGAGCGGCAGCCCGGCCTCGAGCCGCAGCGAATCGCGCGCGCCGAGACCGGCCGGCTTGATTTCCAGCTCGGCCATCAACCGCCCGGCGAGCTGTTCGGCTTGGCTCGCAGCGACCGAGATCTCGAACCCGTCTTCGCCGGTATAGCCCGAGCGGGTGACGATCAAATCGAGCTCGCCGAAGGCCCAGCGCTTGGCCTCCATGAAGCCGAAATCGGCGGTAATCCCGCGCATCGCGCGCTCGAGAGCGGTCGCCGCATCGGGCCCCTGCAAAGCCAGCAGCGCGCGCTCGTCGAGATGGTTGAGGCCGATCTCGTCGGGCAGGAACTCGCGCAAGTGGCCGATATCGTCCCACTTGGTCGCACCGTTGACGACGAGGTAATAGGCCGGTTCGCCCCAGTGCCCTTGGGTGCCCGCCTCCTCGTCGCCTTCGATCCAGCGGGTAAGATTGGTGACCATCAGATCGTCGAGAATGCCGCCGTCCTCGCCCAGCAGCAGCGAATAGCGCACCTTGCCGGGCTTGAGCGACGAGACGTCGGCCGGAAGCAAGGCTTCGAGCGCGGCGGCCGCGCCGGCACCGGTGACCATGAGCTGGCCCATGTGGCTGACGTCGAACAGCCCGGCGTGGCTGCGGGTCCATTCGTGCTCGGCGAGAATGCCTTCGTACTGGATCGGCATAGCGTAGCCGGCGAAACCGACCATGCGCGCGCCGTGGGCGCGGTGCCAGGCATCGAGCGGAAGCTTTTCGAGGGTTGCGGGGGCCTGGTCTTCGCTCATCTTACGTCCCGACAGTCGGCGGCGATGCCCGGGATGGGCCTCTGAACCATTGCCCCCTCTGTCGGGAAACCTGAGAGCCTGGCGCCGCTGTCGCGGCACTTACACCGTCGGTGGCCTCCGCGTGGACGGCGAAGACGCTTTCCAGAGTGCCCTGCCGACCCCGCGATCCATTCGCCTGAGAGATTCCGGGGCGGTTGCTCCTTCGGCGGCAGCGGACACGTCCGCTGCGCTCTCTCGCGGTCCGGCCGGGGCATGCCCCGGCGGGCACAGTCGTTTCGCGCGAAACTTTCCTTCGGTCAATCGGAAAGAGGATTCCTAGCAGAGAGTCTTGGTGTCCCCTGTCACACCGGACCTGGTCCGGGGTTGTGCCTTCTTTCGGCATTGGCGCTGGAAGAGCGAGCACCGGCCCGGAACAAGTCCGGGCCGGCTGGCGCGGGGTTGGGCCAGGAAGGGCTCGCTATCCCTCCCAGTCCTCGTTGGCCCGGGCGATGAGGTAGGCGTGGATGGCCTTGGCCTGCGCCTCGTCGAGCGTGTCGGCGAAGCTCGCCATGCCGTTCTTGGCGCGCTTGCCGCCGAGCACGATGTCGAGAAATTCGTCGTGCGTCGTCGGCGCCATGTGCCGCAGGTCCTTTACCCCGCCGCGCGCCGCGGCGCCGTGGCAGAGCGAACAGTGCTCGGCATAGAGCGCCTCCCCCTGCGCCACCGTTTCGGCGCTTGCTTCGAGTTTCGGCGGCGGGAGCAGTTCGGGCACCGCGAAAGACTCGGCCGGCATCGGCGGCAGCTTGGCGGTGCCGCCGAGCTTGAACACCAGCAGCCGCGGCTTGCCGAGAACGAGCTTGGAGTAACTGGCCTTTTCGACATGGGCGAGGCCGCCGCCCCACCCGGCGTTGACGGCGATGTATTGCACCCCGTCCACCATGTAGGAAATCGGCGCGGCGATCGGCACCTGCTGGACGGGCATCTCCCAGACCTTCTCGCCGGTGTCGGCGCGATAGGCGGCGAAGGTCGTACCGATCTTGCCCTGGAACACGAGGTTGCCGGCGGTGGCGAGCACGCCGCCGCTGCCCTTCTGCTCGTTCGGGGTGCGCCAGACCTCGCGCTGGGCGACCGGATCCCAGGCCATGAGCCAGCCCTTCGAATGGGCATCGGCGTATTCCGCCTGTCGCTTGCGTTCTTCCCCGGCGCCCATGAAACTGGTGCCGAGCCCGCCCTTGGCCGGATCGTAGCTCGGCGCAGCGGAATAGCTCATCCAGGTTTCGGTCACCGGGATATAGACCAGCCCGGTCTTCGGGCTGAACGCCATCGGGTTCCAGTTGTGCGCCCCGCCGGCGGCCGGCGAGACGAGGACCGGGTCCTCGCCGTAGCGCACTTGCGGGTTCTCGATCGGCCGGCCGGTTGTCATGTCGACGCCGCTGGCCCAGTTGATCGGCACGATGTTCCTGGCGCCGAGCAGCTCGCCGGTCTTGCGGTCGAGAACGTAGAAGAAGCCGTTCTTGGGCGCCTGCATCAGCACCTGCCGCTTCTTCCCGTCGATCACCAGATCCGTGAGGATCATCGGCTGGACCGCGGTGTAGTCCCATTCCTCGCCCGGCGTGGTCTGGTAGTGCCAGCGGTATTCGCCGGTCTTGACGTCGACCGCCACGATCGAGGCGAGGAACAGGTTGTCGCCGCCGCCCGGGCTGCGCCATTTCTGCGCCCAGGGCGAGCCGTTGCCGACCCCGATATAGACCAGGCCGAGCTTGGGATCGTAGGCCATCGCGTCCCACGCCGTGCCGCCGCCGCCGGCCTTCCACCACTCCCCGGTCCAGGTCTTCGCGGCCATCGCCATCGCCGCGTTCTCGAACCCGTCGGCCGGATTGCCCGGCACGGTGTAGAAGCGCCACGCCTGCGCGCCGGTCGCCGCGTCGTAGGCCGTGACGTAGCCGCGCACGCCGCGCTCGGCCCCGCCGTTGCCGATCAGCACCTTGCCGTCGTAGACCCGCGGCGCCCCGGTGATCGTGTAAGGCCAGGCGTTGTCGACCGTGAGCACCGACCAGACCGGCTGGCCGCTCTTTGCGTCGAGGGCGATCAAGCGGCCGTCGAGCGTGGCGACATAGATGTTGCCGCCCCACGCCGCGAGCCCGCGGGTGACGATGTCGCAGCAGGCCAGCCGCCCGAACTTGAGCGGAACGTGCGGGTCGTAGCTCCACAGCTTCTTGCCGGTCGCCGCGTCGTAGGCGGTGACGATATTCCACGGCTCGACGTCGAAGAGCACCCCGTCGACGACCAGCGGTGTCGCTTCCTGGCCGCGGTCGGTCGCTAGGTCGGCGTACCAGGCGAGGCCGAGCTGGCCGACGTTGCCGGCATTGATCTGGTCGAGCGGGCTGTAATGCTCTTCCGCGTAGGTGCGGCCGGTCGAGATCCATTCGCCCGGCGCCGGCGCGGCGAGGCGCGCATCGGCGACCCCGGCCGCGCCCGGCCCGGCAGCCGCCAGCAGGGCGGCGGCGGTTAAGACGGCAAGCGCTCGCATCCGCGGTCTCAGGCCGAAGCCCCGGGGATGTCCTGCGCGCCAGCCCAGAAGCCGTGAACCTGGCCGACGACCTTGAACGGCATCTTGATCCGCGCGATCGGCCCATCGGCCGGACGCTTGGTGTCGAACAGGATCAGGTCGCTGCGCCCGGCTTCCTTCACGCTCGAGCCGATTCCGATCAGGTAGCCGTCGCCTTCGTCGGCGTCGGGCTTGCGCGGTACGAAGGTCATTTCCGAAAGCCGGTAGTCGGGCACGCTGAGCTGCCGGGTGGTCTTGTCGCCGTGGTCGATCATCCACCAGCCGCCGTTCCCCTGCAGATAGCCGTAGCGATAGGGCAGCGTGTGGAAGCGGTCGTCCTGGCGGCTGAGCACACCGGTAACCTCGGGGAAGATCGTTTCGACCTGGAAGGTGTCGTTGCTCTTCCTGGCCAGATCTACGGTGAAACGGCGGATATAGCCGGTCGCCTTGACCGGATCCCACGGCTCGTGGACGTTGGGGAAGAACGGGAACTGGTTCGCTTCGCCCCCGTCCATGTCGACCGTGACCTTGTCGCCGTCGGACCACGCGCCCATCACGTGGGTGCAGAACAGGCTGTTGCCGGTGAACCACTTGATGTCCTTGCCGTCGCCGCCGCGGCGCATGATGCCGAGATAGCAGGGCAGCTTCGAATCGTAGGCGAAGTGCACGCCGCCGCGTTCCATCTGCGGCAGGTTGGCGGCCATGTTGGTCAGGTAGAGGATGACGTGGCGCTGGGTCATCGCGAAGTCGTGCATCATCCCGGCATAGGGCGCCTCGACGGTGACCGACCAGTTGATGTTGCCCTGCCGGTCGGCGGAGAAGACATTGACGTCCTTCGACAGGAACCCGCCCGCCTCGTAGCCGAACGAGAGGTATTCGCCGGTGTAGGGGTCGATCTTGGGGTGCGCGGTGTGGGTCTGGCTCTGCAGCTTGCCGCCGAAGGTGTAGTAGTCGTCGGTGGTCTCGAGGGTGAGCGGGTCCATCGCCACGGGCGGACTGTCCTCCTTGAACACCAGCAGCTTGCCGTGGTGGACGAACAGCTGGGTGTTGGCCGTCCCGCGCGACAGACCCTTTACGCTCGGATCGTCGGTCATGTGGTTGCGGTACATTCCGAAGAGGCTGCGCCGCGCCTCGTGCTGGGCCTTCCAGCGCTGGGTCTGGGCGTAGCGCGTGCGGTAGTCGACGTGACCGTCCTTGATGCGGAACATCGAGACGTGGCCCTCGCCGTCGAACGGAATGTCGCCGGCGTACTTGTCGGGCTTGGGATACTGCGGGTCGGGCCCGACGCGGTAGAACACCCCGTCGAGGTCGCTGGGCAGCGAGCCTTCGACTTCGCAATCGTAGAGATCGATCTCGGCGCGGCTGTTGGTGCCGGCCGGGCCGCCCCCGAAGGCGCGCGGGTCGGCCGGGAAATCGACCTGCGGCGCCGGACCTTCGTAGGCGAGCGCCGGCCCGCCGCTGCCGAGCAGCGCCGCCCCGGTGCCGAGTGTCGCCGCTCCGCCAAGGAACGAGCGCCGCCCCAGGCTTGGTCCGTCAGTCCTGTCCGTCATGTAAATCCTCTCCCGTCTGGGCAGCATTCTTGTCACATGCAAAAAGCTTTGCAAGCGCCGTTACGCCCGGCGCCGTGCGGAAACGTCGAATCCTGTGGTCGTTGGCATAGCATACGGGGGCGGCCTCAGCGCCGCGGCGCAGGGGGCTGAAGACGGTTGGCGCGGGTGGTGGGAATCGCACTCGCAATCGGCCCTCCGCAAATACCGCGCCCCCCGGCAGTCTTCAAAGCTTCAGCTGCCGTAATCGAAGCGCATTGCCGATCACCGAAACCGAAGAGAGGCTCATGGCCGCGGCAGCGATCATCGGGCTGAGCAGCAACCCGAAGGTCGGGAACAGCACGCCCGCGGCAACCGGAATCCCGACGGTGTTGTAGGCAAATGCGAAGAACAGGTTCTGCCTGATGTTCCGCATCGTCGCTCGCGAAAGGGCGATTGCCTGGGCGACGCCGAGCAGGTCGCCGCGGACCAGGGTCACGCCGGCGCTCTCGATCGCGACATCGGTACCGGTGCCCATGGCGATCCCCACGTCGGCGGCCGCGAGCGCCGGAGCGTCGTTGATGCCGTCACCCGCCATCGCCACTGTGCGGCCCTCTCCTTTGAGCGCGATGATCTTGCGGTTCTTTTCTTCCGGCGAGACATTTGCCTCGAGCGAGTCGATGCCGAGCTGTCGCGCGACGGCCTCGGCAGTCGAGCGGCTATCGCCCGTCAACATGACGATGCGGACGCCGCGCCGGTGGAGGTCCGCGATCGCCGCGGGCGTCGTCGGCTTGATCGGGTCGGCTACGGCAAGGAGGCCAGCGGGCTTGCCCCCGATTGCGACAAACATCACAGTCTGCCCTTCGCTCCGGCCCTTCTCGGCCGAAGCGAGCCATGCCGAGTCCGCGATGCCGACGCGCTTCATCATTTTCTCGTTGCCGATTGCAACGCGGCGCCCGTCCACGTCCGCCTCGACGCCTTCTCCGGTGATCGAGGATAGGTCAGTGGCCTCGGGCAGGGCCAGCCCGCGCTTAGCCGCTCCGGCGACTATTGCCGCCCCGAGCGGATGTTCGCTACCCTTCTCCACCGCGGCGGCGATCGCCAGTAGATCCTGTTCCGAGCTGTCACGATACGGAGATACCGCCACAAGATCGGGTTTTCCCTGCGTCAGAGTCCCGGTCTTGTCGACGACAAGCGTGTCGACCTTCTCGAGGGTTTCGAGCGCTTCCGCATTGCGGATCAGGATGCCGTGTTGCGCGCCCTTGCCTGTGCCTGTCATGATCGACATCGGGGTCGCCAAACCGAGCGCGCAGGGGCAGGCGATGATCAGCACTGCAATCGCGTTGACCAGGGCATAGGCCAAGGCAGGTGGGGGTCCCCAGATCGTCCAGGCGATGAAGGTAGCGATCGCGCTCGCGACGACCGCCGGAACGAACCACCCGGCGACGGTGTCGGCGACACGCTGGATTGGCGCACGGCTGCGCTGCGCTTCGGCCACCATCTGCACGATCTTGGACAGCATCGTGTCGGAACCGACGCCGGTTGCCTTCATTACGAAGCCGCCGGTCTGATTTACCGTGCCGCCGATCACCGGATCTCCGGCAGTCTTGGCGACGGGCACCGGCTCTCCGCTGATCATCGATTGGTCGACGTTGCTCGCACCCTCCTCGATCACGCCGTCCACCGGAATCTTGTCGCCCGGGCGCACGCGCAGTCGATCGCCCTCGCGAACTTCGTCGAGCGCGATCTCGCGTTCTTCACCGGGGCCAAAGATCTTTATCGCGCTGGGCGGAGCGAGCTCGAGCAGCGCTCGCAAGGCGCTGGAGGTCGAACCACGCGCCTTGAGCTCCAGCACCTGTCCGAGCAAGACCAGCGCGGTGATGACCGCTGCGGCTTCGTAATACACACCGACGCGGCCGGAATGGTCGCGGAAAGCTGGCGGGAAAAGATGCGGCGCAAGGGTCGCGACGAGGCTGAAGCAATATGCGATCGCCACGCCAAGTCCGATGAGCGTGAACATGTTCAGGTTGCGCGACTTGAGTGACAGCCACGCGCGCTCGAAGAACGGCCAGCCGCCCCACACGACAACCGGCGTCGCCAGGACGAGCTGGATCCACTGCACCCACGCCGGATCGACGATCCGATCAAGGTCGACGATCGCGACCATGTCGCTCATCGCGTATAGGAAAAGGGGCACGGTAAAGACGAGGGCGAACCAAAAGCGCCGAGTCATGTCGACCAGCTCGGGGTCAGGCCCTGCATCGAGGCTGACGGTCTCAGGCTCGAGCGCCATGCCGCAAATCGGGCACGATCCCGGGCCCGTCTGCCGGATTTCCGGGTGCATCGGGCAGGTGTAGACAGTGCCTTGCGGAAGGTCCTCGGGCTGCCTCCTGTGCGATCCTGAAAGATAATGGTCGGGATCGTTCACGAACTTGGTCTTGCAGCCGGCGGAGCAGAAGTAGTGCGTCGCGCCGCGGACTGTTGCGACATGCTCGGCGCCCTCGATCGAGACCTCCATGCCGCAAACCGGATCGATCGCGGTTCCCGCTTCAAGCCCCGATGGCCCGTGGCCGCATTGGGAATGATCGTGCATCTCACCCGTCCTTCGCAAATTTCCTCAGAACCAGAAGCGCAGGCCCGCGACGAAGCTGGTCGTGCTCGGGTCCTCTCCATCAGTCCGGGCCCAGTCGCCGCTTTTGCCGAGCCGCCATTCCTGCTCCACACCGATGTAGGGTGCGAACTGGCGGCTGAACTCGTACCGCAGGCGCAAACCTGCCTCTATCCGGTCGAGGCCCGAACCAATCCCCAGTTCTGGCACGTCCTGCGCGGATAGCGCGACTTCAGCGCGCGGCTGAAGGATAAGCCGCTGCGTGATCCGCTGGTCGAACTCGGCTTCGACGCGAGCGGTCAGATCGCCTTTGTTGGACAGGAAGGCAGCAGCGTCGACCTCGAACAGATAGGGCGCGAGACCCTGAACGCCGATCACCGCATGTGTCCGCGCTGGACCGGTCAGATCCTGCCGCACCCCGGTTTGCAAATCGAACCATGGCCCGATCGCGTGGCTCCACAGGCCCTGCACTTCGGCGCTCTCCGGCGTCTTGCCGAAACGCCCCTCACCCTCGCTCTTGAACCAGAACTTATCGTAGTCGCCGCCATAATATCCCTGGGCGTCCCAGAGGTAGGCATCCGAACCCTCTCGGGCACGGTACTCGAGTCGATCTCCCTGGAGCCAGAACACCGGCATCCCGCTGACGCCGCGCATGACCTCTATGCGCGAGGAATTCATCACGTCGGCGCCCCATCGATCATCCGCCGCGTGAAGCGGTCCCGCAAACGCCTCGGGAGGCGGCGGCCCTCGCGGAATGGTCTCTTCCGTGGCCGGCATGGCGGCGTGGTCCATTTCCGAATGGTCGGTCGCCGGAGCGTTCATCTGCACATGATCGGTCGCCGAATGGCCAGACCGGGGCTCGTGGGCTGAAGACGTCTTAGACCGCGACTGGTGCATTGCGCCGTGATCCGATTGCGTGGCGCTGGGCCCGGACGCCGGCGACGGCTGCCCCTGAGCGGGCGGCGTCCGATGCGCCGAGTGGTCCTGCATCTGCGCAGCCGCAGGCGCTGCACCGGCCAGCAGAAAGACGAAGAAAGCCAGGCGCTTCATCGGCCTTCTCCGCCGTCCAGCGGACGAACGGTCACCACCTGAAACATGCCGGTGTGCATGTGGTAGATCAGGTGGCAGTGGAAAGCCCAGTCGCCCGGCTCGTTCGCGGTCAGGTCGAACGTGGCGCTCCCGCCCGGCTGCACCACAACGGTGTGCTTGAGCGGCTGACGGCCTACAGAAGCTCCGTTCACAAGTTCGACGAAGTGGCCGTGCAAGTGGATCGGGTGCGCCATCATGGTGTCGTTCACCAGCTTCACGCGCACGCGTTCGTTATAGGCGAAGCGGATGGGATCGTCACTCACCGCGGAGAACTTCTTGCCGTCGAACGACCACATGTAGCGTTCCATGTCGCCGGTGAGGTGAATCTCCTTCAGCCGCGTCGGACTTCGGGCGTCGGTATTGGGCTTGGCCGCCACGAGCTGTCGGTAGGTCAGCACCCGGTGATCGACATTGTCGAGGCCGAGGCCGGGATAATCAGTCCGATCGACGGGGTTCATCGCGACCATGTCGAGCCCCGGTCCGACCTTGACGTTCGGCGGCAGCAGCGAGGTGTCGCGCATGTTCATGCCGCCTGACATCGTCATCGGCTGCGCAGCGCCGCCTTGGCCCGACCCGGGCGCCGGCCCGTGGTCCATCCCGGCCATCGAGCCGCCGGCACTCCCGCCCGAGCCGTGGTTCATGCCCATATCCGCCATGGTCAGCAGCGGGGTTTCTCGCAGAGCGGGAACCTCTGCCTTCGCGCCCGGACGACTCACCAGCGTAGCTACCGCCATGCCCGACCGATCCATCGCCTCCGCGACGAATGCGAAGGCGTCGGCGCCGTCAGGCTCGATAATGACATCGTATGTCTCGGCAACGCCGATCTGGAACTCGTCGGTCTCGACAGGGTGGACGTTCTGCCCGTCAGCGGCGATCACGGTCATCGGCAGGCCAGGAATGCGAACGTTGAAGAACGTCATGGCCGCCCCATTGATGATCCGCAGCCGGATCTTCTCGCCCGTGGCAAAACCGAGTTCGAGCCCGTCGTCGGGTCCGTGTCCATTGACGAGGTAGCTGTAGAGCGATCCCGTGACGTCGGAGATGTCGGTCGGCATCATTCGCATTCGCGCCCACATCAGGCGCTCTTTGCGACTGAGCGGATAATCGTCGGTCCAGGTGGTCTTGTTGAAGTTGAACGGGGCGTCGGCCACCTTCAACTTCTTGATTATCTCGTGCGGATGCATCGGCGACCAGTCCGTCAGCATCAGCACGTATTCGCGATCATAGGCGACCGGGTCCGGCTCGGCCGGATCGATCACGATCGGGCCGTAATGTCCCATCGGCTCCTGCAGCGTGTGCGCATGCCACCAGTATGTGCCCGCCTGGCGGATGGGAAATCGATAGCGAAAGGTTTCGCCCGGCAAGACCGCTGGCATCGTGATTCCCGGCACCCCGTCCATCAGGAAGGGCACCAGCAATCCATGCCAGTGGATCGAGGTTCCTTCCGAGCTGTTGTTGACGAGATCGACGGTGAGGTCCTGTCCCTCCTTGAGCCGCAACAACGGGCCGGGGACGGTTCCGTTCACGGTAACCGCGGGACCGACCCGTCCACCTGTGCGGAAGCGCGCCTCGGCAACGGTCATCGTCAGGTGCTCGCCCGAAAGCACGTCGCTACCTTTGCGGGCGAGTGTTCCCTCGTGAATTCCGCGAGCCCAAGCCGGCATCGCCAGACCGGAAGTCAACGCGGCGAATGCCGACCCCGCAATCACACCCCGGCGGGAAAGCGGCAACGAATCGCGCATTTCTTGCAAACTCCTCGGCGCCATTCTAAATACCCCATGGGGGTATATCAAGGGCAACGGATATGAGCTGCGAGAACACAAGGGCCAAGGTGAACCGGTTGAACCGCGTTGCGGGCCAGGTTCGTGGTATCGCGCAGATGATCGAAGACGGCCGCTATTGCATCGACGTTCTCACGCAGCTGCAGGCGGTGAAATCGGCGTTGGCCAAAGTCGAAAGCGAAGTTCTCAAAGATCACGCCGCTACCTGCGTCGCGGAAGCCATCGCTTCGGGAAGCGAGGCAGAACAGCGTGCGAAGTTCAACGAACTTATCGAGCTTATGGAGCGCGCACGAAAGTGAACGCGTAGCGTCGCCCTTTTGAGGGTTCGTTCATCAAGGTCGGCCGGGAAATCGTGGATGGGCGGCTGGAGCGGGTAGCGGGAAACGAATAGGACCAACAAGGAATTGATATTGTTTGCCTATCTGAACCCGTCAGACTTCGATCCAGCAGCGATACCATCACGAACAAAATGAAAACGGATCAGATTCCGAGAGTGGGAATCGCGTTTGCAGGTCGACGATTTCCGAATCAGTCCGAAAGTGATCGGTAGCGTCCGGTTTGCGCCCCAATCCCGGTCATTCCGATAAATCCGCGGTCCCGAAAGCAGCCCTTCGTTCAAGGTAGCGCCGATGGCAGCTGCGGACTTGAACTCGTCCCTCGAGAAGCCACCGCAAGCTCCGACAATAGCTGGCTGCGACCGCTGGTTCGCGCTGAGCCGTAGATTGAGGGCTACTTATCGAGCATAATGGTAACGAGCAGGCCGGCATCGTCATTTGCCCTGACCGAATGCCGCTGCCCGCGATCGAGGTAGAGCCAATCGCCCGAGGTCATCGTTACTGATTTGTCGCCCAGCACGAGTACGACGGACCCGTGCAGGCAGTGGACTGTCGCAAACCCCGCGACCTGATGCTCGGGGATTTCTTCGCCCGCCGCGAGCAACAGCCGCATGGCTTCGAACTGGCTCGTTTTCACAAGCGCGCGGTGGCGTGACCCGTTTTCGCCCGCTTCGTTGAGGTGGGCGATTTCAGTTGGCTGGATATGATGCAGTGCCATCAGGGCTCCTTTGGGGCTTGCCGTTTTGCCGGCCGTCCGTTGGTCCAGGCCGGCGGATCACTCGCGGGGAAGGACTGATCGGACGCTTCGTCGACCTCGTCCCAGCTGCGAAGGTCGCGGTCGAGCTCGGCAACACGAGTTCTGACCGCTTCTTCCATCACCAGATGAGTGCCCGACTTGCCGCCCTCGATCGCGTCCTGGATGCCTATCGCACAGCCGCAAAAGGTATCATGGACGGCGCCTTCGACATGGTCGAAGAGCAAACCGTCCGCCCCCTCCTTCCAGCGGGAAAACGCAAGTTGCGCAGCCTGTTCGATGGTCTCTGGGGTTATCGGATCGTCGTACTCGTGCGTCACTTTCGAAACCTCCGTGCTGGCTTGTGTGCATATCGGCAAGTCTGCGAAGCGCTGGAGGAGATAAGCGGGTGATCCGGCGCCGGGTGGTTGCGAGCCCATGCGTGCCCTCCTCGGGGCACACACGGTTCCTAGCTTAGTTCCCGCTACGCCGCCAAACGAATGTCGCCGGCATGCTCGGGGTATGCGGCCGCTTTCATCGCGGGAGCATCGCCGGCGAGCTGACTTGCGAAGCCATGATTAACGTCGCGGTGATGCGCTTCATCGGCGCGCACGACCAGCACCACGTCGCGCAGCGTCGCGTTGTCCGGAAGTTTCCAGTAGTGACGAGCGATTGCAGGCGCAGGGACATTCGGGCTGCGGCCTTCGTCGATTTCACACAGGTACAGCGTGTAGCTGATCACCGCCTCTTCCTCGAAGTAGCCGACGATGCGGTGCGCCGTACGCGGGCTGACGAGATACAGCGCGAAGAATGCCACGTAGAAGAGCCACTGCACGCCAAGGATCACGAGGCGTTCGAACGCTGTCGGCTGAGCAACTTCGATGAATGTCATCAGGTGCATGCGTTCGTTCTCCGCCTCCTCCATCAGGGTGCGGATCCATCCGTTATCGTCGCACATGCGGCGCAGGCACTTCAGGTGGTTGATCGTCGCGCCGACCATCCCGGGAACGGCTGCGACGGTTTCGAGGACGATTGCGCGGTGCCCGTAGCGCTTGGCGAAGAAGGTGTCGGCACAGAAGCGTAGCACTTTGGTGAAGCCGAAGGCGAAGTTATCCCGCAAGTCGATCGGTTTGTGATGAACGGCGGTGTCGACGAGTGGGATGTCGGCCATGGTGTGAAATCCTTTGGACTGGGGATCGGCAGCTTCGAAGCGGATAAATACGTACATAATTTACCTATTTATAGCACGTGCGAAACTTGCAACGGCCGTGCACATTATGGCGCGCGAATGAACCAGGGGGGCGCACTTCGGGAACGTCGTTCGGAGCGAGGAAAGTCATGTTCGAAAGCAGTCTTGTCCTGCTCGACTGGGTCGGAGTCGTGGTCTTCACGATAACCGGTGCGCTGGTCGCCTCGCGCAACCAGATGGATGTCATCGGCTTTGTCTTGCTGGGCACCGTCACGGGGATAGGCGGTGGGACGATCCGCGATCTCCTTCTCGATGTTCACCCGGTCCTTTGGCTGGAGCGGCCGCAGTATCTCGCCGTGTGCATCGCAGTTTCGGTCGCGGTTTTTTTCACCGCCCACCTTGCGAGTTCTCGCTACCGGCTGATCCTCTGGCTCGACGCACTGGGTCTTGCACTCTTCGCCACGGCTGGCGCCGAGAAGGCGATGAATCTCGGTGAAGACCCGCTGGTGGCGATCACGATGGGCGTTATCACAGCCTGCTTCGGCGGGATCGTTCGCGACGTGCTGGGAAAGGAGGACTCCATCATCTTCTCCCGCGAAATCTACGTGACCGCCGCCGTGCTCGCTGCGGCAAGCTATGTCGGGTTGGAAACGGCGGGGGCGTCCCGCCACGTCGCGATAGGGCTCGCGCTTGTGACCGGCTTCGGCCTGCGTGCCGGAGCCCTTGCTTTCGGCTGGTCTCTACCTCGCTACAAGTCACTCCCCCCGACCCGCCATTGACCGACGCACGAGCTCGCTCGGACGATCGTCGCAGCAAGGTGGTGGCGGGAGCCCGTCCCTGCGGAACAGGCTCCTCAGGCCATCAGTTGCACTTTAGGCTTGGGCCTCAACTTCACCAGAAAGTCCCAACCCATCAGTAGCGCGCCGGCGGAGAACACCACGTCGCCCGGCAGGCGCATCCACTGCCAGAACAGGGTGGTGTCGTAGAACGCCTGGCTGCGGGCCCACGCCAGCCCGTGTTCGTATACCGCGTCGAGTTGCGGCCAACCGATGGGGAAGAAGTGCAGGAATATCCACATCAGCAGGGCGACGTTGTAGCACCAGAAGGCGATGCGTCCCCAACGCTCGTCGAACTCAGCCTCGGGGCCAGCGCGATAGCGCAGGCAGAAGTAGATCAGCCCCAGCGCGAGCAGGCCGAACGCCCCGAACAGCGAGGTGTGCGCGTGATTCAGCGTCAGGAAGGTGCCGTGCTCGTAGTAGTTGACGAGCGGCGCGTTGAGCGTGCCGCCGCCGAAAACCCCGGCGCCTACGAAGTTCCAGAACGCCGAGCCGAGAATATAAAGATAGGCGAGACCGTAATCAAACGTCACGGCGCCCTTGATCAGACGATGCTGCGAGATCGCCTCGAGGATCAGCAGGACCAGCGGCAGGACCTCGATGAATGAGAACATCGAGCCGAGCGGAACCCACATGCTCGGTCCGCCGCCCCAGTACAGGTGGTGGCCTGTGCCGAGTACGCCGCCGAGGAAGATCAGGATCAGCTCCAGATAGACCGAGCGCTCCGCCAGCTTGCGCGAGACCAGGCCCAGCGACATCAGCAGGTACGCGCTCATCGCCACGGCGAAGAACTCGAACGACTGCTCGACCCACAAGTGCACAACCCACCAGCGCCAGAAGTCGGTGATGGTGAAGCTCTTCTCGATCCCCGTGAGCGGGACCATGCCGAAGATATAGAGCACTGCCACGTTGATGGTCGCCGCCCAGATCAGATGCTCCAGCCGGATGCGTCCGCTCCAGAACTGCCGTGTTGCTTCGACCAGGGTGTCGCGGCTTGGCCACAAGGCGCGGAACATCAGCACGCTCCAGCTCAGTAGGGCGACGAAGAACAGGATCTGCCAGAAGCGGCCGAGCTGGATGTACGACAGGCCCTGGTTGCCGAACCAGAACCAGCCCTTGTCGATCACCCCCTGGATGCCGAGGTAGTTGCCGAGGAGGGCGGCGGCGACGACGAACAGCGAGACCCAGAACAGCAGATCGACGAGGAAGCCCTGCCCCTTGGCCTCACGCCCACCGGCGATCGCCGGGGCGATGAAAAGGCCGCTGGCGATCCAACCCAGGCCAATCCAGACGATCGGCGCCTGCAAGTGAAAGCTGCGCAGGAAGTTGAACGGCAGAATGTAATTGAGCTGGATGCCGTAGAAGGTTTCCCGTTCGTAATAAGAGTGGGCCATGATCGCCCCGGCGGCCTGCGAGGCGAGGAACACCAGCGCCACGACGACGAAATACTTGCCGCACTTCTTCTGGCTTGGCGTCAGGGGAAGGTAGCGCGCCAGTCCGCGCTCCATCGGCGCATCGTCCGGGTGGTCGAGATAGGCGCGGTAGAGCCACAGCACGAACCCCATCGCGAAGAACGTGAAGCAGAAGCTGATCCACGTCCAATGGAAGGTGTTGGTGGTCGGGGTGTTGCCCACGCTCGGCTCGAACGGCCAGTTCTCCGTCCACGAAGTGTTGACCCTGTCGGGCCGGCGGGCGACCGTGGTGATCGCCGAATAGATGATAAAATCCGCCGTCTGCTTGCGCAGGGCAGGATCGAGGCTCTTGGCCGGAACCCAGCCCGCCGAGAGGTTTTCGGTGCTGAGCTTGGTTGTCAGTTCGTCCTGAAGTTGTCGGACCGCGTTGGCCACCGGATCCGGCAGCACAACCCTGTCCCGCGTCAGATCGATGCCCTGAAGCTGCTTCTGCATCTCGGACGTCGCAGCCACGTCGAGCAAAGTTTCGCTCAAGGACGAGGGCGCGGCGGTGGTCGGCTCGGGCGGTGTCCCGGCGGGACCAGTGGTGGCGAGCGACTTGTTGGCCGGCGGTTTGGTCCCTGGCGGCGGGGCGGTGGAATTCATGAGGCCTTGCTTGGTCAGCGCGCCCAGCCGCACGAGCGCCGAGGCGGTATAGTCCTCGCCGAAATAGGAGCCCATCCCGTAGATGCTGCCGTAATCCATCAGGTCGGCTTTCTGGAAGCCCCCCTTGCCGGCAATGATGTCCTCGGCGGACATCACCACTTCGCCGGAGCTGTCCACGAAGACGTCGGGAAACGGCGGTGCTTGCTCGTAGGTCTTGATTGTTGCCCAAGCGAGCAAGCCGAAACACACTATCGCCGTAGCGAGAAGGACCCACTTGAGAATATTGCTGACGCGATCTTCCGTGACAGGGGCCTCGAACTGCCCCGAAGCATCTACTTCAACCAAAGTACCTCTCCCCTGATCGCCACAATTGATTTAAATTACATAATCGATGCAATTGTCCGGTTGCGGACACTCTAGGCCCGTCTACGTCTTCTTCTTCTTCAAGTTCTGAAACAGTACGGGTGCATAGGCAATTGCGAACAGCGCGAAGGCGAGCGCCCACAGTCCGCCCGAGAGTTCCAGGCCAACTCGGTAGTCGAGCAAACCGGCCCCCGTGAGCACGCGCAAGGCGGCACCGGCGGTGACGCAGGCATAGATCGCGGCGGTTGCGGGCCCCGCGCGCAGCGCACGCCCGGTGTGGCCTAGCGAGGCGCGCGTCATCACTGCGAGGATCATGGTCGCTATTGCACCGGCGGTCAGGGCATGGACCGCGGCGGTCGGCGGCACCGCGGCTCCAGCGGAGCTGGCACCGAGCAGAAGCAACCCGAGCGGGATCCAGGCATATCCGATGTGAAGCACCAGAACGAGCGGATCGCGCCACGTGCGCCACCCTCTCCAGCGGGCGAGCCGAGCGAGCTGAGCGAGCCCCGCCAGTGCGAGGACAGGCGCAGTCCAAGGCTCCGAGGGGAACACGACCCAACCCGCGAGCGCCACCCCGGTCAGGACGATGATTGCGATATCGAACCGGCCCGGCTGGTCTGGAAGTCCGCTCGCGAAGCCCTGCTTGACCAACCAGTTGCGGGTAAATGAAGGGATGATCCGCCCGCCGATAAACGAAACCAGCACGACCAGCACCGCGATTGCCGCGTGGCTCGGAACTGTCTCGTCGCCGGGCAGGCCCAGGGCGATGGCATAGTCCAAGGCGTCGACACAGGCCAGGACGACCACCATGGCGATCGCAGGCACATTCCGGTTCTTGGCGGCGACGACCTCTCGTCCCGCAATGGCGGCAAAGACCAGGAGAAAGCCGACATCGAGTATCGCGGCACTGACGAGGCCGATCGTGCCGGAAAACCACACGGCCGCGCGCGCCGCCAGCCACAGCGCGGCCAGGGCGCCGAGCGGCGCGCCGGCTATGGGCAGCCGGCCGGTCCAGTTCGGTATCGCCGTAAGGAGAAAGCCGACGATGGCCGCTCCGGCGAAACCGAACAACATTTCGTGCCGGTGCCAAGCAAGCGCGGTGAATCCACTCGGGAGCGCCATCCCGTAGAGAATCGCGCCCAGCCAGGCGCAGACGGCAAAGGCGGCCCAGGCCGCCGCGAGGAAGAAGAAGGGCCGGAAACCGCCGCGCAGGATGGGCGGCGCGGCAGCCATGCGCGCCTTTCGCAAGGCAAGCATTTGTTCGCCGCGCGTCAGCATTTGCGCATCCCGGCATGTGTGGACTGTCGGCAAGCGGCATACCGGGCCGGCCCTGGTCGGGCGTCCCGCAATTCTTGCAACAAAGTCTGCAAAGCGCTCAATTCGGCCCGCGCCTCAACCGCGGCCTGTGCCGGAGCGGAGGTCGCGGTCTCTGTCGCTGCGATAGACCCACGCCCTGATTCGAGCGACCGAGCGCCGGAGGCGCTGGAGCCAGGTTGCCTGTTCCGCAACTCGGCCACCGCGTGCCGCACAGTGTATATCGAGCGGTCCGGGACCAGTGACGGTGCCGCATTCCGGGCAAAACATGATGTTTCTCCTTTATCTCGATGTCGCGTTCAGAAGATCGACCAGCCGTGGCTGCCCGCGACAGCGCCAAAAATGGTGACGAGGCTCAGCACCAGCAGGACGATGTGGGCTCGGCGAAGCCAGGCGAAGGCAGCGTCTGGCGATTTGGCCGCCCAACCGGAAAACCTGCGGTGCAGAATGAATGGTTCGCCGATAAACAGAATGAACGCAAAGATCAGCCAGAGGCAGACCATTGCGTGCATCCACCAGAAGGCAAGCCCGTGGAAGCGGTCCCAAAGGTCCAACTTGGCGATCATGTAAAATCCCGTCAGTCCGACCAGGATGACCGCCGCGCGCGCCTGCCAGACGAAGCGATGCTCGAACGCCTCGAACGCCCGAAGCCGGTCGGCACCGAGTTCTCCCCTGCGCACTGCGGGAATCGCCACCGTCGTCGCCATCGCTACCCCCCCGATCCAGATAACGATCCCCAGCACGTGGAGCGCGCGAGCCAGAGCGATATCATCCATTTTCCGAATCTCCTGACTGCGTCATTACGCCGCCCCGCGTCGCCAAGAGTTGCGCTGGCGCAAACTCCCGGCGAAAGGAATCGCTATAATGTTCGGTCATGGCTCAGACCATTTTTCAGGACGGTGACGTGGAGGTCGACGCAACGATCATTGCCGACGGCCTGGGAATGTCGCCCGAACAGGTCCAGGCCGAGATGCGTTCGGGCCGCCTCACGGCGATGTGCGAGCGCGGCATAGTTGAGGATGCCAGCACGTTTCGCCTGAGTTTCATGGCTGTAAACCGGCGATTGCATCTGATCGTCGACGCGGCGGGCGAGGTGCTCCGGCGCTCCGTCCTCACCGGTGGCGATCCGGCCGCCGGAAAGCTGCCTGACTCATGAACCGCTTCCTCTATCGCGGCGTAAACGGCAGGTTGAGAGAATGAGTTCAAACCATCCTCAAAGGCGCGCCATCGCTGCACTCGATTTGTTCGGCGGACTCCCAAAGGCGGCACTCGAGGAGGTGATCGCATGCGCGCGCATCCAAACGCTGGCGCGCGGCGCTCGCGTGTTCGATCAAGGCGAGCCGATCGAACGTGCGCATGCTCTGCTGTCCGGCGCCGTCCGCATCTCGCAGACAGGCAGTGACGGCGGGGAGGTCGTGATCCGCTTCATCGGCCCGGGCGAGGTCTTCGGTAGCGTGGCGATCTTTACTGATCATTGCTATCCGGCTGATGGGACGGTGATGGTCGAGTCGACCGAAGTCAGCTGGGCGCGCGCCGAACTGCTGGACCTCATTGCGCGGCATCCGCAAATTGCCTTCGATCTGGTCAAGATTGCCGGTCGCCGACTGGAGGAACTGCAGGAGCGGGTACGGGAGATGGCAACGCAACGGGTGGATCGCCGCATTGCGAACGCACTACTTCGACTCGCCCGGCAGGCCGGGATAACGAGCGACCGCGGCACGCAAATAGTATTTCCCCTGCGGCGAAAGGACATCGCGGAGATATCCGGGACCACGCTTCACACCGTCAGCCGCACACTCAATAATTGGCGCCGGCGGGGCTTGGTCATCGATGACAAGCTTGGCCTGATTCTGACCTCGCCCGAAGCGCTCGAGCAGGCGACGGAATGATGAAGACTGCCCGATAGTCGGATTGGGCGAAACGAGAACGGTAGTAGTCGGGAAGACACAGATGAACGAGACCATTCAATCGCTTTTGATCGATCACGATCACATGCGGAAGATGCTGACCTGCTTCGAGGCGCAACTCGACACCTTCGAGCGGGCGGCGCAGCCAGATTACGAAATCCTTGCCGATAGCTTGGCGTATTGCCGCGAATATCTCGATCAGTGGCACCATCCGCGTGAGGATGCGATGTTCGATTTATTGCAGATGCGCGACGCCGCGAAGGCCGCTTCGCTCAAAGAGCTTGAAGGCCAGCACAAGAACTTGGCTGCTGCGACCGTTCGCGTGGTTGGGATTTTCAAGGACGTGGCAGAGCGTGGTGCCGTGTACCTGCGAGAGGATCTAGTGAATTCCGGCCGCGAGCTTTCGGGAGCCTACAAGCATCACCTGAACTGGGAAGAAGCGAATTTCTTTCCCGTCGTGGAAGAAGTGCTTGAGTCGGCAGATTGGCAGAGTCTGAGCGAGCAGGTGGCGGTTCCGTCCGATCCACTGGCGGCGAACCTCGTCGACAGTCGGTACGGGTCGCTTCTGAGGGTAATCGCCGCCATGTGACAGACGCTTTGCGGCCGCGACGCAGCAGTGTCCTGGCTGGCGTTCGGGCGCTCTCCTCGTGTTCCTCGGCTGGATCATGAACAACCTCTACAAGAGGATCATGCCGTCGAATCTGCAAAGGAAAATCGTCATGAGCGTCGCTGATAGCGATGATAAGCCGATTATTATTTCTTCGGCCAGCGCTCGGGGAGGATCAGATCCCGAACACGGTAAGGCGGGTCAAACATTACTGCCGATGTTGATTGTGGGGCTGGTTCTCAATGTGGCGGGTGTCACCTTGGTCTGGCGGCTTGGAGGCGAGGATTTCAATAAGGCCGAGCACAATCGCGCCTTGCAAGACATCATCCCGCGCAGCCGGGGATCGATCGAATTCAAGCATCAGAATATCAGCGCAGTCTTGCTTGGGCTCGGGCAGCCGTGGATTGAGGGGTACAAACCCGCCGCCAATTTCCAGAACGCATTGGTCGATGGGGTCCTCCGTTGGTTGGATGCCCGACCGGATTGGCTCGCCACCAAAGAACGGGCGATCCAGACGTCTCGCTTGCGAGAAGCGCCGACACTCTGGATCGGGCCACCGCCGACGCAGCGCAATGAACCGCCGCCTGTCGATCCGGAATTCATGGCCGCCATTGGGCGCAAGTACGATGTTGCCGAACGGGACGCTCGGAATCGTGCCCTGGGCAAAGCTGGCGAGGAGATCGTCCTACAGCACGAGCAGAGCAGTTTACGCCAGGCAGGCCGGGAGGACCTAGTCGACAAGGTGCGATGGACCGCTGTCCAGGATGGCGACGGTTTTGGCTACGACATTGCTAGCTTCGAGGTCGATGGGCGCGAGAGGTTGATCGAGGTAAAGACGACCAACGGATGGGAACGCACACCCTTCCAGATTACGCGTAACGAATTGGCGGTGGCGGATGCCCGGCGGGATGATTGGCATTTGGTGCGCCTATGGAACTTCGCGCGCGAGCCGAAAGCCTTCGCAATAAGGCCACCCCTGGAGGCGCACGTCGAATTGACCGCAACGAGCTTTCTCGCCGGTCTGCGATAGGAGGAGTTGCCGCAGGCTCCATTCCGGAGGATTGCTCAAGACCTTCCAGCCTTGAACGTGAGAGCAATCGAAGCCAACCCGCGCAATTGGGAATTTGATCCACACCATACCCCGCGATTTGCGGGAAAAGATCAGAACCATTTCAGTTAGTTAAGGCCGGAATTGGGCTTTGGGCGAAACTGAGTGCTCTGCGAGCCGCGAATTGGATCAGGCGCCCTAACGATCTCAACCCCCTGTTTTGGCAAAGAATATCATCTGTTGACTGCAGTTTGTTCCCGATTTATTCTCATCACGCCTTCCGCAAGGTGAGCCAGGTTCCTCGGCCCGAAAAAGGAACCTGAATCATGGCTAGAAAATTCTCATTGCAGGCATATGTGCCTGCGCACGTTTCGGACTGGGTGACCGCTGAAGCGGCACGATGTCAGACAAGCCGAAGCGAATGGGTCGGCAGCATGCTGACCGACCTCTACGGCGGGCAGGAGCTGCGGACGGCATCCCAGAAGCAGATGGACCTGATGGCCCGAAGGCTGGTGTGGCTGAGCGTTGCGGTCGATGGCTTGCTCGCCGGCAGTCGCGATCCAGACCTGCGCGAGCAGGTGCATGCCGCCTATCATCGCAAGCTCAAGCGCATGGCGTTGGGAGAGAGCGAATGACCCGGCGCGATGACCAAAAGGGAGCGCCGGAGCAATTGTCGCTGCCCTATCACCAGGCCCGGCGGATAAGGAATGGTGGAGATGCCGCTCCTCTCGCCGTTCGCGTTTCTCAGGCGGCCAGGATGGTCGGGCTGGGCCGATCCAAGTTCTACGAGCTGATCGCCGCCGGAGACGTCGAGACGGTCAAGATCGGGCGCTGCACGCTCGTTCCCATCGAGAGCCTTCACGACCTGATCGAGAAGGCGCGAGAGGGGCGGTTATGATGCCCGATTGTCGTTCCCGAAGTTCGGGCGGAGGATCTTGGCGCCGCCCTTCAACTCGTCGAGATAATCCGACCAGTGCTGCATCATGCGCACGCGCTCGTCCCAGTACTGGCCTCGCGTATAGGCGCGGCGTACCGAGTTGGCTTCGGCATGGGCGAGTTGGCGCTCGATCGCATCCGGGTTCCAGAGACCCATCTCGTTGAGCAAGGTGGCCGCCATGGCGCGAAAGCCATGCGCGGTCATCTCGTCCTTGCCATAATCGAGCCGACGCAGTGCTGCGTTGATGGTGTTGTCGGACATCGGACGGTCGACCGCGCGGCGTGAATAGAAGAGGTAGGGGCTCAGGCGCACGTCGTGCTCAAGCTCTCGGATCAGCATGATCGCCTGACGCGACAGCGGAACGGCATGCGGCCTGCGCATCTTCATCTTGTAGTCGGGAATGGTCCACACGCCACGCTGCAGATCAAACTCGCGCCATTCGGCATGGCGCAGTTCGCCAGGCCGAACGAAAACATGCGGCAATAGGCGCATGGCGACGCTGACGATTCGATTGCCATCGTAGCCGTCGATTGACCGCAGTAGTGCGCCGACTTCCTTGGGTGTCGTTACCGCTGCTCGGTGGACGACCTTTGGCGTTACCAGAGCACCGCGAAGGTCCGAACACACATCGCGCTCGGCCCGCGCCGTCGCGATGGCATAGCGGAATATCTGGCTGCAGGTCGCCCGCATGCTGCACGCGGTGTAATACTTCTTGGTCTTTTCGATCCGCTTCAACGCCAGCAGCACTTCATGGGCGGAGATGGCCGTGATCGGACGATTGCCAAGCGTGGGCATGACGAGGCCGAGTTGCCATTCGTACTTCTTGATTGTCATCGGCGCGCGTTCTTCCAGCCGCGCCTTTTCGAGCCATTCGTCGGAGATCGCCTTGAACGTATGCGCCTGAGCGATCGAGGCGTGGATCGCGTCGAGCTTGGCCTGCTCCATCGGATCGATCTTGTCCGCCAGCAGGCGACGGGCCGCGAGCAGTTTCTCGCGCGCGTCGGCCAGCATCACTTCGGGCCAGCGCCCGAAAGACATGGTCTTCTGCTTTCCGTGGAAGCGGTAGTTCATCCGCCACAAGCGATTGCCGTTCGGCTGGACGAGCAGATAGAGCCCGTCGCGGTCCGAAAGTTTGTAGGGCTTGTTCTTGGGCCGCGCTGCCTTGACCGAATTCGCGGTCAGGCCCGTCTTGATCCGATTCTCTGGAAAGGGGCTCTGGGGCATGATGGTATGGCCTTTCTCCGTGGGTCCGGAGATACCATCAATCGTACCCGTTCCGTTCTGAAATCGGGAGAGATCGCTCCGAACTTACCGGGACTTTATACCAGAGAAAAACCGCAGAAAACAGCCGCTTAACGGACCAAAATGGACGTTGGCGGAAGGGCGGCTGGAGCGGGTAGCGGGAATCGAACCCGCCTAGCTAGCTTGGAAGGCTAGAGCATTACCACTATGCTATACCCGCTCGGGCCGGAGGCGCGCTTGCCATCAAGGGCGGCAGGGCGTCAAGCGCCCTCGTCGGGTTTCGAGACCTGCTGCGGCTTCGCATCGTCGACGGCTCCGTCGCCCGGCTGCGAGCCCGGCGGCCCCACCCAGACTTCGACGCGGCGATTCCTGGCGCGTCCCTTTTCGTTCGGCGTGCCGTCGGGCTTGGCGTTGGGAGCGACGGGGTTCTGCTCGCCCATGGCGATCACTTCGATGCGCTTTTCGGCAATCCCGTGCTCGACCAGCCACCCGGCGACCGCCTCGGCGCGCTTGCGCGAGGCGAACAGGTTGCCGCGGTCGTCGCCTTCCGAATCCGTATGGCCCCGCAAGACGATCGGCCAGCCTTCCCCGACTTGCTCGGACTTGAGGAGCGCCGCCAGCAGCTTCTTCGCTTCGGCATCGAGGTCGTAGCCGCCGTCGCCAAACGGGATGGTTGCCGTCAGCGGTTCGGGCGGGATGTCGAGCACGGGCGCCTGGACGACATCCGGCCTGATGATCGAGGCCGGCTCGCTCGCCGCGACCGTGGGCTCGGGGGCGAGCGTCGCCGTCTCGCTGGCGGCCGGCGTGGGTTCGGGTTCCTCCTCGCCGCGTTTGATCTCGCACCCGGCAAGCAGAACCAGGACGACAAGTGCGGCTCCGGCCGCGGCTCGCTTGGTCATGTCATCTCTCCCGCAATCTTCGGTTCGGTCTGCGGCGCGTCCGTCGATGCTTTGCGCCGCTTGGAATTGCGCCGGGCGGCGGCTTCTTCGGGCGTCTTCTCGCGTGGCGGCGAATAGGAAATGATCGTGTCGCCGGCCTTCGGCTCAGGAGCGGAAGCGTGGGTGAAGAACAGCATCCGGCCGTCGGGCTTGAGGATCAGCAGCATGCTGGTCGCATCGGGCAGCGTCACCTTGACGTCGTCGAGACCGTATTTGTCGGAAAGCGTCGTGCGGCGGAACTCCCAACCCTCGAGCTGGCGGCGCTGGACGTCGTAGACGCCGAACCCCGAGGCAAACAGCGCGCGGCCGCGCAGCGAGGCCGGCAGCGCGCGCGGATCGTCGCCTTCGTCCACTTCGCCGAGCTGGTAAACCGAGTCGGTCCCGATCTCGGGGGCGAATTCGGAACAGACCAGCGTGTTGTAGGCTTCGTTCTCGGTCGCCGCGACGAGCACCTGGAACGGCGACAGATCGAGATTGTGCTCGGTCGCCTCGTTGAGAATCTCGCCGTGATACGTCGGAATCCCGGCCTGCCGGGCCGAGCGCAGCCGCGCCCAGCTCGTATCGACCAGCATGACCGGCGTTTCCAGATCGTGCATCTGCCGGGCCAGTGCGGTGGTCCACGAGGTGGCGCCGACGATCAGCAGGCCGGGCCGCGTTTCGCCCGTGACCTTGAGCCAGCGGGCGACGATATTGGCGGTGAACCCGTGGGCGATGATAGTCGTCACGACCACCGCGAAGCTGAGCCCGTTGAGGATCGAGCCGTCACCGTAGCCGAGCTCCGACAGGCGGAAGGCGAACAGCCCGCTGATCGCCACCAGAACGATGCCGCGGGGCGCCACCCAGGCCAGAAACAGGCGCTCGCGCCAGGGAATGCTGCTGAACGCCAGACTGGTCAGGATCGTCGCCGGGCGCACGAGGAACAGCAGCGCAGCGAGGAACAGGGCGAAGCGCCATTCGAACTGCCTGAGCTCGGAGAAGTCCAGGCTCGCCGAGAGGAGGATGAACAGGCCCGAGACCAGCAGGACCGCGACGTTCTGCTTGAACGGATGGATCGAGCGCAGGCTTGCCACATCCATGTTGGCCAGGGCCACGCCCATGACGGTCACCGCCACCAGCCCGGCTTCGTGTTCGATCAGGTTGCAGACCACCGAAAGGCCCACGACCGTGACGAGCAGGACCGGAACCTTGAGGAATTCGGGCACCAAGCCGCGCGGGAAGGCGAAGGCGATCAACCGCGCCGCAAGGTAGCCGAGCCCCGCCGCCGCAGCGACGGCGAAGGCCATCGTGGGGATGACCGAAAATGTGTTGGCCCCGTCGGCCGAAAGGCGGAAGTATTCGTAGGCCACGACTGCGCAGATCGCCCCGAAGGGATCGTTGACGATCGCCTCCCAGCGCAAGATCGCCGCCGGCCGGGCGCTGACGTTGGACTGGCGCAGCAGGGGCTGGACGACCGTGGGACCGGTCACGACGAGAATTCCGGCAAACAGGATCGCCACAGGCCAGACGAGGCCGGCGACGTAATAAGCGGCCAGCGAGCCGAACAGCCAGCCGAACGGCACGCCGAACAGAACGATCCGCCACACGCCTTCGCCGTACTTGCGCAGCTCGCGGAAATTGAGGCTCAGCCCGCCTTCGAATAAGATCAAGGCGACCCCGATCGAGATGACCGGTTCGAGCATCGGGCCGAAGGCCGCCTCTGGATCGATGACGCCGAAGGCCGGCCCGGCGAGAAAGCCGGCGCCGAGCATGAGCACGATGGCCGGCCAGCCGGTTCGCCACGCGACCCACTGGGCCCCGATGCCGAGCACGCCGATCAGGGCGATGACGAGTGCCTGTTGTTCCAAGTGCCCCCTCTGGCGTGAAAGCCGCGCTTGCAGCCCTTCTCAAGCCAATGCGCGGGACGGCGATTCTTTCCTCGCCGGGCATAACACGAACGCATGCGGCTTGCGCGCTCCCCGTCGTTCGGCCAGATTTGACACCGTCAATGAGGGAGGGAAGCGAGTGGATCTCGGCATCCGCGGGCGCAAGGCCATCGTCAACGGCGGTAGCGCCGGCATCGGCAAGAGCACGGCGCTGGCGCTGGCGCGCGAAGGTTGCGATGTGTTCGTGTCCGCCCGCGGCGAGGCACGGCTGGTCGCGGCGTGCGGCGAAATCGCCGCCGAGACCGGCGCGAGGGTAGAACCGGTCGTCGCCGACCATGCGACCGCGGAAGGCCGCGAGGCGATTCTGGCGGCATGCCCGGAGCCCGACATTCTCATCGGTACTTGCGCGCCGCCGCCGATGACGCCCGATTTCCGGGCGATCGACGCCGCGCAGTGGCACGAGGCGATCCGCATCTCGATGCTGGGACCGATCGATTTCATGCACGCGGTGATCGACGGCATGGCGCAGCGTGGGTGGGGGCGCGTGGTCAACATCGCCACCGTGGCGGCAAAATATCCGGGCGAGATTCGCATCCTTTCGGGCAGCACGCGCGCCGCGCTAACCAACTATGCAGTCGCCGTGAGCAAGGTCGTCGCCAAGGATGGCGTGACCATCAACACCGTGTTGCCCGGCATGCACTACACCGCCACGGTCGACGAGCTGTTCAACGCCCGCGCCAAGGCCAAGGGCATCACCTTCGAGCAGGAAGTCGCCGAGTTCATCGAGGCATGGCACATCGCCAGCGGCACCTTCGGCGATCCCGACGACGCCGGGGCGATCGTGGCGATGTTCTGCAGCGAGGCGGCCAAGTACATAACCGGTCAAAGCCTGGTTATCGACGGGGGCGCAACCAATTCGACATTCTGACACACTGGGGAAAAAGGCATGCGCTTATCCAAACGCGTTCCCGGTCTCGCCTGGGCGGCGATCTTCGGGTTGGCGCTTGCTACCCCGCTGGCGATCGCCTGGGCGGCGCAGCACGGAGAGGAGAAAATCGTGTACGGACCCAACTACGGCAACGACCGCGCCGAAATCGAAGACCTGATGAGCCGCTATCTCTACGCCTTCGACTGGCAGGACGGCGACGCGTACGCCGCGACTTTTACCGAGGACGGTATCCTCGACTTCGCCGGGGGCGTCGAGCAGGGCCATGCCGAACTCAAGAAGGTGATGGACGACATGGCGGTGCGCGAGAAAGCCAAGGCCGACGCGAGCTTCCCCTACCATCGCCAGCGGGTGCGTCATTACGTCACCAACCTCGTGCTCGAGATCGACGGCGATACGGCGCGCTCGACCTCGTACTGGTGGGAATTCAACAACGACGCCCGCGCCGGCCGGCCCTATCTGGGCACCTACGGGCACTATGAGGACGAGCTCAAGAAGGTCGATGGCCGCTGGCTGTTCGCCAGGCGCAAGATCTACAACGAGGAAAATCCCAACATGCGCGCGACCGACGCCAACCCGGTCTATCGCCCCAGGCGCGAAAGTTAGTGCCCCGGGAACGCCATCAGCGCCCAGGGCTCGACGCCCGCGGCGCGTAGCGCTTCCGCCCCGCCGAGGTCGGGCAGGTCGATCACGAACAGCGCGTCCTCGACCGTCGCCCCGGCGCGGCGCAGCAGGTCGGCGCCGGCAAGCGCGGTCCCGCCGGTGGCGACAAGGTCGTCGACCACGACCACCCGCTCGCCCGCGTCGACCAGCGTGGGGTCGAGTTCGAGCCGCGCGCTGCCGTATTCGAGGGCGTAGTCGACGCCGATCACCTCGACGGGGAGCTTGCCGGGTTTGCGTAACGGCACGAAGCCGACGCCGAGCCGCGCCGCGACCATCGCGCCGAAGATGAACCCGCGCGCTTCCAGGCCGGCGACCGCTTCGGCACCGCGGTCCCGGGCGGCATCTGCGAGATGGTCGAGCGTCGCGGAGAGACCGGCTCCGTGGGCGATCAACGTGGTGATGTCGCGGAACAGGATGCCGGGGGCCGGGAAATCCGGCACCGTGCGAACCAGCGCCTTGATTTCGTCGGGCGTCATGGACGCGGCGCCCCATTGCGGGGGCGCCGGTGCATCAGGCTTTCTTCTTGGCGCGCGCCCAGATCTGCTGCTTGGCGAGGTAGGCCAGAATCGTACCGAACAGCACGAAGAGGACCACCGGCCAGCCGGTCTGCTTGCGCTTGGGCAGGCTCGGCTCCGCCGTCCATGTGAGGAACGCCGCGACGTCGCTCGACATCTGCTCGATGGTCGCCGGTGTGCCGTCGGCATAGGTGACCTGTCCCTCGGAGGTGAGCGGCGGCGGCATGGCGATGTTGAGATTGGCGAAGTACGGGTTGAAGTGCAGCCCCGGCGGCGTCGAGAAGTCGGGGAACTCGTCGTTCACGTGCTTGCCGTCGACGCTGAACGTGGCGATGTCGCGGTAGCCGGTGAGCAGCGAATGGACGTAGGCCGGTCCCTCCTCGCGCGCCTTGGTGATCAACGAGAGATCCGGCGGGATCGCATTGTTGTTGGCGGCGCGCGCCGCGACGTCGTTGGGATAGACCAGCGGGAAGTAGTCGGTCGGCTTGCCCGGGACGGTCGTCGCTTCACCGGTGTTCGGGTCGATGCCCGGAACCTGCCAGGTGGCGGCAATCGCCTTGACCTGAGCCTCTGTGTACCCGAGCTGCTCGAGGTCGCGGAAGGCGACGTGGCGCAGCGAGTGGCAGGCCGAGCAGACTTCCTTGTACACCTGGTATCCGCGCTGCAGCTGCTGCTTGTCCCAATGGGCGACAAGGTCGTCGCTCGCCTGGTTGAACGGCCGGGGCGACAGGTGGAACTCGGACTCGGCCGTCTTCTCTTTCAGGTAGCCCTGCGAGGCGACGTTATAGGCGCCGTTGGCGAAGGCCCACAGCGCAGCAACGGCGAAGAAGAGGCCGGCGAGTATCCCGATGATACGGACCATTGTTCTGACTTTCCCCTAACCCGCGCTTACGCTTTGTTCTCGCCAAGCACTGCCTTGTCGTCCGATCCCAGCACGGCCTCGGTGATCGAGAACGGCAGCGGATCCGGACGCTCGATCGACGACACGATCGGCAGGATGACGAGGAAGTGCAGGAAGTAATAGGCTGTGGCGATCTGGCTGATCATCACGAACGGCTCTTCGGCCGGCGAACCGCCGCAGTAGCCGAGGACCAGCACATCGATCACGAGAACCCAGAAGAACTTGCGAAACGCCGGACGGTAATGGCCCGAGCGAACCGGCGACCTGTCGAGCCACGGCAGGAAGAACCAGACCAGGATGGCGGAGAACATCGCCAGCACGCCCATCAGCTTCGCCGGGAAGAAGAAGAAATCGAACGTGAAGGCCCGCAGGATCGCGTAGAACGGCCAGAAGTACCATTCGGGCACGATGTGCGCCGGGGTGCTGAGCGGATTTGCCGGAATGTAGTTGTCGGCGTGGCCGAGCGCGTTCGGGAAGAAGAACACCATCGCAAAGTACAGCAACAGGAAGACGCCCAGACCGAAGCCGTCCTTCGCCGTGTAGTACGGATGGAACGGCAGGGTGTCGCTCTCGCTCTTCACTTCGACGCCGGTCGGGTTCGACGACCCCGGGATATGCAGCGCCCAGATGTGCAGGATGATGACGCCGGCGATGACGAACGGCAGCAGGAAGTGCAGGCTGAAGAAACGGTTGAGCGCCGCGGCGTCGGGCGCGTAGCCGCCGAGCAGCCAGATCTGCAGCGGCTCACCGACGGCCGGGATGGCCCCGAACAGGCCGGTGATGACCTTGGCGCCCCAGTAGCTCATCTGGCCCCAGGGCAGGACGTAGCCCATGAACGCGGTCGCCATCATGAGCAGGAAGATGACCACGCCGAGCAGCCAGACCATTTCGCGCGGCGCCTTGTACGAGGAGTAGAAGAAGCCGCGGAAGATATGGAGATAGACGACGACGAAGAATGCCGAGGCGCCGTTGGCGTGGGCATAGCGCATGAGCCATCCCCAGTTGACGTCGCGCATGATGTGCTCGGTCGAATCGAAGGCCCCGTTGGCATTGGCGGTGTAGTGCATTGCCAGGATGACGCCGGTGACGATCTGCAACACCAGGCAGAAACCGGCGAGGACGCCGAAATTCCACATGTAGTTGAGGTTGCGCGGTACGGGGTAGCCGCCGCCCAGCGAGTTGTAGACGAGGCGCGGCAGCGGCAGCTTCTCGTCCAGCCAGCGCATGAACGGCGCCTTGGGTTCGTAATGCTTCGCCCAGGGAAAGCTCATTGTCTCTCTCTTTCGCCTCAGCCGACCAGAATCGTGGTGTCGGTCGTAAATTCGTAGGGCGGCACTTCCAGGTTCCTGGGCGCCGGGCCTTTGCGGATGCGCGCCGCGGTGTCGTAGGCCGACCCGTGGCAGGGGCAGAAGTAGCCGCCGAACGGGCCGCGATTTTCACCCTCGCCTGCGCCCAGCGGAACGCAGCCGAGGTGGGTGCAGACGCCCATGGTGATGAGCCAGTTGGTCTTGCCCTCTTTGGTCCGCTCCTCAAGCGTTTGCGGATCGCGCAATTCGCTGAGCGGAACCGCGTCGGCCGCGGCAATTTCCTTGGTCGTCAGGTTGCGCACGAACAGCGGCTGCTTGCGGAACACCGCCTTGATCGCCATGCCCGGCTCGATGCTGGACAGGTCGACCTCGGTCGTGCTCTCGGCCAGCACGTCCTTCGACGGGGCCATCTGGCTGATCAGTGGGTATAGCGTGACGAGCCCGCCAACGCCGGCCGCACTCACAGCAGCGATTTCGATAAAGTCGCGGCGGCGAACGCCGTCATCATAGGCATGCGTATCGTGATCCGCGGTGCCGGTGGTTGTCGCCATTATCCCTGCCTTGCCATCGGCTCCGCCTGCGGTGGGAATTGGCGGACCCGTTTCTTATTCAATGCATCGCCCTGCCGGGAAGACCCGGGCGGGCGACTTGGCCGGGCTGATAGACGAGGCGGCTCGCCATGCCAACAGGCATTTTGGCCAGATTGAGCCGGGTGCGGAAATCGCGCTAAAGCGGCAGCCCGATCAGCGAAATCTGCCTGCCGTAGTCTGCTTCGCCGCGATGCGTGGCGCGCCGGTAAGAGAAGAACCGCTCCTCGTCGCTGTAGGTGTCCAGGCCGAGGGCGTCGATCGCGCCCACGCCCATCGCCTCGAGGCGCGCCTCGGCATAGCCTTCGAGATCGAAGTACCAGTGGCCGGCACGACCCGGTGCGAAAAACCGGCCGTCGCTCTGGGTAAAGCGCTCGCGAAAGGGGTCGTCGACCTCGTAGCTTTCGAGCGCTATAGCCGGCCCGATCGCCGCGGCGATGTCCTCGCGGTGGGCGCCGAGCGCCTCCATGGCCTCGACCACTGCTTCGAGCACTCCGCCCCAGGCCCCGCGCCAGCCGGCATGCGCCGCCCCTACGACGCCGGCAGAGCGGTCGGCGAGCAGGACCGGCGCGCAATCGGCGGTGAGGACGCCGAGGAGGAGGCCGGGCCGGTCGGTGACAAGCGCGTCGGCCCGCGGCCTTTCCGCTTCGTCCCATTCAGCGGCGATGACGCAGTCGGGCGAATGGATCTGGTAGACGGTGACCAGCCGCGCCTCCGGCAGCACTGCCTCGACTCCGCGCCGCCGGTTCTCGGCGATTGGCGCCATGCGCGGATCTCCCGGCTCCATGCCGCGTGAGCCCATGTCGAGACCAGCGACGAGCCCCTCGGAAACACCGCCTCGGCGGCCGAGGAAGCCGTGCGGTATCCCCGCTAGCGCCGCGCTGCGGATGACCTCGACCGGCTCGTCAACCAAGGCTGCGCGTGACCTGCTCGTAAGTGTCGCGGCTGAGCTTCGGGGCCCTGGCGATCCTTTCGAGTTCGGCCTTCATCAATGCCGAGCGGCCCGGTTCGATACGTCTCCACCGCCCCAGCGAGGGAACGAAGCGCGCCGCCGTCTGCGGGTTGAGCGGATCGAGCGCCAGGATGAGATCGGCGATCATCCGGTACCCCTCACCGCTCGCCGCGTGGAAGCCCTGCGCCGTTCCGGTGAAGGGCATATAGAGCGAGCGCACCCGATTGGGGTTCTTGAGCGTGAAGTCGGGATGGTCGGCGAGCGCCTTGACCTGTTCGAGCACCTTGGGGTGCAGCGAGCTGGCCTGCAGCGCGAACCACTTGTCGACCACCAGGGCGTTATCCTTGAAGCGTTTGTAGAAGTCGAGCAGCTTGTGAGTGCGCTGCGGCCCCTGGAGCGAGGTCAGCACCATCAGCGCGCCCTGCCGGTCGGTCATCGTCGTGGCCGCGTCGTACTGCTCCGCCGCCATTGCTTCGGCCCGCTCTGGATTGCCCGCGGCGAGATAGACCAGCGCCTGCGTCTTGAGCTTGCGCGCGCCCTTCGCCTCGAGCGACATCCCGCCCGGCGCCGTAACGGCGCGCTGGTGCATCGCCACCAGTTCGCCCTCGAGCGTCTGCCCGAGCCAGGCCTTGAGACCTTCACGCTCGGCACGGATGGCCGCAGGGTCGGCGACCAGCATCTGTTCGGCGAGGTAGGTCTCGCCCGGGAGCGTCAGCAGTTCGCCGCGCATCAGATCGTCGAGTTCGCGGTCTGTGATGACGGCGCGGAATGCTTCGCCGATCGCTGCGCGGCCGGAATCGCGTCTTGCTCCGTCGACCGACCCGCTGAGCAAGCCGCGCAAGTGGCCCACGACAAGGTCCTGCATCGCCTCGTAACGGGCGAAGGGGTCGTCGTCATGGGCGGCGAGGAAGACGAGATCGTCGTCCGCGACTTCGCGCTCGATCGAAACCGGCGCGGAGAAGCCGCGGTTGATCGAAAGAACCGGGGTCTCGTCGAATCCCGGGAAGTCGAAGGTCTGCCGGGCTTCGGTCAGCGTAAGGAGCTGCTCCCCACGATGCTTGCCCGATGTCCGGTCGAACAGCGCCACTCTGAGCGGAATGGGCATCGGCCGTTTGTCGGGCTGGCCGGGCGTGGCGGGGACGCTCTGCTCGAGCTGCAGGGTCGCTGTGCCGCCTGCGTGTTCCAGCTTCGCCGAGACCTTCGGGGTTCCTGCCTGCTCGTACCAGCGGCGAAATTCGCTCAGGTCGAGCCCGGCGCCATCCTCGATCGCGGTGACGAAATCCTCGCAGGTTGCCGCCTCGCCGTCGTGGCGTTCGAAATAGAGGTCGGTACCGGCCCGGAATCGCTCCTCGCCAGCCATCGTGCGCATCATGCGGATGACTTCGGCGCCCTTGTTGTAGACCGTGGCGGTGTAGAAGTTGGAAATCTCCTGGTAGCTGTCGGGCCGGATCGGATGCGCCAGCGGCCCCGAATCCTCGGGAAACTGGACCGACCGCAACACCCGCACATCCTCGATCCGCTTGACCGGCTCGCTGCCCATCGCCGCGCTGAACAGCTGGTCGCGCAGCACGGTGAAGCCTTCCTTGAGGCTGAGCTGGAACCAGTCGCGGCATGTGATGCGGTTGCCCGACCAGTTGTGGAAGTATTCGTGGCCGATCACGCCCTCGATCGCGTCGTAGTCGCCGTCGGTGGCGGTTTCCTCGTCGGCCAGCACGTACTTGGTGTTGAAGATGTTGAGGCTCTTGTTCTCCATCGCCCCCATGTTGAAATCGCTCACCGCGACGATGTTGAAGACATCGAGATCGTATTCGCGGCCGAAAGCCTCCTCGTCCCACTTCATCGAGCGCTTGAGCGATTCCATCGCATGGTCCGTGCGCGGCAGATCTTCCTCGCGCACCCAGATGGCGAGATCGACCTTGCGGCCGCTCATCGTCGTAAACGTATCGGTGTTGGCAACCAGCTTTCCGGCGACGAGCGCGAAGAGGTAGCTCGGCTTGGGCCAGGGATCGTGCCACTCCGCCCAGTGCGTTCCGTCCTCGCCCTCGCCCGAGGCGGTGCGGTTTCCGTTCGACAGCAGCACGGGAAAGTCTTCCTTCGAGCCCTTCATCCGCACGGTGTAGGTCGAGAGCACGTCGGGCCGGTCGGGGAAAAAGGTGATGCGGCGAAAGCCCTCGGCCTCGCACTGGGTGCAGAGCATGCCGTTCGAGGCATAGAGACCCATCAGCTGGCTGTTGGCCGCCGGATCGATCTCGGTGGTGACCTCGACGAGGTGCGAATCCTCGCGCAGCGGGACCATCAGGTCGCCGCCATCCATCGACCAGTTGTTGACCGCTTCACCGTCGACGAGCACCTCGGCAACCGTCAGGCCGTCGCCGTTGAGGCGCAGGACGTCGCTGCGATTGGCCCGGGCGTTGCGCTGCACGGTCAGAGCCGACTTCACCCTGGTCTTGTCGATACCCAGCGAGAAATCGAGCGAAACCTCGGGGACCAACCAGGGGAACGGGGTATAGTCCTCGCGCCGGATCAGCGGCGGATCCTTCGGGTCCGGTGCGGCGTCGGCCATCTCGGGGTTGCCGTCGGGGGTGGTGGGAGATGTGACGATGTCCATGTCGAATTATCCGGTCTTCCTGCTTGGGCCAATGCGGCTAGAACGCGGGCATGGCGCATATGTTCATTTTCGGCCTCGGCTATTCGGCGAAGGTAATCAAGAGTTCGCTGGAGCGCATCGGATGGAGCGTGTCGGCGACCGGTCGCGAGGGCGATTTCGCCTTCGCCGACACGCGGGCCGTGCAAACCGCGCTCGAACGCGCGAGCCACGTTCTCTCGTCGGTTCCCCCCGCAGAAGAGGTCGACCCGGTACTCGAAACTTATGGCGACGCGCTGGGCAAGCGCTGGCTCGGCTACCTTTCCTCCTCGGGGGTCTACGGCGACACCGGCGGCGCCTGGGTCGACGAAAGCGCGCCAACCGGGACAGGCCGGCGCACGGCCAGGGCCGAAGCGGATGCGCGGTGGCTCGATCTCGGGGCCAGGGTCTTCCGGCTTCCGGGAATCTACGGCCCGGGACGCAGCGCGCTCGAACGCGTGCGCAGCGGCCGGGCCCGGCGGATCGACCTGCCCGGCCAGGTCTTCAGCCGGGTCCACGTCGAAGACATCGCCCGTGGCGTGATCGCAGCGCTCGAGGCCCCGAACGGCGCCTACAACCTCGCCGACGATCTGCCCGCCAGCCAGAACGACGTCGTCGAGGAGGCGTGCCGCCTGCTCGGCGTGGAGGCGCCGCCCCTGCTCTCGCTCGAAGCAGCCGATCTCTCGCCCACGGCGCGCGGCTTTTATGCCGAGAACCGACGGGTGGCGAATGGCAAGGCGCGGCGCCTGCTCGGCTGGCGGCCCCGGTATCCGACCTATCGCGAAGGTCTCAGGGCGCTGGCGCGACGTTCTTGGCCCGCAGCGCAATGAACATGCCGCCCAGCGCCAACGCCGCCCCGGCGGCGGCGAGAAGCGACCACTGATAGCCTTCGAACACCGTCGAGAGCGCCATGGCGACGACCGGTACGACGACTCCGTTGTAGGCAGCCCGGCCCGGACCGAGCGTGCGGATAAGCCCGAAATAGAGCGGGAAGGTCACGACCGACCCGATCAGCCCGAGGTAGCCGACCGCGCTCCAGTAACGCAGCGAAGACGGGAACACGGGCGGCCCCGCCACGGCCCATGCATAGATCGCGTCGGCCAACGCGCCCCACAGCATCGCCCAGGCGAGCAGGATCAGCAGCGGCCGCCGGCTGGCCGTCTTGGTGGCCTGCAGGACGTTCGCGATCGAGGCACAGAGTATCCCCGAAAAGGCGAAGGCTATCCCGAGCCAGACCGAAGTGTCGAGCGAAGCAAGTTCGGCTTCGTGTTTGAGCAGGAGCGCAATCCCGGCGAGCCCGACGATCGAACCGACCAGGAAGCGCGCAGTCACCGGCGAGCCGATGAACAACCGCCCTAGAAGCGCATTGGGCACCAGCAGCAGCCCGAACAACACCGCGACGATTCCCGAGGTCAGATGCAGTTCCGCGCGGTAGACGAAATTGAAATTCAGGAAGAACTGCGTGAGGCCGATGAGCAGCGCCATCACGTGGCCCCCGAAGGTCATCGAGAAACCTCTCCGGTCCTTGAGGAATGCGGCGAGGATGAACATTCCCGCAGCGGCGATGAAGAAGCGGTAGCTTACCGACCAGCTTACCGGCGCCGCGGCGAGCTGGTCCTTGATGACCAGCCAGGTCGAACCCCAAATCACTGCGACCAGGATGAAGGGCACGGCGATGGCCGGGCGGAGCAGGGCGTGCGGCGGCTTGGGGTCGATATTCCAGCTCATAATGCGGCGATTGCCCTGCCCAGCGCGGCGGCATGGTCCTCGCGCGTGTCCCAGGCGGCCACGAAGCGCGCAGCGTTTGCCCCCCAGTCGTAAAAGCCAAAGCCCTGCGCCCGCAGCGCCTGGCGCTCCGCGGCCGTGCAGCGAACGAACACTTCGTTCGCTTCCACCGGATGGAGCAGGCGCTCGCGCGCGCCCTCGCCAATCGCCTGGGCGGCAGCATTCGCGCTTGCGGCGTTATGCAGCCAGGTGTCGCCATCGAGCATGGCCAGGATTTGCGCGGCGAGGAAACGGCCCTTGCTCTGCAGGTGTCCGGCACGCTTGCGGCGGAAGCGCACCGTGTCGGCCACGGTGGGATCGAAGAATACGACCGCTTCGGCGTTCATCGCCCCGTTCTTGACGAAACCGAAGCTGAGTGCGTCGGCCGGGCCGGCGCACTCGGCAGCCGGTCGGCCGAGGTGGACCACTGCGTTGGCGAAGCGCGCGCCGTCGATGTGCAGCTTCAAGCCCCGCTCTCCGGCGAGTATGTCGATCTTGGCCAGTTCGCCTGGAGTGTAGCAACAGCCGTATTCGCTCGCCTGGGTGATCGAGACGGCGTGCGGCTGGACCTGGTGGACGTCGGCCCGAATCGCGTCGAGAACGGCCGCTATGCCGTCCGGGTTCAGCTTGGCGTTCTCGCCCTCGGCCAGCAGCAGCTTGGCCCCGTGCAGGTAGAATCCGGGCGCACCGCATTCGTCCATCTCGATATGGGCCTCGCGGTGACACACCACCCCGCCGTGAGGAGGGACGAAGGCGGAGAGCGCGAGACAGTTGGCGGCCGTTCCCGTGGCCACCCACAGCACGGCGACCTCACGCCCGAATACCTGGGCGAAGCGATCGTCTAGCTCGGCCGAGAGACGATCGGTGTCGTAAGGGGTATCGGCTTCGTCGGCTGCCTGCATCGCAGCCCAGACTTTCGGGTGCACGCTGGCGGCATTGTCGGACAGGAATTGCATGATGGAACGCATTGGCCGTGCGGTCCGTTCGACGCAAGTAAGGAGACTGGCACAAATGACCGATATCATTGCAGTACGCCGCGAGGGCGATGCAAACCGTGGCGCCTACCGGGCCGGGGTGCCCGGCGGTGAACGCGACGCCGAGCTTACCTGGGTTGCGCGAGGTGAAGCGCGCATTGCCAACCACACGTATGTCCCGCCCGCCGCACGCGGCCACGGAATTGCCGCCGCGCTGGTCGAGGCGCTTGTCGACGATGCCCGCGAGCAGGGTTTCAAGATCGTTCCCCAGTGTAGCTACGTGGCCGCGGCGTTCCGCCGCCATCCCGAATGGTCGGAACTGCGAGCCGACACGCCGAACTGAGACAAGTATCGGATATTTCGCGTGAATTTCGGAACGATTGCTCGGCCCTGCCCGTTGATCAAGTGAACCAGCCGATGAGCTGCAGACGCCGGTAGGCGCGGGACGCCGTCCCTGGCCGCCGCTAGCATCCGGCAAGGATCGCGTCCGCCATCGGCACAATCCGGAAAGGCAGATCCACATGACTCAGACAACGCAATCGCGCCAAACCTATTCCGCCGGCGAACTCGACCAGCGCCGCGAATTCGACCGCAGCCGCCCGCTCGAACGCGACGAGACCAATCGCCTGATCAGCTCGGACAAGGTCCGCGGCACTTCGGTCTATTCGACCTCGGGCGACAAGCTCGGTTCGGTCGACCACTTGATGATCGGCAAACGCTCGGGCCGCGTCGAATATGCGGTGATGAGCTTCGGCGGGTTCCTCGGGATGGGCGAACAGTACCACCCCTTGCCGTGGGACGCGCTCGACTATGACACAGATCGCGACGGCTATGTCGTCGACATGAGCAAGGAAAAGCTCGAGAAGGCACCGACGTTCGAACGCGACGACCAGCCCACTTGGGACCGCGACTACGGCGAAACCGTCTACACCTATTACGGCGTGATCTACTGATCGGCGCCGCAGGAAAGCCCGGCAGAACGATCGGGCACAGACAGAGCAACAAGGGCTCCGGCAGACGCCGGGGCCCTTTTCGCGTCAACGGGGCAAGGCCGAGAAATCGATCGCCGCGGCGCTGTCGAGAACGGCATCCGAGACCTCCTGGGCGCGAGCGAATGGAATTCCGGGCAAGGCGAGCCTGCCGCCGGCAATTCCGAACCTCAGCGTGGCGTAGCCGCGTCGCCGGGCGAGCGGGCCCTGCACAATCTCGACCGACTGAACCTTGATTCGCGAGGCCAGGTCGAGGTGCGGCGCCAGCCACCCTCTGCGGACGAAGACCTGCTCTTCGTCGAAGGCATTGCGGTCATGCTTCCAGTGCTGATGCTGGACGATCGCTTCGACCGCCCCCAGCAATCCGAGACCAACCGCGACGAGCGGATAGCCGAACAGGGCCGCGGCAACGGCAAGAACGCCTACCGGAACAGTAAGCAGCAACGCCTTGTCGATCCAGTAGGCGGGACTCGGGCGCTGCCAGTTGGTCTCCGCGCCGGGCAGGTGGAACCCCGCCTCGCGCACCACCGCGGCAATCTCGTCGGTCCGCGCGAACGGGGCGACCGCGTGGCTGGCGTTCTTTTGATCGCTCGCCAGGCTGACGAATTCGAGGCCTTGCCAGCCGAACCGGTGTCGCACGATGCCGGTGGCTAGCCGCAAGGCCTGTACCCGGTGCACGGGCATGACGACGTCGGTCCGGGTAAACAGCCCGCGGCGGCGGCGGAAACCTTTCGATGTGCGCTCCAGCGTGAAGCCGTATTCGCGGGCGAACGTGCGTGCGATGCCGGTCAGCAAGCCGATCCCGGCGATCGCGAGCACCCCGACGAGGACGGCGAGCGCGGCGCCGAGCCGTCCGGTCGCACCGATCCAGTCGAAGTCGTGACGGTGGTTGCTGGCGAAGGCCGCCCACTCATCCCAGTCCCACGGGTTGAACGGCAGGAGAAAATCCAGCTGCTGGGCCGCGCCGAGGAGCACGGCGAAGATGACCAGCGAAAATTCGAACAGGCCAAAGGTGGCGATGCGCCGATTGTCCATCGCGAACAGGACCGGGGCGGACGCTGCTTGCTGCTCGACCTCGACCGGATCCGGTGCGGTATCGCCAGCTCTCGCCGTCTGCCTCTTCCGCTCGCGCACCAGCTCGCGAAGCCGCTCGGCCTCTTCGAGCGAGAGATAGGCGAGCGAGAGCTCGTCCTTGCCGCCCGCCCCGGTCTCGAACTTGACCTCGGCGAGCCCGAAGATCCTCGGCAGCAGCTTCTGTTCGAGGCTGACGTCCTGGATGCGTTCGTAGGGAACGGCGCGCGCATGGCGGCTCAGAAGGCCCTTCTCGACCCTGATGCTATCGGCGCCGGTGGTATAGGTCAGCTTGCTCCAGCTGAGCCAGGCAACCGCCATGCTCACCGCTAGAATGGCGGCCAAGATCGGGCCGACGACGAGCAGGCCCAGGGCGAGCGTCCCGGTGCCGGCGATGCCCGCCAGCGCCGGTATCCCGCCGCGCAGAAGCGCCGTCAGCGCCATGACCACAAGCCCGCGCGGATCGGTCCGCTTCGCGGCTTCGCTCGCGGCCGCCATGCCGGTCATTGAGCGGCGCGGGCGATCGTCTCGCGAATCGCCTCGCGCATCGCCATTGCTTCTTCTTCGCCGAGCCCCGGCAGCAGGACCGACGCGTTGTGGGTGCCCGCGGTGTGCAGGACCAGCGTGGCGAGACCGTAGTACCGCTCGATCGGCCCGCGGGTCACGTCGATGTGCTGGACCCGGCTGAACGGAACAACGGTGTCGGACCGGAACAGGATGCCGCGCACCACGCGTAGGCGGTCGGACGAAACGCGGAAACCGCGCGCGTAATGGCGCCGCAAAGGCATGCGGATTACCAGCCAGAGCGCGAAAGCGAGGATCGGCACGATCACCGAGCCGGTGGGCAGGATACCGGCGATTTCCAGCACCAGCGCAGCGACCACGAACGGCACGGTGAAGATGATGGCCTGCAGGCGCAGGACCTTCACGTGGTTGGGATGCAGCGGCGTGAGATCGCCCCCCACCCGGACCTTGGGAACATCATCCATAGGTGTCTTATATAGATAAGACGGCGCGCCGGGCAAGGCAGGGAACTGGTGCTGCTGGGGAGGATTGAACTCCCGGCCTCACCCTTACCAAGGTTGCGGCGCGGACTAACGCCGAAACATCCTGAAATGCCGAGCCCATTGTCTTAGCGCGATAATCTGTCTCCGCTTGCGTCATAATGTTTCCCCGTGTATTCGACACACATTCGACACGGGACAAACGGCATGGCGGACCTAAGCAAGGTTGGCGAGCGATCGAAGCTGAAGTCCAACCCTGGCAAGCAGCCTCACTGGCAGCGACTCAGGCGCGGGTGTTTTGTCGGTTATCGCCCCGCGGCCGATGGCGGCCCGGGAACGTGGATCGCGCGCGCCTATGACGACGTGGCGACCAAGTACCGGGTGAAGTCGCTCGGCGACTTTGGCGACCTTCCCGGAAGCGACCGCTTCGCCGCCGCTAAAGGCGAGGCCGAGGGGTTTGCGGTCGAGGTCGAGACGGGCGGGCTGCGCGATGCGAAGCTTGAAACCGTCGCCGACGCCTGCCGCGCCTACAGCGCCAAGGGAAACGACAAGGCCACGCTCGAGCGATTGGTTTATGGCGACCCAATTGCGGCCGTGAAGCTCGACAGGCTGCGCCGGCATCATCTCGAGGCTTGGCGCGGACGGCTCACCGGGAAGCCCTCCACGATTAATCGGGCCATGGTGCCGCTCCGGGCCGCGCTCAAGCGCGTCAAGGTCGACGGTCCCCCGGGAACCGATGCAGCGTGGCAGGAAGCGTTGCGGCCCGCCTCCGGGGCTGATGGCAGGCGGGCGCTCTATCTGGACCGCGCCGAGCGCCAGCGGCTCCTGCAGGCCATGGAGCCTGCCGCACAGGCGTTCTTTCGCGCCATGCTGATGCTGCCCTTGCGTCCCGGCGCCTTGGCGGGCTTGAAGGTGGCGGATTTCGACAAACGCACCGGCACATTGTCGATCGGCACCGATAAGAGCGGGCGACCTCGCCAGTTGTCGCTGCCCGACAACATCACCGCGTTCTTGACGAAGCAAGGCAAGGGAAAGCTACCGGGCGCGTGGTTGTTCACGACCGCGGACGGGCGGCAATGGAACCGCGATAGTTGGCAGGATCCGATACGCGCCGCGCGCGAGGCCGCCAGACTGCCTTCCGGTACCACGGCATACGTCCTGCGGCATTGTGTACTGACCGACCTTGTCGTTGCCGGCGTGCCGCTACTGACCGTGGCGCAGCTGGCCGACACGTCGGTTGCGATGATCGAACGGCACTACGGCCATTTGACCGCAACCGCGGCGAAAGACGCGCTGGCGAGGCTGGCGCTGTGAAGGAGACGAAGGAATCTCCCGGGTGACCGGGCGATAGAGCGGCCGAACGGGAGCGTAGGAGCGCCCCCGCCGGCCTGACCACCAACCGACTACGAAGGAGTCGAGAAGATGGCTACCCAAGCCCATAGCCCTAGCGGGCTCAACAATGCATCCCCGATCGTGGAGCTGCCGCGGACGCTCGCCTACATCATGGGCGCCCCGGCCGCTCCGCGCAGTGCAGTGGAAGCGTTGCTCCAGCGAGCGATCGACGAGCTCGACGAGATCGACGGCGACACCGACATGGAAGACGACGACCCCGCGGGCCAGTGCGACGAAGACGGCATAAACACCGCACTCGGATCGCTTTACTACTACGGCTTGGCGGGGCCGGGGTGTCCGATCGCCGATCCCGACGAGGGAGTGGAGGACAAGCCGCACGACCCAGAAGGCGACGTCGGCATTTGAGCCCACAAGGTCGCGACGTCGCGACGTTTGCACTGACCGTTGGCGGGAGGCCTGAAACCTCCCGTTGACGGGAGGTTCTGCCGAAACCTCGCGTCAACACGAGGCTCCAGGCGCTCGGAACTTGCTGTTGACGGCAAGTTCCTCCCGAAATGTCACGTCAACGTGACGTTCTGGGGCTTCGCGACGTCGCGAAGTTCGAGCGTCCGTAGTGCAGCCTCGAATCGCCCGATAACTGGTGTGCCGCCCTGAACAAAGGAGCGGCACAATGGAACACCCCAGTACTCCCAAATTGGCTTACAGCATCGAAGAAGCGATGGCGGCAACGACGCTATCGCGGCCCACTCTCTGGCGCCTGGCACGTGAGGGAAAACTCGAGACCCGCAAAATCGGCGGGCGCGTACTCGTGCCGGCTGAATCGTTGCGCAAGTTGATCGAGGGCGACAAGCTCACCGAGGGCGACAAGCTCACCGGGTTCGACGTCCTATGAACGCAGCGAAAAGCCCTCGCGCCGGGCAAGAGCGCGAGGGCTGGAATGTCCATTGCGGCGGACGTTTCGGCCCTAACAGAACCCGTCCCATTCTCCAAGCGAATGCCTCGATGGCAATGCGTCTGAGGGCGCTGCTGTGGCGACCGCGGTGGCAGCTCGGCAAGCGTCGCGCAGGCAGGGGCCGGTCATGAGCGCACAGTATCTCCGCGGCCAACACGCCGAGCTCGGCGACCTGTTCGCGGCTTGGGAACCTTGCTCGCATCACGTCGAGCCCGGCGTCCGAAACTCGCGCTTTGCTGCCCGCTTGGCGCCGTTCCGGACGCGAGAGGAAGCCGAGCAAGCACTGATCGCCGAGGGCGCGGTGATCGAGGCCAGCGATGGCTGACGAGCGTGAATTCACCACGCTCCCGCGGCGCGCGCTTGGCGATCGGCGGCTGTCCGGTATGGACCTGCGGGTACTCGGCGCGATCAGTCTGCACGACGGCCTGAGCTTGGCGAAGGGCAAGGGCCAGGGTTGTTATGCTGGTGACCGCAAGCTGGCGCAGACAGCGAACACCGATCGCAAGAACGTGAAGCGGTCGACTGCTCGGCTGATTGAGTACGGTTATCTCACCCGCGACACTGACACACTCAACCGCCGCGGCTTTGTCGTGCGGGTGATCCCGGACAGCATGGCGACGGATACCATAGGGGGTCAACTCGCCCCCTCCCAACAGGGGGTCAACTCGCCCCCTATAGGGGGTCAACTCGCCCCCTCTATAGGGGGTCAACTCGCCCCCCGAATAGATAAAGGAATAGAGCCTGAAGAGAACCACAGAATAGATTCAGCTAAGCTGCACAGCGCGCAAAGCGCGCCGTGCGAGCAGGTTCAAGAAGAGCTTGGCAGGGGGGACAGGGTTTCGATCCTGGCGCTCCTGCCGAAGCGCTTCAACGACTTCGCCACCGAAACACAACTGGTCATGTTCGAGAGGGCGTTCACGAAGATCGACCGGAACGCGGACGCCATCACATCGGAAGAGCGGAAGAAGCTTGAAGGCTGGCTTTTCGCCGCCGCCGATGCCTTCGCTGGCGAACAGCTTGGCTATCAGGCTCAGCGCCTCCTTGAGGAGTTTGCGCCTAATGCGGGCTAGCCTTGCCGTCCGTAGAGCCTCGCGTTGGGTTGGCGCGATAGTGCCCGCCATGAACGTAATCGCAGCATCCTCTTCGTTCGATTTGCGCCGGGACGCGTTCACCCGGCGTGACAGTGCGCCCGGCTGGCGAGTTGCACCATCGGCCGGGCGCACACCCCTTCCTCTCCTGCCGGCTCGCGCGGGTCGGTATGGACGTGCACCCAGCCCGCCGCGCGATCTTCGTTTTGCGAAGAACATCAGCGCTGGGTGCACACCTTTCAATCTGGTCCCAATGCCGGGCGATGCCCAACGGGGAGGGTTCGCGGAGCGGGCTGTTCCTTTCTCTCTCCCGAAAAATCCCGGGAATGGCGGCGATGACTGAGGCGGCAATCCGCTTCCTGCAGACGCTGAAGATCCCTGAGGGACCGAAAGCCGGACAGAAACTCAAGCTGGCGGAGTTCCAGAAGAAGTTCGTTCGCGGCGCGCTGGACCCGGAAAACATGGTGGCGGTGCTTTCGATCGGCCGCGGCAACGCGAAGACCGCGCTGGCCGCCGGCATCGCGCTCGGCAGCGTCATGGGCGTGTGGGATAAGCAGCCCAAGCGGGAAATCCTCATGGCAGCCCGCAATCGCGACCAGGCCAAGATCGCATTCAACTTCCTGGTCGGTTTCGTGGACAGCCTGCCGAAAGCGAAGCGCGAGAAGTTCCAGGTTCGGCGCGGCTCCCGGTTGGAGGTCGAGTTCATGGGCAACGGCGGCGGGCTCGCTCGCTGCATCGCGGCCGATGGCCGATCGATCCTGGGCGGTGCCCCTACGCTGGCGATCCTCGACGAACGCGCGGCATGGGAGCGCGAGAAAGGCGACACGCTCGAAAATGCGATCCTGTCGGGCCTGGGCAAGCGCGGCGGCAGGGCGCTTATCATCTCGACGTCGGCGCCGAACGACACGAACACCTTTTCCAAGTGGCTCGATGAACCCCCGCCCGGAACCTACGTCCAGGAGCACCGGCCGCCGTTCGGACTGCCGGCCGACGATCTGGAAAGCCTGCTGATCGCCAACCCCGGCGCGGTGGAAGGCATCGGCGCGAGCCCGGAATGGCTGCAGGCGCAGGCCCGGCGCGCAATCGCCCGCGGCGGCTCCGCGCTGTCCAGCTTCCGCAACCTGAACCGCAACGAGCGAGTCTCAACCGAGGATCGATCGGTCCTGGTCACCGTCGACGAATGGCTTGCGGCCGAGGTCGCGCCTGACGAGCTGCCGGCGCGCGAAGGTGAATGCGTGCTGGGCGTCGATCTGGGCGGCTCGCGGTCCATGTCCGCGGCCGCGTTCTACTGGCCGAAGACGGGGAGGCTCGAGGCCGTCGGCACCTTCCCCGGCAATCCGACGCTAGCCGATCGCGGCGCGGCCGATGGCGTGGCGGGCCGCTACGTCGAGATGAAGGAACGGGGCGAGTTGTCCACGCTGGGAGAGAACACGGTGCCGCCGGGGCCGTGGCTCGCCGAGATTGTCAGGTTGCTCGACGGCGCGCCTGTTGCCTGCATCGTGGGCGACCGATTCCGGCACGCGGAGTTCGCTGAGGCGATCAACCAGGCGCGCTTGCGCGCGCCGTTCATCTGGCGCGGGTTCGGCTGGAAAGACGGCAGCGAGGATATTGAGCGGTTCCGCCGGGCGCTATTCGATGGGCAGGTCAAGACCCGGCCCTCGCTGTTGCTGCGCTCCGCGTTCGCGGACGCGATCACACTGATTGACCCGGCCGGGAATGCGAAGCTCGCCAAGGGCCGCTCGCTGGGCAGGATCGACGCCGCGGCGGCCTCAGTGCTCGCAGTGGCGCAAGGCGCCCGGATGCTGGCGCGCCCGGCGCAGAAACCGGCGAGGACGCTATGGGCCTGAGGTTCGAACGCTTCGGCCGCTGGGTCTATCGCGACAAGCGATGGCCGGCACTGCGCCTCGCTGCGAAGCGGCGCGACGGCTGGGCCTGTGTCCAGTGCGGAGCGCGCGGGCGGCTCGAGGTCGATCATCGGGAGCCGGTGCGCTCCGCACCGGAACGCGCGTTCGACTTGTCGAACCTGCAATGCCTCTGCCCTCGCTGCCACACCCTGAAAACCCGGCGCGAGGTCGGAACCCCTGAACTCTCACCCGAACGTCAAAAGTGGCGCGACCTGGTTGCGCCGGAAAGGAACTGCCATGCTTGAAAGTGTAAAGATCGCCCGGCGCCAGTCGGAAATTCGCAGCTCCCTGTCGGAGCTGGTCGGCAAGGAAAGCCCGACCGAAGACGAAACCCGTTCGATGGAAACGCTCGACGCCGAGTACCGCGCGAATGAGACGCGCTACCGCGCCGCGCTGATCGCCGAGGACAGCGAGCGCCGGGAGGCCGGCGAAGAGCTCGAGACGCGCGATGACAAGGAATACGCAGAGCTGCTGCAGCGGTTCGAATTGCGCCAGGTGGCGCTAGCGATAGACGAAGGGCGCAAGCTCGACGGCGCGACGGCCGAAATCGTCGAGGAAATGCGCTCTAAGGGCGGATACCAGGGCATTCCGGTGCCATATGCCGCGCTCGAAACCCGCGCCGGGGAGACGGTTGCGGCCGACCAAATCAACCAGAAGACGATCCGCCCGATCATCGATCGCATTTTCCCGGGCAGCGTTGCCGAAAAGATCGGCGTGGAGCGCATCAACATCGCGTCGGGCGAACTGGCCTTCCCGGTTGCCACCGCGGGCGCCGTGTTCGGATGGCAGACGACCGAGCTTGGTAACGTGGGCGCTGCGTCGGAGTACCAGACCAGCGAGCGCAGCCTGAGCCCCGATCAAACCGGCGGTGCGCAGATGATTATCTCGCGCAAGGCGCTCAAGCAGGCAGGCGAAGGCCTCGAGGCGGCCATTCGGCGCGATCTGAACGCCGCGATCGGGACCGAGCTTGACCGCGTAGTGGTGAACGGCTCTGGCGCCTCTGGCGAGCCGCTGGGCATGATCCCCGGCGCTGCCACCTATGGCATTGCGAGCACGGCCGTGGATGCCGAAGCGACCTGGGCAGCGTTCCGCGCCGCCGTCGTCGCCTTCATGGAGGCGAACGCGATCACGTCGGCAAGCCAGGTCAACCTCGCGTTCGATCCGACGATCTGGGCCGAGCTCGACGCGGCCTACATCGGCTCGACTGCGGTGACCGAATGGGACCGGCTTACGAAGCACGTCGGCACGCCTGCCATTTCCAACGTCATCCCCGACGAAACCGCGATCATGACGGCCAACGTCCAGGGTATCGCGCCGGGCTATCTGGGCCTCTATGGCGGCGTCGACCTGATCCGCGACCCGTACACGAAGGCGGCCAGCGGCTCGCTTGTGCTCACCGGCCTGGTGACTGCCGACTTCACGGTGCCGAGGGGGCTGCAGGCGCGTATCCTTACCGGCATTGGCCCGGTGGCCTAATGGAAGCGCCGGTCTTCGATGCCGGATTGGAACTGAGAGCCGTTGGGGATGGCACCCGGCGGCTCTCAGGCCGTTTCCCGTACAAGAAGCGCGCCGTCATCGATTCGGGCGGCAACGGGCGCCGGCCGAAGAAAGAGCAGTTCGCGTCGAAGGCTTTCTCCTTCGCAGTGGAAGACGAGACGCGGGACATTCACCTGCTGATCGGCCATTCGTTCGATCGGCCGCTCGCCAGTCGGAAGGCTGGCACGCTGGCTTTGCGCGATGGCGATGACGCGCTCGCGTTCGAGGCCGTGCTGACACAGGACATTCAGCGCACGAGCTGGGCCCAGGACTTCATGGCTGCCTACGCTGCCGGCCTGATCGGCGGTATCTCGCCCGGCTTTCGCGTGGCGCCGCCCGAGGCCGTGACGAAGCCCGAGGAAACGACCGACGAACCCCCGGCCAAGGGCAACGCGCTCATTCGCACGATCTTTGCTGCCGTTCTGTTCGAACTGAGTATGGTGACCCGCCCGGCGTACCTTGAAACCGAGGCCGATCTGCGCGCCTTCAACCCGACGGCCGAACAGGGCGCGGCGCGGCATTTCCAGGCGATGGCGAGGTGGCGCGCATGAGCCTGACCCTGAAGCAAACCGAGGTCGCGCCCGATGAATGGCCTGCCGTCGAAGGCGTCACCGGCGATGCGCTGGCGATCGCGTGGCAGCGCGTCGAGCACTACATCGCGTACCGCTTCGCCGAGCGCGAGGTTGTCTGGCGCGTGGATAGTGACGGCTGCGAATGGCGCGCGCCGCTCGCGCCGATCGTCTCGCTTACGGCCCAGGAAGGCGAGGAAGCCGCCGCCGCGCCTGAGGCGGGCGCTATGGGCGGCTGGGTGCTCCCTTGCGGCCAAGTGACCGTGACAGCCCAGGTTGGCGCAGGGCCGGTGCCTGAGGCCGTTGCCGAGGCAGTGCGGCGCTACGCCGCGTTCGTCGCCAAGCTCGACGAAACGGGAGCCCCACCGCCGGGCGTCACCCGGATCGCCAGCGGCGACATTTCGCTATCGTTCCGGCTCGAGGATCGCGCGCTCGGCATGGCGATGGTCAACAGCGGCGCGGCGGACCTGCTGCGCCCCTACCGGAGGGCCTGACATGGGGTTGCTGCAAAGGATCTTCGGCGGGCAGGAAACCCGCTCCGCGTCGGGCACCGGGTACACGTCGCAAATCATGGCCGCGCGGGAGGCGTACATCGCCGGCCGGCTGGGCCTGGGCGATCTTACCGCCACGGTGCAAACCTGCGTCAGCTTGTGGGAAGGCGGGCTTGCGCTTGCCGACGTCAAAGGGACGGACCTGCTGACGCGGCACGATATGGCTATCGCTGCCCGCGCGCTGGCGCTGCGCGGCGAAGCGCTGTTCCTCAGTCGCGATCGACTCATTCCTATCATCGATTGGGATTTGTCGACCCGCAACAGCGTTCCTCGCGCCTACCGCGTATCGGTCCCCGAGATCGGCGGCGGCCGCTCCGAAACCGTGCTCGCTGGCGAGGTGATGCATTTCAGGGTTGCTCCCGACCCCGGCGCGCCCTGGACGGGGCAGGCACCGCTTCGCCGCGCGCAGCTCACTGCCGGCCTGTTGCACACGCTCGAAAGCGCGCTGGCCGAAGTGTACGAGAACGCGCCTCTAGGCTCCCAGGTAGTGCCATTCCCGGAAAGTGGCGACGTCGACCTCGAGACGATGGGGCATGGGTTCCGCCGCCGCCGTGGGCGGGTGCTGTTACGCGAATCGGTCAACGTGTCGGCAGCGGGCGGGCCGGTGCCACAACAGGACTGGAAACCGCAACAGGTGACGCCGGACCTGCAGGGCTCGCAGGCCGTGCAATCGCTCGCTGAGGCGCGTGCGGCGATCTTCGCCGCGTTCGGCGTCCTGCCGGCCATGTTCGCCACGAACGCCCAGGGGCCGCTCGTGCGCGAAGCCCAGCGGCACCTTGCGCAGTGGGTACTGCAGCCGATCGCACAGCTCATGGCCGAAGAGGCGAGCGCGAAGCTCGCCAGCGCGGTGACGATCGACGTGGTGCGGCCCGCCCAGGCGTTCGATGCGGGCGGACGTGCCCGGGCCTTCGGCGCTATGGTCACCGCTCTAACTCAGGCGAAAGAGGCGGGCCTGGACCCTCAGGCCGTCGAAGATGCGCTGAGTTTCATCGATTGGGCCGATTGATGGGATTGCTCGATACCGACATTGCCGCGATCTTTTCGGCCGCGCTGTCGGGGCTCTACCTCGATGCGACGTTGCACGCCGGGACTGGCGAGCCGATCTACGACGAGCTCGGCAACGTCATTGGCTACAGCGGAGGCGATACCGCGATCAAGGCGCAGGTCGACCAGGCCAGCGAGGCCATGCGGGAAGCGTCCGGCTTTGCGGAAGGCGACGTGCGGCTCATCATTCTCGCACAAGGCATCGGAGACGTGACCACCGACATGCAGGTGACGGTGCGGGGTGCAACCTTCAGCCTGTACGCGGCCGAGCTCGACGCCGCGGCAAGTCATTGGATTTGTCGAGCACGGGAGACATAGCAATGCCGATGAAGTTCAAGGGTGCGGACAAGCACCTGAAGCGGCTCAGGACGCTCGCCGCGAAGGTGCCCGACGAGGCGAGCGAGATGGTACTGGACGCGGCTAAGGCGCACGCCGCCGAGGCCAAGCGCCTGATCGGCGCCGGGAGTGTCAGCGCGGGGAAACACACCCCCTCGGCGCCCGGGCAACCGCCGCGAACCGACACGGGAGCGCTGGCCGATTCCGTTCGTGCCGAGCGCGTCGGGCCGTACAAGGCTGTGTCGAAAGCGACCGCGCCACATGCGGCTCCGCTCGAATTCGGGACTGTTGCGATTGCCGAAAGGCCGTTCATGCGACCGGCGGCAAAGAAGGTGCGAAAGGTTATCGGCGACCATGCCAGGTCGCGGGTGCGCCGCGTGACGGGAGAGGATTGAAATGTCCAAAACGCTGGGCGAGATTCTCACCGTGGGTGCCGCAATCGCGGTCAACGTCATCCCTGGTATCGGGCAGGCCCTGAGCGCCGCCATTACTATCGCTGGCCTGAAAGCTGGTGTCGACCTCCTGGGGCTGGGCCCCTCGGCTCCAAAGCCAGCGACCAACGAAACTGCGATCAAGCCGCGCCGATTGGGTTCGAGGCTGACACGGTGAGCGCTTGCAACTTGATCGTGCAGTCGCGCGCGCGCGCCGCATTTTTGCTAACTGACACCGCTTGCATTGGGTCCAGGACGGGGCGCGTCGTGAGCTTTCATTGCAAGGTGATTCCGGTGTTTGTCGATGGCCGCGCTGTCGCCGCTGTCGCGGTCACCGGACGGATAGAGCCGAGCGACCTTGGCGAGCATATCATGACACTCGTGCCGGCGTCGCTGCGGGACTTTCTCGACCGCTTCCCGGAGGCGTTTCGCGTCACCGAAATGACGCTTAAAGCCAGGAATGAAGCGGGCTCTATGGCGGCTGTCGTGGCTGCGTTCGACCATGCTCGAAACCTGGCGCTCGGCTTCACGATCGGGAATGACAACGCACTGTTCCCGCTCGACCAACGTCCCTATGAATTGAAGAAACGGTCAATGCACATAACGGAATTCGATCCGGACGACCTAGCGCTCCGGCGAATCGATTTCTGCGACCCGGGACAGTGGGAGCCGGAGAGCGACGGGGAGCGACTGATCGACGCGCAGCGGCGCGATCGTGGCCCGCAATTTGGCCATTACAGCATCGGAGGCGCGGCGGTGTTGACGCGGCTGGATAAGAACGGGCTCGCGACGAAGGTACTGAAAACATGGCCCGATCGGATAGGGCGCCGAATCGATCCCGACCGCCAACCGCCCCTAAAGGGGTGGCGTGATCGCCTCGCGCGTATTCGAGACAAATTCGACACGCGCCGCCGGTGACCGGCATAAGTCTTTGAAATAATGGTGCTGCTGGGGAGGATTGAACTCCCGGCCTCACCCTTACCAAGGGTGCGCTCTACCACTGAGCTACAGCAGCACTCGTTCGGAAGCCGCGCGCCTTAGCCGGACCCGCGCTCTTGTCAAGCGCGCGGCGCTGCGGCAACCGGCTATCACCATGACCGGGCAAGACGACAAGTCAACGCGCGAAGAACGCCTCGCGGCCAAGCTGAGGGAGAACCTGCGCCGCCGCAAGGCTCAAACTCGCGCTCTGGATTCGCGTACCCTCGACTCGCGCGAAACCGGCGAAGACGGCCTTCCCAAAGAGGGCGACGATAGCTAGGGCGTAGCGCTCCCTGATTTACCCCTAGGAGCGCGTTTCCTTGCCGACCCTCATTCTCGTCCGCCACGGCCAGAGCCAGTGGAACCTGGAAAACCGTTTCACCGGCTGGTGGGACGTCGACCTGACCGAGAAGGGCGTGGGCGAGGCAATCGCCGCGGGCCAACTGCTGGCGCAGAAAGGCGTGCTGCCAACCGTCTCGTTCACCTCTGTCCAGACGCGCGCCATAAAGACCCTGCACCTCGCCCTCGAGGCTTGCGGGCGGCTGTGGATCCCCGAGACCAAAGACTGGCGTCTCAACGAGCGCCACTATGGCGGGCTGACCGGGCTCAACAAGGCCGAAACCGCCGAGAAGCACGGCGCAGAGCAGGTCAAGATCTGGCGCCGCAGCTTCGATACCCCACCGCCCGAACTAGAAGCCGGCAGCGCGTTCGACCTCGCCGGCGACGAGCGGTATGCCGGAATTCCGATTCCCACCACCGAGAGCCTCAAGCTTACCATCGAGCGGGTGCTCCCCTACTGGGAGAGCGATATCCTCCCGGTGCTTGCCCGCGGCGAGACGGTGCTGATCTCGGCACACGGCAATTCGCTGCGCGCTCTGGTCAAGCACTTGTCGAACATCTCCGACGACGACATCACCGGGCTGGAGATTCCCACCGGCGAGCCGATCGTCTACCGGTTCGACGACAGCATGACGCCGGGCGAGCGGCGCTACCTCAAGGACATCTAGGATGGGAGCACCAGTCGCGATCGTGATGGGCAGCCAGTCCGACTGGCCGACCATGGAATGCGCCGCCAAGGTGCTGGACGAGCTCGGCGTGGCGTACGAAGCGCGGATCGTCTCGGCCCACCGCACGCCGGAAAGAATGTACGCATTCGGCAAGGGGGCGGGCGACGAAGGCTTCCAGGTCATCATCGCGGGGGCGGGCGGCGCGGCACACCTGCCGGGCATGCTCAGCGCGTTGACCCACCTGCCGGTGCTCGGCGTGCCGGTGCAATCGAAAGCGCTGTCGGGCATGGATAGCTTGCTTTCCATCGTGCAGATGCCGGCGGGTGTGCCGACCGGCACGCTGGCGATCGGCGAGGCCGGCGCGACCAATGCCGGCATCTTCGCAGCCTCGATCCTGGCACTCGGCGACGAGGCGTTGTCGCAGCGCCTGCAGGACTGGCGCGCGGCGCGAAGCGCGTCTGTCGGCGAGGTTCCGCAAGGCCGATGATCGCAGCTGGCGGCACCATCGGCATCCTCGGCGGCGGCCAGCTCGGCCGTATGCTGACCATGGCCGCGGCCCAGCTTGGTTATCGGTGCCACACTTTCGATCCCAACGCCGACAGCGGCGCGGCCGACGTCTGTGCCGAGTTCACCTCCGCCCCATGGGCCGACCGCAATGCCCTCGCTCGGTTCGCCGAGGAGTGCGACGTCGTCACCTACGAGTTCGAGAACGTGCCGCTTGGCGCCGCGCGGACGATCCCGGCAGACAAGCTGTTCCCATCGGCACGCGCACTCGAAATCGCTCAGGACCGGCTGCACGAGAAGGCTTTCGCCGAAGACCAGGGCGGGCGGCCCGCCCCTTATGCGCAAGTCGATTCGCTGGACGACCTGATGACCGCGGTCGGCCGGATCGGCGCGCCCGGCATCCTCAAGACCCGCCGCGACGGTTACGACGGCAAGGGCCAGTGGCGCATCGACAGCGAGCGCGAGGCGGAGGCGCTGCGCTTGCCTTCATCGAGTCTGATCTACGAGGGATTCGTGCGCTTCGCCGCCGAATTTTCGGTCATCCTGGTGCGCGGACAGGACGGCGAAGTGCGCTTCTGGGACAGCGCACAGAACGTCCACAACGACGGAATTCTCGCCACTTCGTGCCTTCCCCCCGCCTCCGTCATCGCCGCGCAAATCCCGGCGGCGCGCGCGCTGGCGGAACGGATCGCCGCAGCGCTCGGCTACGTCGGGGTTCTGAGCTGCGAATTTTTCGCCACCGAACACGGCCCGGTGTTCAACGAGATGGCCCCGAGGGTGCACAATTCCGGGCACTGGACAATCGAGGGTGCAGTCACCTCGCAGTTCGAGAATCACGTGCGGGCGATCTGCGGTCTGCCGCTCGGGGACACCGCGCTGGTGTTGCCGAATGTCCAAATGACCAACCTGATCGGCAACGACGTGAACCGCGCGAACGAGCTTCTCGGTACCCCCGGGATGCATCTGCATCTGTACGGCAAGAGCGAGGCGCGAGAGGGGCGCAAGATGGGCCATGTGACGCGGGTCTGGGCGTGAGCGGCGAAACGCCGGAGCGCGAGATCGTCTTCGTCGTCGCCCGCGCCGACGACGGGACCATCGCCAAGGACGGGGACGTGCCCTGGCGCATCCGCGAGGACCTGCAACGGTTTGTCGCCCACACCAAGGGCACGCCGATGATCATGGGGCGAAAGACCTTCGACAGCCTGCCAAAGCTGCTGCCCGGCCGCCGCCACATCGTGCTGACTCGCGACCCCAAGTGGTCCGCCGAGGGCGCGGAGGTCGCGCACAGCGTGAGCGAGGCGCTCGAAATGGCCGGCCCGGGCGATGTCTCGGTGATCGGCGGCGTCGACATCTTCAGGCTGTTCGAACCGCACGCTACCCGCTTCGAGCTGACCGAGGTCCACGAGAATACCGCGGGCGAACTGGTCATGGACTATCCGAGCGAGGACTGGATCGAGATCGCCCGCGAACGCCGTCCGGCCGACGAAAGCTGGCCCGCACACAGCTTCGTGACGTTCAGGCGCAGATGACCCGCCTCGACCATCGCCGGTCGGTGCCGGATGCCCTGCGCGGCGCGATAGTGGCGCTCGGCAACTTCGACGGTTTCCACCTGGGCCACCAGGCGGTGGTGCGCGAGGCGGTGGACTGGGCGAAAGGCGAAGGCCGGCCGGCGATCGTCGCCACCTTCGATCCGCACCCGGTGCGCCACTTCGCGCCGCACGTCCCGCCGTTTCGCCTCACCAGCCTCGACCAGCGGCAGGAGCTGTTCGCCGCCGCCAGGGCCGATGCGATGCTGGTGTTCCACTTCGATGCGGCGCTGGCGAATACCAGCGCGGAGGACTTCGTCGAGAAGCTGCTGGGCGAGCGCATCGGCGCGGCCGGCGTCGTCACGGGGGAAGACTTCACCTTCGGCAAGGGCCGCGGCGGCAACATCGGCGTGCTGCGCGAACGGGGCGCGGCTGTCGGCATCGAAACGCGGGCAGTCGGCCCGGTGATGGACGGCGGCCGCCCGGTTTCCTCCAGCCGCATCCGCGACGCGCTCAAGGCCGGCGAGTGCGGCGAGGCGGCGCGGTTGCTGACCCGCCCCTTCGCCATCCGCGGCGAAGTGATCCACGGCGACAAGCGCGGGCGCGCCATCGGCTATCCCACCGCCAACATGGAACTTGGCGCCTACCTGCGCCCGCGCTTCGGCATCTACGCCGTCCTCGGAACCCTGCCGACGGGCGAGGTGCTGCAGGGTGCCGCCAACATCGGCGTGCGGCCGATGTTCGATCCGCCCAGGGAACTGCTCGAACCCTATTTCTTCGACTTCGCGGGCGATCTCTACGGACAGGAGGTGGAGGTGGCCCTGCATCACTTCCTGCGCCCGGAAATGGCCTTCGACGGTCTCGACGCGCTTACGGCGCAGATGGCCGAGGATTGCGAGCGGGCGAGGAAACTCCTAAGCGCCGCCGCGAACTGACCTTTCAGAGTGCCATGAGCGAACAGCGCGACTACCGACCGACGGTCTTCCTGCCGAAGACCGATTTCCCGATGAAAGCCGGCCTTCCGCAGAAGGAACCGGGCATGGCCGCGCGCTGGGAATCCGAGGGGCTGTACCGGCAGATCCGCGAGAGCCGCGAAGGGCGCGAGAAGTTCATCCTGCATGACGGCCCGCCCTACGCCAACGGCGACATGCACATCGGCCACGCGCTCAACCACGTGCTCAAGGACATGGTCGTGCGCACGCAGACCCTGCTCGGTAAGGATGCGCCCTACGTGCCCGGGTGGGACTGCCACGGCCTTCCCATCGAGTGGAAGGTCGAGGAGCAGTACCGCAAGGCGAAGAAGAACAAGGACGAGGTCCCGCGCAAGGAATTCCGCGCCGAATGCCGCGCCTATGCGCAGCACTGGGTGGACGTGCAGCGCGAACAGCTGAAGCGTTTGGGCATCGGCGGCGACTGGGACAATCCCTACCTGACGATGCAGTTCGAGAGCGAAGCGACGATCGTCGCCGAGCTCCTCAAGTTCGCCGAGAGTGGCCAGCTCTACCGCGGCGCCAAGCCGGTGATGTGGAGCCCGGTCGAAAAGACCGCGCTGGCCGAGGCCGAGGTCGAGTACGAGGACATCGTCTCGACCCAGATCGACGTGGCGTTCGAGATCGTCGAAGCTCCGAACGCACCGGAATTAATCGGCGCTAGTCTCGTGATTTGGACAACGACGCCTTGGACAATACCTGTCAATCAGGCGATCGCCTACGGCAGCACCCTCTCATATCGCGTCTTCGAATTTGGCGGCAGGCGTCTTGTGATGGAAAAGAGCAATCAGATCGGCTCTGATTTCATCGAGCGGCTACAGCATGGCTCGCATCCCTTTGACCAAGCCCTCGTCGACAGTCCTGAAATCGGTGAGACTTCATTGCTCTCTTCGAAAGATTTCGAAGGGATGAGAGTCCGTCATCCTATGCACGAGCTTGGCGGCTTCTTCGCTGAGCTCAGGCCCGTTTTGAAGGCCGAATTCGTAGACAATGAGCAAGGCACCGGCCTCGTCCACATGGCACCCGACCATGGCGAGGACGACTTCGAGCTGTGCAAGTCCAACGGGATCAACCCGGTCTTCGCGGTCGAGGGCGACGGGAAGTACCGCGAGGATTGGGCCTGGCTCGGCGGGCAGGGTTCGGTCATCAACCCCAAGTTCAACGCGCCCGACGGGCCGATCTGCTCGGACTTGCGCTCAGCCGGCGCGCTGCTCGCGGCGAGCGCGGATTACCAACACTCCTACCCGCACTCGTGGCGCAGCAAGGCCAAGGTCATCTTCCGCTGCACGCCGCAGTGGTTCGTGCCGATGGACCGGCCGCTCGGCCACCTGCCCGCGATCTCCACCGCCGAGCAGCGCTTGGAGAGCGAGGGCGGCGACGACACGATCGACGAGGCGGCGACTGCCGGTTCGCCCACCCTTCGCGAACTGGCGCTGGGCGCCATCGCGGCAACCCGCTTCGTGCCCGCCAAGGGCCGCAACCGCATCGGCAGCATGGTCGAAGGGCGGCCCGACTGGGTGCTGAGCCGCCAGCGCGCCTGGGGTGTGCCGATCACCCTGTTCGTCAACCGCAAGAGCGGCGAGTATCTGGTCGATCCGGCGGTCAACGCGCGCATCGTCCAGAGCATCCGCACCCACGGCGTCGACGGGTGGGACGAGGAATACGCGCAGGCGATTCTCGGCCCCGAGTACGACGTCGAAGACTTCGAGCGGGTGACCGACATTCTCGACGTCTGGTTCGATTCGGGTTCGACCCACGCCTTCGTGCTCGAATCCGGCCGCTGGCCCGAGCTGCAATGGCCGGCAGATCTCTATCTCGAGGGCAGCGACCAGCACCGCGGCTGGTTCCAGTCGAGCCTGCTCGAAAGCTGCGGCACGCGCGGCCGCGCGCCCTACCAAGCGGTGCTAACCCACGGCTTCACTATGTCGAGCGACGGCCGCAAGATGTCGAAGAGCCTCGGCAACACGGTCGATCCCAACAAGGTCATGGAGCAGTACGGCGCGGACATCATTCGGCTCTGGGCGCTCTCCGTCGACTACACCGAGGACCACCGGATCGGCGAAGAGATCCTCAAGGGCGTCGCCGACCAGTACCGCAAGCTGCGCAACACCTTCCGCTATCTGCTCGGCGCGCTCGAAGGCTTCGACGAAAGCGAGCGCCTGCCGGTGGGCGAAATGCCCGAGCTGGAGCGCTACGTCCTTTCGCTGCTCGGCGAACTCGATGCGACCCTGAAGCGGGCGACCGCCGACTTCGACTTCAACACCTACGTCCGTGCGCTGGTCGATTTCTGCAACGAGGATCTCAGCGCCTTCTATTTCGATATCCGCAAGGACAGCCTCTATTGCGACGCGCCCGGCGACACGCGCCGCCGCGCCTGCCGCACGGTGCTCGACACGCTGTTCCACGCGCTGGTCCGCTACGCCGCGCCGGTGCTGGTGTTCACCGGCGAAGAGGTGTGGGGCACGCGCTATCCCGAGGGCGGCAGCGTGCATTTGCTGGAATGGCCGGACGTGCCCGCTGCCCACGCCGACGCGGCGCGCTGGGAGGCCCTGCGCGGCCTGCGCGAGCAGGTCACCGAAGCGATCGAGCCGCTGCGCCGCGAGAAGATCGTGCGCTCCGGGCTCGAGGCCAGCGTCACCGTGCCCGCCGACGCCGTGCCCCCCGGCTTCTCCGACGACGACCTCGCCGAGCTTTTCATCAGCGGCCCGGTCACCCGCGGTTCGGCGCTTGCCGCCGGCCGCACCGACAACCACAAGTGCGGCCGCTGCTGGCGCCTGCTGCCCGAGGTGAACGAGGACGGCGCGCTGTGCGATCGCTGCGCAGACGTGGTCGAAGAAATGGACGCCGCGGCATGAACACGATCGTCAAACGCCGCATCGCCGGCTTCGCCCTCGCTGCAGGGGTCTTCGCCCTCGACCAGTGGGTCAAGTGGTTCGTCGTCGCGCATTTTCACTTGCGCGACATCGGAGACCGGGTCGAACTGCTGTCGTTCTTCGCGCTGACCCGGACGCACAACTACGGCGTCTCCCTGGGGATGTTCACCGCGCGTTCGACCGAAATGCAGCTTGCGCTGATCGCGGTGACCGGAGCGATCGCGCTGGGTGTTGCGGTGTGGATCCTGCGCGAGCGCAAGATGGGCGACATCGTCGCGCTGGCGCTCGTACTGGGCGGCGCACTCGGCAACATCCGCGACCGCACCAGCTACAACTACGTTCTCGACTACGCCGACTTGCATTTCGGGGAGTTTCGCCCCTTCCTGATCTTCAACATTGCCGACGCGGCCATCACCATCGGGGTGCTGATAGTGCTTGCCCGCTCGCTGTTCATGCGCGAGAAACCCTCGCCCGAGCAGAGCCCCCCAGAGACCGAACCGGCGCCAGGCGCCGCGGAGACCCATTGATGCGCATTTCGACCCGTTTCGCCCTGATCGCCGGCCCCGTTACTGGTCTGGCCGCCCTGCTTTCGGGCTGCGGCGGCGGCGGCATTCTCGGTCGCGACCGGCCTGACGAATTCGCCGTGCAACGCCAGGCGCCGCTGGTCATTCCCCCCGACTTCGCCCTCGAACCCCCGCAGCCCGGCGCCCCGCGTCCGGCCGAAGGCACCGCCGCTCAGCAGGCGCTCGAGGCGCTGTTCGGCGGCACCGCCCCGCGCAGCGCGGTCGAAACCAGCGCCCTCGACCGCGCCGGCCAGGCCGATCCCGGCATCCGCTCCTCCGTGGGTGACCCGGGCACCTTCACCGTCGACAAGGGCACCACGACGCAAGCCATCGTCGCCGCCCCCGAAGGCGATGGCGAAGCGGCGCAAGCGGTTATTCCGAGCTAGGCGTCTTGTCGTTACGCCCGCCCATCCGGACGGGCATCAAACGAAAGACTACTCCTCGTTCACCAGCAATTTGTCGATCTTGCGCCCGTCGAGATCGACCACCTCGAAGCGCCACCCCTGGTCGCTGAAGTGTTCGCCCACCGCCGGCAGATGCTTGAGCATGAACAGCACGTAGCCCGCCGCGGTGGCGAATTCGCGCGACTGGGGCAGATCGATGCCGAGACGTTCGGCCAGCGCATCGGCCGACATCGCGCCGGAGACCAGTAGCGACCCGTCGTCGCGCTGGACCAGGTCGGGCTCGTCGCCTTCGTCCTGGTGGCTGGCGAAGGTGCCGGCCATCGCGTTGAGCAGGTCGGCCGGGGTGACGATGCCATCGAGATGGCCGTATTCGTCATGCACCATCGCCATGCCGAGACCCGAGCTCTGCAGGATACGCAGCGCATCCATGGCATCGAGCTGGTCGGGAACGACTTCGGCCTTGCGCATCAGCCGGTCGAGATAGACGGGCTTGCCCGCAACGAGCTCGGCCAGGACCTCGCGCACTTTGACCACGCCGAGCACTTTGTCGACCGAACCGTCGGCCACCGGCAGCAGCGAGTGGGGCGATTCGGCGATGGTTTCGGCGATTTCGTCCTTGTCCGCGCCCATGTCGAGCCAGTCGATCTCCGTCCGCGGGGTCATCAGTTCGCGCACCGTGCGATCGGTCAGCCGCATGATGCCCGAGAGGATTGCCCGTTCGCCTTCCTCGATCACGCCGGATCGCGTCGCCTCGGCGAAGATCATGTGAATCTCGTCCGCGCTCAGCCCGTGCTCGCCGCGGTGGCGCACCCCGATGAGCCGCATGATCAGGCCCGACGAGGTGTCGAGCAGCCACACAACGGGCGCCGCGGCGCGCGCCAGCAACGCCATCGGCCGGGCCATGACCAATGCGATCGGCAGCGCCTTGCGCAGCGCCAGCTGCTTGGGCACCAGCTCGCCGATCACCAGGCTCAGATAGGTGGTCAGCGCGATGACGAGGGCGAACCCGGCAGTTTGCGCAGTATCCGGGGCCAGGCCGAGCAATTCGAGCCGTTCGCCGGTCGGCCCGCCGAGCGTCGATCCGGAATATGCGCCGGCGACGATCCCGATCAGCGTTATGCCGACTTGGACCGTCGAAAGGAACTTGCCTGGGTCCCCGGCCAGCGACAGGACGGTCCTGGCCGAGCCGCTGCCCTTGTCGGCCAGCATCTTGAGCCGCGCGGTCCGAGCGGAGACGATTGCCAGCTCCGACATCGCGAAGACGCCGTTGAGCAGGATGAGTCCGGCAAGGATGGCCAGGTCGAACCAGGGAAAGGGAGACATTGCCGGCCGCCGCTAGCAGATTTGTGGCCCGGCGCGAAGCACCGCGAAGGAACGCGTCGGGCGCCGGGGCGTTTGTGGGGCTGTAGACGGCATACGGCGATCACATCGCCGTGCGCCGCGCACCGACCAAGTCTTTCCCAGCAAGGATGCCTACACCATGCAGATCAAACGCATACTCATCGCCGGCGCCGCGTCTGTCGCGCTGCTCGGCACCTCCGCCTGCGTCACCGATCCGAACACCGGCCAGCAGAAGATTTCGCGCACCGCCATCGGCGGCCTCGGCGGCGCGCTTGGCGGCTACCTTCTCGGCGGCCTGATCGGCGGCAAGACGGCCCGTATCGCCGGCGCGGTCGCCGGCGGCGCGGCCGGCGGGTATGTCGGTTATAAGATGGACCAGCAGATCAAGGAGCTGAAGGAAAACACCGCCGGCAGCGGGGTCGACGTGACCCCCGTCGACAACGGTAATGCCTTCCTCGTCAACCTTCCCGACGTGACTTTCGCGACCGGCAGTTCGACAATCAGTCCTTCGTTTCAGGCCACCCTCGACCAGGTCGCGTCCAATCTGGTGCAATACCCCAACAGCGTGATCGACGTGTACGGCCACACCGATACCGTCGGGTCGGCCTCGTCCAACCAGGCCTTGTCCGAACGCCGGGCGCAGGCCGTTGCCAACTATCTGACCAGCCGCGGCGTTTCCTCCGCTCGGATCCGCTGGCAGGGGTTCGGCGAGACCCAGCTCAAGGTGCAGACCGGCGACGGCGTCAACGAGCCGCTCAACCGCCGCGTCGAAATCAAGGTGATCCCCTTCACCGAAGCCGAAGCACGGGCTGCAGCGGGCCAGTAATCGGCCTCAGACAGGATTCCGCTCAGCGAGTGGAGTGGGGCCGGTCCTTAGCGGGGCCGGCCCCATCCGCGTTCAAGACCGGGAAAATTTCGCCGCGCGCTCGGCGAGCCGCTCGACTGCCGCGGCGTGGATTGCCGGGGCGCTGACCAGCAGGCCGAAGGCGCGCGGGTCGCGCTTGTTGTAGGCCAGGCGGTGACCGAAGGCGTCGGATACCGCCGCCCCGGCCTCGCGCGCGATCAGCGCTGCGGCGGCGACATCCCATTCGAAACCCCAACGCAAAGTCGCCACCAAATCTGCTTCGCCCGCCGCGACCATGGCCACGCGCAAGGCGATCGAATTGGGCTTGTCGACCATCACCAGGTCCTTGTCTGGACCGGGAAGGTGATCGGCGGGCACGCGGGCGCCCGGCAGTTCTTTGCGCGTGCTCGTGTGCAGGCGCTGGGAATTGCGCAGCGCGCCCTGTCCCGCCGTCGCACTCCACGATTCGCCGCGCGCCGGAGCCTCGAGCAGGCCGATAAGCGGCCGCCCTTCGCTGACCAGCGCGACCGAGATTGCCCAGCCGCTGCGCCCGCGGATAAAGTCGCGCGTGCCGTCGATCGGGTCGACCAGCCAGCACAGGCCCTTCTCGAGCCGCTCGGGATGGTCGACCGTTTCCTCGCTCAGCCAGCCGGCCGAAGGCAACAGGGCGCGCAATTCGCGCTTGAGGAAGCCGTCGACCTCGAGATCGGCGGCACAGACGGGGCTGCCCGGGCTTTTTTCCCACGATTCGAGGGCGTGGCCCGCGCCCGGCCACTGGCGCATGGCGATACGCCCGGCCTCGCGGCAAATCTCTTCCAGGCGCGCCCGATCGATCACTCGGGCGCTGTGAAGCGCCGCGGCGGTCTTTTCAAGCGCGGCAATCCATGCTTAGGCGCGCCCGCGGATTATCCTCTCTCCCCAAGACGTCAGGACATACCCCTCGATGAACATCCACGAATACCAGGCCAAGGAACTGCTGGCGAAGTTCGGTATCGCCGTGCCCACCGGTTATCCGGCGATGAGCGTCGAGGAAGCGGTCGCGGCTGCGAAGCAGCTTCCCGGCCCCCTCTACGTGGTGAAGGCGCAGATCCACGCCGGCGGGCGCGGCAAGGGCAAGTTCAAGGAACTCGGCCCCGAGGCCAAGGGCGGCGTGCGTCTGGCCAAGAGCGTCGCGGACGTGGAGACGGATGCCAGGGAGATGCTGGGCAATACGCTGGTGACTGTGCAAACCGGCCCGGCCGGCAAGCAGGTCAATCGCCTCTACGTGACGGACGGTGTCGACATCGCCCACGAATATTACCTTGCGCTTCTGGTCGACCGGGCCAGCGGACGTATCGCCATGGTCGTTTCGACCGAGGGCGGCATGAGCATCGAGGATGTGGCGCACGAGACGCCCGACAAGATCACCACCATCACCATCGATCCCGCGACCGGCTTCATGCCGCATCACGGGCGCAGCGTCGCCTTCGCGCTCAAGCTGAAGGGCGACACGGCCAAGGCAGCGCAGAAGCTGGCAAAGCAGTTGTACGAGGCCTTCGTCGCGCTCGATTGTTCGATGCTCGAGATCAACCCGCTGGTCGAGACCGAGCAGGGCGGTCTGCTGGTGCTCGACACCAAGATGAGCTTCGATTCGAACGCGCTGTTCCGCCACAAGGACGTGGAAGCCATGCGCGACGAGACCGAGGAAGACCCGATGGAGATCGAGGCGTCGAAGTACGACCTCGCCTACATCAAGCTCGACGGCAACATCGGCTGCATGGTCAACGGTGCCGGCCTCGCCATGGCGACGATGGACATCATCAAGCTCAACGGAGCCTTTCCGGCAAACTTCCTCGACGTCGGCGGAGGCGCCTCGAAGGAAAAGGTCACCGCGGCGTTCAAGATCATCCTTTCGGACCCGGCGGTGAAGGGCATCCTGGTCAACATCTTCGGCGGCATCATGCGCTGCGACACGATCGCCGAGGGCATTGTCGCCGCGGCCAGGGAAGTCGAGCTCGACGTGCCCCTGGTGGTGCGTCTCGAGGGCACCAACGTCGCGCAGGGCAAGGCCATCCTCGCCGAGTCCGGGCTGCCCATCATCCCCGCAGAAGACCTCGGCGATGCTGCCCGCAAGATTGTCGCCGAGGTCAAGCAGGCAGCCTGAAGCCGGCTTCGCCAGCGAAGATTTGCGACAAACTGCCCGCTTGACCCCGCGCGCTCGGACAATAGTCTCGCGCCGGGAAGAGGGGGAGTATTCGCATGGGCTTCGGGCGGATTGCCACGCTTACGATATTCATAACCGGGCTTCTCGCCGCGACTCCGGCCCAGGCGGCGGACGAAGCTTTGGTGTTCAAGCCGGCCAGCCAGTGGGCGCTCGATTACGGCGAAGACTATTGCCGGCTATCGCGCAGTTTCAGCGCCGATAGCAACACGCTGGCGCTGGCCTTCGAGCGCATCCAGCCAGGGCCGACAATGCGGCTGGTTCTGGTCGGCAAGGGCTTGCGGACCTATCGCAGCGCCGACGAGTTGGGCTGGAATTTCACGCCAGGCCAAGGGGAGCGCAAGACACGTTATGCCCGTGCCGAAATGGCCGACGGCAACGACTACTTCAATCTCGGACCGGTGACGATCGCACCCATCGCGGCGTCGGCGCCCGGCGCGCCACCGATTCCACCGCCCTACGACCGCGAGGCCGAACAGGCCGCCGCCAAAGCCCTGAGCGGCCTGCAGATCGCCGGCGGTCTGGTCGCACCGGTCGAGATCGACACCGGCTCGCTCGGCGCTCCCGTTGCCGCGCTGCAGGCCTGCGCCGACGATCTGGCCAAGACCTGGGGTCTCGATCCGGCGCGAATGGGCAAGGGCTCGACCCCGGCAGTTCCTGATGGCGGCGGCATCGGCTGGCTGCCGCAGGGGACAGTGCCGTTCGGCGACTTCTCCAAACTAACTGCAGGCTCGAATCAGGTCCGCCTGATGGTCGACGATTCAGGCAGGCCGACGGACTGCAAGATCCACTGGGCGACGCTGGACGCGGCGGTGAACGAGAAGATCTGCTCGACCCTGCTGGACAAGGCGCACTTCGCCCCCGCCAAGGACCCGGGCGGAAAGGCGATGCCGGGATTATGGATCGGCAGCCCGCTAATGCTCGGCCCGCCCTTCCCGGGCGGCAGGCGCGGGCGCTAGATGGCCTCCCGGGGCAGTCGCTCGAAAATCTGCACCGGTTCGCCGTCGGTTGGCATATTCGCCATGCGCAGCGGCACAAAGCCGAATTTTTCCGCCATGCGTAACGAGGGCGCGTTCTGCGGAGAGACGATGCAGACGATGCGCCGGGGACCGTGTTCGGCATCGAACCATGCGAGGATGGCGGTCATGGCCTCGCTGGCATAGCCCTTTCCGACATGGTCGTGGGCCATGATCCAGCCGGCCTCGGGGTTCAGGTCGAAATCGTCGCCCAGCCCGCGGTTGGAATGGAAAATCCCGATATTGCCGATCACTCGCGATTGTCCGCGCTCGCGGACGAGGAAGTTGCCGTAACCGTGGAAGTACCAACCGCCGGCGTTGCGGTGAAAGCGGGCGTAGTGGTCAGTCCAGCTCAGCGGTGGGCCGAGATGCGTCGCCGTCCGGGGATGGGTTACAAGCTCGTAAACCGCGCGCATGTCGTCGAAGCGCGGCTTCCACAGCTCGAGCCGCTCGGTCGTCAGCAAAGGCCGCTGACTCACACGAACTCCGAGACGAGGTGGATGACGACGCCCACCAGGCCGCCGACAAGGGTGCCGTTGAGGCGGATGAACTGGAGGTCGCGGCTCACCGCTCCTTCGATCCGGCCGGTCACCGTCTTCGCGTCCCAGCGGCGCACCGTTTCCGAGACCAGCTGTACGATCTGTCCGCCGTAGCGCGTGGCGACGCCGACTGCGGTGCGGCGAGCGAAGCGATTGACCTGGTCCTGCAGGGCCTCGTCCTCGCGCAGGGCCTGGCCGAGCTCGCCGATCATGCCCGCCAGTTGCCCGCCGAGCGCGCCCGCGCCCGGATTGCGGGCCGAGGCGATAAGCGCGGTGCGCAACCGTTCCCACACCCCCATCCACCACGCCGCCAGCGCGGGATTGGCGAGCAGGTCGTTCTTCATCGCCTCGACCTTCGCCCCCATGGCGGGATCGGTCTGCAAGTCGTGCGCCAGCTTTTCGAGCCCCTCCTCGATCTTGCCTCGCAAGGGGTGGTCGGGGTTCACCAGCACCTCGGCGAGCAGCCGGTAAAGCCCGTCGAGCACCGAATTGGCCAGCCGTTCGTCGAGGCCGGTCCAGCGCACCACCGAGTTGGCCTTGTCGTGGATGATCTGGCGGACCATGTTCTCGTTGTCTTCGAGCGTCAGACCGGCCCAGCGGATCAGCGCGTCGATCAGCGGCAGGTGGCGCTTGTCGGCAATCGCCCCGGCCAGCATCTGACCGAGCAGCGGCGAAACCTCGAGCTTTTCGACCTGGTGCAGCAGACCGGCGCGGACTTGCCCGCCGAGCCGCTCGGGATCGAGCGATTCGAGCACTTCGGCGAGGATCCCCCCGGCTCCGCTGCGAATGCGGGAGCCCTCACCCTTCGCTGGGCGGGAGAGAAAGTCGCCGGTGGCCTTCGCCAGATTCATCGCCCGCATCCGCCGGGCGACGACGACGGGCGTGAGGAAGTTGGTCCGCAGGAAGTTCGCCATCGTGTCGGCGATGCGGTCCTTGTTTTCCGGGATGATCGCGGTGTGCGGGATCGGCAGGCCCAGCGGGCGGCGGAACAGCGCGGTCACCGCGAACCAGTCTGCCAGGCCGCCGACCATCGCCGCCTCGGAAAAGGCCAGGACGTAGCCCCAGGCAGGATGGGTTTCGAGCATGGACCGGGCCAGCGCAAACAGCCCGGCCATCGACACCAGCAGGCCGGTGGCGATGCGGCGCATGGTCCGGGCCCGATCTGGAAGAACGAGAGGTTTGCTCACAGCGACAGGGCTGCCCGCCGCGGCCGGCCGGGTCAAGGCGTCACTCGGCCGGGAGCGCCCCACGCTGCGGCGCCTCACCGTCGGTCCGGTCGTCGCCCGGCTTGTAGGTCAGAATGCGGTCGCGCAGCCACGGCCCGAGGCGCTTTTCGAGCCCGTCGGCCAGGCTGAAGCCCGCGGGGACGATGAGCAGGGTCAGCAGCGTCGAGAGCGTCAGGCCGCCGATAACGATCGTGCCCATCGGCGCGCGCCAGGCGGAATCGCCAGCCAGCGAGATGGCCGTGGGTATCATCCCGGCAGTCATCGCCACCGTGGTCATGACGATCGGCTGGGCGCGTTTGTGCCCGGCTTCGATGATGGCCTCGCGCTTGGTCTTGCCGGTGGCCATTTCCTCGATCGCAAAGTCGATGAGCAGGATCGAGTTTTTGGCGACGATTCCGAACAGCATGAGGATGCCGATGAAAACCGGAAGCGAAATCGGCTGCCCCACGACGAACAGGAACAGCAGCCCGCCGAGCGGGGCGAGGAACAGCGAACCCATGTTGACCAGCGGCGAAACCAGCCGGCGGTAAAGCAGAACCAGCACCGAGAAGACCAGCAGAATGGCCGCCGCCAGCGCCACCACGAAGTTCTTGAGCAGCTCGGCCTGCCATTCATCCTCCCCGACGGGCGCGTTCGACACGCCCGAGGGTAGGTTCCGCATGATCGGCAAGCGGTTGATCGCCGACTTGACGTCACCGCTGGCGAAGCCGGGCGCCACGTCGGCACTGACGAAGACCCGGCGGTTCTGGTTGTAGCGCTGGATGCTTGTCGGACCTTCGCCGAAAGTGATGTCGGCCACGCGCTCGAGCGGGACCGAGCCGCCCGCCGACGTCGGCACCGGCAGGTTGCGAATTACCGACATGTCGCGCCGCGAATCCTCGCTCAGCCGGACCCGGATCGGGACCTGCCGGTCGGACAGCGAAAACTTCGCCGCGTTCTGGTCGATATCGCCGAGCGTGGCGATGCGGATGGCCTGGCTCAGCGCGCTGGTCGACACGCCGAGACTCTGTGCCAGATCTTCGCGCGGCTTGACGATCAGTTCGGGCCGCTGGAGATCGAGTTCGACGCGCGGCGCCACGGCGCCGGGCACATCCTTCATCTGTTCGACCAGCGTGTTGGCAGCCGCGTCGAGCTTGATGGGATCGGACCCCGAAAGCATGATCGAAATGCCCCGGCCGGTCCCGCCCCCGCCGCCCTGCTGGTTCTGGAAGCTTGCCCGCACGTCGGGCAGGGACTGGAGGTAGGGCGTCATTTCCTCCTCGAACTGCTTGCTCGTGCGTTCCCTGTCGTCCCGGAGCACGAGGCGGACCATGCCGCTGCCCTCGTTGACGATGCCCAGGGCGAGTTCGACTTCCTGTTCCTTCTTCATCCGCTCTGCGATCGTCTCGATCACCCGGTCGGTCTGCTCCAGCGTGGTGCCGGGCACCATGGAGACGCGAATCATCGAGAAGTCGCTGTCGTTGTTGGGGAAGAACTGCTTGGGAATGGCCATGAACTGCAGCGCGGTCAGGGTCAGCGCGACCACCCCGACGAGCATCATCCAGACCCGGTGATCGCCGCGGAATCGCGCGGCGTAGCGTTCATTGCGATAGGCATAGGCCTCGGCGAAATGCCGCCCGAGCAGGTGCGCCGCGAGAACAAGCACGCGGGCTATCAGGCGCGCTGCGAACCAGCCCGCCGCCAGCGCCACCGCGAGTCCCGCGAGCAGGAAAACCAGCGCGACCAGCCCGGCGATTACCTGACCGAGAAGTTCGGGCAGCGCCCCCAGGAAGCCAAGCCAGAACTGCGGCGTGACAAGCGAACCTACCAAGGTATCGAGAGCATACCCCACGCCCGCGAAGCCGGCGAAGGCGGCCGCCAGCACGACGAGACGGAAGACCAGCGCCACCGGGAAGTGCCACCAGTCCGACTCGACCGGAGTCAGCCGGGCGCGCAGCGCGTCGGCCTTGCTGGTGTCCAGAGACCAGTGCAGCACCGACATGTAGCGGTCCATCAACCGCCCCTCGCCGTGAGCCTGGTGGCCCTTCGCCTTGAGGAAATAGGCCGCGACCATCGGCGTGATGAGGCGCGCCACGGCCAGGCTCATCAGCACCGAGGCGACCACGGTCAGGCCGAAATTTTTGAAGAACTGGCCGGCGACCCCAGGCATCAGCCCGACCGGAAGGAACACGGCGACAATCGAAAAGGTGGTGGCGACCACCGCCAGGCCGATCTCGTCGGCGGCGTCGATCGACGCCTGGTACGCGCTCTTGCCCATTCGCATGTGTCTGACGATGTTCTCGATCTCGACGATTGCGTCGTCGACCAGAACGCCGGCGACGAGACCGAGCGCGAGCAGGGACATCTGATTGAGCGAAAAGCCCAGCAGGTCCATGAACCAGAAGGTGGGGATGGCGGAGAGCGGGATTGCCAGCGCTGCGATGATCGTCGCCCGCCAGTCGCGCAGGAACAGGAACACCACGACGACGGCAAGCACGGCACCCTCGATCATCGCCGCCATCGAGCTCTCGTACTGCTGCTTGGTGTAGTCGACCTGGGTGAACAGCCGGGTAAAGGTAATGCCGGGATTTTCCTTCTCGAGCTGCTTCAGCTCCTTGACGACGCCGTCGTACACGGTGACGTCGGATTCTCCGCGGGCGCGGGTGACCGAGAAGGTGACGATCTGTTTGCCGTTGAGCTTGGCGAGCGAACGCAATTCGCCGTAGCTGTCGGTCACCTTGGCAATATCGGCCAGCTTGATCGTCCGCCCACCGCCGATCGCGATTTGCGTCTGCGAAAGGTCGTAGGCCGAGGCGGCGTTGCCCAGGACGCGGACGGACTGCCGTGAACCGGCGATTTCGGCGCGGCCGCCGGCGGCGTTCGTGTTGAGGGTGCGCAGAGTCTGGTTGACCTGGCTGGCCGTCACCCCGAGCGACTGCATCTTGGCCGGGTCGAGAATGACCAGAATCTCGCGGTCGACCCCGCCGTTGCGGCTGACTTCGGCGAGCCCGTCGACCGTGAGCAGGCGCTTGGCGACGGTGTCGTCGATGAACCACGAGAGCTGCTCGATCGTCATGTCGTCGGCGGCGACGCCGAAGTAGACGATCGGCTGCGAACTTGTCCTCTGTTTGGAAACCCGCGGTTCGAGAATCCCATCGGGGAGTTCGCCGCGAATCTGGTCGATCGCGGCTTTGGCCTCGTTCACCGCCTCGTTGATGTCGGTGCCGAGTTCGAACTCGATCTGCGTGCTCGAACTGCCCTCTGAGGCGGTTGAGCTGATGTTCTGCACCCCGTCGAGCGTCTGCACGGCCGCCTCGACGCGTTGGGTGATCTGGTTCTCGATTTCGCTGGGCGCAGCGCCCGGCTGCGAGATATTGACGTTGACCACCGGGAACTCGATGTCCGGCCGGTCCTGGACGTCCATCTGGTTGAACGAAAAAAGGCCGGCCAGCAAAAGACCCACGAAGGCGACGATCGGGACGATCGGGTTGCGGATCGACCAGGCGGATATGTTGCGGAAGGCCATGCGCGAGGGCCTAGCGGCGCGAGGTGACGGGTTTGACGGTGTCACCTTCCGACAGGAAGCCCCCGGCACGCTCGACGATCTTCTCGTTCCCGGAGAGGCCCTCGACCACAGCGATACCGGTGTCGGTCACCAGCCCCGTCTTTATCGGACGCCGTACCACCTTGTTATCCTTGCCGACGATGTACACGTAGCTGCCCTTGTCGTCGGACATGATCGCGCTTTCCGGCAGTAGCGGAGCGGAAATCGTCCCACTGTCGATCACGGCGGAGGCGAAGCCGCCGGGACGCAGCGCTGGCGCATAGGCCAGCGCGATGCGGGCGTTGCCCTGCCGCGTCTGGGGGTCGATCACGGGCGACTTCTGCCAGATCTGCCCGGTAAACGACTTGTCGGTCCCGACAGGAGTGACCGTGGCGCTGGCGCCGAGGGGAACGGACGCGAGTTCGCTCTCGCCGAGCTTGGCGAGCAGTTCCATCTCGCCGCCCTTGGCGATCGAGAACAGCACGCCCGAACCCGCTCCCACGGTCTGGCCGGGTTCGACGTTGCGTTCGAGCAAGAGGCCCGCTGCGGGCGCTACGATGTTGAGCTGCGCGTTTCGCGCCCGCCGCTCGCCAAGTTGCGCTTCGGCGACGCGAACGCGGGCTACGGCCGCGTCGCGCGTCGCGGTCAGGCGATCAAGGTCGGCTTTGGAAATGAACCCACGATCGACCAGCTTCAGCGCGCGGTCGAGATTGGCCTGTGCCAGTTCGGCATCGGCCCGGGCTACCTGCAACTGAGCGGCCTGGCCGGCAGTCTGCTGGACCTGCACCGACCGATCGATAACCGCCAGCACCTGGCCGGCTTTGACCCAGTCGCCCGCATCCACGGGTACCGAAATCACCCGGCCGCCTTCGCCGACGCTGCCGACCGGCAGTTCGCGGCGCGCGGCAATCGTTCCCGTGGCGTTGATCGTGCCGGCGATGGTGCCCTCTCCGGGCGAAACGACGGTCACGACAGGAACCTGACCGGTGCGCGCGCCGAAATCCGGTTCCTCGCCGCCGGTGGCGAAGGCGAAATAGGCGACAAGCACCAGAACGGCGGCAACGGCCGCGATGACGATGTTGCGCCGCTTGTGACGCGCCCCTGCCTCCGCTTCCTCGAGAGAAGGGGACTGCCCGTCGGCACCGTCCAGACTGACTGTCGTCTCGTAGTTCATTCGCGCTTTCGAGCCTCACTGCCCGCCCCGGCGGACATAACACAGTTAACGCCGGCCCGCACGGCGAAGGTGCGGCCGGTTCGCCTGGGCGCATACTGCGCTGCAATATGCGGCGCAATCCGCTCTTCTATAGACGGCCGAGCCAAGCCGACGAGTAATAAATTGTCGTAAGCGACAAAAGGGGCGGCCCGCCATCGCGGACCGCCCCCCTCTTTACTGCAGTGTTTCGGCTTCGGCCTAGCGCACGCTGCCGCGCTGGAACAGATTGACGATGCCCAGCAGCACGATCGCGCCGACGATGGCGATAATGAAGCCGGTGAGATTGAACGTCTGGATCGTTCCTTCGACGTTGAAGATCCAGCCGGCCAGCAAGTTGCCGAGCAGCGCGCCGATGATGCCGACGATGATGTTCATGAAGATGCCCATCGAGGCATCGCGCCGCATGACAATGGAGGCAAGCCATCCGGCCACGCCGCCGACGATAATAGCGATAATCCAGCCCATATCCGTATTCCTCCTGCAAATTCGGTTTTATTCTCTCGAACTGCTGGGAAAACGTAGGATGGACGTGAGTGTTCCCCGCACCCGCTGACGACTCGCCGACGTATGGGTGCAAGCAACTGAAAGCTAATGGAATATCAGTACTTGAGCTGACGTTCGTAAAGGTCGCGATAATGCTGGATGCGGGTGACCCGCAGGCCCTGCATGCCCGAGCGGTCGACGGCACGCTGCCACGACGCGAACTCCTCGAGCGTCAGGTTATAGCGCTCGAGAACCTCGTCGATGGTCAGCAGGCCGCCATTGACGGCAGCCACGACCTCGGCCTTGCGCCGCACCACCCAGCGCTTGGTCTGGGGCGACGGAAGGTCCCTGATCGTGAGCGGCTCGCCGAGCGGGCCGATCACTTGCGCAGGACGGATTTTCTGGTTCTCGATCATCAATTTCCCCGGACGCTGTCCGCACCTCGTTCTACGTGTTGGTTCGCCATGCCGCTGGGTGCTTTGCCATCCGCTAAAGCATCGAGGTTAACGCCCTGTTTGCCGTCGCCGAGCGCAGCAATGTGCCGCGCGCAACTCGGGTTAAAGCTCCCCTCGCCCTGCTCGTCGAGCCCGTGCAAAGCGATGCGCAGATCGCGCGCCGCATCGAGCTTGGCGACCAGGTCCGACCAGCTGACCGGCCGAAGACCGCCGTCGGCCTCTTCGGCATGATCGAGCGGCCGCGCGGTGCCTTGTTTGTGGAACTTGGCTTCGAACATGTCCTTGCCGATAGCGGGCAAGCGTCAAGAACCGGTAAAGCCGCCGTTTACCCTGCATTATCTCCTTGCCTTTGCCGCGTCGCCTCCGGGCGTGTAAGGGGCGCGCCATCGTGTCCGCTATCGCCTCCGCCCCCGCCTCGTTGGCCGTCGATCCCGCGGCTTTGTTCGACCTGCCCCGGCCGGCCGGCGAATGCCGCATTGTCGTCGCCATGTCCGGCGGGGTCGACAGCTCGATGGTCGCCGCCCTGGCGAGCCGCAGCGGCGCCGAAGTCATCGGCGTAACGCTGCAGCTCTACGACTACGGCGCCGCCACCGGACGCAAGGGCGCGTGCTGCGCCGGCGACGACATCCGCGACGCGCGCACGGTCGCCGACCGACTCGGCTTCGCGCACTACGTGTTCGACCACGAGAGCGCGTTCCGCGAGGAAGTGGTCGAAACATTCGCCGACGACTACCTCGCCGGGCGCACGCCCATCCCTTGCATCCGCTGCAACATGGGGCCGAAATTCACCGATCTTCTGGACATGGCGCGCGAACTCGGCGCCGACTGCCTCGCCACCGGCCACTACGTGCGCCGCCTGGAGGGGCCTGCCGGACCCGAACTGCACCGGGCGCTCGATCCGGCGCGCGACCAGTCTTATTTCCTCTATGCGACGACCGATGAGCAACTCGATTACCTGCGCTTCCCGCTCGGCGGCTTGCCCAAGGCCGAAGTGCGGCAGATCGCCGCCGAATTCGGCCTCGCCGTCGCTGCAAAGCCGGATAGCCAGGACATCTGTTTCGTTCCCGACGGCGACTATGCGAAAATCGTACGTTCGGTGCGGCCCGAGGGGGTCCGGGCAGGAAGCATCGTCCATGCGACAAGCGGCGAAGTGCTCGGGCAGCATGCGGGTGTGATCCATTTCACCGTGGGCCAGCGCCGCGGGCTCGAGATCGGCGGCCAGGCCGAACCGCTCTATGTCGTCTCGCTCGATGCCGAGCGGGCTGAGGTGCGCGTCGGCCCGAAGCGGCTCCTGGCGGTCGGGGCCGCGCGGCTGATCGAGACCAACCGCATAGGTCCGCTCCCCGATGCGCCGCTGACGGCCAAGGTCCGTTCGCTCGCCCGGCCGGTTCCAGTGGTGCTCGACGGTCCCCTCGGCGCAGGAGCAGCAACGACCATTCGTTTCCCGCAGCCTGAATGTGGGGTCGCACCCGGCCAAGCGGCGGTGCTCTACGCCGGCGACCGGGTGGTCGGCGGCGGCTGGATCGAAGCGACCGAGCCCGGCTGAAGGTCAGCCGGAGGGCACCCGATCCGCCCGCGAATGGAGGTGTCCGCGAGACCGCGCCAGCTTGTCCCAGGCCCGCGCAAGCTTGTCGGCCGACTCGCGCCGGCCGCTGTCGCGAAAAGCCTGTTCGAGTCGCTCCAGCTCCTGACACAAGACGTCGGTCGGCACATGGTCGCCGAGGGCGGACAGGCTGTTGACCACAGCCCGTTCGATCTTGTCCTGCATTTCGGAAGGCACCTTGGCGAAGGCGCGGGAGAGTCCCTTGCCGATCTCGGCGAGGCTCTGCTGCTGCATCGATTCGGATGCTACCACCATCAGCGATTCGTAAGCGCAAGCGATGTGATCCATCAGCGTGTCGCGGCAATAGACCCGGCTTTCCGGGCAATCCTTCGCCGCCAGCTGTCCGCGCGGCCCCCAGGTGAAAAGGAGGTCGTTGAGAGCGTGAATGGCAATCAGACCGGCGGCCGGATTGGATTTGGCGGTCGATACCGAAGTCCAGCCGATGTTTCCAAGCTGATCGACGCCGAACATCGGGTCCCTGGTAAGCTCGCGCCGCCGCGCAACCCGTATCGCATTGCGGATGCGGTTTTCCTCGCTCTCGCCCAAGGGGGCCCCGCCCACGACCCGCGCCGCGACTTCGCCGTGGCAAATCGGCGCCCCGAGCGGTTTTTCGATCACGATTTTGCGATCGGCGTCCTGCTCGGCAATCTCCTTCAGCGGCGCGAAGTCGATGTGCACCACATAGCCGAAACCATGGCTGACGATTTCCTGCCCGCCCGGCAGCCCCGGCTTGCAAGGCTGCACGCCGGAACGGTGTCGCAATTGGCGCTCGCGCGCGGTGATCGTGGCGTCGTGAATCGTGGCGATGATCGACGAAGGCCGCGTCTGATCGAGCGTCGAGTAGATCAGCGCCACGAGCAGCACGAGGCAGATGATTGCCAGCAGCAGGCAGACGCTGGTGGCGAGCACCGGCACCGCATCCTTCTTGGAAAGGCCGAGACAGGTCAGGGCGAAGAGCGAAGACCCGACGAAGAAACCAAAGAAGGTCTGGTTGGAACGCCGCCGCATGTACTGATCGACGATCTGGTTGGTCAGCGCGGCGGAACTCTGTTGCACCGCCAGCAGCAGGATCGAGAAGGTGATCGAACTCATCGTCACGAGGCTTGTGGCGACCGTCGACATCAGCTGCGACGCCCGGTCCGTATCGCCGATGAACGAATCGAGCGCGCGTCGCCACGAACTCCACTCTCCCCGCTGGCCGGCGGCGGTATCGACCATGCTGATGCCCCAGGCAGCGACGAGAAATGCCGCCACCTCCGCGGTCGGTACCGCGAGGAATTCAGAAAAGCTGCGCCGTATGGTGTCGAACAACTTTTTCACAACCAAGCCCCGTTGCCCAACCGGTCATTCCCGGTTTTCCGACAAAAACCGCTCGGCGCGGGGTCCGTTCCGGCGCGCTACTCAGACCAGGGTTCGAGAACGCACCCATAGCCCTTGCGGTAACGCGCGGTCTCGCTGGCGAGCAGAGGCACGTACGCGGTGACCGATTTCTCGTCTGCGTCTTCGCTGAGGAAGACTGCTTCCATGCCCGGTTCGAAATCCTTCTTGCAGTCGGACAGGCCGCGTCCGGCGAGGTAGCGGCACGAGCAGGCGACGTGGGCGCCGTAGGCCGCCCCGGTCTCCGCCCGGCCGTAGATCGGCTCGCGGAAGAACCAGCCGGACACGAGCACGACGAAGGCCAGCGCGAGAATGATCTTGAGCCACCTTGGCCGGGAGCGCTGAGCTGAAGTCTTTGCGGTTGCCATTGCGAAGCGCCTGAAGGATGGAAGGCGCCCCGATGACGCCTCGCCATTTCCCTAGCCTTGCCGCAGCCCTGCTTCCAGCCCTGTTGCTGGCTGCTTGCGGCGACCCGGGCCCGCCACCCGAGCCACCGCTGCCGCCCGGCGCGCTCGAGGCGGTGAGCGCCGATCCCGGCGCCTCGCGCGAGAAGCTGGCCCGCGCGGTCGATGCGCTGTTCAACGACGAGGGCATCGGCGAAACCCGCGCCGTGCTGGTGCTCCACGACGGCGAGATCGCCGCCGAGCGCTACGAAGCCGGCTACGGCAAGCAAACCCCCTTCATCGGCTGGTCGATGTCGAAGACGGTTACCGGCCTGCTGATCGGCGCGCTCGTCGCCGAGGGACGGCTGCACCTCGACCGCTCGCCGCCGATCCCGGCCTGGCAGCGCTCGGGCGACCCGCGCGGCGAGATCACACTGCGCCAGTTGCTGCAGATGCGATCGGGCCTGCGCCACCAGGAGATGGCCGACCCGATCTACACCTCGGGCGAAGTGCGCATGATGTTCCTCGACGGGCGCGATGACATGGCCGCCTGGGCCGAAGCCGCGCCGCTCGAGCACGAGGCCGGGCGTGTGTTCCAGTATTCGACCCCCACCGCGATGATTCTCTCGGACATCGCCGCGCGGATTCTCGCCCCCGACGGCAGCGCCGACGAGCGCCGCGCGGCGGTCGACGAGTTCATGGTCTCGCGCCTGTCGGCGCCGCTACGCGCGCCCTCGCTGCGCGGCGAATACGATGCCTCGGGCACGATGCTCGGCGGCTCGATGATCTGGGCCACGGCGCGCGACTGGGCCAAGGTCGGTGAATTGATGCGCCACAAGGGCTCGGTACGCGGCACACAGCTCGTCCCGCGCAGTTGGGCCGAGTTCATGACCCGGCCCAGCCCGCGCAAGGCCGACTACGGCGCGATGACCTGGCTCAACCGCAAGTCGGACAGCGAGAAGGTCGTGCTGTTCCCCGACCAGGGGCCCGCCGACGCGTTCGCGCTGGTCGGGCACCTCGGCCAGTACGTGATCGTCTCGCCGAGCCAGGGACTGACCATCGTGCGGCTCGGCCATACCGAAGATAGCCAGCGCCGCGCACTGGTCGACGACCTGGCGAAGATCGCCGCGCTCTACCCCTCGAGGAAATAGGTCCCTTCGACCACCGTCGCGCAGTGGCCGCCGAGCCAGGCGCGGTCGCCATCGAGCCGGCAGACCAAATCGCCGCCACGCTGCGAGGCCTGGTGCGCGGTGAAGCGCTCGCGGCCGAGCCGCGCGGCCCAAAACGGGGTCAGCGCGGCGTGCGCCGAACCGGTCACGCTGTCCTCGTCGACCCCGGCGCCGGGGACGAACACCCGGCTCACGACGTCGCAGGAATCGCCCGGCGCGGTACAGATGTACTGGTGGTCGCCCAGCTCGGCCAAGCCCTTGAAGTCGGGCCGCAGCGCGCGGACTTCGCCCTCGTCCGCAAACAGGAAAATGGCGTAGCGGTCGGGGCTGACCCAGGTCTCGCGCGAAGTCCGCCCGAGCAGCACCACGGCTTCGGTGAAGCTGCCCCGCGCGGTCGAAATCGTCGGCAGGGCAAGCTCGTAACCGCCCTCGTCGAGCCGCTTCACCTCGAGCACGCCCGCCTGGCGGGTCCGGAACGTGACTCTGTCGCCGCCGTCGCGGGTGAGCACGACATGGCCCGATGCGAGCGTAGCATGACCGCACAGACGGATTTCGCAGGCCGGGGTGAACCAGCGCAGTTCCCAGTCGGCCGCATCGCTCGCGTCCGGCACGAGGAAGGCGGTCTCGGCGAACTTGTTCTCTTCGGCGATCGCCTGCAGCAGCTCGTCGGGGAGCCATTCGTCGAGCGGCATGACCCCTGCCTGGTTGCCGGCGAAGGGGCGATCCGAGAAAGCATCGACGTGCCAATAGGGCCGCTTCATGTGACTGCACTCCCGTCCTGCGGCAAAAGCTCTTCCGCCGCCGCGCCCGTCTCGTCGACGAGACCAATCGGATCGGTATGGATCAGCACCTCCACGCCGGGGAATTCGCGGTCCAGCCGGTCCTCGATCTTGTCCATCACGACATGGGCCTGGGCGACCGTCATCTGCGGATCGACCGAAATATGGAACTGGGCGAAATCGTGCACGCCGCTGGTCCGGGTCCGCAGATCGTGCATCCCATGGACTTCCGGAATTCGCGCCAGCACCGCGATGAACTCGTCGCGCTTGTCGTCGGGCCATTCCCTGTCCATCAGGTGGTCGAGCGCCTCGCTCGATGCGCGCCACGCGCCCCAGGCGAGCCACAGCGCGATCATCAATCCGAAGGCGGGATCGGCACCGGCAATGCCGACGAAGCGGTCCAGCACCAGCGCGGCGATCACCGCGAGGTTGAGATAGAGGTCCGACTTGTAGTGGACGTTGTCGGTCTTGATCGCGATGCTGCCGGTCGAACGGATCACGTGGCGCTGCCAGGCGAGCAGCGCGAAGGTGCCGAGGATTGCCAGGGCGGACACCGCAATGCCTTCGTTGGCCGAAGCGACCCGCCCCCCGGAGATCAGTTCGCCCACCGCGCGATAGGCAATGCCCACGGCCGACAGCGTAATCAGCACGACCTGGAACAGCGCCGCCAGCGCTTCGGCCTTGCCATGCCCGAAGCGGTGATCCTCGTCGGCGGGCTGGGCGGCGATCCATACCCCGATCAGCGTGGCGATGCTGGCGACGAGGTCGAGCCCGGTGTCGGCCAGGCTTCCCAGCATGGCGGTCGAATCGGTCTTCCACACCGCCCAGATCTTCATCGCCGCCAGCACGCTGGCCATCGTGATCGAGGCGAACGCGGCGCTGCGGGTCAGCCGCGCGCGGGCGGCAGGATCGTCGGAAATCGCGGTCATGGATACAGCAGCGTGCTCGACCAGCCGCCATCGGGCCGGCGGTTAAACTGGCGCCGCTCGTGCAGCCGGTTGTCGCGGTCGAGCCAGAACTCGATCCGCTGCGGCAGGCAGCGGAAGCCGGTCCAGTGAAGCGGACGGGGGATTTCCTGTCCATCGTAGCGCGCCGCAAGCTCGTCGACCCGGGCGAGATAGGTCTTGCGATTCTCGAGCGGGCGCGACTGATCCGAGGCCGCCGAGCCGAGCTGCGAGAGCGGGTGCCGCGAATGGAAGTAATCGTCGGCCTCCTGCGCGGTGACCTCGCTCAGCGGGCCTTCGATGCGGACCTGGCGGCGCAGGCTCTTCCAATGGAACAGCAGCGCGGCGCGCCGATTGGCGAGAATCTCCTGCCCCTTGCGGCTTTGAACATTGGTGTAGAACACGAAGCCCTCGGGCCCGTGGCCCTTGAGCAGGACCATCCGCACCGAAGGCGCGCCATCCGGCGTCGCTGTGGCGAGCGCCATGGCATTAGCATCGTTCGGCTCGCTCGCCCGCGCCTCGGCGAACCAGGCGTCGAACAACGCGGCAGGATCGCTGTGAGGGATCGCCTCCTGTTCGGCGGTCATGCCGAAACCCCCCGAACAGCCCCGATGATCGCGCCGGCCATGCGAATCGCGGCTCGGGAGAGATTCCCCGAATGCGGGGCGGGTGCGGCGCAGGAGGCGATTCTCGATAGCATGCAGCGACGCTGGCAGAATGACGGCATCGAGGAAAGTGTCGCGTGCTTGCGTCGGCATACTGTTGTGCCTAGCTAACACGCCATGGCCGATCCCTATGCAACCTTGGGCGTAACCCGCGACGCGAGCGAAAAGGACATCAAGTCCGCCTACCGCAAGCTTGCGAAGGAACTGCACCCCGACCGCAACAAGGACAAACCCGACGCGTCGGAGCGCTTCTCCGATGTGACCCGGGCCTATGACCTGCTGTCCGACAAGGACAAGCGGGCGCAGTTCGATCGCGGCGAGATCGATGCCGACGGCAACCCGGCAATGCCTTTCGGCATGGGCGGCGGCGGGAACCCGTTCGGCGGTGGCGGCGGTTTTCGCAGCCAGCGCGGCGGGGCCGGCCCGCAGGGGTTCGACCCGCGCGACTTCCAGAACATGGCCGGGGCAGAGGGAATCGATCTCGGCGACATCTTCGACGGACTGTTCGGCGGCGCCCGCGGCGGCACCGCCGGCGGATTCGGCGGCAGGTCGGGCGGGTTCGACCGCCGGCCCTCGCCGCCGCCGCGCAAGGGTGCCGACATCAATTATCGTTTGCGCGTCCCCTTCGCCGACGCCGCGGCGCTGAAAGAGCAGCGCATCACGCTCGCCGACGGGAAGACCATCGATCTCAAGCTGCCGCAAGGCACCGAGGACGGCACGCAAATGCGCCTCAAGGGCAAGGGCGAGGCCGGGCCGGGCGGTCACGGCGATGGGATCGTCACGATCGCACTCGAGCCGCACAAGTTCTTTCGCAAGGACGGACATGACGTGCGCATGGACCTTCCGGTCACGCTGAGCGAAGCGATTGCCGGGGCCAAGGTGCGGTGTCCGACGGTGGACGGCGCGGTCATGCTGACGATCAAGCCGGGGACCAGCGGCGGCACGGTCATGCGCCTCAAAGGTAAGGGTTTTTCGAAGAAAGGCGGCGGCCGGGGCGACCAACTGGTAACGCTCGAAATCGACCTGCCCGACGACATCGCCGAACTCGCCGGCAAGCTCGAGGGGTGGGAAGATACCCGCGACGTGCGCGCCGATCTCGGCGTGTGATCGCGCCTCGGAGCCATCGACCCGCCTGCTCGTTCGCTCGACAGGCAATGGACACCTGTTAGAAACCGCAGGCGATGGCGCCCCCTGGCCTCTCCGACCCGGACAAGCATGGTCCCCCGGTCGACGATCTTTCGCCCGAAAGCAGGCGGCGGCAGGCGCTCGCGCACAGCGCCGGATTCAGCGACCAGATGCGCTATCACATGGGCCCCGGCAGCCGCGTGTTCGAGGTGGTCAAGCGAGTCGTCGTCGGCACCTACAACGACGGCTTCATCCACGCCGGCAACCTCGCCTACATGGCGGTGCTGGCGATCTTCCCGTTCTTCATCACTGCCGCGGCGATGTTCTCGTTCGTCGGCGAGGAGAGCGAGCGGGCAGCGACGATCAACGCCGTGCTCATCGCCTTGCCCCCGGTGGTCGCCGACGTCATCGGCCCGGTGGCGCGCGACGTCGTCGCGCAGCGCAGCGGATGGCTGCTGTGGGCCGGCGGGCTCATCGGCTTGTGGACCGTCGGCAGCCTGATCGAGACGATTCGCGACATCCTGCGCCGCGCCTATGGCACCGAGCCCACCGCGGCATTCTGGAAATACCGCCTGTTTTCGACCGGAATCATCATTGCGTCGGTCATCCTGCTGATGTTCAGCCTCATCGCGCAGGTACTGATCGGTGCGGCGCAAGAAGTGATCGACGCCTATTTCCCGCAACTGGCGAACCTGCTGAGCGACCTGGCGCTCTCCCGCCTCGTCCCGGCCTTCGCACTCTTCGGCTCGCTCTACCTGTTGTTCCTCACCCTGACCCCGCACGCCTACCGCACGCGGCGATATCCAAAGTGGCCGGGCGCGCTGCTGGTCGCCGGTTGGTGGATTACCGTCACCCTGACCCTGCCGCCGCTGCTGCGCACCGTGTTCCGCTACAACCTGACCTACGGTTCGCTGGCCGGCATGATGATCGCGCTGTTCTTTTTCTGGCTCGTCGGCCTAGGCATGGTAATGGGCGCCGAACTCAACGCCGCGCTCGCCGAGACGCCGGAAGAGGAGCAGGACCTGATCGGTCAGGCGGACGAACGGCAGGACGCGGCGAACAGCGCAAGGCAAGAGATCCAGGAGGAACCTGACGAATGAACGGTCTGATGCACGGCAAGCGTGGCCTGATCATGGGCCTGGCGAACGACAAGTCGCTCGCCTGGGGGATTGCCCAGAAGCTCGCCGAACACGGGGCCGAGATGGCCTTTTCCTATCAGGGGGAGGCGCTTGGCAAGCGGGTCATTCCATTGGCCGAACAGCTCGGCAGCGATTTCACCTTCGAGTGCGACGTATCGAACATGGACGCCCTCGACGCCGCCTTCGCCAATCTCAAGAAGCGTTGGGCGACGATCGATTTCGTTGTCCACGCCATCGGCTTTTCCGACAAGAGCGAACTGCGCGGGCACTACGTCGACACGAGCCTCGACAACTTCCTGATGACGATGAACATCTCCGCTTACAGCCTGGTCGCGGTGGCTAAACGGGCCCGCGAAATGATGCCGAACGGCGGCAGCATCCTGACGCTGACCTACTACGGCGCGGAAAAGGTCGTGCCGCATTACAACGTGATGGGCGTGGCCAAGGCGGCGCTGGAAACCAGCGTGCAATACCTCGCCAACGACCTCGGGCCGGAAAACATTCGCGTCAACGCCATCAGCGCCGGCCCCATCAAGACGCTCGCCGCAAGCGGCATCGGCGATTTTCGCTACATCCTCAAATGGAACGAACTCAACGCGCCCCTGCGCCGCAACGTGACGATCGAGGACGTCGGAGGCTCGGGGCTCTATTTCCTCTCCGACCTGTCATCGGGCGTGACCGGGGAGACGCACCATGTCGATGCGGGATATCACGTGGTCGGCATGAAGCAGGAGGATGCGCCGGATATTGCGCTGAGTTGAGCCGATTCTTAGGCAGGCCAGATGCCGCGAGTGTCGTAGATCGTCTTACCGGCGAGTTTCTCCGGGTCGACCTGGCAAAATGCGTCGTGATCAACCAGGACGACGATGATGCCGCAATTATCAAGAGCATCGTCCAAGTGCGCCAAGGGTATGCCTTGAAATTCAACCTGGCCTTCTCCGGCATAGGGTTCGACCACCATCAGCCGATCCACGAACCGCTGATGAAGCGCTTTCGCCACCTCCAGTGCAGGACTTTCGCGGAAGTCGTCGATATTAGCTTTGAAGGCGAGGCCCAGAACCGCGATCTTCGTTTCAGGCTGCGCGACGGCGAGCCCCACGATCCTCTCAATCACGTAAGCCGGCTTGCTGTCGTTGACCTCACGTGCAGTCCGGATCAGGCGCGCCTCTTCCGGAGCGCTGTCGACGATAAACCAAGGGTCCACAGCAATGCAGTGTCCGCCGACTCCCGGGCCGGGGGCGAGGATGTTGACTCGAGGGTGCCGATTGGCAAGGCGGATGACCTCCCAAGTGTCGATGGCTAGTCGATCACAGATCAGCGAAAGCTCGTTTGCGAAGGCGATGTTTAAATCACGAAACGCGTTTTCGCTGAGCTTGACCATTTCCGCTACCCGCACCGATGTGGTCGAGCATTCACCTTTCACGAACTTCCGATAGAAGGCCGCAGCTTTTTCGGCGCAGGCCGGCGTAATCCCACCGATGCTGCGGTCGTTCTCGATCAGCTCGACGATTATCCGTCCCGGGAGTACGCGTTCCGGACAATAGGCGACCGAAATGTCGCCTTCCGCACCATTCACACTTGGCATTTGCAAGTCGGATCGCAGTTCGCCAATGACGTCCACCACTTGTTCTGTGGTCCCAACCGGCGAAGTCGATTCAAGAATAACCAGATCGCCTTTCTTCAAGACCTTAGCTATGCTGCGCGCGGCGGCCAGAACGTAGCTGACGTCCGGCACGTGAGCATCAGTGAACGGTGTTGGCACCGCGATGACGAATACATCCGCAGGCGCCGTTTCCAGAGAGGCCTTCAGAAGTCCGTTCGCCACCACTGCTTCGACAAGTTCAGCAAGGTCGTTCTCCTGGAGGTGAATCCGTCCCGAGTTGATTGTCTCGACCACCTGCGGATTAACGTCGATTCCCGTGACCCGCAGATGGGCGTTGGCCATCACGGCAGCGGTGGGAAGCCCGATGTAGCCGAGGCCCACCATGCAAACTTGGATCTTATTCGTGTTTTTCACTTTTGCGCACCCTGAACTTGAAGCGATAGAGGCGGCGGACTTGCTGCGCGCCATCCGCCGGAAAGCAACGAGAAAACGATGAAAGCCAAGCCCCTCGTCGGCCGCAACGCCGCTTAGTTGCATCCCGCCAGGATGTCGAGTACCGACTCACGCCAGGCCGACAAGCGGCGGGGGCTCTGAAGGAGTATGGGTCGCCGGATATGCCTTGTTTGGGTGTATTGGCACGCGGCGCGTTGGGATGAGGCTGTGGCAAGTACCAGAGAATTTCAGAAGTGGCCCCGAAGTGCCGACACTCGGCAAGGCAAGAGCGCGATGGTCGTCGCGTGGGTGTTCTTCAGCTTCTTGCTCATGTTTGGCGGAGGGGCGCGGGCTGATGCACTCTCGCAGGCGCTAGTCCGCATGCTTGCCATTCTCATCATAGCGACCACGGTCACAAATACGCCGGCCCAGGCTATAGTTAAGCTGCGCGGCCCACTGCTTCTGTTCGCAGGAGTAGTCTTGCTTGTCGTTGCGCAGCTTGTTCCCTTGCCACCGGGCATTTGGAGCTCCCTTGGAGACCGCGCGCGCTTTCAGGCACTTTCCACGTTCCCGGGCATCGATTTGGTATGGCGTCCGCTCTCACTCAATCCCGATGGAACGCTGAACACACTCGTTTCCCTGCTTCCGGTTTTGGCGTCCATCCTCGTTGTCGCCGACTCTAGGATGCGGAGTGCCGATCGAACCTTGCTGATGATACTGCTCGGGTTCATCGGCCTATCCGGCCTTGTCGGATTGCTGCAATTCGCCAGTGGCGGTAACGATTTGCTCTACCCCTATCGTATTACCAACCATGGATCGGCGGTCGGACTTTTCGCAAACCGCAATCATCAAGCCGCGGCCTTGGCGTGTGCCCTCCCTCTGCTGGCAGGGTGGCTGACGGCTCGCCGCGACCGAACGTTGGGCATCGCTGTGCTGCCCGCTCTGTCGGCCGTCTTGTTAGTAATCGCCCTGATCCTAATGACAGGATCCCGCGCCGGTTTTTTGCTCATGCTGGTCGGCCTCGCTGGTGCGGCGCTCCAACTTTGGCGGTCGGGCAAGATACCCTTGCACCGGATAAGTCCGAAAGTTCTGCTGTCCGGAGTGACCCTGCTGCTCATTGTCCTTGCCGCCGCAGGCCTGTTGCTTCGTAACGCCGAATCCACCAAACGCCTGCTTTCGCAAAGCGTACAAGGCGATCTTCGCTTGCAAGTCTTTCAACCACTCGTTGAGCTGGCGTTTCGCTACATGCCCCTAGGCACCGGCTTCGGGACCTTCCCGGATGTCTACAAGGTCTACGAGCCGAAGGACCTGCTGATGTTCCAATACCTCAACCACGCGCATGATGACCTGCTTGAGCTGGCGATCGAGGCCGGAATCCCGGGCTTGGCGCTACTAGCGCTGCTGCTCATCTGGTGGGGCGTCACGGTGGCCCGACTCTGGCGCCGGGGAAACGACGAAGAGCCATTGATTGACCTCGCTCGGGCCGGTTCGGTAGGGACCGGGCTCCTACTCTTAGCAAGCGTTGTTGACTACCCCCTTCGCACGCCGGCCTTGGGTGCCATCTTCGCGATCCTGTGCTGTTGGATGTACCTAGGAGGGCGTCGCTTGGCGGCGTTAAGGAACTGAAATCTTGCCCCAACCGGACAAAACCCTTTCCCGCAGACATCGCGTGATTTTGCCTTTACCCCCGAAGGCGTGAGCGCTAATGGCCCGCGCTTATTTGAGAAATCCGGCGGCGCAGGCTGCATCTAAGCCGGTGAAAGGATCCGCTAGAGTGAAGCTGTTCGTAACGCTGGCCGGGGCCAGCTTGGTGTGCTTAGTCTTGTCGGCCTGCGCGCACAACCCGGCCCTAGTAGAAGGGCCCGGCCTGAAGGTAGCGGAGAGCAGCGAACTTCCCGCTCCAACGGTCGGCGACACAACCGGGAGCGAGGGGCCCTATCGTATCGGTCCCTACGATACATTGAGCATTCAGGTCTACAATTTGCCAAAACTGAGCAACGACAAAATCCAGGTCGATGCCGGAGGCGGCATCGCTATTCCGCTGGTGGGATCGCTGGAGGCAGCGGGGCGGACGCCCGCTGAGTTGTCTGCGCAGATCACCTCAAGCCTTCGCGCGGCTGGCGTTCGGAAACCTGATGTCGCGGTGAATATGATCGAGATTTCAAGCCAGATCGTTACCGTGACCGGCGCAGTGCGCGAGCCGGGTAATTATCCGGTACAGCCGGAGATGACGCTCATGCGCGCCGTTGCGGCTGCGAAGGGTTCCACAGAATTGACCGATTTCAAACATGTCGTGGTGTTCCGCAATGTCGACGGGCAGCGGATGGCCGCGCTCTATAATGTCAATTCAATCCAGCGAGGCGTTTACGACGACCCGCGAATTTATCCCAATGACGTCGTGGTAGTTGGCGAAAGCGCGTCGCGCGAAGTACTTCGTATCGTGGGGCAACTTGCGCCCGCAATCGTAACACCCCTCGTCTATTTGTTTACAAGGTGATTTGATGGCTTTGTTCCGGCCCGTTACGCAGCCCGAAGCGCCGGTCCCGGCGTCGCAAGTTCCGATTGAGGGTTCAACAAAGTTCGGAGCGTTTCAGCTTCCGCAGCTCGTTGTCTACTGGCGCGTATTCGAGCGCCGCAAATGGCTGGTCGCGGCGATCGTCGCCGCGGCAGCTATTTTAGGACTAGTTGTCACCGTAGCGATGACGCGAACTTACACGGCTACCGCTTCGCTCGAGATTTCACGGCAGCAGGACAAGATTGTCGACGTCCAAGACGTTCGACAGGAGCCAACCGGCGTGGACCAGGAGTTCTATCAAACGCAATATTTGCTGCTTCGCGCTCGTACGCTTGCCGAAGGGGTCGTCGACCGCTTCAAGCTTGCCCAAAACGACCAGTTCTTCGCCTTATTTGATGTAAACCCCGAAAGCGACGGCAACTCGATGACCACGCGTCGTCGCAAAGCAGTGGATATCCTGCTTTCCGGCATCAGCGTCGATCCCAACAGGGGATCGAGCCTGGTTGATGTGAGCTTTTCCAGTCCCGATCCGCAGCTTTCGGCTAAGATTGCTAATGCATGGACCCAGCAGTTCGTCGACAGCAACATGGCCCGCCGATACGAAGCCACTGCCTATGCGCGGAAATTCCTTGAAGGGCGCCTCGAACAGGTGCGCGAGAAACTTGAGGATTCGGAGCGACAACTGGTACAATACGCAACTGCTCAGCGCATCATCAACGTCACTTCGAATGAAGGAACTGGTGCCGAAGGAACACGGCAGGAGCGTCCGATAGTGACCGACGATCTGGTGGCCATGAATCGCGCGCTCGCCGAGGCGAAGGCCGACCGGATTCAAGCGCAAGCTCGTCTATCCGCCGCTCGCGCCAACGGTGTGAGCGCGGAATCGCTCAGCAACAACGCAATCGCGGCCCTGCGCGAAAAGCGCGCCGAGCTTGCGGCCGAATACTCGAGATTATTGGTGCAGTACGAACCGTCCTTTCCGGAGGCGAAGGCGGCCGCAGATCAGATTGCTGAACTTGACAAGTCTATCGCGCGTGAAGAAGGGCGGGTGGTTTCAAGCCTGCGTTCCGCATATGCCGAAGCTGCCCAGCGCGAAAGCGAGCTTCAGGCCAAGGTCGACCAGCTCAAGACGAGCGTCCTCGACCTGCGTGGGCGGAGTATCCAGTATAACATCTATCAGCGCGAGGTCGACACCAATCGCGATCTCTACAATGGCCTTCTCCAGCGTTATAAGGAAATCGGAGCCGCCGCGGGCGTCGGTGCCAACAACGTTATCGTTGTCGACCCTGCAGAAGTGCCAGAGCAGCCTTCTTCGCCTAATCTTGGCATGAACGTTGCGTTGGCTATCATGGCTGGCCTTATGTTTGCTGGCATCGCGGTCTTTGCGCTCGAACAGATCGACCAGGCGGTCAACGATCCTTCCGACCTGCCACGCGTCCTTTCGTTGCCCACCTTGGGGGTCATCCCCGACCTGCCCGACCAAGTCTCGATCGACGAGTTGCTGGATCGCAAGTCGCAAACCGCCGAAGCCTATCTTACCGCGCTCACGAGTTTGCGACTGGCTTCAGATCACGGCGTGCCGCGAACATTTTCCGTCACCAGCGCACGCGCAGGCGAGGGCAAGTCCACGACGAGCCTCGCTCTAGCGATTTCACTGGTACAGGCTGGAGCAAGCGTTCTAATCATCGACGCGGACATGCGATCCCCCAGCGTGCATTCGCGCCTCGGCATTGCCAACGAACGAGGTCTCGCGGACTACCTCGCTGGCGACGACGATCTATCGTCAGTGGTCAAACTTGCGCGTCCAAACATATCGGCTCTTACCAGTGGGCCCATTCCTCCGAACGCGGGCGACTTGCTCGCCGGACCGCGCTTCGCCGCCCTGTTGAAGTTGGCCATGGCGCAGTACGACCACGTAATCGTTGACTCGCCCCCAGTTCTTGGCCTCGCCGATGCTCCGCTAATTTCCCGGGCGGTCGAAGGCGTGGTCTTCGTTGTCGAGGCAAACGGTTCGCGGTTCAACAAGGTGCGCGTCGCCCTCGATCGACTGCGCGATGCCCATGCCCACATCTTTGGCGGCCTTCTGACCCGGTTCCAGATGAACCGGGTGATCTACAGCTACGACTATGGATACGGCTATGGCGCGGAGAATCGCGAAGGAACGAAGAGGTCAAATGCCTGACGCCAAACGCCGGAGATGGCGAACCGGCGAGCTAATTCGAGTTGCGCTCATATGGATGTTGGCGGTCGCAATGGTCACTACCGTGACCGGCATCAGCCTCGGAACGGCGATCGTTTCGCGAGCGCCGAACGTGGTTGCCGCGCTGATGCCTTTCTTTGCCAGTTCGCATGATCGCTTCGCCGACGCCTTGGTGCAGGGCGGGATGATCGGCAAGCAGAACCAACTCATCCGATCGGAAGCCGCTGCGGCCCTGCGCCGCTCTCCCCTCATGGTCCACGCGGCAAGGTCGCTGGCGCTTGTGACCACGGAGCCACGGCAGCAGGCTGAAATCATGGCCTATGCCGATAGCCTCTCTCGCCGCGACTTGCTGACTAATACCTGGTTCATAGAGCAAGCCCACAAGGCCGGACAAATCGAGGAAGAATTGGCCCGGATCGACCTCGCGTTGCGCTCGTCGGCCAGCGGACAGACTGTGCTATTCCCTCTACTGGCATCGCTCCTAACAAAGCCCGCCAATGAGCGGGCGATTGCCCGTCTCTTCGAAAGGCAGCCCAATTGGCTACCGGCATTCGTGGATTTTGCTGTCAGCCGCCGTCTGGCGACGGAACCCTTAACTGCCGCCCTGCGTGGCATCGCCATCGCTTCGCCACCGGGAAAGGATCTGCCCCAGTCGTTGGTGGACCTGCTCATAGCCGAACACCATTACCACCTCGCTCTAGACTACGCCACCGAACGCGACCCGGCGCTAGCGTCAACCACTGGCTTTTTGCGTGATCCTTCCTTCGCTCGAGCAGAAGGCATCACTCCGTTTTCCTGGTTGTATGTTTCAAACGGGCTATTCGGCGCGCGACCGGCAGACAATGGTGTGGAACTTTATGGCAGCAGTACCGCGGGCGGTGTGGCGCTTGGACAACTCGTGCTTCTGCGGCCAGGGCGGTACGAGTTGGAGACGCGCGGGCGCGTAGGAGGGGGAACGGCGAAATGGGTGGTCGACTGCGCGCCTCCAGCCAACAGGACGCTGACTGAACTAGAGATACCGCGCGACAACGAGCGAGTTGTCCAAACTGCATTCACCGTGGGGGCCGGCTGCCCAGCCCAGTTCGTGCGTCTCACGGTGCGTGCTAGCGAAACGTCAGCTGCTTTTGAGGGCAAGATCGTCGAAATACGAGTTTCCCAAGCGTCCGAGTAACGCCTCCTCCGGTTTTGCTATGAAGATTCTGCTACTTACCGCTTATTTTCCACCCGACCTTTCGGCTGGCTCATTCCGCTGCGAAGCGCTCGCCGCGGCCCTAGGCCGGGCCGACGAGGTGCACGTCGTCACCGCGCAACCGCATCGCTACGCTTCTCACACGGCCAGCGCCCCGAACCATCAAGTGCTAGGTCGTGTAACGATCCATCGCGTACCCGTGCGGTCACACGACGGTTCAATGTTCTCTCAAGCCAGAAGTTACCTCGATTACGCGGTCGGAGCCCTGCGGTACGTTCACAGGCAGGATTATGACGTGGTGTTTGCAACGAGTTCTCGCCTCTTCACCGGAGTACTCGGCGCGGTAATAGCTACATGGAAACGGCGGCCGCTGTACCTCGACGTTCGAGACATTTTTGTGGATACGCTCAAAGATGTTCTTACCCGGCGCGCGTTTTTCCTGGTTCGCCCGTTTGCGACCCTGCTCGAAAGGTTCGCAATTTCACGCGCTACGACGATCAACCTCGTATCTCAGGGGTTCGAGGACTATTTCCGCAATCGTTACCCAGGCGAGCACTTCACCTTTCTCACTAATGGCATCGATGATTATTTTGTCGGCGCTCCCGTCAGAACCCAAGGGCGGAAATCCATTCCAGCAAATATCGTCTACGCGGGTAACATTGGCGAAGGCCAAGGCCTGGAACACATCATTCCGGCGGCCGCGCGAAGGCTTGAAGGGCAGGCGATCTTTTCAATCTACGGCGAAGGTGCCCGCCGGCCCGCTCTCGAACGCAATTGCGCACTGGCCGGAGTGCAAAATGTCTTGTTGCAACCTCCAGTTCCGCGCCATCGACTGCTCGAGGTCTACGAGAGCTGCGACGCCCTTCTGGTCCATCTCAACGCTTACGATGCCTTTCTGAAGGTCTTGCCGTCGAAAATTTTCGAATATGGCGCGCTGGGGAAACCCATCATAGCCGGAGTAGCTGGATATTCCGTGCAATTCCTGCGCGAACATCTGCCCGACGCTACCGTGTTTGAACCGCGGGACGTGGAAGGCCTCGTCACTGCAGTGAAGGGTTTGACGGAGGAATCGCCCAACCTCGATCGGACCGTTTTTGTCGCAAAGTTCCGACGCGACGCGATCAGCGAGCAAATTGCTCAAGGAGTCCGCCGAATAGCCGATACCTCTGCAGAGTGACGCTACCAGGTGACGCGGGTCTGAATTTCGGCAGGACGGTCGAACTCAACTTCGAGGACCGGAAGAGGGGTCTTTTCGAAGTAGTGCCGCGACTCCAGCCCGGCGACGACTTCAAATCGTACCGCTTCGACCTCACTCAAAACCGCAAGCGCGAAACGCCCCGACTTCACCGACCGGCCGTCCAGGTGCCAATCTCGCGGAGCCAACCGCCAGCGCAGAATCGCCTTATCGGCAAAGCCGCTTATGCAATCCTCCACTACCAGGGCCTGGTTCGACAGTTGAACCCGCCGTTCGTGCCGAGCCCCCCAGGCATCCCGGTAGCTAGCCGCGAAACGAGCCACAGGTCCGATAATGTCGAAGTTGAGGCCTCCTATCCGATTCCAGTCGCAAAAGAGAAAACGCCCAAGACGGGGCATCTGGTCGTGGTAATCGAAGGCGACAGTGTTATGCGAGCGCACACCGCTAAAGTAGTCTACCAGATCCGGTTCCGCCATGTAGCTGAAACTCCCCCCGTCGCGCAGGACATTGAGGCCCGCGACCGTCAGGTCGACATGGAGGGCATCCGCCTGCGCCGGCCGGAACGAATAGCTGGGGACTCGAATGAGCGCCGAAGCTTGGCCACGGCGAAGGATCGCGAACCCCCCCGCTAAGGCCATGTAATCGCCAGGCGGCGGAGCAGCGGGTCCCTGCGGAACGACCCCGAACGCCGTCAGGCCGTCGTTCCAAGGCCCCAGAGGGAAGGCCGGCCGCCCTAGAAAAAGGATCGATGCAAGTTGTACCGAAGGGCGATAGTCCCTGTATTCGGCGCACCCCAGGTCTAGAATTCGTGCGCCGTCGTTGTTGCCCACGTTTGGCACGTCGCCCGTACCGACATCGACTTGTGCACGTAGCCATTCGACCGCTGCCCGCGCCCTTTCCTGAAACCGGTTGGAAAACGCCGGTTGCTCGAAGCGCCTTCTCCAGAGTTCGGAGAGTGACAGCGTGTCAAGCAGGACCCGATGGTAATTCGTCGAGTAGAGGCTAAACGTGCCCTGGCTGTCCACGAGCCGCGCAACGCGATTCTCCAACCAGAACCTTCCCTTTTCGCGCCATTTGGATGCCTGATCATGACCGGCAAGAGAGGGCATCGTTCCGGCGATGAACAGCGCCGCCGCCTCCGAGGTTCCATGGTTGTTATCCTGGCCAATCGCATAGCCGATCGTCGGTTCAATTCGTTCGGCGTGCATTGCGATCAGGTCGGTCAGACCGGCTTCAGTGCTCTCGGCCTGCCCCAGCAAGAGGGCGGCCTGAGCCAGTTGCATTACGCGAACCGATGCTTCCTGCCCACACTTCCAGTTCGCACCGAAGTACGGCTCGTTCTGGGCAAGCCAGCGATCTAGCCAGCCATTGAGTGTTGCCAAAGCCGACACATTGCCTCCGCGCGCTGCGCGAGCGAGCGCCGGGACCCAAGCCATCCGGGACAGTTCCCAGATCACCTTGATGTCTCCCACCTCTTGGTCGAAATCGGGAATGTCCCACCATGGAGTGTGAGCGGAGCCGGCCCGGGCGCCTGTCAAGGGGTTGGACGTAAAATCTGGCCCCGACGCTGGCATCGCCAAGCGGAGGTACCCGAATAGCCGGAGTTCTCGTGACCAGTCGTGAACGTGTTCCGATCCATCCACATTTCCAATTGCTTCAGGCATGCGAAAAAAGGGGCCAGAGGTAGCCGTTGCTCGCAATTTTTGCACCCGATGAAATCGGAGCCTGAGAAGGGTCCGGTATAGAACAACGCGCGCAACGTTGTCCAAACCGAGATGCATCATGGTCCGTGCAGTTTGGAACACTCGGGCGAGCGGGCTCATCGCCACCTAGCTGAGGTAGGGGTCGAACTTGGCGATCCAAGTTTCGAGAGCCCAGGCAGAGAAAATTTGCCGATGAGCCACAGCCCGGTCGCCGACGAGGAACCGGTCCCATAGCCTTGTGAGGGCGGACCGATCGAGCAGCTGCCGATCAAAAATCGCTGCATCTCCCCGGATCAAGCGGTCGACGGTTGCGCGCAGGGGACCCCGCAACCATTGCTCTTGTGGGTTAGAAAATCCCTGCTTGTCGCGTCGCCAGATTATTTCACGCGGTAATGCGCCCTCAAAGGCTGTACGCATTAAAGACTTGGTCCATCCGAGGTTGACCTTGAGCGAAGTCGGTAGGGAAAGGCCGAATTCGATAATGCGGTGATCGAGATAGGGCAAGCGCACCTCCACGCCATGTGCCATTGACTGTCGGTCCTCATAGTGGGTGAGGTAAGGGACGGAAAAGCGTGCGATGTCCTCATACTGGCGCTCTGCGAGCGACTTGTTCCCTAGCGACACATCCCGACGTTTACGTGACGCCTTGGCCTGCACGCTCAGCGCCGATTCCGCGCGATTGGCCCAGGGAAAATAACGCTTCGCTTCGCTGTAATTGAGCTGACGCAGAACGGTTCCGGCTTCAATCGAACCAACCAGGTTGCCGAACGCCGCGCCCACGCGGGCCCGACGGAAATCATCGCGCAATGCCCAGAAGAAATACTTGCGATAGCCGCAAAACGTCTCATCCGCTCCTTGGCCACTGAGCGAGACGATCAAGCCCTGCTGCCGGGCCAGCTTCATCAAGCGGTAGAAGGCTACATTCGAGAAGCTTCCTAGCGGTGCATCGTTATGCCAGGTGACTTCCGCCAGCAGTTCCGCAGTGGTCTCCGGATCGGCTCCGAGATCAACCCGATGCGTGCTTATGCCGAGAGCTTCGCACACGCGATCAATATGTGCCGATTCATCGCCTTGTGCACCGGGGGAGACTGAGGACATCGCGTGCACTCTGGTTGGATCGCCGGTGACCTCTGCAATCAGAGCTGCGAGGATGCTCGAATCGAGACCGCCCGACAGCGTCAGACCTACCGGGACATCCGCGCGCAAACGAATTGCGACGGAATCGTACAGTAGCTCGCGCAGCCGGACCTCGGCTTCAGCGCGGCTTGTCTCAACGGTCTCGGTCCCTGGGATCCAGTAACGTTCTGTAGCCAGAGAGGGTCCATCCTGACCAAACTCCACGCGTGATAAGGTCGCGGGAGGCAATTGAACGATACCATCTAGCCAGCTGCCGCCCGAGACGTCCTGAAGCCCCTGGTCGATGTAATCCGACAAGACCTGCAGATTGACGTTGAACCGCGATCCGGAAAGTGCCGCCACAGTCTTCATTTCCGACGCTATCACCAACCGGTCGGCAGAGCGCCAGACGTACAAAGGTTTTTCGGCGGCGCGATCACGCGAAATTTGGACGGAGTTCGCCAGTGCCTGGACGAACACCATAGACCACATGCCGTTTGCATCCATTAGGGTCTGGCCAAGGCCTTGCTGTTCGGCCATCTCAAGCAGTACTTCGGTGTCCGTTCCCGTCCGTCGTTGGCGGTGCAACTTGTCTGCCAGCTCGAGGTAATTGTATATTTCGCCATTGAAAATGATCACACTACTGCCGCTTTGCGAACGCATCGGCTGTATCCCGGCGGCAGACAGATCAAGTATTGATAGTCTTTGATGGCCAAGGAGCACTCGCCACCCATTGCTCAGCGTCGCAACCTCGTGGCACGCGGCGTCGGGACCTCGATGGCCTTGGAGACGGTTGGCCAGGGAAGCCATTGTATCCGCTTCGGCATCGCTGAAACGTCCTACGACTGCATAAATACCGCACATCAGCCCTGGCCCACCGGTTCTTCAGCAACGTCGGGCGCAGGAGTATTGAGTCTGACAAGCAAGATCAGCATCAGCACAACCTGGATCGTCCGATAGGATGCCTGAGTAAAACAGAAGACCACGATCAACAGCAGAGATAGGAAGGCGAACCACTCGCCATCCAGTAGCTTGCGCAAATATACCCTCGGGGCGACCACGTAAAAGTAAAGGCCCAAGCCAATCAGCCCCATTGTCATTGCCATGTAGGCGATCGAAGAGTGGACATACCCCACAGAGGCGACGTCCGACCCTTCATTTTGCTCGAGCCCGTAATATGTCACGGACCCGGGCACTTGCCACCCGATTCCCTTGCCGAAGATTGGCGAGTCCTTGAAACTTTCGAAAGCGTACGTCCATTCCATCAGGCGGGCGCCGTTAGCATCTGAACTCAACTGTTCGAAGCGGTTGGTCAACTGGAATGACCCAAAGACGCCGAAGTAGTAGAACGCGATGACACCCACGACTAACGCGATGATCGCTAACAAGTTGAAGTGACGGATGCGTTCAAGAAAGTAGACTAGGATCGGAACCGACATCAGGGCCATGCCCGCGCGGTATCCGATCCAGATGTAGACATAGAACATCACCAGGACGAGAAGCCACCGATAAAGTTGCTTGAGGCCGCTGTCGCAAAAGAAAAGATACGGCACCATCACAAGTGGATAGGGGAGAACTGCGTCCACCACGTGATAAGTTAGCCGCTGCCCGAAGACATCCTGGCCAGTAAGCTGCAATACGATGGCAGTAATCAGGATGCGAGCGAGCCAGAATAGTCCAGCAACGAACAAGGCGTCGCTCAACCATTTCCTATCAAACGCTGTGAGTGGAGGAAGGAATACCGCCAGGAGGAAAAACGTGAAGGGCGCAACGCCTCGAACCCATTCGGCGACACCCCAGCCGTTGCCAAGTAGATTGAAAACACTCACCAGCGCAAAGAAGAGAAAGGCCAACATGGCGAGGGTACGGCCATTCGTTATCACGGGGCGAACTGTAGCGATCAGATACATCATCGTGCAGACCAAAACGCCGATGAACGCTAACGTACCCAAGTTCACCCCTGGGACGTAACTCATGAATGACGAAGCAATGACGAGAATCCCAAACGGTTTCACGCCCGGACTGGTCAATACAACGGGTGCGAGAGTCGCCGGGACGGGGGGGAGCTGGTCGCTAGCCGCCATCTGCATTTGATCTAATCGCCTTGTATCCAGGTTCGGTCGTTCCAACGACCCTGGCTGGGGCCCCTACAATGACTGAATATGGAGGAAAAGACTGCAATACCACAGAATTTGCGCCGATGACCGAATTGGATCCGATCTCAATATCGCCAAGGACCTTTGCACCTGAAGCAATGTAGACGTCATCGCCTATCCTTGGCGCAAGGTTTCGCTTCCGGCCAACGAATGCTTCCTTTGCACCGATAGTTATGGCCTGGCCTAGAAGGCAGCGCTCACCGACGCGGGCGCCAGCATGGACGACGACGACCAGCCCCCCATAGGCTAGGCGCGTGCCCTGCCCAATGGCGCAGGAGGAGGGCAATACGCACCGGGTCAGGGCGTAATTAGCCCGGTCGATCGACTTCGCGAGTCGATGCCATCCGCGCAGGTATGCGCCGCGGCCGAAGCGATAAAGCGTCATTGCATCCATTGCCAGCCTTTCACGAATAGTGTGCTTAGCGCAAGAAGGCCTAAAAGGGCGGTGACGGCCAATGCCGTGCCACTGGAAAGCGCGATAGCCAGCCCGACGCCAGTAAGACAAGTCGCGACGAGGGCCGAACGAAGAAAGTCCCTGGCGAACACGGTCGCGAGAAAGGTGGGGTAAAGCGACATACCGCCGAGTAAAGCATAAGCGTAGTCGGTTAGGTAAGTCGCGAAAAGGAGGAATCCCGCTATGGCGGCGGACCAGACGCCCACTCCGATTCCCACTACCTCGACGCCGCGGCGATGAATAAGAATCTTCTCGAAAATCGAACTGAATAATATGGTTGGATAGAGCGCGACAGCCACATAATATATGTGACTGCCCTTCGCGACGCCCCAATATGCGACGGCGACATCGGCACATAGCCACGCGAAGCCTAGAGCGGCGAGAACGGGAGCAAATGGCGAAATGCTGACCATCAGGTCTCTCGGGCCAGATATGCCGCGGCTAATCCCATAGAGCGCCTTGGAATTGATCGGGCTTAGCGTGTAGCCGAGCACTGCAAAAGTCGTGAAGAGGCGCAAGACGCCCAATTCCCGATCTGTAAGCTGAAACGATGCCGCCAGAACGGCTCCATATGTTACCACAATCTGGAAGCCGGCGAACATCAACCGCGACGGGAGCTGGCGCAACATCTGTCGGGTCCCTTCCACTGTCGTTAATGGAACGGGCGGACTCCGCAACTTCGGCCAGGCAAGAAGGCCAAGACCCATTGCCACTCCAAGACCATTGGTAATGGTCAATGCTAGGGCCAAATCGGTTCGACCGTTCAGAAACCATACCGCGCTGACGGAGAAGTTTATGGCACCGTAAGCGACGGCATAGGACAGCTGAGCGACCGGTGTGCCGATCTGGAAACAGAGATTGAGCACGACTGTTGAGAGGAAGACCGTGATAAAAAGCGGCAGGTCGAACGGAACGTTGGCTGCTCCCGGTACGAAGCTACGAACGGCCGCTAGGGCCGCTAGCGCGCAAGCTGCCGTTACTGTCGAGGATCGGATCAACTTGCCAGGATCTCGTTCCGCCAGGGTTGATTCCGCAATGAGGTCGACAATCCGCTGCACGACGAACGTGAGTGCGGTGGCCCCTACAAAGGTTCCGTACACCGTCAGGCCGAATAGCAGAGGATAGCCGTAAGAGACGATCATTGCGGAGCCGATTAGTGAGAGCTGCACGATTGGCGGGAGTAACCGCTCTATCAGTTGATGCAGGCCGCTCGACGACGCACCTCTGGGAATCGGCAATGCCGACTCCAGTTTTCCGCCTTTGAGATCTTGGGGCGCTCTCTCGTGCTCGCCAGTGTGTGACACGGAACCCTTCGAGTACGGTTCGCGGCGCCTTCGGCACCGTCAACGTCCGCTAACCGAGCGGCCCTAACAAAGGCTCCTCTCCTTGACCAGCGCAAATCCCGAGCCGCCCGAAACTTACGCTGCATGCCCTTAAGGCCGCGGGGGGTGACGTCATTTCTCGTAACCGTCGACAATGGACAAGTACCCATGTCGCGTCTAAGTCGTCGTAAGGAGAAGCTTGTGGGCATGTATTTGGGTACGAGTATTCGCGCTGTACTGCGCGATAGGGAGCCGTCGCGCCCTTCCCGATTTTATGCCAGATTCACATTCGAGTTGCTCGGCGGTCTATGTCTTTCAGTGCTGGTTCCAAGCGCTGTCGGGGCCGCCTTCGTGAGCGGTTTTCTCGAGCAGGCGACTGCGATCAACACCATCGTTGCACTGACGTTGGCATACGTTTCATCGATGTTAGTGATGCGCACCATGCGCGGATTTCCAGGGGTGGAGCCCGACACATACCTCCTACCGGCATTCGGCATTGTTTATGCGAGCATTGTCGTGGCCATGGTGCTGCTTCGTTTCGAATACAGCCGCATTCTCCTGATCTCAGGAATCTTGCTGGGCATGTCGTGGAGTTACTTCGTAGCGATAGCTCGGTCGCGCACAAAAACGTATCGCATCGGAATTATCGATTACGGTGACCTGCATGATATTGCGGAAATCAAGCGCGTGAAATGGCATCGCGTGACCGAGCCCACAGATGTCGCCGACCTTCATCTCGACGCCTTAGTAGCCGACTTCAGCGCAGACATCCCGGATCACTGGGAGGCTGCAATTGCGGAATTCGTCCTTCAAGGTTTACCTGCCTACCATGTTAAACAACTTAAGGAATCGCTAACGGGTATGGTGGAACTCGAACACTTGTCGGTCAACAGTGTCGGATCCCTCACTCCCACCCTTGCATATTTCCACCTCAAACGAATTATCGACTGGATTTTGGCCGCTGTCCTGCTGGGGCCATTGCTCCCTGTGATGCTACTGGTCGCCGTGGCTGTGAAGCTCGACTCTTCGGGGCCAGCCATCTTCCGCCAGATTCGTGTGGGGTATCGCGGTCGCCCCTTTACTGTCTACAAGTTTAGGACAATGTACGCCAAGAGCGTACACACGGATCCAAAGCTGGCGGCCCAGACACAACATGGCGATCCGCGTATCACGCGGCTTGGACGCCTGTTACGCGCAAGCCGGCTCGACGAATTGCCGCAAGTTTTCAATATTCTCAAAGGCGAAATGAGCTGGATCGGACCGCGCCCGGAAGCGGCGATTCTGGCTGAATGGTATGAGCGAGAAATACCGTTCTTCCGATACCGCTATGTCGTATTGCCGGGTATCACCGGCTGGGCTCAAGTCAATCAGGGTCACGTGGTGGAAGTGGCCGACGTGACCGGCAAACTTCATCACGATTTCTATTATATTACTCGCTTCTCCGCCGCGCTGGACTTGCTCATCATCTTCCGCACCATCCAGACAATGGTCAGCGGACGCGGCCATCGCTAGATCTTAGTTGGCTCCTGCAAGCAAATCAGCTATCCTTTGCGCGGCGTGACCGTCACCGAAGGGATTGTGTGAGCGGGCCATTTCGCCGTATGCAACTACATCGTCCAACAGCCGTTCGGCTTCGGCCACGATTGCGTTCGCCTCAGTGCCAACCAGCTTCGCCGTTCCCGCCTCCACCCCCTCAGGCCGTTCCGTCGTTGAGCGCATTACTAAGACGGGCTTGCCGAGCGCTGGCGCCTCTTCCTGAACGCCCCCGCTGTCGGTCAGGATCAGCGTGGAGAGACGAAGCAAGTGGGCGAAGTGGGGATAGTCGAGAGGCTCTATCATGGCGACGTTGTCGAGCCCAGCCAGCCGGTTGTTCATGACCTTGCGGACGTTGGGATTGAGATGAACGGGAAAGATTAGGGCGACGTCGTTTCGTTGTGCCAAGCGGCGAATTGCGCTGGCGATGTTTTCCATGCCCTCGCCGAAGTTTTCCCTCCGGTGCGTCGTGATGCCGATTATCCGTTTACCTTTGAAACGCGCTTCAATGTCGGCCAGGCCAGCTGCAAGCGAGGGGTCGCGCTCTATCCGACCCGTAATCCAGTGAAGTGCATCGATGACGGTGTTTCCGGTCACATAAACCCTGGAGGGATTCACATTTTCGCGCCGCAGTGCCGCTGCAGCAGTTTCGGTTGGGGCGCAGTTGAGCGCAGCAATAGTTCCAATGATCTTGCGATTTACCTCTTCCGGCCAGGGGTGGTGGATATTTCCGCTGCGCAGTCCCGCCTCGACATGGCAAACAGGAATTTTGCGATAGTAGGCCGACAAAGCTCCGACCATGGCTGTGGCCGTGTCACCCTGCACGATTACCCAATCAGGGCTTTCCGCATCCATAACCCGGCCCAGTTCGACAAGCAGCGTGGCGGTAAGTTGATCAAGCGATTGATCCGGCTTCATCACGTCAAGATCGTGATCCGGCGCAATTGAAGCAATCTCTAGAACTTGATCGAGCATTGCACGATGCTGCGCACTGACGCAGACCCTGCTAGCGAACCTGCCATCGCCGCCAAGCGTGTGTAATAACGGAAAGAGTTTGATCGCTTCTGGCCGCGTTCCGAAGATCGTCAGGGTTTTTATAGCTCGCTGCATGAACTGGCCTTGTTGCTTTCTCGTCGAGATGGAAGGGCTGCAACGGATGTTTGGACAAATTGTCAACCCTTTACCGGTTACTTTCGACGATGGATGTCTAGAGGACTCTCATATTCCAAGTGGCAACTCTTCTCTTGCACTTTCAGGACGAAAAACCACGGAGGACGCAATGAGGGTGGCAAGACACCGGACACGATTCTGTCGTGGTCCCAGTCGAGTGCCACTGTGGCCCGTCGACGAACTCGAACGAATCCTCGCGAACAGCGATTGCGAATAAGGGGGTCTCGGAGGTCCCAAACTCGGATTTCCTCCGCGCGCGCATGAGGCGGTCGGCAATTTCAAGGGCCGACAGGATCGTCATCGGCCCCAGTGATGACTTTGACTCGGAAATGATGGCGAGAGGTCTATCGGTCGCTGTTTCTCAACATATAGGTAGGCCGATGTAGCCGAGCCCGATGACCGAGACTTGCGGTAGGTTCTCGCCGCGCATGAAGACTTTCCGTTGGATTGCGTGTGCCGCATCCCCTAGGCGCGGGACGGTAAAGATACCGGTAATGCTGCTGCATTAGAGGGCGCATATGCAAGTTCTGGTCACAGGGGCGGCAGGATTCATCGGCGCGGCGGTGTGCGAGCGCCTGCTGGCGCGCGGCGACCGGGTCACCGGGATCGACAACCTCAACAACTATTATCCTGTCAGCCTCAAGGAAGACCGCGTGGCCCGGATCAGGGCGGCCGCTGGCGGCGAGCGCTTCGATTTCCGGCAGCTCGATTTCAGCAGGATGGACGCGTTGAGCGGCGGCCTGGCCGATTGCGAATTCGAACGGGTGGTCCATCTCGGCGCCCAGCCGGGGGTGCGCTATTCGCTGGAGAATCCGCACGCCTACCTCGAGGCCAACCTCGCCGGGCACCTCAACATGCTCGAACTGGCGCGTGCGCGGCAGCCCGAGCACATGGTCTATGCCAGTTCGAGCTCGGTCTACGGCGGCAACGAGAAGGTGCCGTTTTCCGTCTCCGATCGCGTCGACCACCCCTATTCGCTCTACGCGGCGACCAAGAAGGCCGACGAGCTGATGAGCGAGACCTACGCCCATCTCTACCGCCTGCCGCAGACCGGCCTCAGGTTCTTCACGGTCTACGGCCCGTGGGGGCGCCCCGACATGATGCCGTGGATATTCACCGCGAAGATCCTCGCCGGTGAGCCGATCCCGGTGTTCAACAACGGCAAGATGCGGCGCGACTTCACCTATATCGATGACATCGTCAGCGGGGTCGTCGCCAGCCTCGATCACGCCCCGGCCGACGACGGCAGCGAGAAGCCCGGCGGCAGCCTCGCCCCGCACGCGATCTACAACATAGGCAACAATCGTCCCGAGCAACTGCTCGACGTCATCGGCGTGATTGAGAAGGCCTGCGGCCGCAAGGCGGTTCTCGACATGCAGCCGATGCAGCCGGGCGACGTGACGCAAACCTACGCCGATATCGACGCGATCCAGGCCGACCTCGGCTTCGCCCCCACAACGCCTGTCGAAGTAGGTTTCCCGCGCTTTGTGGAGTGGTTCAGGGCCTATCACGGCCTTGGCTGATCAGCTCGCGAGCAGATCGGCGATCCGGGCCGCGCTTCGCCCGTCTCCGAAGGGGTTGTGGGCCCGCGCCATGGCCGTGTAGGCGGCTTCGTCGTCGAGCAGGCGCTCGGCCTCCGCCACGATGCGGTCGGCATCGGTGCCGACGAGCTTCGCCGTTCCCGCCTCGACCCCTTCGGGCCGCTCTGTCGTCTCGCGCATGACCAGCACCGGCTTGCCGAGCGCGGGCGCCTCCTCTTGAACGCCGCCGCTGTCGGTCAGCATCAGGGTCGAGATCGCGATCAGCCGCGCGAAGTGCGGATAGTCGAGCGGTTCGATCAGGGCGACGTTGTCCAAATCGGCGAGCCGCTCATTCATCACCTTGCGCACGTTGGGGTTGAGATGGACCGGCAAGACCAGCGCCACATCGCCGCGTGCGGCGAGGCGGCGGATGGCCCCGGCGATTCCCTCCATTCCTTCGCCGAAGTTCTCACGGCGGTGGCTGGTGACCCCGATGATGCGCTTGCCGGCAAATCGCGCCTCGATATCGGCCAGGCCTGCGGCGAGCCCCGGATCGGCCTCGACCCGCACAACGATCCAGTGGAGCGCGTCGATCACCGTATTGCCGGTGACGTGGATGGTCGCGGGATCGACATTCTCGCGCCGCAGCGCCGCCGCCGAAGTCTCCGTCGGCGCGCAATGCAGCGCGGCGATCGTGCCGATGATCTTGCGGTTCACCTCCTCGGGCCAGGGATGATGGATGTTGCCGCTCCTCAGCCCCGCCTCGACGTGGCACACAGGAATCTTGCGGTAGTAGGCGGCGAGCGCCCCGGCCATCGCGGTGGCGGTGTCGCCCTGCACAACGACCCAGTCGGGCCGCTCTTCATCCATCACCCGGCCAAGGCCGATGAGCAGCGCCGCGGTGAGCCCGTCGAGGGTCTGGTCGGGCTGCATCAAGTCGAGGTCATGATCGGGCGCGATCCCCGCGATCTGCAGCACCTGGTCGAGCATTCCGCGGTGCTGCGCGCTGACGCAGACGCGGCTGTCGAAGCGCCTATCTGCCTCGAGCGCGTGGACCAGCGGGAATAGCTTGATCGCCTCAGGCCGGGTGCCAAAGACAGTAAGGGTGCGTTTGCGGCCGCTCATCCAGCCGCCCTTAGCCCAATTCGGTTAATCGCGCGCTTACTTTGCCCGCTCGGGCGGGAATTGCTTCAGACATCGTTTGACGATAGCGCACACCAACTTCTCTCGCGCAACTGCGGGTGAGCGAGCTCCTGGCGCTAAACGGACGGAATTTCATGAAGATCGCAATGGTTGGCTCCGGCTACGTCGGCCTCGTGTCCGGCGCCTGTTTCGCCGATTTTGGGCACGATGTGGTCTGCATCGACAAGGACCAGTCGAAGATCGATCGTCTTCGCGAAGGCGTGATGCCGATCTACGAGCCCGGGCTCGACAGCTTGGTCGAAGCGAACGTGAACTCGGGACGTCTGACGTTCACCACCGACCTCGCCGAAGCAATCCACGGCGCGGCCGCCATCTTCATCGCTGTCGGCACCCCGAGCCGGCGAGGTGATGGACATGCCGACCTTTCGTTCGTGTACGCCGTAGCGCAGGAAATCGGCGAGACGCTGGGTAACGATGCCGTCGTCGTCACCAAGTCGACGGTCCCCGTCGGCACGGGCGACGAGGTCGAGCGAATTATCGCCGCCAGCGGCTGCAAGCACCGCGTATCGGTCGTCTCCAACCCCGAATTCCTGCGCGAAGGCGCGGCGATCGGCGACTTCAAGCGGCCCGACCGGATCGTCATCGGCGCCGAGGACGATTTCGCTCGAGAAACCATGCGCGAGGTCTATCGGCCGCTGTTTCTGAACGAATCTCCGATCCTTTTCGTCAGCCGTCGCAGCTCGGAACTCATAAAGTACGCCGCCAATGCCTTCCTCGCGACCAAGATCACCTTCATCAACGAGATGGCCGACCTGTGCGAGAAGGTCGGAGCCAACGTGCAGGACGTCTCACGCGGTATCGGCATGGACAACCGCATCGGGCCGAAGTTTCTCCACGCCGGCCCGGGCTACGGCGGCTCGTGCTTTCCCAAGGACACGCTCGCGCTGCTCAAGACCGCGGAGGACTACGACAGCCCGGTGCGCATCGTCGAGGCGGTGGTGAAGGCCAACGAGAGCCGCAAGCGGGCCATGGGTCGCAAGGTGGTCGAGGCGCTCGGCGGGATGGAAGCGGCGCGCGGCAAGCAGGTCGCGCTGCTGGGCCTGACCTTCAAGCCGAACACCGACGACATGCGCGATTCGCCGGCCATCGCAGTGGCACAGACCCTCATAGATGCCGGGGTAACAGTAAAGGCCTACGATCCCGAGGGCATGGAGCTGGCAAAGCCGCTGATGCCACAGGTCGAAATGGCGCAGAGCAGCTATGAAGCGATCGAGGGCGCCGACGCGGTGGTCATCGTCACCGAGTGGGACGCCTTCCGCGCGCTCGACCTCAAGCGGGTGAAGGACCTGGCCAGGGCCCCCCTGCTCGTCGACTTGCGCAACATCTACCGTCCAGACGACGTGCGTTCGGCGGGCTTCACCTACGTGAGCATCGGACGCAACTGACCACGACAGGGGCTAAACGCATTCACTCGGCCGGCGGCTTGGCTAGGTCGGCGTTGTTGTCGGGGTTGACCGCGTTGTCGGCGCCGGCGGCAGCGGCGGCTTCGTCCTCGCGCTTCAGCCGCGCCTCATATTCCTTCTCGATCTGTTCGACCCGGGCCTGCGTCGCCGCGGCCTCCTCGTCGATCGTCGAGAGGCGCTCCTCGCGCGCCTTGGCGACCAGCTCGGCCATCTTGACCGAATTGCCGTGCTTCTTTTCCTCGTAGGCCGCCTCGATCATTTTCGCGGTGCAGCCAAGCTCGCTGCCGAGCCCGACCGTCGAACACGACAACGGGCCGAAGTCGCCCACCGCTTCGAAGGACTTGACGCGATTGGTCCATGGCACGTCTTCGGGACTGTCGCTCTGCCTGAGGTCGGGCGGAATGCGATAGCGTTCGCTCTCGTCGAGGCGGGCGCAGACGGTGATCTCGTCGCCCGTCGACACGGGGCATTCGTCGTCGCCGTAGATGATCAGCTGGTTGATCTTCTCGCCGTCATTGTCCTGCGCGGCGGCGGGAACGGAAGCGAAGGCGCTTGCGGCAGCCAGCGCGGCGAGAACGGTCAGGGCTTTCATCGTCGGTATTCCTTCAAGCAAGCGGGCGGCATTGAGCACGGCGCGGCGTGAACTGCATATGAAGCGGCACGCCGATGCACGCCAGTCCCGCTATAGAAAGCGCCCCCGCGAGGGCCTTGTTCCGCGTCAAATCTTCTCGGACAGGCGGATCGCCGCGCGGCAGCCGAAGCGGATCGCTGCCGAGAGCAGCGGATAGCCCGGCGCGCGCTCGGCCCCCGCAGCAAGCGCCGTCTCGCGGTGCGTCTGTTCGTCGGCGCGGAAATCGGCGATCATTCCGGCCAGTTCCGGATCGTGATCGTCGGTTCCCTCAGCCCCCTCGAGCTCGTCGAGCTGGCGCGTATAGTGCCGGTCGATCTCTTCCTCGATCGCCGCGGTGCAGGCCATCGCCGCTTCGGGACCGATAAGTGCCGTCGCTGCGCCCAGCGCATAGCCGGCGACGGCCCAGAACGGTTGCAGCGCGGTCGGACGGGTGCCGCGCCGGGCCATCAGCGCGTTAAATTTCGCGAGGTGTACCGCTTCCTGTTCGGCCATGGCGCGAATCTCGGCCGAATCCGGCCCCCGATCGCCCATGACCGCCAGTTGCCCGGCGTAGATGCGGGTGGCCCCGTATTCTCCGGCCTGATCGACGCGAATCATCGCGGCGCGATCGGTCATGCGGATTTCCTTCCCAGCAAAGCGAAGATCGCGATCGCCGAAGCGGTCGAAATGAGGAAGTTATAGCCCGCCAGCGAGATGCCGAGCAGCGACCACTGCACCTCGTCGCAGCGCACGAGCGGGGCATTGAGGATCGCCTCCATCGCGTTTCCACCGCGCGCTGCGGCGGTATTGCTGCAAGCGGTCAGCCCCTCCCACCAGTCGTATTCAACCCCGGCGTGGTAGGCGCCAATCAGGCCCGAGGTAAGTATTCCTCCAGCGGCGAGCGCGATCCACACGCGCTTGTACGGGAGGAACAGCGATAGCGCGGCGAGCGCAAAGGCCGCGAAGTGCGGCCAGCGCTGCCACCAGCACATCTCGCAAGGGTAGAGCCCGAAGCCGTACTGGCCGAGGTAGGCTCCGCCCAGAAGCAGCAGCGGTATGCCGAACGCAAGGCGCTGTGCAAGCCGGTCGGAAGGGGACAGCATCGGCCTTTAGCTCAGCGATGCGCCGTCGTGACGCCGGCAGTGCGCTTCAGCGTCTTGATCGCATAGTCGAGCTGGAAGTCCTCCACGCCCTCCTTCTCAAGCTCGGCGGCGGTCGCGGTAAAGCGGGGATCCTGCTTGGTATCGCTTTCCAGCGCCTTGTCGTCGAGACCGGCCTCGTTGACGAGGTGGCGCTTGAGGTCGCTCTCGCGGTAGGAATACTTGGCGCGCAGCGCGGCGTCGGGATCGGACAGTTGCGGTACGCGAATGTCGGGTTCGATCCCGCCCTCCTGCACCGAGCGGCCCGATGGCGTGTAGTATCGCGCCGTGGTCAGCTTGAGCGCGCTGTCGCGGCTCAGCGGCAGCAACGACTGCACGCTGCCCTTGCCGAAGCTGCGCTCTCCCATGATCAGCGCGCGGTGCTGGTCCTGCAGCGCGCCGGCGACGATCTCGCTGGCGGAGGCGGTGCCGGCGTCGATCAGGACGATAATCGGGATACCGGCGGCAGCGTCGCCGCGAAACACCGATTCGGCGTCGTAATAGACGGTGTCGCGCCGCGTGCGGCCGCGCTGCGAAACGATGGCGCCCTTGTCGAGGAACAGATCGCTCAGCGCGACCGCCTCGTCGAGCGAGCCGCCGGGATTGCGCCGCAGGTCGAGAACCAGGCCGCCGAGCCGCCCCGCAGCCTGCTGGCGCAGCGCGCGCAGCGCGTTGTTGACGTCGTTGCCGACATCGCGGCTGAACTCGTTGACGCTGATGTAGCCGATGTTGCCGGCCTTCAAATCGGAGGTCACGGGCTCGAGCTCGATCACGCCGCGGGTTACCGTCACATCGAACGGTGCGTCGCGGCCCGCGCGCACCACCGACAGCCGTACCGTGGAGCCGGCCGGTCCGCGCATCTGCTCGACCGCATCGTCGAGTTCGAGGCCGTAGATGAGCTTGCCGTCGATGTGAGTGATGAAATCGCCCGCCTTGATGCCGGCCTTGTCCGCCGGACTGCCCTTGAACGGGGAGACCACCTTCACCGCACCCTCATCCATCTGCACCGAAATGCCGAGGCCCTGGTAGTTGCCGTCGATCATCGTCGTCAGGCGTTCGAAGCTGGCGCCCTCGAGATAGGCCGAATGCGGATCGAGCGCCGCAAGCATGCCGTCGATCGCGCCCTTGATCAGCACTTTGTCGTCGACCGGCTCGACATAGCTGGTCTTGATCCGCTGGTACGTGGCAAAGAACTTGGCGAACTCCGGCGAGAGCGCACTGTCGACCTGGGCATAGCCGGCGGTGGTGGCAGGCAGCAGGGCAACTGCGGTCAGCAGGGCGGCAGCGCGCAAGTGGGGAACGAATTTCATCAGCCGGTCCTCGTGGGTGTTGGCGCAGCTTGTATCGCGCACCGCCGGTTAATGCCAGATGAGGCGTCGGCCGGGTTTGCGGGCGGCACGTCCTCAGCCGACAAATTGCAGCGGATTGACCGGCTCGCCGCCGCGGCGCAGTTCGAGCGCGATGGTCGGGCGGCCCGGTCCGGCGACGCCCAGCGGAGCCCCACCTACGAGTGTGGCCCCAACTTCGACATCGATCCGCGCGAGCCCGGTCACCAGGCTGGTCCAGCCGCCGTCGTGCTCGATGATCACGATTCGGCCATAGCCGCGATAGGGACCGGCAAAGACAACGCGCCCGGCGGCCGGTGAGACGACCTGCGCCCCGGCGCGGGGAGCCAGCGTCAGCGCGCTGCTCGGCCCCGCCGGCGAGGGCGCGCCGAAGCCGCTGACAGTGCGACCGGTGACAGGAAGGTAATAGGGCGATGGCGGGCTCCCGGTGGCTGCATCGCGGGACGCAGCGGCGGGCTCGGGCACGGCATCGTTGCGCGCCAGCTCCGGCGCGGGCGGACGCAACACCGGGCCCGGCAAGGCGGCGAGACGGCGGCGGAGGTCGCCCGCCATGTCGAGTTGGCCGACGAGGCTGTCGAGATCGCGGGCCTGCTCGGCCAGCGCCAGAGCGCGCTCCGCCTCGCGCGCGGCGTTTCCGCCAGCCTCGCGCGAGGCGAGCCGCTGGCGCGTTTCCAGCGCAGCGAGCTCCGCGCGGCGCGTATCGTAGTTCTCCTGTTCGCTGCGCAAGACCGCGGCGGCCTGGACCGCCTGCTGGCGCAGCGCGCGGCTGCGCGCGAGCCGGGCGCGCAGGCCAGCCGTCTGCCGCTGCACCGTGGGGACGGCGCTCGACAGCAGGGCCCGAGTATAGACGATGTCGCGCACCGAACCGGGCCGCAGGATCGCGAGCGCCGCGGGACGGCGCGAAAACTGCTGCAAGGCCGCGGTCAGCCTGACCAGCGGCCCTTGCTGGTGGCCGAGTTCCTCGCGCAGCGCAGCGCGTTCGCGGTCGACCAGCTTGATCCGCGCTTCGGCGGCGGCGATCCCGGCCTCGGCTTGCTGGACGCGCGCGGCCAGTGCGGCGGCCTCGCGGCGGGTCTTGTCGGCGGCCTGTGTTGCGCGCGCCGCCTCCGCCTCGAGCCGTTTGCTGCGTTCCTCCGCCAGTTTTCGTTCGGTCAGCGCCTGGCGCAGCGCTTCGCGCGTCTCGCCCGGATCGTCGAACAGCGGCGTAGCGCCGTAGGCCGCCGCACCGAGTACGGCAGCCGAGACAAGGGCCAGGATCAAGACCGCACGCGTCATCGCCGGCTACCCTGCCCGATGATAGGGATGGCCGGCAAGGATCGAGGTGGCGCGAAAGAGCTGCTCGAGCAGCATCGCCCGGGCCAGCAGGTGCGGCCAGGTGGCCGACCCGAAGGCGAGCAACAGATCGGCCTCTGCGCGCTCCGCATCCGAATGGCCGTCGGCCGCACCGAGCACGAAGCGGCATTCGCGGATCCCTCCGTCCCGCCATTTTTCCAGTTGTCCGGCAAGCTGCTCGGAAGACAGGTCCCGGCCCTTCTCGTCGAGCAGGACAGTGCGAAATGGCGCTTGCGGCTCCGCGACGCGCCCGCCGGTCTCCGGCAGTTCGGTCAGCTTGACCGGCCAGGTCAGCCGCTTCTCGTAACGCGCCACGAGTTCGGCCTCGGGCGTACGGGCAATCTTGCCGCGGGCGATGACATGGAGGAGCATTGTGTTCTCTTAGCCTGAAACGCCGGCGGGGCCATCCGGCCTTTGGCGTTACTCGCGGCTCGGCTCGGCTTCGCTGCGGGCGCGCGTTCGTGCCTCGATGCCGCAACGGGGAAGGCCGAGGCTTCCCCTAGCGCCGGTTCGTTCGGCGACGAGCCGACCGCAAGGCCGCCCGCCGGTGCCCCGCAGCAAAGCGGCGGGATCCGCATCGAGGACGCGCGCCCGGATGGGCGCGCGCGAAGAAACTAGGCGTTGCCGGCCAGCGCGGCGCCGTCCTCTCCGAAGCCCCACATCCTCTCGAGGTTGTAGAAGCTGCGCACTTCGGGGCGGAACAAGTGAACGACCACGTCGCCGGCGTCGATCAGCACCCAGTCGGCGGCGGGAAGACCCTCGATGCGCGGGGAGCCCTGCCCGGCCTTCTTAAGACGCTCGGCCAGTTTCGTGGCGATAGCCGCGACCTGGCGCGTCGAGCGCCCCGAAGCCACGATCATGTAGTCGGCGATGCTGGACTTTCCCTCGAGAGGGATGGTCACGATGTCCTGTGCCTGGTCGTCCTCGAGACTTTCGAGAACCGAATTGAGCAATTCGTCAGCAGGCATGCGGACGGGGTTGGCAATGCCGGCAGCGGCCGGCGCGACCTGCGCAGGTGTCATTGCAGCAGTGTATGCTCCTGGATCGGGGAATGGCCGGCCCGGGCGCGGCTTGCCTCATGTGGCAGCCGGTCCGGAAGAATCGGATATGAGACTATGCGTAACCGCATCGCGCGGCGCCGGGCCGGAAAACCTCTTGGCCCAATCGGGATCCGACTGGCGAAGCCTGGTCGCCGAACGCGGATCGGGATCGAAACGCAGTACTATCAGCGCCGGGGCGCTCCATTCCATCCGGTTTTTCAATCCGGCCGCGGGCAACCGGTAGCGCCGCAGCCAGGCCATCGCGGGGCTCGCGAAAGCCTCGGCATCATACCCCGGACGAGCGATGACCGCAATCGGCATCGTCCTCGCTATGGCGCGCCAGTCCTTCCACCGGTGGAATTGGGCGAGATTGTCGGACCCCATCAGCCACAAGAAACGGCGTTTCGGATAGCGTCGCTTGAGCGCGCGAAGCGTGTCGACGGTAAAGCGCGTGCCGAATTCGCGCTCGATAGCGGTCACCCTGATCGGCGCCCGTCGCGCCTGCGCCCGGGCCGAACGCACGCGAGCGGCGAGCGGGCCGATGTCCTTGCGCGGCTTGAGCGGATTGCCTGGCGAAACCAGCCACCAGACGTCATCGAGCCCCAGGGCATCGATGGCGAACAGCGAAATTCGCCGGTGCCCGCCGTGGGCCGGGTTGAAGCTCCCGCCGAGCAGGCCGGTCAGCGGGCCGCCGGCCATTACGAGCTGGAGCTTTCGCGCGCCTTGCCGCCGCTGCGATAAGTGCCCTGCCGTTCGAGCATCCAGCCGGGATATTCGGGTGCCAGCGCGCTCGCCGCGTTGAGCTTGCTCATGTCCTCCTCGGTCAGGTCGACATCGACCGAGCCGAGATTGTCTTCGAGCTGGTCGGCCCGCTTGGCGCCGACGATAACGGTCGAGACGGCCGGCTGCTTGAGCAGCCATGCCAGCGCGACCTGCGCCACCGTGCAGCCGCGCGCCTTTGCCACGTCGCGCATCACGTCGATCACGTCGAATCCCTTGTCCTTGTCGACAGGCGGAAAATCGAAGTTCGCCCGCCGGCCTTCGCCCTCGCTGTCGCGCGTATACTTGCCCGACAGGAAGCCGCCGGCGAGCGGACTCCACACCATCAGCCCCATTCTCTCGCTTTCCAGCAACGGCACGATTTCCCGCTCGAGATCGCGCCCGGCGAGCGAGTAATAGGCCTGCAGCGAGACGAACGTCTCGAGGTTCTTGAGCTCGGAAATGCCGAGCGACTTCATGATCTGCCAGGCGGCCCAGTTGCTGACCCCGACATAGCGCGCCCGGCCCGACTTCACGATCGCGTCGAGCCCGCGCAGCGTCTCCTCGATCGGGGTCGCCGGGTCCCAGCCGTGGATCTGGTAGAGATCGACGTAATCGAGCCCGAGCCGATCGAGACTGGCGTCGATCTGCGCCAGCAGGTGGTGGCGCGAGGCGCCGCGGTCGTTGACCCCCTCGCCCATCGGCCCGAGCGCCTTGGTGGCGACGATCACCTCGGAACGGGTGACGCCGATATCCTTGAGCGCCTGCCCGGTCATCTTCTCCGACAGCCCGTTCGAGTAGACGTTGGCGGTGTCGAGGAAATTGACCCCGGCATCCAGAGCCTGCTTGACCAGCGCAGTCGCCCCGTCCTGCTCGACATCGGCGATCGCGGTCCACATCCCCGCGCCGCCGAAGGTCATGGTGCCCAGGCACAGTTCGGAAACGAACAGGCCGGTGTTGCCGAGATTGTTATAGCGCATGTGGGGAGGTCCTCTGTTGAGCGATCGGGGCCCGCTATCTGGGGGCGCGCGGCGGCCCGACAAGCGTCGGGCCGCTCATTCGCTCCGCCGGCGCGGCGAAATGCGGAAGCCGTGCCTCTGGCTCTGCGCGGCGATGGCCCAGCCGGGGTATTCGGGCTCGAGCGCGCCGATCGGTTCGAGCGTGGCCAGTTCCTCGCTGGTGAGTTCGATGTCGCTCGCGGCGAGGTTCTGGGCGAGCTGCTCGGCGCGCTTGACCCCGACGATGACCGAGGAGACCGCCGGACGGTGCAGCAACCAGGCGAGCGCGACGGCGGCGACCGAGACGCCCCGCGCCTCGGCCATCGGCTGCATCGCATCGACCGCGGCGAAGCTGGTCTCCTTGTCGACACGCGGGAAGTCGAGCTTGGCGCGGCGCCCCTCGCCGCTGACGTTGCCCTGCTCGTCGCGGGCATACTTGCCCGACAGCAAGCCGCCGGCGAGCGGGCTCCACACCATCAGGCCAAGCCCTTCGCTCGTCAGCAGCGGCACCAGCTCGCGTTCGAGATCGCGGCTCGAGACGGCGTAGAACGCCTGCAGCGAGACGTATTTGTCCCACCCCATCTTGTCCTGGATACCGAGCGCCTTGGCGATCTGCCACGCCGCCCAGTTCGACACGCCGACGTAGCGCGCGCGGCCCGAACGGACGATGTCCTCCAGCGCGCGCAGGCCCTCTTCCATCGGGGTGTGCGGGTCCCAGCCGTGGATCTGGTAGAGGTCGACATGGTCGAGCTGCAGCCGCTTCAGGCTGGCGTCGACCTGATGCAGCAGATGGTAGCGCGAATATCCCGCATCGTTCGGTCCATCGCCCATCGGACCCATGCCCTTGGTGGCGATGACCACCCGGTCGCGGGGCACGGCGAGGTCCCTCAGCGCCCGGCCCAGGAATTCCTCCGACTGGCCGGCGGAATAGACGTTGGCGGTGTCGATGAAGTTGATCCCGGCATCGAGCGCCTGTTTGACCAACGCGGTCGATCCCGCCTGGTCGAGGTCGTGCTGGAAGAAGGCGCTCGGGCGATTGCCGAAGGTCATCGCCCCGAGGCAGAGTTCCGAGACGACGAGGCCGGACTTGCCGAGGCGATTGTAGCGCATGCGAATTCTCCCTTGGCCCCGCTTTTACGGGTGCCGGGGAAAGAACATCAAGGGCGCGTTTGCCCGCTGCCGCGAACCTGCCACTTGTAGGTCGTCAGCCCTTCGAGCGCGACCGGGCCGCGGGCGTGGAGCCGCCCGGTGGCGATGCCGATTTCCGCCCCCAGTCCGAATTCCCCGCCATCGGCGAACTGGCTGCTGGCGTTGACCATGACGATGGCGCTGTCGACCTCGGCGAGGAAGCGCTCGGCCGCCGCGTCGTCGGCGGTGACGATGGCGTCGGTGTGCCCCGAACTGTGTCGGGCGATGTGCTCGAGCGCCGCGTCGAGCCCGTCGACCACCGCGACGGCCAGCACCGCATCGAGGTATTCGGTGTCCCAGTCGTTGGCGCTGGCCGGCTTGATCCGCGGGTCGAGCGACTGGGCGCGCGAATCGCCGCGCAATTCGCAGCCGTCGTCGAGCAGCGCGCCGACAACCTCGGACGAGGCCGGAAAATTCGCGTCGAGCAGAAGCGTTTCCATCGCCCCGCAGATGCCGGTGCGGCGCATTTTGGCGTTGAGAGCGATCTCACGCGCCATCTTCGGATCGGCGGCGGAATGGATGTAGGTGTGGCAGATGCCGTCGAGGTGGGCGAGCACCGGCACGCGCGCGTCGTTCTGCACGCGCTCGACCAGCCCCTTGCCGCCGCGCGGAACGATCATGTCGATCAGGCCCGCGGCCTTGAGCATGGCGCCGACCGCGGCGCGGTCCTGCGTCGGCAGCAACTGCACCGCTTCTGCAGGAACCCCTGCTTCGGACAAACCTTCGGCCAGCGCCGCGTGGATCGCGCGGTTCGAATTGACCGCCTCGGAACCGCCGCGCAGCATCACGGCATTGCCGGCGCGCACGCACAGCGCAGCGGCGTCGGCGGTGACGTTGGGGCGGCTTTCGTAGATGATCCCGATCAGGCCGATGGGGATGCGCACCCGCACGAGGTCGAGCCCGCTCGGCGCCGTGCTGTGGGAAATCTGCTCGCCGACGGGATCGGGCAAGGCTGCGACCGCTTCGACTGCGGCGGCGATTCCCTCGAGCCGGTCCGCGTCGAGCCGCAGCCGGTCGAGCATGGCCGGCGCCAGGTCTCGCGCCTCGCCAGCGGCGATGTCGCGCGCGTTGGCTTCGAGGATTTCTCCGGAATGACGGCGGAGCGCCGCGGCGGCCGAGCGCAAGGCCGCAGCCTTCGCGGCATCGTCCATGCGCGCCAGGACGCGCTGTGCTGCGCGTCCCGCCCGGGCAAGATCGGCGACGAGGGCGGTGTGATCGGTGGCGTGGTCTAATTGTGTCGACATGGCGCGCGCCTTATCATCGCCAGGCCGCCGTGTCAGGGGCCAACTGCCAAAGCGGGTCGGCGGGGCGGGCGAATCGCCCGATTGGACGAAGGTTCCCGCGATTCGTCGCATTTTTCATCAGGGCGCAACGACTCGTCCCGAATCCCGCTCGCCTCGCCCCCGAGTCGCTCGGGCCGATTTTGCTATTAACAATTGCATTGATAGGCCCGCCCCAACAAGAAAACGGGACTGGGGTCGAGAACTTGAACAAATCTACCGCTGACGGAATACGGGACCGTCTGCGGGGCTGGTTTCCGGATCGCGAATTTTTCATGCGATCGCGGGGGCAGGTCCGCTTTGTTACCCTGACATCGAAGGTGCAGATGGTCGCTGCCGGCGGCGCCCTGGCCGCGGTCGCGGTATGGGGCGGCTCGATGGCCGTGATGGGCGTCCTGCAATACCAGGCCCAGTCGCAGCGCAGCCTCTTGATCAACCGCGAGGCCAAAGTGGCCACCGCCGAGAGCCGCGTCGCCGAATACCGCGACGACCTCGACAAGGTGGCGGACGACCTCACGCGGCGGCAGGATTTCATCGAAAACGTCCTGCCGATGCTTCCCGACGACGTGAAGCCCGATGAAACCGTTTCCGACAGCAAGGACGAAACGCAAAAGACCATCGCCAAGGTCAGCGCCGCGCTGCCCGAAGCCACTGCACTGGCCCGGCTCGAGGCGCGCCAGCTGGCTTTCGTCGAAAACCTGACCCGCTACGCCGATCGCCGTTCGGCCGCCGCGGAAAAGGCGATTCGCCGGCTCGGGCTCGATCCGCGCCGGATGCTCGCCGCGACCCGCACCGCACAGGGCGGTCCGCTGCTGAAGCTCTCGACCAGTCGCGACGGTTCGCTCGATCCGCGCTTCGCCCGTCTCGGCGCCAGCCTGTCGCGCATGGATGCGCTCGAACGTGGGCTCGACGGCATCCCGCAGGTCATGCCGGCCGACTTCAACCAGATCTCATCGGGCTTCGGCTATCGCCGCGACCCGTTCACCGGCGGCGCGGCGATGCATGCCGGCCTCGATTTCCGCGGCCCTCGCGGCACCCCGATCCATGCGGCGGCGGACGGCGTGGTCAGCTTCGTCGGGCAGATCAGGGGTTACGGCAACGTGGTCGAAATCCGCCACGGCAATGGCCTGCTCACCCGTTATGCCCATATGTCGGGTTTCAAGACCAAGAAGGGCACCCGGGTCGATGCCGGCGACGTGATCGGCTTGATCGGCAGCACCGGCCGCTCGACCGGCCCGCACCTCCACTTCGAGGTCCGCATCAATGGCCGCGCGGTCAACCCCCGGCCTTTCCTGGAGTCAGCACCCCATGTTCTCGAAGAAGCCCGCGGAACCATCGCCGCAAAGGACACCGCGGCCAATGGCTAGCGGCTCGACCTTTTCCGTCATCGGTCCCGACGTCGTCATCAAGGGCGATATCTCGGCCAGCGCCGACCTCCACGTCGATGGCCGGATCGAAGGCGACATCGCCTGCGCATCGCTGGTCCAGGGCGAAGGCAGCACGATCGAGGGCGCGATCAAGGCCGACAGCGCCCGCCTCGCGGGGACGGTCAAGGGCACGATCGAAGCCAAGGAGCTGGTCGTGCTGAAGTCCGCGCGGATCGAAGGCGATGTGAATTACGACGCGCTGACCATCGAACAGGGGGCCGCGGTCGAAGGCCGCTTCGCCCACAGCGAACGCCGCGCCCAGCGTGCGGCCGAACCGGCGCAAACCAAGTCCGCGAAGGACGATGGCGAAGAGCCGCGCCTGACGCTCGCCGGCTAAGGGCCGGGCGCTTCGGCGCAAAGAAAAGAGCCGCTCCCTCGCGGGAGCGGCCCTTTTCTTTGCGCGTCTATCGAACGGCTCAGGCGGGCGATCCGCTTTCTTCCGCGGCGCGCTTGGCCTCGAGCCAAGCCTCCGCTTCCGCCTCCTGGGCCGCTTCGACCGCCGCCTTGGCCGAGGCGTCGCGCTCGGCGCGCAGTTCCTCGATCAGCTTCTCGCGGTCGTCGCGGCGATCGACCGCGACCGTCTCCTCTTCCTCGCTGGGCTCGGGCTGGGGTGCGCGCTTGGCCGCCTTCGCCACCGCCGCATCCAGCTCGCGCTGCGAACACAGGCCGAGCGTAACCGGATCCTTCGGCTGGATGTTCTGGATGTTCCAGTGCGTGCGCTCGCGGATGGCGTTGATCGTGTTGCGCGTGGTGCCGATCAGCCGGCCGATCTGCGCGTCGGAAATCTCGGGGTGGTTGCGAATGATCCAGGCGATGCCGTCGGGCTTATCCTGCCGCTTGGACACCGGCGTGTAGCGGGGGCCCTTGGTGCGGCTGACGTCGACCGGCGCACGCTGCATCTTGAGCGAATAGTTCGGGTCGGCCTGGCCGCGCTCGATTTCCCCGTGCGTCAATTCGCCCGAATGAACGGGATCGCGCCCGGTGTACTTGGAGCTGGCGAGGTCGTCGGCCATGGCCTGGACTTCGAGGATGTGCAGCCCGCAGAATTCGGCGATCTGCTCGAAGCTGAGCGAGGTGTTGTCGACCAGCCAGGAAGCGGTCGCGTGCGGCATGAGGGGGGTGGGCTGGGCCACGATATCTCTCCGGTAGAAATGCAAGGGCCGCCCCTCTCGGGACGGCCTGACGTGGAGACGATGTAGGCCATCAGGCGGCGCGCGGCAAGGATTCTCCGCAGGAAGGCGCCGTGTCGCCCGCCGGATCGGCCGGAAGCGGTTCGAGCGCGGCGAGGAACTGGTCGGTGCTCGCCTGCCAGGTGAAGCCGCGCGCCCGGGCGAGACAGTCCGAGCGGTCGAGCGCAAGCGCCCCGGCGATCGCGTCTTCGAGCCGCTCCGCCATCGCGCCCGAGCGCGCATCGAGCACGTCGCGCGGCCCGCAGACGGGATAGGCGGCTACCGGCGTGCCGCAGGCCAGCGCCTCGATCATCACCAGACCGAAGGTGTCGGTCCGGCTCGGGAACACGAACACGTCGGCCCCGGCATAGCAGGCGGCGAGGTCGGCGCCCGACTTGCGCCCGAGAAAATGAACCTCGGGCCAGGCGTCTCGCAGCCGTTCGAGCGCAGGCCCGTCGCCGACCACGACCTTCGATCCGGGATGCTTGCTGGCAAGAAAGGCCGCGATGTTCTTTTCCGGCGCGATGCGGCCGACATAGACCTGGATTGGCCGCGGCAGGCCGAAGAAGCGGCCTGGCGGCGCGATCTCGGGATGGAAAGTGGCGAGATCGACCCCCCGGGTCCACGGCCGCAGATTGCCGATGCCTTGTTCGCGCAGCTGCTCGCGCACCGATTGGGTGGCGACCATGACCCCGGAAGAGTGTGCGTGAAAGCGGCGGAAATAGGGCCAGAACAGCCCTGCCGGCAGGCCGCTGCGCCTGGCGATGTAGTCGGGGAACTGGGTGTGGAACGCGGTGGTGAAGGGGCGGCCCGCGTCGAGGCAGCTGCGCCGCGCGGCGCGGCCCAGCGGCCCTTCGGTGGCGATATGCACCGCATCGGGCGCGAATCGCTGCAGCCGCAGACCCACTTCTCGGGCCCCGGCAATGGCGAGGCGGATCTCGGGATAAGTCGGGCACGGCACGGTACGGAACTGGTCGGGAGCGATGACCGCCACGGTATGGCCGCGCCGGGTCAGTTCGCCGACCGTGGCGGTCAGCGTGCGCACCACGCCGTTGACCTGCGGCACCCAGGCATCGGTGACCAGAGCAATCCGCATGTCACGCCGCCGCCGCGATGGTCAGTTCCGCCACCGCGGCTTCTTGGGCTTCGCGGCGGGCGATCTCCTCGGGCCAGTGGAGGATTTCCATCCGGCCGTCGAAATGCTCGACCAGAGCCGTGCAGCCTTCGACCCAGTCGCCGTCATTATAGTATTCGATGCCGTCGAACTCGCGAGTCTCGGCGGTGTGGATATGGCCGCAGACCACCCCGTCGACGCCGCGCGCTGCGGCGGCGCGGGCGACCAGCTCCTCGTACTGCGAGATGAACTCGACCGCGTTCTTGACCTTGTGTTTGGCCATCTTGCTGAGCGACCAGTAGGACAGGTTGAAGCGGTTGCGGACCGCGTTGACCCAGCGGTTGAGGCCCATCAGCACGGTGTAGGCGGCGTCGCCGACGAAGGCGAGCCAGCGGTGCGCCAGCATGACCGCGTCGAATTCGTCGCCGTGCATCACCAGCAAGCGGCGGCCGTCGGCCGTATGGTGGATCGCTGCGCGTTCGATCTCGACCCCGCCGAAATTCATGCCCGCGAACTGGCGGAACATCTCGTCGTGATTGCCGGGCACATAGACGATGCGCGTCCCGCGCTTGGCCCGCTTGAGCACGCGCCAGACGATGTCGTTGTGCTCGGCCGGCCAATAGAGCCTCTTCCTCAGCCTCCAGCCGTCGATGATGTCGCCGACGAGGTACATCGTCTCGCTGTCGGTATTGTCGAGGAAGTCGATCAGCATCGCTGCGTTGCAGCCCTTGGTGCCGAGATGCACGTCGCTGATCCAGATCGTGCGGAAGCGGCGGCGCCCCTCGAGGGTCGGCTCGGGAATCCGCAGCGGTGCGAGCTTGTGCCCCGGGAATGCGGAGATTCCGCCGTTGTTGCCGACTGGCCTGTCTTCGAATGTCTTCAGCATGATGTCCGAACCCCTTTCGGCTGTCCGGGCACATCCAATGACGGCCAAATGTTACAGGGGATTCTCAGTTTGCGGACTGTTCCGCGACACTGTGACCGTTCGGGGTCAGACCATGGCGACGGAGCCGGGCAACTGCGCGACCCGCTCCAGCCATGCGCAAACGTAGGGACGGTCGCGCAGGCGAAAGCCGCCGGCTTCGGCGACATGGGTGTAGGCATAGAGCGAAACGTCGGCCAGGGTGGCGCTGTCGCCGACGAACCAGTCGCGTTCCGCGAGGTGCCGGTCCATCAGCGCCAGCGCATCCTCGCCGGCGATCCGCTTGGCCGGAATCTGCGCCTTCTGCTGCTCGGTGAGGTGCGCCTCGCCGACGAAAGCGAGCCAGAAGCGCAGCGTCGCGATGTTGGGCTCATGATTGTACTGCTCGAAGAACATCCAGCGCAGCATGTCGGCCCGCTGCCACCGGTCCTCTGGAAGCAGCGCGCTGCCTTCGGCGAGATACCAACAGGCGGCGTTGCTCTCGGGCAGGAAGCGCTCGCCTACCTGAAGCACCGGAATCCGGCCGTTGGAATTGACTTCGGACAGGAATTCCGCCGTTCGCGTCTCGCCCTTCATGATGTCGTATTCGCGCCGTTCGAGCGGCATGCCGAGCAGCGCCGCGGTGAGGCGGATCTTGTAACAGTTGCCGCTGCGCGGATCCTCGTGAAGGACGAGGTGCTCCATCAGCAAAATTCCGGCATGACTTCGCGCGCAAACAGTTCGGCGCTTTGGGTGATTTCCTGCTCGCAAAGATCGCCGAAGCCGATCTCGAGCGCCATGTAGTCGATTCCCGCATCGCTGCGCGAACGGGCCACCCAGTCGCGCACGGAAGCGGGAGAGCCGCCGAAGGCCATCCCGCCCTCCATCGCCGCGGCGAAGGTCGGGGCAAGGGGAAATTCGGGCATGTCGAGCCGCCGCGGCAGCCAGTTGAACGAGTCCGCAAAGCGCTGCCAGGCCCGCTCGCCGAGCGCAATGGCCTCGGCGTCGGTCGGGGCCACGACAAGCTGGCGCGCAAGCCCGGTGAACGGCACCGCGTCGCCGGTCTTGCCGAGCCTGGCGAGTTCCTCGCGGTAATCGTCGAACACGGGCCGCGCTCGGGCATCGGGGATGAGACACAGAAGGTTGACGTCGTTCGCCGCCGCCCAGGCGTTGCGGTGACTCGAGGCGGTGCCGTACCACAACGGCGGGTGCGGTTGCTGGACGGTTCGCACGCGCAGGTCGACGTCGGGCAGGGTGTAATAGGTTCCCTTGTGCGCCGTTACGGTGCCCTTCAGGCCGCCGATCACGATGTCCATCGCTTCCTCGAACATCGGCGCAAGATCGTCGACGGCGAGGCCGTAGCGGGTGTGTTCGGCCGGCTGGCCGCCGCGTCCGATCCCGACCTGCATGCGCCCGCCCGAAAGCTGATCGAGCATGCCGATTTCCTCGAGCAGGCGGACCGGGTGGTGCAGCGGGAGGAGATAGACCAGCGAACCCAGCTTCATGGTGGTGGTGCGCTGCGCCACCGCGGCGAGGAAAACCGAGGGCGACGGCGCCATGCCCAACTCGGTCGCATGGTGCTCGGTCAGGTGGTAGCAGTAGAAGCCGAGCCTTTCGTAGAGCTCGACCAGACGCAGCCGCTGGGCGTACTGCTCGCCGGTCGGCATGCCGTTGGCGTCGATGTGATCGAAGATCCCGAAACGCATCTCCCGGCTCATTTCCCCTCCTTCCCAAAAGGCGACCGCATGTGATAGGGCACGTCGATGAAGACGGCTTCGACCGCGGCAATCTCGCCGTCGACGATCTTGAACGCCTCCATCAGGTAATAACTGTGCGGGAAGGTGTAGAAGCTGTGCACCGGCGTCTTCCCGTCGGTCCAGGTGAAGTTTACCAGCTTGCCCTTGTGATCGATGAAGCCGCCGGTCACGACGATCCCCTTCTGCTCGTCGACGAGCGGAAAACGGCGCTCGCGCAGACGGTCGTCGTAGCGGTACTGGCCGAGCTCGAACTGTTTCTGGCAACCGTACTTGGCAATGGGATAATTGGGAAACGCAGCCTCGTTGCGGGTCGTCTGCAGGCCGTTCTCGATGCGGTCGCAATCGGGAGAGAACTTGGTCAGGATGGTGCCGTCGTTCTGCTCAATGGTGTTGAAATAGCCGTCTGCCAGCGCGATCATCCGCTCGCGCGATGTGCGCTTCGATGCGGGAACGTCGTCGAGCATGATCTTGCGCGGCGTGACATAGGTGTCGATCGAGGGGAACGGACTGTTCTCCACCTTGCGGGTGACGATCTGTTCGGCCTGGGCGATCTTTCCGTGTTCGATCTTCAACCGGAGCGCCATGATCGCCGGGACGCCATGCTCCTCGATGACCCCGAACCACGAGACTTCGCCGGATTTCGGGTCGGCGAACTTGAGATCGTAGCCGCGACGACCGTCGACGGTGTCCCAAGTGCCGTCGCCCACTTCGAGCTGGACGTTGTTGTCGGTGAAGATCACGTGGTCGGCCCAGGGAAGCCGCGCCGGGTCCTGTTTCACCAGGGCGTCGAGATAGGCATCGGCATGCCGATAGAGGCAGGCCCGGTCGCAAGCCACTGTCGGGCTGGAATTCATCGCCGGGTCGTGCGCCACCGCCGGGACGGTCGCCCCCGCCAGCAGGAGCGCCGCAATCACTTTCCGCATCGAACTATCCCTCTCCCGCGACTTCGAGCACGATCTTGCCGATGTGCTCGCCCGCTTCCATCCTCTCGTGTGCCGACCCAGCTTCGCGCAGCGCAAAGGTCCTGTCCATCGCCGGGCGCAGATCGCCTTCGGCGACCGCGGGCCAGACGTTTTCACGAATATCCTGCGCCAGCAGCGCCTTGAAGTCGGCGCTACGCGGACGCAGCGTCGAACCGGTCATCGTCTGGCGCATGACCATCATCTTGCCGACATTGATCGTCGCCTCGCGCCCGCCTAGGGTGGCGATCGTCACCAGCCGTCCGTCTCGGGCGATGCAGTCGAGATTGCGCTGCGTGTAGCTGCCGGCGACCATGTCGAGCGTCAGCTCGACCCCCTTGCCGTCGGTCAGGTCGCGCACGACTTCGACGAAATCCTGCGTCTTGTAGTTGATTGCTTGGGCCGCGCCGATTTCGCGCGCCGCCTCGCACTTTGCGTCGGTGCCGCAGGTCACGACGACCGTCAGCCCGAACAGCTTGCCGAGTTTGACCGCCATCGTGCCGATCCCGCTGGTGCCGCCGTGGACCAGCATTGTCTCGCCGTCGCGCGCCATGCCGCGCTGGAACACGTTGTGCCATACGGTGAAAAGCGTTTCCGGCAGGGCCGCCGCCTCGGCCATGGCCAGTCCACGGGGGACCGGCAGGCAGTGCCGCCAATCGACAGCGCAATATTCGGCATAGGCGCCGCCGTTGGTCAGCGCGCAGACGCTGGTTCCGAGCAGATCCTGCGGCGCTCCCGCACCCACAGCGACGACCTCGCCCGACATTTCCAGGCCAGGCAGCGGCGATGCGCCTGGCGGCGGCGGATAGGCCCCGGCGCGTTGCAGCGCATCGGGTCGATTGACCCCGGCAAAGGCTACCCTGACGAGGATTTCTCCCTCCCCTGGGTCCGGAACGGCGCAGTCCCGCGCGGCAAGCACCTCGGGGCCGCCCGGCGCGCTGATCGCGATCGCCGTCATTCGCTCGGGAATTCCTGCCACGATCTTACGCCCCCGCTCGTTTCTAACCCTGTCGCATCAAAGCCACATCCACACTGCTAACAACCGCCCCCATTGACAGCAAGCACCGCACATTGCGATGCTGCAGTGCAATGGACGATGACGATCTCCCACGCGCCCGCGGAGATGCCGCCAGCCTGCTGGCGAAAGAGAGCCTCGACACATATTCCCAGTTCGAGTTGACAGCGCGCATCGAGCTGCTCGAAGCCGAGATCGCTCGGGTCAAGGCCCATGCCAAACGTGCCTCGAACGATCGCGCTGCCGCAGAGGCCCTGTTCAGCCCGCGAGAGACCGACTGATGGCCCCCCGCCCCTCGCAAAACGGCGGGGGCACCCCATATGGTTGCTGTTCGAAACGCATGTTCGGACGCCGTTCAGGCCCGTCTTGCGATTTTCTTCATTCTTCGGATCGTATCTTCAGCCCAACGAACGGATAAGACATGCCAAGTTTCGCCCAGAGCCTCGAAAAGACCCTTCACGGTGCGCTGCAGAACGCCACCGACCGGGCTCACGAGTACGCGACGCTCGAACACCTCCTGCTGGCGCTGGTCGACGACCCCGACGCTGCGGAGGTCATGACCGCCTGCGGTGTCGAGCTCGACGAGCTGGGCCATGTGGTGCGGCAGTACCTCGATCAGGAATACCAGTCGCTCAAGACCGAGGACGAAAGCGATCCGCAGCCGACCGCCGGGTTCCAGCGGGTCATCCAGCGGGCGATCTTGCACGTCCAGTCCTCGGGCAAGGACACCGTCACCGGCGCCAACGTTCTGGTCGCACTGTTTTCCGAACGCGACAGCTACGCGGTTTACTTCCTGCAGCAGCAGGACATGAGCCGCCTCGATGCGGTGAGCTTCATCAGCCACGGCATCGGCAAAGGCGGCAAGCAGATCGAGAGCCGTCCGCCTCAGGGCGGCGTGGAACCGGGCGAAAAGACCGAGGAAAAAGCGGAGAAGGGCAAGAAGGATTCCGCCCTCGATCAGTTCACCGTCAACCTCAATCAGAAGGCGCTCGACGGCAAAGTCGACCCGCTTATCGGGCGCGGCCCGGAAGTCGACCGCACGATCCAGATCCTATGCCGTCGCTCGAAGAACAACCCGCTCTACGTGGGCGAGCCGGGCGTGGGCAAGACAGCCATCGCCGAAGGCCTGGCGCGCAAGATCGTCGAGGGCGATGTGCCCGAAGTCTTGCAGGATGCGATCATCTACTCGCTCGACATGGGCGCGCTGCTGGCCGGCACGCGCTATCGCGGTGACTTCGAGGAACGCCTTAAACAGGTCGTCTCCGAACTGGAAAAGATGCCGGAAGCCATTCTTTTCATTGATGAAATTCACACGGTGATCGGCGCGGGCGCGACCAGCGGCGGGGCGATGGATGCGTCCAACCTGCTCAAGCCGGCGCTTTCCTCGGGCGCGATCCGCTGCATCGGTTCGACCACCTACAAGGAATTCCGCAACCACTTCGAGAAGGATCGCGCGCTGCTGCGCCGGTTCCAGAAAATCGACGTCAACGAGCCTACGGTCGAGGATACCATAAAGATACTCAAGGGGCTCAGAAGCGCGTTCGAGGAGCACCACAAGGTGACCTACACGCCCGACGCGATCAAGACGGCGGTGGAGCTGTCGAGCCGCTACATCAACGACCGCAAGCTGCCCGACAAGGCGATCGACGTGATCGACGAGGTCGGCGCGATGCAGATGCTGGTGCCGCCGAGCAAGCGGCGCAAGAAGATCACGGCCAAGGAAATCGAGGCGGTCGTGGCGACGATGGCGCGCATTCCGCCGAAGTCGGTTAGCAAGGACGACAAGGCCGCGCTCGAGAACCTCGAGAAGGACCTCAAGCGCGTGGTGTTCGGGCAGGACGACGCGATCAAGCGGCTGTCGACCGCGATGAAGCTCAGCCGCGCCGGCTTGCGCGAGCCGGACAAGCCGATCGGCAGCTTTCTGTTCACCGGCCCCACCGGCGTCGGCAAGACCGAGGTCGCGCGCCAGCTTGCCTCGATCATGGGCATCCCGCTGCAGCGCTTCGACATGTCCGAATACATGGAGCGCCACTCGGTCAGCCGGCTGATCGGCGCGCCTCCGGGCTACGTCGGCTACGACCAGGGCGGCCTGCTGACCGACGCGGTCGACCAGCAGCCGCATTCGGTGCTGCTACTCGACGAAATCGAGAAGGCCCATCCGGACCTGTTCAACATCCTGCTGCAGGTGATGGATAACGGCCGCTTGACCGATCACCACGGCAAGACGGTCGACTTCCGCAACGTCGTGCTGATCATGACGACCAACGCCGGTGCGGCCGATTCACAGCGCCAGGGCATCGGCTTCGGTGCGGGCAGCAAGGAGGAAGCGAGCGAGGAGGCGGTGAAGAAGATGTTCACCCCGGAATTCCGCAACCGCCTCGATGCCATCGTGCCATTCGGCTATCTCGGGACCGAGACCGTCAGCCGCGTGGTCGACAAGTTCATCCTCCAGCTCGAACTGCAACTGGCGGACCAGAACGTGCACATCCAGTTCGACAACGATGCGCGCAGCTGGCTGGCCAAACGCGGTTACGACAAGCTGTATGGCGCGAGGCCGATGGCCCGTCTGCTGCAGGACGAAATCAAGCAGCCGCTCGCGGAGGAACTGCTGTTCGGCAAACTTGCGTCCGGCGGCGAAGTCCACGTCAGCATCAAGGACGGCAAGCCGTCCTTCGAGCTGACGCCGGCCCCGCCGAAGTCGCGGCCGAAACGCAAGCCGAAGAAGGCGGCGGCAGCGAAAAAGGCGGCGCCGAAATCGGCCGCCCAGGCCGAGGACGGCAAGGACGACGCCAAGGACTGAGCGCAGGGATGCCTGACGCGAAGACCCTGCGCGCCGCTCTGGCAGGCAGCGCGATGCTTTGTGCCGCGCTACCTGCGACGGCGCGCGACATCTCTCACGACGACCTTTCGCCGCACACGGCGGAAAGCGGCGCCCCGCTCACCGCTATCGAGCAGGCGATGGCGCTGCCGCATCTCGCGCTGGCGCTCGACGTCTATCCGGAAACGAAGACGATCAAGGGGCTCGCCGAATACACCGTCCAGGCGGCCGCGCCACTTTCGGCGGTCGAATTCGACCTCGATCCGCGCTTTGCCATTGCCGACATTACGGTCGACGGCAACTCGCTCGGCGCCGGCGCGTGGACCAACGATAAGGGCCTGTTGCACATCGATCTGCCGGGCGAGCTTGCCGCGGGTTCCTCCGCGCAGATCGGCATCGCCTATTCGGGCGCACCGCGGGTCGCGCCGGGCGCGCCGTGGAACGGCGGTTTCGTCTGGTCGGAGACCCCCGATGGCAAGCCATGGATCGCCACCGCAGTGCAAAGCGAGGGCTGCGACCTGTTCTGGCCCTGCATCGACCACCCTTCGCGGCGGGTCGACATGCTCGACCTGTCGGTTTCGGTGCCCGAGGGCCTTGTCGACGCCTCGAACGGGCGGCTGATCGGCTCCGAGACGGTCGGCGGGCGCACCACCTGGCGCTGGCAGGCGCGTCAGCCCAACAACTACGGCGTCTCGCTGCAGATCGGCCCCTACGAGCTGGCTCAGGCGGACTACGCCAGTCGCTTCGACAACACGATCCCGATACGCTTCTGGTATCTTCCAGGCCACAAGGAGGGCGCGGATCGGCTCGTCGGCGAGATGAAAGACTATCTCGACTTCTTCGAAAGCACGATCGGCCCCTACCCCTGGGGCGACGAGAAGGTCGGCCTTGCCGAAACTCCGCACCTCGGGATGGAGCACCAGACGATCAATGCCTACGGCGAGAACTACAAGCTCGCGCCCGAGGGCTTCGACTGGCTCATGGCTCATGAATTCGCCCACGAATGGTTCGCCAACCAACTGAGCAACGCGGGCACGGCCGACATGTGGCTGCAGGAGGGGCTGGGCACCTACATGCAGCCGCTGTTCCTGCAATGGAAACAGGGCGACGCGGCTTATGTCGCGAAAATGTGGGAGCAACGCCAGGACATCAAGTCCCGAGTCCCGCTGGCCCCGCGCGAATTCGTCCCGAGCGCCTATTACGACGATGCCGAGGCGGGGTGGGGAGGCGACATCTACACCAAAGGCTCATGGGTCATGCACACCCTGCGCTATCTCCTCGGCGACAAGGCGTTCTTCGCCGCGGTGACCAACCTGGTCTACGACCGCGACGATCCCAGACCGGGCAATTTCGACATCGTGGTCGCCAGCACCGACGATTTCGAGCGCATCGTGGAGGAGAAATCGGGCCGAGACCTCGGCTGGTTCTTCGACGCCTACTTCCGCACGGCGCCGCTGCCGCGGCTCACCTCGACCCGCGACGGGAAGACATTATCGCTGGCCTGGGTCACGCCCGCTGCCCAACCTTTCGCCATGCCGGTCGAGGTCAAGGTCGACGGCAAGCTCGTCACCGTTCCGATGGCCGAGGGACGCGGCACGCTCAAGCTGCCCGCGCCGCAAGCCCATGTCGTGCTCGATCCCGGGGCAAAGATCCTTCGCGACGACCCGGCGATAACCGCATGGCAGGCGCAAGAGGAAAAGGCCCGGGCCGCGAAGGCGAAGGATTCGCAAGGCTGACGCGGAACGAAGGCGGGCTATTCGCCTTGTCCAGTCAATGGCTGCACCGTTTTCCTGGATCCGCCCCGAGCCGCACGGGATCTACATCGCCCCGGCCGATTGCTGGATCGACCCGAGCCGGGCGGTCGACAAGGCCCTGGTCACCCACGGCCATGCCGATCACGCCCGCGGCGGCCACGGAGAGACGGTGGCAACCCCCGCCACGCTGGCGATCATGGAACTGCGCTACCAAACGCGTGAGGGCGCGGTGCCGGTGAGCTATGGCGAGACCCTGCGGCTGCCCGGCGAGGTGGACGCGACCTTCATCCCCGCCGGCCACGTTCTCGGCTCGGCCCAGGTTCTGCTCGAGCACGCCGGGGAACGGGTGGTGGTCACGGGCGACTACAAGCGGCGCCCCGACCCCACCTGCCCGCCGTTCGAAGTAACCCGGTGCGACGTGTTCATCACCGAGGCGACCTTCGGGCTGCCGGTGTTCTGCCACCCGCCCGTGGGCGAGGAAATCGCCAAGCTGCTCGGCGCGCTGGCCGACCATCCCGATCGCTGCGTGCTGGTCGGCGCTTACGCGCTCGGCAAGGCGCAGCGGCTGATCGCCGAGCTGCGCGCCGCGGGGCACCGCGATCCGATATACCTGCACGGCGCGATGGAGCGGATGTGCCGACTTTACGAGGAGTTCGGCGTCGACCTGGGCGATCTGCGGCTGGTGTCCGACCACAGCAAGGATGACATGCGCGGCGCCATCGTCGTCTGCCCGCCCTCGGCGCTCAACGACCGCTGGAGCCGCCGCCTGCCCGATCCGCTGACGGCCATGGCCTCCGGCTGGATGCGGGTGCGGCAGCGCGCCCGCCAGCGCAACGTCGAACTGCCGCTGATCATTTCCGACCATGCCGACTGGGACGAGCTGACGCAGACGATCGCCGAGGTCGACCCGGCCGAGACCTGGATCACTCACGGCCGCGAGGAAGCGCTGTTGCGCTGGTGCCAGCTGGGCCAGCGCCGCGCCCGGGCGCTGGCGCTGGTCGGGTACGAAGATGAGGACGATTGAGCGCGACCCGGTCCTCCCCGCCTGCGGGGAGGTGGCAGCGCGAAGCGCTGACGGAGGGAGCTATCCCCACAGCGCGGAGGGTGCGGCGAGCCCCCTCCACCGCACTTCGTGCGGTACCCCTCCCCGTCCCGGGGAGGATTGATGGACAAGTTCGCCGCCCTCGTCGATGCGCTGGTCTACACCCGCAGCCGCAACGAAAAGCTGCGGCTGATCGCCCAGTACCTTCGCAAGACCCCCGACCCCGACCGCGGCTGGGCGCTGGCTGCGCTGACCGCGGGGCTCGACTTCCCCGCCGTGAAGTCGAGCACGATTCGCAACCTTATGCACGAGCGGGTCGATCCGGTGCTGTGGTCACTGAGCCGCGACTTCGTCGGCGATACGGCGGAAACCGCGAGCCTGTTGTGGCCCGAACCGCCCGATGCCGCCATGACGCCGCCAAGCGTGAGTGAAACGGTCGATTTCCTGCATCATCTGACTCGCGCAACAGTCATGTCGGAGCTGCCCAAGCTGCTTGACCGGCTCGATGCCAACGGCCGTTACTCGCTGTTCAAGCTGGCCACCGGGGCCATGCGCATCGGTATCTCGGCGCGGCTCGCCAAGGTCGCCTTTGCGCAGGCTTTCGATGTGCCGGTCGAAGAGGTTGAGGAGTACTGGCACGGGATCGACCCGCCCTATGCCGCACTGTTCGCCTGGGCGGCCGGGGGCGGTGAGCCGCCGGACACCGAAAACCTGCCGCTGTTCCGCCCGTTCATGCTCGCTCACCCGCTCGAAGACGCGGTGCTCGACCTGGCCGACTACGTCGCCGAGTGGAAGTGGGACGGGATTCGCGTGCAACTGGTCCACGCGGGCGGCGAAACCCGGCTCTTCTCCCGCGGCGGTGACGACATCACCGGCGCCTTCCCCGAAATGGCCGCGGCGCTCGATATTCCGGCGGTGCTCGACGGCGAGTTGCTGGTGCGCGGGACCACGCAGGGCGGCGAGGCGGGCGGCGCGGCGAGCTTCAACGCCCTGCAGCAACGGCTCGGGCGCAAGACCGTCTCGAAATCGATGCTGTCGGAGTACCCCGCCTTCGTGCGTCTCTATGACGTGTTGATCCTCGAGGGCGAGGACTTGCGCGATCTGCCGTGGACCGAGCGGCGCGCCCGGCTCGAGGCGCTCTTGCCACGCCTGCCGGCGGAGCGTTTCGACATCTCTGCGGTGGTCGAGGCCGATCATTTCGAGCACCTCGCCGAGATCCGCGAAGGCGCCCGCGAGGATGCGATCGAAGGATTGATGCTCAAGCGCCGCGACAGCCCCTACGTCGCCGGGCGCAAGACCGGGCTGTGGTACAAATGGAAGCGCGACCCCCTGCTGGTCGACTGCGTGCTGATGTACGCACAGCGCGGCAGCGGAAAGCGCTCCAGCTTCTATTCCGACTACACCTTCGGCTGCTGGGACGGCGAGCCCGACGAGGGGGCCGACTTGCTCCCCGTCGGCAAGGCCTATTCGGGTTTCAGCGACGAAGAGCTCAAAAGGCTCGACCGCCACGTGCGGCAGAACACCGTAAACCGCTTCGGCCCGGTGCGCGAGACCGACAAGAGCCTGGTGTTCGAAGTGGCCTTCGATTCGGTCCACGAGAGCAAGCGCCACAAGTCGGGCCTCGCCATGCGCTTTCCGCGCATTCACCGCGTGCGCTGGGACAAGCCTGCCCACGAGGCCGACCGGATCGAGAGCCTGCGAGCCCTGATTCGCGATTGAGCGAGCAGGCCAGCAGGCCTAGTGATTCGTGCCGTGAAGCCCAAGCTCCTGACCACGCTGCCGACCTACACGGGACGCCTGTTCGTGGGCGACATGTTTGCCGGCATCAGCGTGGCGCTGGTGGCAATCCCGCTGTCGATCGCCATCGCCATTGCCTCAGGAGCCCCGCCCGCGGCCGGGCTGGTTACCGCAATCGTGGGCGGCTTCCTGATTTCCGCGCTGGGCGGCAGCCGGGTGCAGATCGGCGGACCGACCGGCGCCTTCATCGTCGTGGTGTACCGGGTCATCGCCGAGCATGGTTACGACGGGCTGGTTCTGGCGACGATCATGGCCGGTGCGATTCTGCTGATCGCGGGGCTGCTGCGCGCCGGCAACCTTATTGCCTACGTCCCCGAGGCCGTGGTCAACGGCTTCACCATCGGTATCGCCATCGTCATCGCCGCCAGTCAGCTCAAGGATTTTGCCGGCATCGAAGCGCAGGGCCTGCCGGCGGATTTTCTCCCCAAAATGCAAGCGCTGTGGAACGCGCGCCATTCGGCCAGCTGGATCGCCGCGGGCGCCGGGCTGGCGACGCTGATCTCGTTCGTCGTCCTGCGGCGCCTGGCGCCGCGCATCCCCGACCGACTGGTCGGCACCGTGCTGGTCTCGGCGATCGTGGCGGCGCTGGTCTTGCCCGTCGCCAACATCGAATCGCAATACGGCGCCCTGCCGCGCAGCCTGCCGCTGCCCTCGTTTCCGGCCGTGACCGGCTCGCGCGTCGCCGAACTGCTGCCTTCCGCGTTCGTCATCGCTTTCCTTGCCGCGGTCGAATCGCTGCTCTCGGCTATGGTCGCGGATCGGATGATCGGCGGACGGCATCGCCCCAATGCAGAGGTCATGGCGCAGGGCTGGGCCAATATCGGCTCGGCGCTGTTCGGCGGTCTGCCGGCAACGGGCGCCATCGCCCGAACGGCGACCAACGTGCGCGCCGGGGGCAAGACGCCCGTTGCGGGGATTGTCCACGCGCTGACGATCCTTGTCGTCCTGCTGGCGATCGCGCCGCTGGCGGGCTACCTCGCCATGCCGGCCCTGGCCGCGCTGCTGATGATGACGGCGTGGAACATGAGCGAGCCGCACAAGTGGAAGGGCTACATGGCCGCGCCCAACGAAGAACGCCTGCTGCTCCTCCTCACGCTATTGCTCACCGTACTCGCCGATCTCACGGTCGCGATCGGGGTGGGGGTCGGGGTCGGACTGGCTTTGCGGCTGCGCAAGAGCAAGCTCGAGGCGGAGCAGTGGCAACCGCCTGACGCGTGAGCCGACCGGCTAGTCGAGCTGGACCAGCTTGTCGCGCCCTGTTGCGCCGCGCAACAAGCGAAGGCGTGACGTCGCCACTCCGAGCGCCTGCGCCAGCAGCGACAGCACCGCCTCGTTCGCCTCGCCGTCCTTGGCCTTGGCGCGAACCTTGACGAGCACCGCACCGTCGCCAACCTCGACCGCTTCGCTGCGGGCGCCGGGGGTGACGCGCAGGGCGAGGCGGCCCGCACCATCGGCCAGCGCGCGAATGGCCGCGGGCGGCGGGAAATCAGGCTTCGGCCGGGCCACGCAGCTGCGCCAGGTGCCGTTCGGCCAGACGGCAGTAGCGCTCGGTCTGGAAGCGGATCTTCTCGACCTGCGCCTCGCTTTGCGTCTTGAGGAACTTTGCCGGGCGGCCGACCCAGATCTCGCGCGGCGGAATCTGCCTGCCGGGGCTGAGCAGCGCCCCGGCGCCGAGCATCGCGCCGGCGCCGATGCGGCAATTGTCCATCGCCACCGCGCCCATGCCGACGAAGCCGCGATCCTCCACCGTGCAGCCGTGGACCACCGCCATGTGGCCGATCACGCAGTCTTCGCCGATGATCGTCGGGCAGCCATCGGTGTCGGGGCGCGGTCCTTCGACGTGGAAGATGGAGCCGTCCTGCACGTTCGAGCGCGCACCGACCGCGATACGGTGAATGTCGCCCCTCAGCACGCAGTTGTACCAGACGCTCGCCTGCGGTCCGAGGGTCACGTCGCCGATAATCCGCGCGCCGGGCGCGACGAAGGCGGTCTCATGTATCTGCGGTTCCTTGCCCTCGAACGGCAGGATCGTCGCCCAGGGAAACCGCTCCGCGGGGCTCACGCCGCCTGCTCCAGGCAATAGGTGACATGCGGCCTGAGGCCGCTGTCCTCGGGGACGGCGGGATGTTCGAAATCCATGCCGGGCATATAGCGCATGCCGAGACGCTCCATCAGCCCGCGGCTGCGCACGTTGCCGACCGAGGTGATGGCCCAGATCGCTTGGCCGGGGTGCGTTTCCGCGGCCCAGCGCAGCGAGGCCTCGGCAGCTTCGCGCGCATAGCTCTGTCCCCAGCAATCCGAGGCCAGCCGCCAGCCGATCTCCAGCTTGTCGGCGATGAACGGCACGGTGCCGCGGGCGATGCCGCAAAAGCCCAGCACCCGCCCGTCGGCCTTGCGCTCCATGGCCCAGAAGGTGCAGCCCTCGCGCGCCTGCCGCTCCTGCAGGCGCGCGAGCAGCGCACGGGTCTTGTCCCGGTCGTTGAGCGGGCCGATCGTCGCCATGACTTGTGGGTCGGTGCACAAGGCGTGCAGCGGCGCGAAATCTTCGTCGCGCCAGGAGCGAACGACGAGCCGATCTGTCTCAATACGAACGTCATCCACGGCGGCGGCTCCATGCATCGGCGGTGACCGACCAAACCGTCGTCGGGTTGTCCTGCGGGGGATAGTCCGGATCGACATAGTCGAGATCGGTTCGGCGTTCGAGCCCGAGGCGGTGCATCATTCGCGTCGACGCAGCATTCGAATCGCTCGTCTGCGAATAGACGACGGCAATGCCGCGATCTTCGAACGCCCAGTCGAGCACCGCCCGCGCCGCTTCGGTGGCGTAACCACGCCCCTGGTGCGCCTCGGCGAACATCCAGCCGATTTCGCGCTGACCGCGCAAGGATACAGGCGCTGCCTCGCTGCGAACCTGAAACAGGCCAACCCGGCCGACCCGCTCCGCGGTGTCGCGCAGCAGCGCGGTCCAACGCTGGTGTCCTTCGGGCTTCAGGAATGCGGCGACGTCTTCTTCCAGACTCTGGGCAACGGCCGCCCGAGTACGGATCTCGCCACCCAAATTGCGCATCATCGCGGGCGTATTGATCGCTTCGAGAATCCAGTCGAGGTCCTCGGGCGCCGCGGGGCGCAGAACCAGCCGCTCGGTTTCGAGGACCGTGTCAGACACCGAGCAGTCGGGCCGCCAGCGGCGCGTGGTAGGTCAGCACTCCCGAGCATCCGGCGCGCTTGAACGCCATCAGAGTCTCAATCACCAGCGCGTCGCGCTCGCCCGCGCCGGCGGCCGCAGCCGCCTCGATCATCGCGTACTCGCCGCTGACCTGGTAGGCGAAGACCGGAACCACAAAGCGCTCCTTCACCCGCCGAACGATGTCGAGATAAGGCAGGCCCGGCTTGACCATCACGCTGTCGGCGCCCTCGGCGAGGTCGAATTCGACCTCGCGCAGCGCTTCCTCGGCATTGCCCGGGTCCATCTGGTAACTCTTCTTGTCGCCCTTCAGCAGTCCGCCCGAGCCGACGGCGTCGCGAAACGGGCCGTAGAAAGCGCTGGCGTACTTGGCGGCGTAGCTCATGATCTGGACGTTGTGGTGCCCGCCCATCTCGAGCGCCATGCGGATCGCCTTGATGCGTCCGTCCATCATGTCGCTCGGGGCGACGATGTCGGCCCCCGCCTCGGCCTGGTTGAGCGCCTGGTCGACCAGCACCGCCACGGTCTCGTCGTTGACCACGTAACCGGCCTCGTCGAGCAAACCATCCTGCCCGTGGCTGGTGTAGGGATCGAGCGCTACGTCGGTGAGCACGCCGATGTCTTCGCCGCAGGCGTCCTTGATCGCCCTTATGGCGCGGCACATGAGGTTGTCGGGATTGAGCGCTTCCCTGCCGTCGTCGGAGCGGCGCTCAGCCTGAGTGTTCGGGAACAAGGCAAGGCACGGAATGCCGAGATCGAGCGCTTCTTTCGCACGCGCGGCGATACCGTCGAGCGACCAGCGCGATACGCCCGGCAGAGAGCCGATCGGCTCTTCGACGCCTTTGCCTTCGGTCACGAACAGCGGCCAGATCAGGTCGGCCGGGGTGAGCGCGGTCTCGCGGTGCATCGCCCGGCTCCAGGCGGCGGCGCGGGGGCGGCGCAGCCGCGTCGAGGGATAGGAACCGGTCATAGGCGGCCACTTGCCGGATTTCGGCGCGGGTCGCAATCGCCGGCGAGGTCAGCCGACCTTCTGCTTGCTCTCGATCCGGTCTATTTCGCGCACCGGCTCTTCCGACAAGGACGGGTCGGGCGCGACCGTCGCCAGCGCGGCGCCGGGCTCGACCTGTTGCAGCTTGGCCAGCTCGCTCTTGAACGCCGCCAGCTGGCCGCCGCTGAGTTGCATGCGGGTGACGAAGCGCACGCCGGTCGGGTCGACAGTCTTGCCACCGCGGTACATCTCGTAATGCAGGTGCGGTCCGGTCGAAAGCCCCGTCGAGCCGACATAGCCGATCACCTGGCCACGCCGGACGCGCTGGCCCGGGCGCACGGCGATGCGGCTCATGTGCGCGTAGCCAGTTTCCATCCCGCCGCCGTGCTGCAGCTTGACGAAATTGCCATGTCCACCGTGACGGCCGGCGAATTCGACGGTTCCGTCGGTCACCGCATGGATCGGCTCGCCGTAGTGGGCCCGAAAGTCGATGCCCTTGTGCATTCGGCTGTAGCCGAGAATGGGATGGCGGCGCATGCCGTATCCCGAAGACCTGCTCCCCGGCACCGGGGCGACGAGACCCGAGCGCATCTCGCCATTGCCCGAAGCCTCGTAAAAGCGCCCGTCGCTGCCCCAGCGCATCAATTGCTTGCGCGGCTTGCCGTCGCGGATCAGCCCCGCATACAGCAGCTTGCCGGTCTCGACCTCGCCGGTCGCAGCGCGCTTGTAGTCGACGATGATGTCGAACTCGTCGCTCGCGGCGATTGCGCTCGACACGTCGATCTCATCGCCCAGCGTACGCAGGTACTCCTGCACCGCCCTGGCCGGCGCGCCGGCATTGCGCGCCGAGCGATAGAGGCTCGAGCCGACCACGCCGCGAATGCGAAGCGGGGTCGTGTCGACCTTGATCGGGTGAGGATCGAGGACCAGCCGCCCCGCCTCTCGCGAGACCCCGAGCTGGAGATCGAAACGGGCGCGGAACGACAGCGCGTCGAGCGGCCGCGAGGCGCCCGGTGCCGGGCGCCGGCCGAGCGTGATATCCACCTGGGTGCCAGGCGCGATGTCGCCGAGCGGCATCGTCCCGGCGACGAGGTCGGCGATGTGGTCGGCTTCTGCGGTGCTCACGCCGGCGCGCTGCAGCATGCGTTCGAAGCTGTCGCCTTTGCTGAGCGTGGCCACGAGATCGAGCCGGGGGCGTTCGGGAGCGCTTCGGAGCGGTACGACTTCGCGGGTTGCGCCCATGCGCCGGCCACTGTCAGCCCCGAGGGCGAGCGGCATGATCATCTGACTGCGGAATTCGTCGCGCACGTCTTCGTCGACGGCGACCACCGGCTTGGCCTCGAGCGGGGCAAAGTCGGGCCAACCGGCAACCGCCAGGGCCGAAAGTGCGAGCAGCGTGGCCGCCCCCCGCAACCAGCGCCGCGAGCCGATATCGCGCGCCAGGTCGGGCGCAAAATCGAAATCGGCCAAGGCCACCGACGTCCGCTGTCGCCACTGTTCATAGCGTTCCGCAAACGAGGAAAAGCGCGCGATTCTGGTCGCCGCCGGAGCACCGAGCATCTGGAAATGCGACAGCGCGGCAGCGGCGGCCGAGCCGCCCCCTTGCTGCGAAACATCGCTGTCGCGATCCTTGAACAACACGCGCCCTCCTGCGCGGCCAGGGCCAGCGTGGCTGGCCGGGCCCGATCCGGCGTTTCCTATCGGTCAAACGGGGTGAGCGGATAAAGTAAATTTCCTCTTAATGCGGCTGAGCCGAGTCCTGCCTGCGTCGAACTGTTGAGCGCAGCCGTGCCGGGCTTGCGACAAGCGGTGCGGCACGCCACATTTGCCGGCGACGTGACCGCATCGAACTCCGACAGCCGCGTGCGCGCCGTGCTCGGCCCCACCAATACCGGCAAGACCCACTTGGCGATCGAGCGCCTGTGCGGGCATTCGAGCGGCGCGATCGGCTTCCCGCTGCGCCTGCTGGCGCGTGAGGTCTACGACAAAGTCCGGGCGATCAAGGGCGACAAGCACGTCGCGCTGATCACCGGCGAGGAGCGGATCGAACCGCCACAAGCGCGCTATTACCTGTGTACCGCCGAGGCCATGCCGCGCGATGGGGGCGACCTGGCTTTCGTCGCTCTCGACGAGGCGCAGCTCGCCGCGGATCCAGAGCGCGGACACCTCTTTACCGATCGGCTGCTCAACGCCCGCGGCCGCGAGGAGACGATGCTGCTCGGTTCGGCGACGCTGGAACCGATGGTTCGCGCGCTGGTGCCCGGCGCGAGTGTCGAAGACCGACCGCGCTTTTCGACGCTGAAGCACGCCGGTTCATCGAAACTCAGCCGACTTCCGCCGCGTTCGGCGCTCGTCGCGTTCAGCGCCGAGCATGTCTACGCCATGGCCGAGATGCTGCGTCGCTTTCGCGGCGGCGCGGCTGTCGTCATGGGCGCGCTGAGCCCCGAAACGCGCAACCGCCAGGTCGAGTTGTTCCAGTCGGGAGAGGTCGACTACATCGTCGCCACCGATGCAATCGGCATGGGTCTCAATCTCGATGTGACTCACGTCGCCTTTGCCTCGCTGAGCAAGTTCGACGGGCGGCGCCAGCGGCGGCTGACACCGGCGGAGATGGCGCAGATCGCCGGGCGCTCCGGGCGCCACCAGAAAGATGGCACGTTCGGGACGCTGTCGGGCAGCAAGGCATTCGGCGGTGCCGAGTTCAGCGAAGATGAAATCTACGCCATCGAGGAACACCGTTTCGCGCCCTTGACCCATCTCTACTGGCGCGAGTCCGAGCCGCGCCACGACGACCTGGCGACCCTGATCGCCGATCTCGAAGCGCGACCCGACGAACCCCAGCTGCTCGCCGCGCCCGAAGCGATCGATCTCGCGGTGCTCAAACGCTTGGCCGAAGACGACGGCGTGGTGCAAGGCCTTGGCTCGGCCGCCGCAGTGCGCCGTTTCTGGCAGCTCTGCCAGCTGCCCGATTTCCGCCAGCAGGGCGCCGACATGCACGCCCGCTTCGTCGCCCGGCTGTGGCAGGACCTGCGCCACGGCCACCTCGGCGAAGACTACGTGGCGGCGCGAATCGCCGAGCTCGACAACACCCAGGGCGATATCGATGCCTTGCAGGGACGCATCGCCGCGGTCCGTTCCTGGGCCTACATCTGCCAGCGCCCCGACTGGGTCCGTTCGCGCGACGAGATGGCCGCCCGCGCGCGCGGCGCGGAGGCGCGATTGTCCGACGCCCTGCACCAGCGGCTCACCGAACGTTTCGTCAATCGCCGGACCGCTGTATTGATGAAGACCATGGGCAAGGACGCCGAATTGCTGCGTGTGGCGCTGGAAGACGACGGCAAGGTCGTGGTCGAAGGGCACGCGATCGGTCATCTCGAGGGGTTTCGCTTCGTCGTCGATGCCATGGCGACAAGCGAAGAGCAGCGCCTGCTGCTTGCCGCTGCCGAGCGGCACATGCCGAAGTTGCTCGCCGAACGGGCGAAACAGATGATCGCCAGCGAACTCGGCGAACTGAGGATCGCGCGCGGCCAGGTGCTGCGCGGCGGCGAGGCGGTCGCGTCGATAGAGCGCGGGACCACGCGCTCGCGTCCGCGGCTCGAACTGACGAAGGAACTGCGCTCGCTCGGACCGGCGCAGCGCGGGCGGCTGTGCGAAGCGCTGGAGCTATGGCTGACCGAGCAGCTGGCGCCGCTCGCGCCGCTTGCGGCGATCGAGGCGGCGGCACAGGACCAGGCGACCGGCAGCGAGGTGCGAGCGCTGCTCCTCACGCTGGCCGAGCACGGCGGGACCCTGCCGCGCGAGCGGGCCGGGTTGGCGGTGGTGCCGAAAGAGAAGCGCCCGCTGCTCAGGCGTCTCGGCGTCACGATCGGCTCGCTCGACGTTTTCGCGCCGGCCTTGCTCAAGCCGGCGGCGCGGACCCTGCTGCGGGAACTCGGCCTCGACCGGCGCCCGGTCAACCCCGGGATGGAAGCGGTGATCGCGGCGGGCAAGACCGTCCCGGCCGGCTATCGCCGCGCGGGCCGACAGGCGATCCGCGTCGACATGGCCGAAAAGCTGTTTCGCGCCGCGCACGAACAGCGCGCCGCAGGGCGGCGCCGCGGCTTTGCGGTCGACCCCGCGCTCGCCACTTCGATGGGTCTCAAGGAGGACAGCTTTCTCAAGCTGATGCGCGATGCGGGATTCCGCCGCAACGATCCGCCGCGACTCGCCGCCGGGGCATTCGGCCCCCCCGTTCCGGCGCGCTGGAGCTGGCGCGGGCCGCGCAAGGACCGCGATCCTGCGCCGCGTGGCCGCCCGGAAACTTCGGCCAACAGCGCCTTTGCCGCGCTCGCCGAGTTGATGCGCTGAATGCGGATCGACAAGCTGCTCTACTGCCTGCGCTTTGCCCGGTCGCGCTCGGCTGCGCAGCGCTGGATCGGCGAGGGCCATATTCGCCGCAACGGCGCGCGGGTGGTCCGCCAGGATCAGCCGATCGCCGTGGGCGACGTGCTCACCCTGCCCCTGCGCAGCAAAGTCCTGCCAATCGAAATCCTCGCCCTGCCGGTTCGCCGCGGGCCGGGCAGTGAGGCACGCAACTGCTATCGCCCGCTTGACGCAGTTGGCGCAATTGCCATAGCGGGCGAGCAAGACGCGCCACAAAAAGGAGCAGCGCACCCATGACTTACGTCGTCACCGACGCCTGCATAAAGTGCAAGTATACCGACTGCGTCGAGGTGTGCCCGGTCGACTGTTTCTACGAGGGCGAAACGATGCTGGTGATCAATCCCAGCGAGTGCATCGACTGCGGTGTGTGCGAGCCGGAATGCCCCGCCGAAGCCATCCTGCCGGACACCGAGGGCGGCCTCGAGCAGTGGCTCGAGCTCAACACCAAGTATTCCGCCGAATGGCCGAACATCACCGAGAAGAAGGATCCGCCCGACGACGCCGACGAGCACAAGGGCGAAGACGGCAAGTTCGACAAGTACTTCACGCCAGAGCCGGGCGAAGGCGACTAGGCGGGCACAAAATCGCCGCGCATCCGTAGGAAACGGGTGGGCACGAGCAAAACAAGCCGCGAATCAACGGGTTCTCCCTCGCTTTTCGAGCTCGAGGCGGGGGACTGGAAGCCAATCCTGGTGCGCGCCGCGCGCGAGAGTTTCGACGACAACCTTGCCCTGATCGCCGCTGGGGCTGCGTTCTACGCCTTCGTGGCCATCGTGCCGCTGCTCGCCGCGGCGGTGCTCATCTATGGAATGGCCGTCGAGCCCGAACAGGTTTCCAAGCACGTCCAGGCGCTCGCCTCGGTGTTACCGCCCTCGGCCGCCGACCTCGTCGCCCGCGAAATGCACACCGTCGTTGCGGGCTCCGACGGCAAGAAGGGCTTCGGTCTCGTCCTGGCCCTGGCGCTGGCACTGTTTTGGGCGCGTAACGGAGCAGGCGGTATCATTGCTGCGCTCGGCATCGCCTACGAGCGCGAGGATCGGCGGGGCATTCTCCACCTCACGCTGCTGGCCCTGCTGATGACGCTCGGCGCCATCTTCGCAACGGGCGTCGTCGTTGCCGCCATCGTGCTGCTGGCGGGCCTCGGGACCCTAATACCCGGCGTCGGTCCCGGATCGGCGACGCTCTACGAGACGGTGACCTACCTCGTCCTCCTGCTCGCCGGCATGGCCGCAGCCGCCACGCTCTATCGCTATGCCCCGGACGGGGCCGAACCGCGCTGGCAATGGGTCACCCCGGGGTCCGTCATCAGCGGAGTGCTCTGGGTCGTACTGATCGTGGGCTTCGGTCTCTACGTCAGGAACTTCGGCCACTACGACGCGACCTACGGCTCGCTCGGCGCAGTGATCATGCTGCTGACGCTGATGTGGCTCGGCTGTTACGTCCTGCTGTTCGGCGCGGAGGTGAACTGGGCCGCGCGCGAGCAAGCGGCCGCGAAATCGTAATGCTTGCTCGGGCCTGGGGCTTCCGAGGCGGCTTGTAGAACAAGCGCTGCGGGGAGAACGGAAGGAGGCTGGCAATTTTGTTGCGAATCTGCTACACAATCGTCCAACTGCCGCGGTTTTCCACAGGCGGCAGCCGATAAGGACAAGCAGGAGCTCACCCCCCAAGCGTCACCGAAAGATTGTACGGGTCGCCTCCCGGCGGTTCGGGCAGGTTTCGCTGACACAGTTCTCCGGGCTTCCTGCGTGACGAAAGGATTACAAATGGCTGCGAATGCGCCCGCCTTCGATGTCGGCGATTATGTTGTGTACCCCAAGCACGGCGTCGGCCGTGTGATCGAACTGCAGAGCGAGGAAATCGCCGGGATGCAGCTCGAACTCTACGTGCTGCGTTTCGAGAAGGAACGCATGACCCTGCGCGTTCCCGTCAACAAGGTCGAAGCGATCGGCATGCGCAAGCTGTCGAGCGACAAGACCCTCAAGGAGGCGATGGAAACGCTCAAGGGCAAGCCCAAGGTCAAGCGCACCATGTGGTCGCGCCGGGCGCAGGAATACGAAGCCAAGATCAATTCGGGCGACCTGGTGTCGATTGCCGAGGTGACCCGCGACCTGTTCCGGCCCGAAGACCAGCCGGAGCAGTCTTATTCCGAACGGCAGATCTTCGAAGCGGCCTCGAGCCGCCTCGCCCGCGAGCTGGCGGCGATGGAAAAGACCGACGAACCGACCGCGCTCGGCAAGATTCTCGACGTGCTGCGTAAGTATGCCCCGCAGTACTACGAAAACACCGAAGACGCCTGATCGCCTGCCCGCTGGGCTCGCGACAACCATCGATTGGGCCGCCCGGGAAACCGAGCGGCCTTTTCATTCGCCGAGCGGGCCATCCGGCTCGATGGATTACATTGCAGACGGCGCTCCAAGCCTGTATTATTGCCTTAACACACGGCAACAGGAGAATTTTGCGATGAGCTTCAAGAAAGTCCTCAAGGCACTCGGCCCCGTCGTCGCCATCGCTATAGCAGGGGGTCTGGCCGCCTGTGACAACGCGGACTTTACCGTGAACGGCAAGAAGGGCGTGCCGCTTGCCGACCTCGACCTGACGGGCAAGACACCGAGCGAGGTCGCGCTCCTCGGCCCCGATACCGTCGACGTCCGGACCGGCGAGACCCTGGCGATCGAGGTGGAGGGCGACGACGCGGTCAAGGACCTGCTGCGCTTCGTGCTCGACGACGAATCGCTGGCCATCATGCGTGCCAAGGGTGATGCCAAGGGTACCGCGGCGGTCACTGTCACCATGCCGAGCCCCCGCAAGCTGACCGTGGGCGGCTCGGGCAAGCTGACCGCCGCCGAACTGACCGGCGACGCCGAAGCCAATGTGCTCGGTTCGGGTTCGCTCGAAGTGGCCGGCATTTCGGCCGACAAGCTCTCGGCGAACGTCGCGGGGTCGGGCTCGATGAAGGCATCGGGCAAGACGGGCGAGCTCAATCTGGACGTCCTCGGCAGCGGCAGCGCCAAGCTCGGCGGCCTGAGCGCTGACAAGGCCGACGTGACCATCGCGGGATCGGGCGGCGCGACGTTCGCCTCGGACGGCGAGGTCGAGGCCGAGATTCTCGGTTCTGGCAGCGTGACGGTGCGCGGCGACGCGCGCTGCAAGGTCCATTCGGTCGGTTCGGGCAGCCTCGTCTGCGAGCGCAACACGGAAACGGTCGACGACTGAACCGGCGCTTCCCCCTTGCCCACCGCTGCGCCGGCGCGTTAACGACTGCCGCAGCGCTAACGACAGGGGACGTGCCGATATGAGTGTTCCGTTGTGAGCCGGCGCGGGCTGCCCCCGGCCAAGCCGAGGCTGCGCAAGCGCGAGATCGCCTTGGCAGTCGGCATCGGCCTGATCGGCGCGACCGGCGCGGCCGCGGTGATCGAGGGCATGCACGAGGACAGGACGCCCGTCGCTGCAAGCGCGCCGGCGGGGGTCGTCGGCGAAGACGGTGCCCGCACCTACCAGGTCGGATCGTTCGACACTATCGCCACGATTGGCCCGCAGGACGTTGTCGTGACCTACGGCGACGACTTCTCGGTTCGCGCCGAGGGGCCGTCCAGCGCGCTGTCGAAGCTCGAAGTCGTCACGCAGAACGGGACTTTGACGATCAAGCCGCAGAGCACCTTCGGCTTTGATTTCGGCCGCATGGAAGGGGCAACATTCTATGTGACCGTGCCGAAACTGACCGGCGTCGTCCTGACCGGCTCGGGCGACATGACGGTCGACAAGGTCGTGGGCGACAAGTTCTCAGGCACGATTGCGGGCTCGGGGGAGCTGGAGGTTGCCGCGATGGAGGTCGACAAGGCCGATTTCAAAGTGATGGGCTCGGGAACGCTTTCCACCACTGGCACCGCGCATTCAGCCAATGTCTTCATCGGCGGCTCAGGCGAGATCGATGCGTCCAAATTGAAGAGCGACGACGCCTCGATCACTGTCGCCGGATCGGGCGACGTCGGCCTGTTCGTCGCCAAAGCGGCGAAGATCTCGATCATGGGCAGCGGCGACGTCGATATCGACGGGACCGATAACTGCACGGTGTCGAACAGGGGCAGCGGAGACGTGAGTTGCAACGGTGCGGAGATTACCGGCCAATCCGACACCTGATATTGTCGGGCGAAGCCCCATGCTTCCCCACCGAGGTTCCCGAAAGAGGCTGGGCATTCACAGACCGGCAACCGTCGTCCGCCTAGGCCAATGACATGACCTCGCGTGCATCCACGGGCCTGCGCTATACGGCGCTGGCCGCCCTCGCCCCGCTGCTGCTCGGCGGCTGTCTCGCCAAGACCGCGCTCGATGTCGCCACGGCGCCGATCAAGGCGACCAGCCGGGCAGTCGATCTGGCGACGACAAGCCAGTCCGAAGCCGACGAGAAACGCGGTCGCGAAATTCGCCGGCGCGAAGAAAAGCTAGCGAAGCTCGACAAGCGGCTGCGCAAGCAGGAAACGAAGTGCCTCAAGGGCGACGACAGTGCCTGCCGCGAATCGGTCGAAACGCGCCGGGATATCGAAACGCTCTTGCCCACCGTTCCGCTCGAACGCGACCGCTAGGCGGCCGCGCGGCGTAGACGGTCGTTGATCGCCGCGCCCATGCCCGTTTCGCGAATCTCCGCCACGGCAATCCGCGGCTTCGCTGACGCCGCGGCTTCGTGCAGGCATTGGTAGAGCCGGGCGGCCGCCTCGGCGAGGTCGCCCGTCGCCGATAGGGTGCAATCCCCCTTGAGCGCCCCGAAACCGATCAGGAACTCGCCTGCTTGCGCGGCCTGCGCCCCGAGCCGCAACGGCTTGCCAGGCGAATAGTGCTGCGCCAGCTGGCCCGGCGCTTCGATCGCGCCGCCTTGCAGAGGCAGCGGCTCTCCGAGCACGCTTGCAATCTCCGCTTCGCCGATCGGGCCGGGGCGAAGCAGTTGCCAACCGTTGTCGCGCAGCGCGACTATTGTCGATTCGAGGCCGCGCGAGCAGATTCCGCCGTCGATCACCGCAGCGACCGAAGCGCCGAGCGAAGCAACGACGTGGCGCGGCTGCGTCGGACTGAGCGCGCCGCTGCGGTTGGCGGAGGGCGCCGCGAGCGGGAGACCAGTTTCGGCAAGCAGGCGCCGGGTCGCCGGGTGATCGGGCATGCGCAGCGCGACTGTCGGCAAGCCCGCCGTCACCGCCGGGGCAAGTCCACTGTCGTCTCGCAGCGGCAGGACGAGGGTCAGGGGGCCGGGCCAGTAGCGCGCGGCGAGATTTTCGGCGCGTTCGTCGAGCACCGCCAGCCTGCGCGCCGTGCCGAGCGAAGCGACGTGGACGATCAGCGGGTTGAAGTCGGGCCGGCCCTTGGCGCGGTAGATCGCCGCCACGGCGTCCACCCGGTCGGCCCTCGCGGCAAGGCCGTAGACCGTTTCGGTCGGCACCGCGACGAGGCCGCCGGCGCGTAGGATTTCTCCGGCGCGGGCGAGCCCGGCAGCGTCGGGAGCAAGGATTTCCGGCGCGACGTCCACCGCGCGGCGCTACAACGCGCCGCCCCCGCGCGCTAGTCCGGCGTGCCGGGCACGTGGAAGGTCCCCGGCGCGGGCGGGACAATCGGCACTTCGCCCGGCGGCGCGACTTGCGGCAGCCAGGCGTAGGGAATGCGGTAGGCGCGGTAGACCGCGTTCGAACGGCGCCCCACCTCGCCCGGCGGGTTCATGAATTCCCAGACCACGTCCTTGTCCGCGGTGACCTCGAAAATCCGCCCGGGCGCGCCTTCGGTCACCAGCGTGTTGCCGTTGGGCAGGCGCTGCGCGCTGCTGATGTTGGTGCTGTAGAAATTGGGCGCGGAGTAGGACCAGATCAGCTCGAGCGTCACCGGATCGATTTCCAGCACTCGCGAGTTCGCCCGCTGGTAGAGCGAATTGCCGAGCGGCGAGATCGGGCTGGGATCGCCGTATCCGCTGGCCCCGCCGTTGTCGAAGATCAGCACGTTGCCCGCACCCGGCAGGCCGCGCGGAATCATGTGGACGTGGTGCTGCCCGATAACCTGGCCGATCTTCGCCATCTGCGGCGTGGCGCTGAAGTCGGGGCCGAGCTGCCAGGCGATCGAGCCGTCGCGCGCGGCGATCGCGATCACGCTCGACTGGCGGCTCGAGACGATCACGTTATCCGGGTGGAAACGCTCGTCGCCGGCGTCGAACCACTTGTTCGGCCCCACATAAGTCGCCGAATTGGTGTGCATCCAGTCGTACCCGTCGCGCGTGCCGAGCCGGGCGATCGCCGCCCGCGCCCGCTCGCCGTAGCCAAGGCTGCCGATGTGTTCGCCGGCGATCCACTGCCAGCCAATCTCGCCATCCGCACCGACTTCGATCAACCGGTCGTCCTCGAGCAGCGTGGCGGCAATGCCCGGATCCCTGCGACTGGTGTGAGTCAGGAGCAGGGTCCGCCCACCGAGCGCCGGTGTCGCAGCGGGTGAGTAATATCCCGCGGGGAGGCTGGCGAGCTGCCAGTCGTGGTGCTGCCGCGCGCTCCATTGCCGCCCCGATTCCGGCTCGATCTGCTCGGCATGGTCGAAGCGCCACAGTTCCTTGCCGGCGAAGTCGACCGCGACCAGCGCGGTGGATTCCTGATGGCGCGCAAAGGCGCCCTGCGGGGCAACGAGCACGCCGCCGGGCAGGACGCGCGCGGGACCGCCGGCCGAAACGTTGAAGCCGTCCCAGCGCTTCACGGTCCGCCCGTTCATGTCGATGACCAGCACCGCCGGGGTGTCGAGCGTCGAGACCACAGTGAATCCGCTCCAGGTCCTGCCCGGATCGAAGATCGTCGTGCCAGTCGGAAATACCGTCGGTGCGGCCCAGCCGGTCGCCCCGGCGAGTCCGGCCAGTCCGGCGAGGCCGCCGGCGAATCCGCGCCGGGTCAGTGCCATGGTCATCGCGGTCTCCCCTCTCCCACCGGCAAGTCTAGGCAATCCAAAGCCGGCGGCAAGGCCAATCGCCGCTTGACCGCGGGGCCGCGAATGGCCGAACCAGCCGGCATGACCGATCTTGCCGACATCCTGCGCCGCCTCGCCGAACTGGGCGAGACGAAGTCGGGCGAAACAACCGACTGGCGCGCCGCCCCGGCCTATGTCTGGACCGGCACTAGCGGGAAACCGGTCGCGCAGATCGCCGCCCCGCCGCTAGCGCTGCTCAAGGGCATAGACCGGCAGAAGGCCGCCGCGACCGAGAACGTCGCCCGGCTGGCCGCGGGCCACGCGGCCCACGACATGCTGCTCTGGGGTGCGCGCGGCATGGGCAAGTCGGCGCTGGTTCGCTCGGCGGTCGCGGCGGCGCAGGAGGACGGCGCTGCGCGCCTCGCCCTGGTCCAGGCCGGAACCGATTCGCTCGATGCCCTGCCCGCGCTGTTCGCCGAGCTGGCCGGACAGGCGCGCAACTTCCTCGTCTTCATCGACGACCTCGGCTTCGCCGAGGGCGATACGCATGGACCCCGGCACTTGCGCAGCTGGCTCGAAGGTGGCGTCGAGGCACGCCCCGACAACGTGCGCCTTGCTGTCACCTCGAACCGCCGGGCGATCGTTCCGCGCGAGATGAGCGAGCAGGACGACCCGATCAATCCGCGCGACGCGGTCGATGACCGGCTGGCCTTGGCCGACCGCTTCGGCCTCTCGCTCGGCTTCCACGCCTGTTCGCAGGACGAATACCTCGCCATCGTCGCCGGCTATGCGGGCGAACACGGCCTCGACTGGGATGAAAGCGAGGCGCTCGAGTGGTCGAAGCGGCGCGGCGCGCGATCGGGCCGGGTCGCCTGGCACTATGTCACCGAACTGGCCGGACGCGCCGGCCAGAAGCTCTAGGGCGCGATCCTAGGGCGCTTCGTCGAAGGCGCGAGCGGGGTCGCCCTTGAGCTCCTTGCGCGGCGGCAGCGGCTTGCCGGTGTTGCGCACTTGCGCTCCGGCCGGCTCGGCGCCCGGTCTGGTGACCCGCCAGATGATCCCCGCGGTATCGTCGCTGACCAGCAGCGCGCCGGTCTTGTCCCACGCCACCCAGGTCGGGCGGCCGTTGGTCTCGTCGTCGTTCCTCAGGAAGCTCTTGAGCACCGGCACCGGCTTGCCGACCGGGTTGCCGCGTTCGTCGAACGCCACGTAGACCACGTCGTAGCCCGCGGCCGGCTTGCGGTTCCACGAACCGTGCCGGGCAACGAAGGCGCCGTGGTCGAACCCCGCGCCCATCGTGCTGCCCTCGTGGGTGAAGGCGAGACCGAGCGCGGCGACGTGCGGACCCAGCGCGAATTCGGGCCGCCGGGTGTATTCGGCCAGGAACTGCGGCATCGGCGCCTCGACGCGGTCATCGAACTTGTCGCCCCAGTAGATCCACGGCCAGCCGTACTGCGCGCCGACCGGCACGTTGGTGAGGTAATCGGGCACGAGATCCGATCCGAGCATGTCGCGCTCGTTGACCGTGGTCCACAGCTCGCCGCTCCACGGGTTCCAGGCGAGACCGTTGGAATTGCGAAGGCCCAGCGCGTAAGGCCGCGACTGGCCGCTGGCGATGTCGTATTCATGGATCGCTGCGCGGTTTTCCTCGGCCTTCATCCCGCCTTCACCAATGTTCGAGGCCGAACCGACGGTGATGTAGAGCTGATTGCCGTCGGGGCTCAGCACGATGTTGCGCATCCAATGGTTGCCCCCGCCGGGCAGGTCGAGCAGCTTTTCCGGCTCGCCGGTGATCGCCGCATCGCCGAGCTGGTAATCGAAGCGCAGCAGGGCGTTGTGGTCGGCGACGTAGAGCTTGCCGTCCTGCCACACGAGGCCGCCGGGCGATTGCAGGTCGTCGCGCAGCACCTCGCGCGCCTCTGCCTTGCCGTCCCCGTCGGCATCGCGCAGCAGAACCAGCTTGTCGGGCGAAGGCTCGTCGGCCCCGGCCTTGCTGAACAGGAACCCGGCGACGAGGTTGGTCAGCCAGCCGCCGGCCACCACGCGGTCGGGCGCGTTGCTCTCGGAAACGAGGATGTCGCCGTTGGGCAGGGGATAGATGATGCGCGGATGGTCGAGTCCCTCGGCAAACCGCGTCACCGTCAGACCCTCGGCCGCCTCCGGGACGGCGCCCTCGGGCCAACCGACCGGCTTGAACACCTTGACCGTCGGTATGGTCTGCGGATCGGGCTCGGCCAGTTGCGGATCGTCGCCTGTGACGGCCGCGACGCTGAGATCGGCGGGATCGCCGCGCAGCACCCACCAGAGCGCGACGGCGAGGACGAGGATCAGCACGAGCAAAGCGATGCCGATTTTCTTCAGGATAGCCATGGCGGCTGGATAGGGCAGCGGCGGGCTTGCGGCAATGCCGCGGCGCGCCTAGCTGGCGGGCACGATGTACGATTTCCAGGCCGATATCGACCAGCCCAAGTCCCAGTTCTACCGCGAACTCGCCGCCGCGGCCGACGCGCTGACGGCGGGCGAGCCGGATGCGGTGGCCAACATGGCCAACGTTGCCGCGCTGGTCTGGCAACTCGTGCCCGAGCTCAACTGGGCGGGGTTCTACCGCGCGATCGGCGAAGAACTCGTGCTGGGGCCGTTTTGCGGACGCCCGGCGTGCATCCGCATCCCCTTCGGCAGTGGCGTTTGCGGCACGGCGGCACTGAATGGCGAGAGCCAGCTGGTGGCCGACGTCCACGCCTTCCCCGGCCACATTGCCTGCGACGCAGCAAGCCAGTCGGAACTCGTGGTCCCGGTGGTCCGCGATGATACGGTCGTGGCGGTGATCGATCTCGATTCGCCGCGCGCCGGGCGCTTCGACGAAGAAGACCTCGCCGGGATTGAGGCGCTTGCCGGGATACTCGCCGCCCGCATCTGATTCGGCCCGTTTCGGGACACGGCCAGCGAACGCTTTGGTTTGCCGCGGCCTGCGATGGTAACCACCGGGTTAACTCGCGGGTCCTCCCCGCGTGCGGATTCGACAGGGGACCAGGGACCATGAAGCGCATTGCTTTTTCGCTCGTCGCGGCCACGGCCATGATGGCCGGCGTATCGCCGGCGCTGGCGCAGGACGGATATACGTTGCCGCCTCCGCCGCCGATCGATCCGCAGACCTATGAGCAGGCGCCCTACCAGCAGGCCCCGGCGGCCATGCCGGTCCAGACCTACGGAGACGCCGGGGTGCCCGCGCCGCAAGTCCAGTACCAGCAAACCGGCCCCCTTCGGCATTATGGCTACGGCGAAGCGCAGTATGCCCCGCCGCCCGCCCAATATCCCGCCGTGCAGGGACTGCCGCCGGTTCCCTCGGTCGGCTACACGCGCGACCAGCGCGAAGCCTGGCTGGCCGATTGCCGGCAGCAGTATTACGGCCCGAAGAAGAAGAACGGCGGAATAATCGGCGGCCTGCTCGGCATGGTCGGCGGAGGCATCGCCGGTCACGAGCTGACCGACGGACCGAGAACGCGACGGATCGGCGGAACGCTGATTGGTGCTGGCGTCGGCGGACTGGTGGGGGCCGCGATCGGTTCGGCCATAGGCGCGGCGGCCGACCGTGAGGACATGGACGAATGCGAGGCCTATCTGAGCCACTACACCGGCGGCTACGGCCTTGGCCCGATGCCCGCCGCGCCGGCCTATGGTCCGGGCTATGGCTACGGCTACGGTTACGGCGGATACGTCACGATTATGGTGCCGGTGCCGATGCAGCCGACTTACATCTACACTGCCCCGACGCGTCACGAGACCCGGTACGTGACAGAGGAAGTCGTCGAGGAGAGGATCGCGGCCCCGCGAACCAAGTACGTGCGCACGATCCAGCCAACCAAGTACATCAAGGCCAAGCCGGCCGCGAAGTACACAAAGTAATCAGGGCGAGCTACCGCCAAGCGGCAAGCCGCCGGCGCTGGCGATCGTGGTGGCCTGGAGCCGCACGATCCCGATTTCGACCAGCGTGACTTGGGGCGAGAGAATCGCCGTGCGGCCGAGGTCGCGCACGGTCCCCAGCGCTCGGGCAGTGCTCGCGGCGAGGCGCAGGCGGTAAGTGCCATAGGGCACGCGTTCGAACAGGAAGAACCCGTCATACTCGGTCAGCGTCGTGGCCGCGACGTCACCGTCCTGGTCGACCAGTTCGAGTTCGACCCCCGCGCGCGGGGTGTCCTCGAGCCCGTGGATCTCTCCCTCGATTTCGCCGGTCGGCGCGACCGGCAACTCGATTTCGCTGGTAATGCCGGCGCGCGGCGTCAGCACCAGGCCCTTCTTCACCGGCATCAGGAACGGATCGGGTAGCGTCGATTCGTCGACCGCCAGCAGGACCTGTTCGTAGGGGGAGAGGTTCTCGACGATCGTGCGGCCCTGCTTGTCGGTCGGGTCGGAGGCGCCGAATTGGCCGGCGGTGATGCCGACACCAGGCAAGGCTTCCTCGCCCGGCGAGCGAATCCCGTCGCCGTTTTCGTCGAGGAACACGGTGACCGCCGCCTGGCCCCGCCGGGCGAGCTTGTTCTGCGAGAATCGCAGGCCGTGGCCGAAAGGGTCGGGGCCGAAGCTGAAGTTGAGCGCGACATTAGCGCCGAGCGCACCGTTGGTATCGCCCGTGGCAGATACGTTGAGCGCAAACCTGTCGAACTGGCGCACGTAGCCGGCCTGGAACTCGGTCACCCGCTGGCGCGCGTCGTAGTCGGCCTCCAGCCGCAGGTCGGAGCGCTCGTCGAGCGACTTTTCGACGGTCACGCGGGCGCTTTCGAATCCCTTGCGCGATCCGCCCAGGCGATACTGTCCGTCGGCGCGCACGGTCAGCCCGAGTATCCGAGTATTGGCGAGCAGGCCGACCGAGGTCGCCTCGTCGCTGAGCTGCGGACCGAACACCTGGCGGTGAACGACGATGCCCGTCAGGGCAAGGCGCGGCAGGACGAGAGACGCGCGCGCCAACCATTCGTTAACCTTCTGGCCGTTGCGCTTCTCGGTGCGCTGGAAACCCGCGGAAATCGGGAAGACCCGCCGGCCCTTGCCGAGTGTGGTATCGAGTTGGAAACTTTGCGCCGACTTGTCGTCCTCCTGCACCAGGCCGCTGACATAGCCACCGTCGACGAAGAATGACTGCGCCTGGACGTTTATCTTGCCGAATCGGCCCAACGCCTGGGCGCGATAGGCGCGCCCCCGGCCCAGTTCCTGCGCCGCGGAGAGGTTGAGGACCATCTTTCCGAGCGTGCGCTGCAGGTCGAGTTCGGCGTACTGGCGTCGTTTGCCGTCGAGAAGCAGCGATTGCCCGTTCGCCCCGAGAACCGTGAGGTTGTCGAGCCCGTATTGCGCCCCGAAGCCATATTGCCAGCCTGTTTCGGGTCGGCCTGGCGGATCGTGGAAGGATATCAGGTCGCGGTTGCGCTGGATGACCCCGGCCCAGTACTCGAACTTGCCTGGCGGCACGGCGCCGTAACCGACCGGAATCGACTGGCTCTCGCGCCGGATCTGACCTTGCGGGCCGTACAGCACGACCTCGAGCTCGTTCTGGCCATAGACGAGGTTGACCTCGAATTCGTAGCGCCCGTCTTCGCGATCGCTCTGGAAGGCGAGCAACTGGCCGTTGCGGTACAGTTCGGCGTCCCAGCCTATGGGCAGGACCCCGCGCAGCACGGTGCTGCCGAAGCGTGAGGGGCGCTGCAACGGGCGGTTGCTGACGAAGGCGCCGCGGCCGATGCCGCCGGCACCGGCGAGGTCGCCTGAGAAGACCTCAACGTCCCCCACCGCGACCTGCGTGGCCCTCAGCGGCCCCAGCATTCCGCCTTTTGGATCCTTGCGGTAGGCGCGCACCCGCAAAGTGTCGGGCGTGCCCTTGTTGTCGGAGGCAAGCCGCGCGTCGTAGCTGACCTTGGCGACCTCGCCGCTGGCAAACAGCTCGTAGCGCATGTCGAGCTGCGTTTGGCCCTGGCCGCTGCGCAGGCCGGCGCGAGCGACCACGTCGACCGAGGGGGCGCGCCACGCCTTGTAGGGCGTCTCGGCCTTCGGGTAGGCGGAGAGGTCGAATGTCTTGTCTTCGCGAAGTCGCGCTGCACGACTCTTGCGCTCGATCGCCTCGATGAAGGGCAAGGGCTGCTCGCTTTCGAGCTTGAGCACAGACTGATAGAGGTTTGGCGTAAGGGTGGCGCCGAGCCAGCCGCCGAGCGACTTGACGTCCACGCACCAGCCCTCGGGCATGTCGAAGATTTCGCCGGGGAGCAAATTTCGCTCGTTGTTCATGATTTGTACCGTATTTTTGTCGCGGTCGATCGTGAAGGTCTGGTCCTCGCGGAACAGCCAGCCGGTCGCGCGGCGCGACTTCTTGTCGAGCCGGACCGGAAGGTCGAGGGCGAGGATCATGTCTCCCAGATCCACACAGACGCCATTTGCAGACTGATAGCCGCGCAACTCGTTGCGCAAGTTGAACTTTTTAACCTGAAGCTGGAGCAGGACGAAGTCTTCGGCGGTCGGAGCCGCGACAGGACCCGCCGGGGTCTGGGCCCTGACCGGAACGCCGAACGCCAGCAAGGCCGCCGCGCCCAGCGCGACGGCCTTGCCGGTCCATGTCCGAAAAGCCTTCATAGGTCTGTCCGCAAGCGGGACTGCTTGCTCAGCCGAGGACAGCGTCGACCGAAGCGATAAGTCCGCCGCCGCTCTCGACCGAGTCGCGGAATTCGATCCGCACCGGCCCCTTCAGCGCAGCGCTTTGTTCGGGCGTTATGGCGAACGCGGTGTGGCGCTCGCTTATCTCCGGATAGACCCCGAGGCCGCGGGCAACGAACACAGGTTCGCTGGCACCCTGGGGGTAGACGAGCAAGTCGCCGTAGATCGACGAGGTGCCGCTGCGTTCCATATCGACAGCGAACGCGTCGCCCTGCGGCGTGTGTTCGATGCGCGGGTTGGCGAGCCCGGCGGTAACCTTGAGTTCGCCCTTGCGGATGATGATCGGCATGACGATGCCGTAAATCGGCGTCAACCTGATGGAGATTCCCTCGCCCGATCCTTCCTGCTGATCGGCCACCGACTTGACCTTGGGCAAGGCAGCGAACGACATGTGCACGCGGTATTCGCCGTCGGGGAGGTCGGCGCCCGGCCTGGCGCTGATCCGCACCGACTGGGGCTGATCCGGCGGCAGGGTGACGCGGCGCGGGGCATAGCGGATCATCTCGAGCGCCGCCTTCTCGGTTGCGGTCTCTTCGCTTTCGCTGACCGGAACGAGGTTGCCGTCCTCGTCCATCCGGCGCAGTTCGAGCGTAATACGGTAGGTGGCTTCCTCGTTGCCCATGTTGTTGAGGATCACCTCGCCGCCGCGGCGCCCATCGAGCACCAGGCGGGTTGGTGCGATGAGCAGATCTCCCTGGGCCGAAGCCGGCATCGGTACGATCGTCGCTAGCGCCGCCAGGGCGGCTATCGAACTCTTGAACAAGGTGTGGATAGGTGTCGCTTCAAGGCGCATCGGCGTGGTCTCCCTCAGGGGACGCCCCTAAGTGGCTTCCCCTAGTTGGTGCCAATTGCCTAGGGCGTCAGGGTTAATTCGGCGTAAACCCTGCCCCTTGTGAGCAAAACAAAACCGCCCCCGCGCCACGCGCGGGGGCGGTTTGCTGTTCGCCCGTGGCCGGGTGCGGCCGCCTGGCGCTCGCTCAGTTGTAAGCGACCGAAACGGTCAGGGTTCCGCTGTAGACCCCCGGAGCCATGTTCGGCTGAACGATCAGATCGCCGCCGACGCTGAACGACCCGGCGCCGCCCGCGCTAAGCAGCAACTGGTTGGAATTGGCGCCGTTGACTGCGTTGGTCTGGAAGTTGTTGACGGTCATCGTCGAGGCGAAGCCGGCCGGGGCCGTTCCACCGTTGGCGACGGTGTCGTAGCTCAGCGTCTCGGACGTGTTGACGAAGGCCACATCGACCGCAAGACCGCCGAGCCCCGTCACGTTGAACAGCGGAGCCGCCGTGGTGCCGCCGCAAATGAGGCCGGTCGGGCAGGTACCGCGCGAACCGTCGGTGCCGACCGAAATCGTCTGGTTGGCGGTAATGCCGCCGTCGGCGATCGTGCCGAAATTCAGCGTGTCGGCCGTGGGATCGACATCTACCGACAGTGCGCTGAGGATGGTCGCCGTAACATCTGCCGAATCGGTGGTCGCGGCAGAGGCGGCCGAGGCAACGCCAAGCGACGCCATGGCGACGCCGGCAGCGGCGTAACGGAGAATCTTGCTCATAAGTGGTCCCTTCCAAGCTATTTTTTAAACGGACAGGCACCCATTGCCCGCCGAACGACCGCATCAGAGGTCCGTTCAGTAGGCGCTGTTAGCCGCTGCTTCGTTCAGCCTTGGTGGGCAACTATGGTTAATGACCACGCGTTTTCCCTTAAGGGATTCGACGCGGGCCCTTCTCTTCCTAGATCGAGGCGCCGGTCAGGCGCTGGCAAATCAAGTCGAGCTGGTCGAGCGTGCGGTAGCGAATGGTTACTGCACCCGAGCGCGGGTCCGCGTCGGTGGCGATCCGCACGTTGAGGCCCAAAAATTCCTCGAGGTGATTTTGCACCGCGGCGATATCCGCGTCCTCGCCCGGATCGCGCGGCTCGCGCGCCTTGCGCTGCCCGCCGCTGCCTTTCGCCCCGCGGGCGAGTTTTTCCACCTCGCGCACGGAGAGGCCGTCTGCAACCGCTCGCTCGGCCAGCTCGCCGGCATTATCGACACCGATCAGCGCCCGCGCATGGCCCATATCGAGACGACCCGCCTCGACATGATCGAGCACCGCATCCGGCAGCTGCAGCAAGCGCTGCAAGTTGGCGACATGGCTGCGCGACTTTTCGACCAGCTTGGCTATTTCCGCCTGGGTCATTCCTTCCTGTTCGGACAAGCGCTGGTAGGCGCGCGCTTCCTCGACCGGGTTGAGATCCTCGCGCTGAATGTTCTCGATGAGCGCCAGCGCCATCACCTCGCGCTCTTCGAGATCGCGAATTATCGCAGGTATTTCATGGACTTGCGCCTTTTGCGCGGCGCGCCAGCGGCGCTCGCCCGCGACCAGCTGGAAACGCCCTGCAGAGAGCGGGCGGACAATGACCGGCTGGATCACCCCTCGCGCAGCGATCGATTGGGCAAGCTCGCCGAGCGCCGCTTCGTCGAAGCGTCGACGCGGCTGGTCCGGGTGCGCCTCGATAGCCCCTACGGCAAGCATGGCGAGACCCTCGGCAGCATGCCGCTCGGTGCGATCGGCCGACGCTTCGTAGCCCTCCACTTCGACCCCGTGCAGGTCGCTTCGCACCAGCGGCTCCTCGCGCCGGGCTTCGCCGAGAAGCGCGCCGAGCCCTTTGCCGAGCTTGCGCCGCGCCGGCGGCTTGGCTGCAGCGGCGTTTTCCTTCGCGCTCATGCGGCGATCCTCTCTTTGGGCAACCGGCCGATCAGTTCGCGGGCCAATGCCATATAGGCGCGGCTACCGGCACAGGAGTGGTCGTAAATCAGTGCCGGCAGACCATGGCTGGGAGCTTCGGACAGCCGTACGTTGCGGGGAATGACAGCTTCGAACACGAGGTTACCGAGGCATTCGCGAACGTCGTCAGAGACCTGATCGGTCAAGCGGTTGCGGCGGTCGAACATCGTCAGGACGATCCCGACAATGCCCAGATCACGGTTGAAGCGTCCCTGCACCCGTTCGACCGTCTGAAGCAGCTGGCTCAGCCCTTCGAGAGCGAAGAATTCGCATTGCAGGGGGACCATGAGCGTATCGGCGGCCGTCAAGGCGTTGAGCGTGAGGAGTCCCAGGGAGGGCGGACAGTCGATGAAGCAGATTTCATGGCCCTTGTGCTCTCTGAGCGCATCGCGAAGGCGCGTGGCCCGGTTTTCCTCGGCGACCAGCTCGAGTTCCGCTCCGCTGAGGTCGACCGTCGAAGGAATGATCTCGAGGTTTGGGATGGCCGTGGCCATGGTACACTCGTCTGCGGGAGTGCCTTCGACGAGAAGATCATAGCTGGTTCGAGCGCGATCCGCGCTCGCTATGCCAAGGCCCGTAGAGGCGTTGCCTTGGGGATCGAGATCAATAAGTAGCGTCTTCCAGCCGGTGGCAGCCATGGCGGTCGCGATATTGATGGCAGTGGTGGTCTTGCCCACGCCGCCCTTTTGGTTCGCGATCGCTATCCGTATCATGCTGGTTCGGGCCTACCCCTGCCTACTATTATGCCTGCTTGCGGATCGGTCGCCGATTGTTCCACGTGGAACAGCGCGGCGCTCGGTGTGGGCAAGTCCTGCACTTCCTGCCCTGCGGAACGCCCTTTGGGCAACAGCCACATGGTGTCCGGTGTGGAAAACCGGGCGGACAAATCGAGCAGCTTGGGCAGCGGCGCGAAGGCGCGCGCGGAAATTATACCGGCGGAGAAGCTCTCCACACTTTCCAGCTTGCGTCCTTCTACCCGGCAGTTCGTAAGGCCTAGCTCCAACGCCGCCCGCGATAGCCACTCGGCGCGTTTGCGCCGGGATTCCACCAGGACGCAGACCGTATCTGGGCGCATGGCCGCGATCACCAGCCCGGGCGGGCCCGCACCTGTGCCGAGGTCGAGCCAAGGCGATGTTTTACGTGAAACATAGGCAAGTAGCTGCGCGCTATCGGCGAAGTGCCGGCGCCAAAGGAATTCTTCGCTCGATTTGGCGATGAGGTTCTGAACGCGATTCTCGGCGAGCATGAGGACGGCCAGTCGATCCAGGCGCTTCAGGCCTTCGTCATCGGTATATCCCGCACAGAAGCTACGTGCCTCGTGTTCGTCGTGTACCGTCATGCTGCTTCACCCGCCTTGCGCGCGTGAACCAAGATCACCGCCAAAGCTGCGGGCGTTATCCCTCGTACCCGCTCGGCATCCGCGAGGGTCTGAGGTCGCGCAGCTGACAGGCGTTCGATCATTTCCTTCGAAAGGCCCGGAATCCCGTTGTAGGTAAACTCCTGGCCAAGACGAACCGCGCCGCTCGATCGCATATCGCGCAACTCAGCGGCCTGCCGCGCCAGATATGGCGCATAGCGAGCGTCTTCTTCGACTTCGGATGCCAATTCGCTTGTCGGATCGAGGTCGCCATCGAACCATGGCGCGAAATCGCCGAGATCCATATCGAAGCGCAGCCAGTCGGCGATTCGACGTGAGCCTCCGTCGCGCTTAACGGAAAGACCGTGAGCGGCGAGCTGGGACGCTGACAGTTCACGGTCGAGAACCTGCGCCCAACGCGACGCGTCCTCCGTCCGCCTTTGGAACCAGGCTGCGCGTTCGTCGCCGACGCAACCGGCGGAAAGGGCCAGCGGCGTAAGCCGGGTCGCGGCGTTGTTCGCTCGAAGGCGCAGTCGATACTCAGCTCGCGCCGTGAGCATGCGATAGGGTTCGCTAACGCCGTGCAGAGTGAGGTCGTCGACCATCACCGCGATGTAGCCGTTGCCGCGGTCCAAACGGACGGGGTCGCGATCGAGGACCGCGGCGGCTGCCTGCATTCCGGCGACCAGCCCTTGCGCAGCCGCTTCCTCGTATCCGGTGGTGCCGTTAATCTGGCCAGCGCAGTAGAGCCCCGGCATGGTGCGGACTTCGAGAGAGGCCGTCAGGCTGCGGGGATCGATATGGTCGTACTCGACGGCGTAACCCGGCACGGCCATTTCCACCCGCTCGAGACCCTTCATGGTCCGCAGCATGGCGAGCTGAACCTCGCTCGGCAACGAAGTGCTGATGCCGTTGGGATAGACGGTGGAGACGCCCAGCCCCTCCGGTTCGAGAAACACCTGATGCCCGTCGCGATCGGGGAAACGATGAATCTTGTCCTCTATCGAGGGACAATAGCGGGGTCCGGCGGCGCCGATCGCTCCGCTAAACAACGGTGAGCGATGGAGATTGGCGCGGATAATCTCGTGGCTCCGCGGGTTCGTTCGGGTAATCGCACAAAACACCTGCGGATTGCGCCGCTCCGAGGTCAAGGGCGACATCGTCCAGGGGTCCGCGTCGGATTCCTGCCGTTCGAGGTTTGCCCAATCGATCGTGCGTCCGTCGAGGCGCGGCGGAGTACCCGTCTTGAGCCGCGCCAGCGGTAGCGCCGCTTCCCGCAGACGCTCGGCAAGAGCATGGGCCGAGCTTTCACCGATGCGCCCACCCTCGAAACGCACTTCGCCGCGAAACAGCCGTCCGCCCAGGAATGTGCCGGTGCACAGTACGACGGCGGCGGCCGAGAGCGTCGCGCCCCCCGCCAGCTTCAGGCCCACCACGCGTCCACCCTGCATCACCAGGTCTGCAGCTTCGCCCGCGATGACTTCAAGATTGCTCTGCGCCGTGAGCATCGTCTGAACCGCGCTCTTGAAAAGTGAGCGATCGGCCTGGACCCGAGGGCCCCACACCGCACGCCCCTTCGAACGGTTGAGCATGCGGTAATGAATGGCAGCGGCGTCGGCCGCCCGGCCGATTAGGCCGTCGAAAGCGTCGACCTCGCGAACCAGATGACCCTTGCCGAGTCCCCCGATCGCGGGGTTGCAGCTCATGGCCCCGACAGTGCTGGGATCGAACGTCACGAGCGCCGTGCGCGCGCCCATGCGCGCCGCAGCCGCAGCCGCTTCGCACCCGGCGTGACCTCCGCCGACAACGATGACCTGGAATTCTCGCATCAACGGTCGCCGATAATGGCCCTGGGCCTTGCGGTCAAAGCAAGACAGTGTTCCACGTGAAACAGGCTATTTTCCGACGCAAAAGCGACCGAACAGCGAATTGAGCATGTCCTCCGTAGAGGCCTTCCCGGTCAGGCGATCGAAAGCTGCCCGCGCGAGCCGTAAGTTCTCGGCAACCAGGAGCGGATCGTCATTCGGCTCGCATGCGGCCAGGGCCTCGGCGGCTTCCTCAATCAGCGACCGCTGCCGGCGGGCCAGCGCTGGCCTGTTCATTCCCCCCAACGCGCTGCGCGCCTCGGCCTCGATCGCCTGCCACAAAGTCACCACCCCTTCGCCGGTCACTGCCGAGAGGCGATGGTCGGGCACGCTCTTCGGCGCGCGATCGGGCCGATCGATCTGAGCTTCCACCTCCCACGCGCCCGGTGGACCCTCGCCTTCGGGGCCCAGCCACAGGATCAGATCGGCACGGCCGAGTTCCGCCCGTGCACGGCCGATGCCGACCTCTTCGATCACATCGCCACCCTCGTCGCGCAGTCCGGCCATGTCGACCAGGGTGATCGGAACCCCGCCCACCGCGATATTGCGCACCAGCACATCGCGCGTGGTGCCCGCCGCAGGCGAGACAATCGCCGCCTCTTCCTCGAGCAACCGATTGAAGAGCGTCGACTTTCCGGCGTTAGGCGGGCCGGCCAGCGCCACCCTGTAGCCATCGCGGAGCATTTCCGCCCGCGGTGCCGCGAGGGCGTTCCTCAAGTCCGCCACTAACCCACTGATATCCCTTTCGAAATGGTCTCCAAGACCGTCGACATCGCCCTCTTCGTCGAAATCGAGTACCGCCTCCACTTGCGCCGAAAGCGCCAGGACCCGAGCGAGCCATCCCTCGACCTCGCGCGACAGCGATCCACCGGCTACACCGATGGCCGCGCGGCGTTGCATCTCGGTTTCCGCCATGACGAGGTCGGCGAGGCCTTCGACCTGCAACAGATCGATCTGGCCATTGGCGAAAGCGCGCCGCGTGAATTCGCCGGCCCGTGCCGGGCGAAACCCCTCTATCGTTGCGAGCTCATTGCAGACTGCCTCGACCACCGCCCGCCCGCCGTGCAGCTGCAGCTCGGCGCAATCCTCGCCGGTTTCGGACCTCGGGCCCGGAAACCACAGGATCAGCGCCTCGTCGAGCAGGGCACCGGCGGAATCTCGCAATCGGCTTAGCTTGGCAGCGCGCGGCAGCGGTATCCCCCCGGCCAGCCGCTCCAGCGCTACACCGGCGCGCGGGCCGCTGATCCGCACGACTGCGATCGCCGCGGGCGGCGCTCCGCTGGACAGCGCGAAGATGGTGTCGGCGACCACTGGCGAGCGGTCAGTCGTCCGACTTCTTCTCGGTATTGCTCTTGGCGGCGCCTTCCATGAAGCTCTGGAACACCTTTAGCCCCATCTGGCCCATCGGCGCCAGCTGCTTGGCGTACTGTTCCAGTTGCTCGGTGTTCGATACGCCCTTCATCGCCTTGGTAATGGTGTCGATATAGACCGAATTGGCCTTTTCGACGTCGGGCAGCCCCATGAACTGGCGGGCTTCTTCCGGCGAGCAATCAATCTCGATATGAACCTTCATCACCTTCACTCCGCCTGGCGCGTGACGATTGCTCCGGAACGCGCGATACCGTTTTCGCGTATGACAGGCACACGCTGGGAGGATCCTATATGAGCGAGACGTTGCGTATTTCCACCCTTGAAGGCGACGGCGCCTTCGATTGCTACGTTGCCCGGCCGGCCGGCAAACCCACGGCCGCGATCGTGGTGATCCAGGAAATCTTCGGCGTGAACGCGGGAATCCGCCGCAAGTGCGACAAGCTGGCCGAAGCGGGTTACCTCGCGCTCGCTCCAGATCTCTTCTGGCGCATCGAGCCCGGCGTCGAACTCGATCCCGACATTGAACCCGAATTCAAACGCGCGCTCGAACTGATGGGGAAATTCGACCAGGACGTTGGTATTCGGGACATCGAAGCTGCGATCACGTACGCCCGCTCACAGGAAGGCTGCAGCAGGGTGGGCGCGGTGGGTTACTGCCTCGGCGGCCGGCTCGCGTACATGACCGCGGCACGAACCGACGCCGATGCCTGCGTCGGCTATTACGCCGTCGGGATCGACGGCCTGCTGCGAGAGAAAAACGCCATAGCCAACCCGCTGATGCTCCATATCCCAACCGGCGACGGCTTCGTACCGCCCGAGGTGCAGCGAGCGATGCACGAGGGCCTCGACGACCATCCCAAGGTGACGCTGTACGACTACGAAGGGCTCGACCACGGTTTCGCCACCGAGTTCGGCAGGCGTCGCAACGACGAAGCCGCGCAAAAGGCGGACGAGCGCACTGCAGCCTTTTTCACCGAGCATCTCGGCGCATGATCAATCGCGCTCACTGGCGCTTCTCTGCCAACCTCCCGTCCCGTCTCCTCGCCCCAGTCATCCTCATCGTGCTGGCCCTCGCCGCACTGGCCTGGCACCCGGCGCGTTCGGCGCTGATCCTCGTTCTGCCGCTGCTGGCGATCGCCGTCTGGGACTTCTTCCAGCGCCGACACACCCTCTGGCGCAATTACCCGCTGATCGCGCGCGTGCGCTGGATCATGGAGGACCTGCGGCCTTTCGCGCGCGCCTACATCGTCGAAGGCGACCTGGAAGGCCGCCCGTTCAACCATGACCAACGTGCTCTGGTCTATGCCCGGGCGAAAGGGCAACTCGATTCGCACCCGTTCGGCACCGAGCTCGACGTCTATTCCGACGAATACGAATGGCTCGCCCACTCGATGGCGCCGAACGAAGAGGCCCCCGCAGAATGGCGCGTCACCGTGGGCGAGGGGCGCTGCAAACAGCCTTATTCCGCCGCGCTGCTGAATATCTCGGCGATGAGCTTCGGTTCGCTGTCCGCCCGGGCGATAATGGCGCTCAACAAAGGCGCGGCTAACGGCAACTTCTATCACGACACCGGCGAGGGCGGTCTCTCGCGCTACCACCGCTCCCATGGAGGTGATCTGGTTTGGGAAATCGGCAGCGGGTATTTCGGCTGCCGCGACGGCTGGGGCAAGTTCGACCCGGCGAAGTTTGCCGACACCGCACAGATCGACCAGGTCAAGATGGTCGAGATCAAACTCAGCCAGGGGGCAAAGCCGGGCCACGGCGGCGTTCTCCCGGGCCCGAAGGTTACCGCCGAAATTGCCGCCGCCCGCGGCGTCACCAAGGGCGAGGATTGCATCTCCCCGGCAGCCCATAACGCCTTCCACACGCCCATCGAGCTGCTCGAGTGGGCCAACCAGTTGCGCGAACTGTCCGGAGGAAAGCCGGTGGGCATAAAACTCTGCATCGGCCAGCAACACGAAGTCATGGCGCTGACCAAGGCCATGCTCGAAACCGGTCTGCGCTTCGATTACATCGTCGTCGACGGGGCCGAGGGCGGCACGGGTGCGGCGCCGGTCGAACTGTCCAACTCGGTCGGCATGCCGCTGCGCGAAGGCTTCATCACCATGCGCAACGCCCTGGTCGGCACGGGGCTGCGCGGTGACATGCGGCTAGCGGCGGCCGGGAAAGTGCACTCGGGCGCGGGCATGGCGATGAATTTCGCTCTCGGTGCCGACTGGTGCAACGCCGCGCGCGCCTTCATGTTCGCGCTCGGCTGCGTGCAATCGATGAAATGCCACACCGACTTGTGCCCGACCGGCGTGGCGACGCAGGACGCCACGCGCCAACGCGGCCTGGTCGTGCCGGTCAAGGCCGAGCGGGTGGCGCGCTTCCAGCGCCACACATTGCATTCGCTGCGCGAGATCGTCGTCGCCATGGGCCTCGACAACCCGTGGCAAATTCGAGTCGAGCATCTCAGCGAACGAATCAACGCCGCGAAGAGCAACACGATGGACCGGATCTACAACTTCCTCGAGGAAGGCCAGTTGCTGGCCGACCCGGAATCAACGCAGTACGCCGGAGCCTGGAAAGCAGCCCGAGCCGACAGCTTTCGCTGCGCTGAAGGCTGAACCTGCGCCCTTACTGGTTCATCGTCGCGAAGAAGTCTTCGTTGGTCTTGGAATCCTTCATCTTGTCGAGCAGGAATTCCATCGAATCGATGGTTCCCATCTGCATGAGGATGCGCCGCAGGACCCACATCTTGCTGAGCTGATCCTTGGGCACCAGCAGCTCTTCCTTGCGGGTGCCGGACTTGCCGACGTCGAGCGCCGGGAAGATGCGCTTGTCGGCGACCTTGCGGTCGAGGACGATTTCGCTGTTACCCGTGCCCTTGAACTCTTCGAAGATGACCTCGTCCATCCGGCTGCCGGTGTCGATCAGCGCGGTGGCGATGATCGACAGCGACCCGCCTTCCTCGATGTTGCGCGCCGCGCCGAAGAAGCGCTTGGGGCGCTGCAGGGCGTTGGCGTCGACACCGCCGGTCAGCACCTTGCCCGAGCTCGGCACTACCGTGTTGTAGGCGCGGCCGAGGCGGGTGATCGAATCGAGCAGGATCACCACGTCCTTCTTGTGCTCGACCAGGCGCTTGGCCTTTTCGATAACCATTTCGGCGACCTGGACGTGGCGCGTCGCGGGTTCGTCGAAGGTCGAGGAAATCACCTCGCCCTTTACCGAACGCTGCATGTCGGTGACTTCTTCGGGACGTTCGTCGACCAGCAGGACGATCAGGAACACCTCGGGGTGGTTGTCGGTGATGGCCTTGGCCATGTTCTGCAGCAGCACGGTCTTGCCGGTGCGCGGCGGGGCGACGATCAGCGCGCGCTGGCCCTTGCCCTGCGGGCTGATCAGATCGATCACCCGGGCCGACTTGTCCTTGACCGTCGGATCCGACGTATCGAGGTTGAGCCTCTCGTCGGGATAGAGCGGCGTCAGGTTGTCGAAATTGGTGCGGTGGCGCACTGCGTCGGGATCGTCGAAATTGACGCTCAGCAGCTTCGTGAGGGCAAAATAGCGCTCCCCGTCCTTGGGGGCGCGGATCTCGCCTTCGACGGTATCGCCGGTCCGCAGGCCGAACTTGCGGACCTGGTTGGGCGAAATGTAGATATCGTCAGGGCCGGCGAGATAGTTCGCTTCCGGGCTGCGCAGGAAGCCAAAGCCGTCCTGCAGCACTTCGATCGTGCCCTGGCCGACGATTTCCTCGCCCTCGTCCGCGACTTCCTTGAGGATCGCGAACATCAGGTCCTGCCGGCGCAAGGTGCTGGCGCCTTCGACGTCGTATTCCTCGGCCATTGCGACGAGCTCCGCCGGCGCCCTCTTTTTCAGTTCTTTCAGATGCATGGGTAATGATTCCAGATAATTCGGTTGGGAGCCGGCAAGTCGTTATGGGCTTGGAGAAAGCTGACTCGGCCGCGCGGGACGGCGGCCTGTTCCGGTATCGGTGAAATAGGTCGTGCGAGCCAGCCCGTCAATTCGCAATCGAGGCGAACGCAGGCACGGCTCGCCGCAAATCGTCAGAACGGTTTGACCACCACCAGGATGACGATGATCGCCGCGGCGATGCCGGGAACCTCGTTGAGCATGCGCAGGGTCTTGCCCTCGAGCGGGCGTTCGCCCCGCGCCAGCTTCTTGGCATAGCTCGCCAGCCAACCGTGATAGCCCGACAGCGCCAGCACCAGCAGCAACTTGGCATGGAGCCAACCCTCGTCCCAGGCATGGAGCGAAAACGCGAGCGCAATGCCGAACACCCAGACGGCGATGATCGAGGGCAGCAGGATGATCTTGAGCAGCTTGCGCTCCCGGCTGGCCCATTCGGCGGCTTCAGGCGATCCGGTGGGCGCTTCCTGATGGTAGACGAAATACCGTGGAAGCATGAACAGCCCGGCCATCCAGAAGATCACGAAAATGATGTGACCGGCCTTGAGCCACAGGTAGGTCATCGAGAGAACATCCTGCATGCGCGCGCTGTAGGAGCCCGAGAGCCGCGCGTCACCCCTTTCCTCGCACGATTTCGAGCAAGCGCTCGACATTTTCGATCGGCGTTTCCTTGTCGATCCCGTGGCCGAGATTGAACACGTGCGGGCGGCCTGCGAAGCCGGCGACGATATCGCGAGCGTTTCGCTCGAGCGCTTCGCCGCCCGCCAGCAGTACCATCGGATCGAGATTGCCCTGCACCGGCATGCCGTCGGGCAGCTCGCGATGCGCCCATGGGACACTCGTCGTTTCGTCGATCCCCATGGCGTCGACGCCCGTCGCACGGGCATAAGTTCCCAGCTGATCGCCAATCCCCTTGGGAAAGCCGATGACGGGCGTGTCGGGGCAGCGCTTGCGGAATGCATCGACCAGCCACTTGGTCGGCTCGATGACGCAGACACCCTTGTGCTCGGGCGCAAGGCTGCCTGCCCAGCTGTCGAAGATCTGCACCGCCTCGGCCCCGGCCTCGACTTGGCGGGTGAGATATTCGACCGTCAGCTCCGCGATGGCGTAAAGCAGTTCGGCCATGGAATCGGAATCGCGATAGGCCATCAGGCGCGGCTCGCGGTGATCCTTCGAGCCCTGGCCCGCGACCATGTAGGTCGCCACCGTCCACGGCGCGCCGGCGAACCCCAGCAGGGTGACGTCGTCTGGCAAAGCCGCTCGCACGAGGCGAACCGTTTCGTAGACCGGATCGAGCCGTCGGGGCACCGCACGCAGCGTATCGAGCGCTTGATCGACAAGGGGAGGGGCCAGACGAGGCCCCTCGCCTGCGCCGAACGAGAGGTCCTGGCCCATCGCCCATGGAACCATGAGGATATCGGAAAACAGAATGGCCCCATCCATGCCGAACCGGCGCACCGGCTGCAGAGTGACTTCGGCGGCGAAGTCAGGATCGGTCGCCAGTTCCAGAAATCCGCCCTTTTCGGCCCGCAGCGCGCGGTATTCCGGCAGGTACCGCCCTGCCTGGCGCATCAGCCAGACAGGGCGCCGTTCGGTAACCTTTCCGCGCAGCGTATCGAGGAGCAATCCGGGCATCTCGGTCGGTTCCAATCCAAATAATAAGAGTCTTTAGAAGGTTTGCTGGAGTCTGTTGGGCCTGTGGAAAGTGGGGATTGCCGCGCCCTGCCGGATTTCTGTGCGCTTGAACAGAGCTCTCGGGGCCAGGCGACTCGTGCTTTGTTCCGAGTCAACCAAACCTTATCCCCACTGTGAGACCGCTGTTGGAATCCGGCCTATTGCCAACGTACAGGTCCGGCCCGAATCGCCCGATAGCGGTGAGCGATTTCCATGCTGAACTTGTCCGCCATTCGCTCCCGTGGTTTATGCCGGGAGTTGTCCACATGACCCGGCTCCATCTCCACCTCCTTTCGGATTCGACCGGCGAAACGCTGGAGATGATCGCCAAGGCGGCGCTGGCGCAGTTCGACGGCGCCGAGGTCATACGCCACTTCTGGCCCATGGTTCGCAGCCAACAGCACCTCGATCGTATCGTCGCCGAACTCGCGGGCAATCCGGGGCTCGTGCTCTATACCCTGGTCAACGCGGAAACGCGGGTGCGGCTCGAGGAACGTTGCCGCGCCCTGGGCGTGCCCCATGTTCCCGCGCTCGATGCCGTCACCGAAGCGTTGGAAAATCAGCTCGGCCAGGAGGCGAAGGGTCGCCCGGGGCGCCAGCACGCGATGGACGACGCCTATTTCGCCCGCGTCGACGCAATCCAGTTCACCATCGCCCACGACGACGGGATCCTGTGGGAAGAGTGGGAGGAAGCCGATATCGTGCTGGCCGGAGTCTCGCGCACGTCGAAGACGCCGACCAGCATTTATCTCGCCAATCGCGGCTACAAGGTGGCCAACATCCCGTTGGTAATGGAGAGCCCGCCGCCGGCGGAGCTGTTCAGCCTGCGCCATCCTCTGGTGGTCGGATTGACGACCGCAGCGCGCCGACTGATCGAGATACGACGCAATCGGCTGCTTTCGCTCAACGAAACGGTCGAGACGTCCTACGTCGACGAGGACGAGGTATCCCGCGAACTGGCCTTCGCGCGCCGCATGTTCGCCGATAACGGTTGGCCGGTGATCGACGTGACGCGCCGTTCGATCGAGGAGACCGCCGCTGCGGTCATGCGCCTTAAGGCCGAACACGACGAGCGCGACGGCAAGGACCAGGGGACCAAACCGATATGATCGTGCTCGCCTCCAAAAGCGCTTCGCGGCGGATGATGCTTGGCGCCGCCGGGGTCGACTTCGAGGTCGTGCCCGCAGCAATCGACGAGCGCGGGCTCGAGACGTCGCTCGGCAATGTTCCCCCGGGCTCGGTGGCGCTTGCGCTGGCCGAGGCCAAGGCCCTGTCGGTCGATGGCGAGGGCCGCCCGGTGCTGGGCAGCGATTCGGTCGTCTCGGTCGAAGGCCGGCGTTTCGACAAGCCGGAAAGCCGTGCACAGGCGGCCGAGCACCTGCGCTACTTTTCCGGAAAGACGATGGAACTGCATTCGGCAGCGGCCATCGCCATCGGCGGTCACTTGCGCTGGAGCAACGTCGCGCTCGCACGGCTGCAAGTCCGCGACCTGTCGGAAGATTTCATTACCCGTTACCTCGCCGCCGAATGGCCCGAGGTCAGCCAGTGTGTCGGTGTGTTCCGCATCGAGGCGCGCGGCGCACAACTGTTCGAGAGCATCGAAGGCGACATGTTCACCGTGCTCGGCATGCCGCTGCTGCCGGTTCTCGGTGCCCTCCGTGAACTCGAAGAACTGCCGGCATGACTGGTTATGCCGAGGTTATCGGCGATCCGATTGCGCAATCGAAATCGCCGGCAATCCATGGATACTGGCTGAGCAAGCTGGGCCTCGACGCCGCCTATCGTGCGGCTCTCGTATCGGTCGAAGGACTGGAGACCTATCTTGCATCGCGGCGCGGCGATCCGCAGTGGCGCGGGTGTAACGTGACGATGCCGCATAAACAGGCGGTAATCCCCTTGCTCGACCGGCTCGACCCGCTCGCCGCACGAATCGGCGCAGTGAACACGATCATCGCCGAGGACGGCGGCCTCACCGGCTACAACACCGATGCGCGAGGCTTCCTCGAACCGTTGCGCAGCCGGTTGGCAAAGCAGCACTACTTTCGCATGGCCCGGATAATCGGCACCGGCGGGGCGGCCCGCGCCGTCGTGACCGCGCTGGCGGACGAAGGTTTCACACTTGTCCTCGCCGGGCGCGATGCGGGCAAGGCACGGGCTTTGCTCGACGAACTGGCGCCAGGGGGCGAGCACCACGCCATCGATCTCGCGCATTTCGCCGATGAAACGGATTTTCCCTTCGACGACCGCGAAGGCTGTCTCGACCTGCTGGTCAATGCCAGCCCTCTCGGCATGGCCGGCCAGCCGCCCCTGGTCTACGATTTCAGCCACACCCCGCCCGGAACGGTGGTCTACGACGTCGTTACCGACCCAGTCGTCACTCGCTTGCTTGCGGAAGCGCGGCGGCGCGGTTTTTCCACCGTCGACGGGCTGTCGATGCTGATCGGGCAGGCCGCTGCGGCATTCGAAATGTTCTTCGGCCGCCCCGCCCCGCGGCACGATGCAGACATGGGCCTGCGCGCCCTGCTGTCACCATGAGCAGGCCCTTCGTGCTCGGACTGACCGGCTCGATCGGCATGGGCAAGAGCACCGTCGCGGCGATGTTCGCCAGGCGCGGCGTGCCAGTCTTCGATGCCGATGCAGAAGTGCGCCGCATGCAAGGACCCGCGGGCTCGCTCTTGCCGGCTATCGAGGCGGCGTTTCCGGGCACCACCGGCCCGGACGGCGTCGACCGTGCGAGACTCGGAGCGCGGGTGTTCGGCGATCCGGTCGCCCTCGCCCGGCTTGAGGCGATCGTCCATCCCGCGGTGCGAGCTTTGCGCGAAGCGTTCCTGATCGAACACAGCGGTGCACCGCTGGTGGTGTTCGATATCCCGCTGCTGTTCGAAAAGGGCGGCGCCGACGAAGTGGATGCGATTTGCGTCGTCTCGGCCCCGCCTGCGGTGCAGCGCGCCCGCGTGCTGGCCCGCGAACGCATGACGCCCGAGCGGTTTGCCGAGATCCTGGCGCTGCAGATGCCGGATGCCGAAAAGCGTGACCGCGCCGACCATGTGATCGATACAGGCCGCTCGCTGGCCGAAACCGATGCCGCTGTCGGCGCTCTGGTCGAGCAGCTGTCGCGGACCTGAAACATGCCCTTGCCAGCCGGGCCGGAGAGTCCGATAGGTAGGGCGATGCGGGAAATCGTGTTCGATACCGAAACAACCGGCCTCGATCCAAGGACGGGCGACAGGCTCGTGGAAATCGGCTGCATCGAGCTGGTCAACCGCGTGCCTACCGGGCGCACTTTCCATGCCTATTTCAATCCCGACCGACCGATGCCGATCGAAGCCGAACAGGTCCACGGCCTGTCCGATGCCTTTCTGGCCGACAAGCCGCGCTTCCACGAAAACGTGCTCGACCTGCTCGAATTCCTCGCCGATTCGCCGCTCGTGGCGCACAACGCCCAATTCGATTTCGGCTTCCTCAATTGCGAGCTCTGCTCGTGCGGACATCCCGAAGTTTCGCTCGATCGTATGGTCGACACATTGGGGATCGCCCGCCGCCGCCACCCTGGCGCGAAGCACTCTCTGGATGCCCTGTGTACGCGGTACGGCATCGATCGGAGCCACCGCGTAAAGCACGGCGCGCTGCTCGACGCCGAACTGCTGGCGCAGGTTTATGTCGAGCTTACCGGCGGGCGCCAGATCGGACTCGAGCTCGCCACCGAAACCATCGAAACGGTGGTCGAAACGGTCGGGATCACGGTGATGAACCGCATTTTTCGCGCCCCGCGGCCGCATGTCCCGAGCGAAGCGGAACTCATTCGGCACGAAGCGTTCGTCGAAACGTTGAATGGGCCGCTCTGGGATAAATCGCCCTGAGACAGGTCCTCGGGGCAGACAGGAGAGTCAATACCATGGAAATTCGCGTGTCCGGCCACCAGGTGAACACCGGATCGGCTCTGCAGGAACATGCCGCCGACCGGCTCAATGGAATCATCGACAAGTACTTCAGCCGCGCGCTTTCATCCCACGTTACCTTCGGCAAGGCGCCGACCAGCGCCTTCGCGTGCGATATCGTGATGCACGTCAACCATGGCCTTATTCTCAAGTCCCACGGCCAAGCGCATGACGCCCACCAGTCGCTCGACCAGGCCGCCGACAAGATCGAAAAGCAGCTGAGGCGCTACAAGCGGCGGCTCACGGACAGGCACGAGCAGGCGGTACATGCCACGCGTGAGGAGGACGCCGCCTATACCATCTTCGCGGCCGAAGAGGCGGAATCCGAAACCGAACCGCCCGAAGCACCGCCGGTCATCGCCGAAACTCGGATCGACATACCGCAGGTCTCGGTTTCCGACGCCGTGATGCTTCTCGACCTGCGTCATACCAACGCCCTGTTCTTCAAAAACGCTGGCACCGGCCGGCACAATATGGTTTACCGCCGCCCCGATGGCTCGATCGGCTGGGTCGAACCCTCGTGAAGCGCTAAGAGAACGCTTCTAGCCAATCGAATTGACGGCAACCGGGTGGCAGGCGGGCGGCTATGTCGACCGCGCGCCCGGGCCGGGAATTATTCGGGTTGAACTATGAACGTACATTTCTTTCTGGAGCCCGGCGACGTGGCGATCGTCGCCGCGACCTCTAAGGACGCCATTCTCGAGGCACTCGCGCACCAGTTTGCCAGCAGCTACGACCTGAACGGCGCCGAAGTGCTCGAGCGGCTGCAGGAGCGCGAAGCCTTGGGCAGTACCGGTTTCGGACGCGGTGTCGCCATTCCCCACGCCCGGGTAGCGGGGGTCAGCCGGCCCGTTGCTGTGCTGCTCAAGCTCAAAGACGCGGTCGATTTCGATGCCGCCGACGGCTTGCCCGTCGACCTGGTTTTCGGACTGGTGTCGCCCGAGCAGAGCGGTGCGGCGCACCTTCATGCGCTGGCGGCGATTTCGCGCCTGGTGCGCGACGAGCGCATTCACGATGCGCTGAGCGAAGCGCCCGACGCCGAGGCGCTCTACAGCATGATAAGCAATGCCGCGGATCGCGACGCCGCCTGAGGCCGAAGCGCTCGCTCCGCCGGGGGCCAGCCATCATTTCCGTGCGCTCGAGACCCTCTATGCCTCGGCCCCGGTGAATGCGCTGTTCCCCTCGCGGCTACAGGTCGTTTCCGAAGGGCACGCACGGATCGAATTCACCGTCGACGAGCGCGTTCATCACGCTGCCGGAGCGGCGCACGGCACGATCTATTTCAAGATGCTCGACGACGCAGCTTTCTACGCGGCCAATTCGCTCGTGACCGACCGTTTCCTGCTGACCACCGCGTTCAACCTGCACTTCACCGCCCCGATCCGGTCGGGCCCAGTCGTCGCGGAGGGCCGCTGGATCAGCGGCCGGCGCCGTGTGTTCGTGGCCGAGGCGCGGTTGCTCGACGGTGAGGGGGAAGAGATCGGCCGCGGCACCGGCACTTTCATGCGCTCGAAGATTCCTCTCTCCGGCCTTCCCGGTTACCGTCCGGAGCACTGAAATGACGGACGCGCGCCTGCCCGCCCACCTGGAGGTAAATGGACTGATTCGGGCGGTGGACGCTGCAGGCGGGTTCGGGATGGTTATCGCAAAAGGTGAACGCGATGCGGGAACTTTGCTAATAATATGTGGCGCAAATGACACAAAACTGCGCCTTTATGAGCGAATGCCGCAGCTCGACGGGTCGCGCCGATGGACTCTCGTCAAAGAGCAAAACCCTGAAAACAAAAGCGAATTCGCCGAATATTGGCAAAGACGAAGGGCTCAGGATCGCGACCTTTGGATCGTTGAGCTGGATATCGCGAATGCTGAACGTTTCATCGGATTGAACGGAACCATCGGTTGACCTTTGGAGGACCGGGGCTATCTGGCCGCCATCTTCCAATAGCGTAGGCAGCCTCGAGGCGCCGGGTATCCGGTGGCCTGGCCAGCGCGCAGTCGGGTGGCGGCCGGCAGGCCATTGCGAGCGAGATCACGCGGCTGCGGACTATTCCGCAGAGACAAGCGAGACCGCCAGCCTGCGTCGGGACGTCAACCGCCCTGAGTTAGGGATCGATGAGCCGAAAGACTCATAAGGCCGCCGCGCTCGCCGTGGCCGCCAGTCTGATATTTACGCTCGCGAACACCGGCGGTTCCGGTGCCTTCGCGCAAGAAAGCAAAGTCGCCGTCGAGGACAATGTCCCGACGGTTACGGAAACTCAGGACCCCGCCGGCCCGCACTTCGTGGCGAACGAAGTGGTGCAGCCGCTGCCGCAGGACGCCGCGCCGAGTGCGGCCATCGCCGAAGGGTCCGAGCCGCTCTCGCTGCGCGAGCTCGTGGCCGACATGCCGGTCGAAGGCGAACTGCCGCGCGAAATGCGCTGCCTCGCCGAAGCGATCTATTTCGAAGCCCGCGGCGAACCCCTCGCCGGCCAGCTGGCGGTCGGCCGCGTGATCATCAACCGCGCCGAATCCGCCGCTTTTCCGGACGACTACTGCGGTGTCGTGACGCAGCGGGCCCAGTTCTCCTTCGTCAAGCACGGGGTCATCCCCGCACCGCGCACCGGGACCACCGCCTGGAAGAAGGCCGTCGCCGTGGCCAAGATCGCCCACCAGGAATTGTGGGACAGCCCAGCCGGGGATTCGCTCTATTTCCACGCGACGCGGATCAAGCCGCGTTGGGCAAGCCGGAAGATCGCCCGCGCTACGCTCGCCCGCCACGTCTTCTATCGCTAAGCGGCACGGAGAATTCAGTCGCCGATTTCGACCCACACCGGGGCGTGATCGCTGGCTCTTTCGCGGCCCCGATATTCCTTGTCGACACCGGCGGCGACTAGACGGTCGGCGGCCTCGGGCGAGAGGAGCAGGTGATCGATGCGAAAGCCGTGATCGCGTTGCCACGCGCCGGCCTGGTAGTCCCAGAAGGTCCATACACCGCCGCGCGGGTTGAGCGTGGCGATCGCGTCGGTCCAGCCGTCGGCGAGAATGCGCGCGTAAGCATTGCGCGATTGGGGCTGCATCAGCGCGTCGCTGGCCATGGCCGCCACCGACCAGACGTCGCGATCCTCGGGAATGACGTTGAAATCGCCGACCACCACGGTCGGTAGCTCCCGCGCGAGCAGTTCGCGCAAGCGAACGCGCAGGCGCTCCATCCAGGCGAGCTTGTAGTCGAACTTGGGCCCGGGCTGCGGATTGCCGTTGGGCAGATACAGGTTGACGATTCGCACGCCCTTGACGTCGCACTCGATGAACCGCGCCTGCTCGTCGTCGGGATCGCCCGGTAGGCCCTTCACGACTTCGGCCGGGTCCTGGCCGTCGGCGAGAATGGCAACGCCGTTGAAGCCCTTTTGGCCGTGCCAGATCGCGCGATAGCCGATCTTTTCGAATTCCTCGGCCGGAAAGCCCTCGTCCTGGCTCTTGATCTCCTGAAGGCAGGCGACAGCCGGTCGGGTCTCCTCGAGCCACTCGATCAGGCGCGGTAGCCGCGCCTTGACGCCGTTGATGTTGAAGGATGCAATCCGCATCCGCCGAACCTTAGATGCCGAAGCTGGAACCGCAACCGCAACCGGCGGCAGCATTGGGATTTTCGACCTTGAATGCCGCTCCGCCAAGCGACTCGACGAAATCGACCACGCTGCCGGCGACGAGGTCGAGACTGACCGGGTCGACCACGAGCCGCACGCCATCGGTCTCGCTGACCGCATCGTCGCTCGCGGTTATTTCGGCTAGATCGAACTTGTATTGGAAGCCGGAGCAGCCGCCGCCTTCGACCGAAAGCCGCAGGACGGCCGGCTTGCCTTGCCGCTGGGCGATCCACTCGACACGCCGGGCGGCTGCGGGAGTCAGGGAAATACTGCTCATGCCTGCGATGTAGGGGGCGCGGGGTGCAGTCTCAAGCAGTCTGGATATATTGCCGCATCTGTTCCGCCTCGGCCGTTATTTCGTCGAGGCGGCCTTTGACGATGTCTCCGATGGAGATGAACCCGATCATTCGACCCTCGTCCATCACCGGCAGGTGGCGGATGCGGCGCCGCGTCATCAGCGCCAGCGCCTCGTGGGCAGTGGCCGACGGGGGAATCGTTACGGCCGGCGCGGTCATAACTTCGCCGACTTCCCGTTCGAGGCAGAACGCGCCTTCGTCGGCCAGGCGGTAGAGCACGTCGCGCTCCGAAAAGATGCCGGCCACCTGCCCCGCGCGAATGACCGGGAGGGCGCCGATGCGCCGTTCGGCAAGGAGCTTGACCGCATCGCGGACACGGTCGCCGGCCGAACAGCTCACGATGTCGGACGGGTCGCGCCGAACAATCAGATTGGCAATGTCCATGGCAATGTTCCTCTTCCCGCGTTCCAGTATGCCACAGGACGACGGAACGCGCGAATCCTGCAACGGGACGAGAAACAGGGGCGTTGATTGAAGCGTCAGACAAGAGCATCAGGCGCGCATGGCCAAACCATCCCCCCTCGACCAACCCGAGAACGCCGCCCACGCCTGGGCCCGCTATCGCCGCCTGATGCGCTGGATGGCGATGTTCACGCTCACAGTCGTCGTGCTGGTTCTCGGGTTTCTGCGCTGGGAGGTCGGACCCTCGCCCATCCATTTCTATATCGCCACGGGTCTCGGGATCGGCGCGGCGATGATGCTGATGGCGGCTCTGATGGGCCTCGTCTTTCTATCCAGCGGAACGGGACACGACGAATCGGTATCCGACCTCGAGGATAAATAGCGCCGGAGGGCGCGCTATTCGGCGGGACGAAGCCGGTAATCCTCGACCGGGACGCCGCCGATCAGGTGCTCCTGGATTATTCGTTCGAGCACCTCCTCGGTGCAGGAATGGTACCAGACGCGGTCGGGCCAGACGACGGCGATCGGGCCCGCGGTGCAGATCTGCAGACAGTCGGCCTTGGTCCGCTGTACGCCGCCGCCCGATTCCCGCGTGGGCCCGGCGAGCCCGAGTTCCTTGAGGCGCCGCTTGAGATACTTCCAGGCTCGCTCGCCGACGTCGCGCCGGCAGCATTCCTGCTTTTCCGACATTCCGCAGAGGAAGATGTGACGCGAGAGCGTCTCGCCGCCGATCTTGGCCAGGGCCGCTTCGGCCCGGGCGAGGTCGGATATCGCTGCGGGTTTGCTCAGCGCTTCTTGCCTGCGATTCGGGCGATTTCGGCCTGCACCATGCGATCGACGATCGCCGGAAGATGATCCTCGAGCCATTGCGCGAGCATCGGGCGGAGCATTTCGCGCACCAGGCCTTCGAGCGAGGTTTCCCCGGAGCGGACGATCTGTGGCTGCGCGCCAGGTTCCGCAAGCATGGCCAGGGCAGCGAGCGATTCGCGCATCGCCCCTGCGGTTTCGCGGGTGGTGAGCGCATCCTCGCCGCTGTCGTCTTCTTCGGCCAACTCGGCATCGGCGCCCAGTTGGAGCACTTCTTCTGCGTTCTCGGCGGTTTCGGACGGAGCACGGGCCATGCCTGCGCTCTCGCGCCTCTGCCGTTCGACAGAAGCGGATTCGCGGTTGTCGCGCGCGATAACTTTCTTGATCGATTCGAGGATTTCCTCGACCGAAGGTTCGCCGTGCTGCCGCATCAGTTTGTCAGTCCCGCCTGTTGCTCCGCGGGAATTTCCGCACCCTGGGCGGGAATGTCAACGGTGCGGGAGCTTTGCGTCTCGGGGTCCGGATCGCGCGACCAGTCCCAGATATTGCCCTTCACGCGATCATAATTGACCACAGGGTCGTACAACGCGCCCTCATCGTCGATGCCGAGATCGCGCGCTTCGGCGCGGCCCATCGCCGCCAGCAGGCTGAATCCGGCGACATAGGCATTGCGCCGGGCGGTAACGAGCTGGACCTGGGCGCGCAGCAGTTCCTGCTGGGCGTCGAGGATGTTCAGGATCGTCCGGTTGCCGACGCTGTTCTCGGCTCGCACACCTTCGAGACTGAGCGCTGCCGCATCGACCGCCGACTGCGTCGAAGCGATAATCGCCTGCGCCGCTTGCCAGCTCGAATAGGCCGAGCGAACCTGCGAGATGATGCTGCGCTCGGTCGAGACGACCTGTTCGAGAGCCGCCGAGGCATTGGCCTGCGCCTGGCGCTGCTGCGCCGCCACCCGGCCTCCCTGAAACAACGGCAAGGTGAAGCGCACGCCCGCCTGTGCGGCAGTCGAGACCTGGGGCGATGGACCGCCGGTAAAGCCGCTGCCCAGCGTCCCGAGATAGTTCTGGTAGCTGCCGCTGGTGTAGAGCTCGAGCTTGGGCAGTCGCCCTGCGCCAGCCGTATCGATATCGTATCCGCTGGCCTTGGCCCGTTCGCGCGCCGCGATCAGGTCGGGATTGTTCATCAGGGCGGCGGAAACCGCTTCGTCGACGCTGGCGGGCAGGCCGGGCAGCGGCGGCGGAGGCTGGAGATTGTCCGGCGCCATGCCGACCAGCGCGACGTAGTTTTCGCGCGCCGCAACAAGGTTAGCCTGGGCGGTTCGCAGGTCGCCCTGGGCAAGCGCCAGTCGGCTTTCCGACTGGGCCACGTCGGTGCGCGTCAGGTCGCCGATCTCGAAACGGTCGCTGGTCGCTTGCAGATTGACCCGGAGGACCTCGACGTTGTTGGCCGAAAGGCTGGTCACCGCTTCGGTCCGGATCACGTCCATGTAGGCGGCGACGACCTGCGCGAAGATCGAACTTTCGGTGCCGCGCAGGCCGGCCCGGCCCGCCTCGATGCGCTTCTTGGCAGCCTTGACGCCGTTGCGCACCGCTCCGCCCGAATAAATCGGGATGCTCAGGTCGCCGCTCCCGCTGAGCACGCGGTCCGGCGAGATGAAGCTCGACGAACTCTGCTTGAGATACTCGGTGTAAGTTGCCGAGGTGCTGACCGAGGGCAGTCCGCTGGCTTGCTGGATCACGACCGTCTCGTCGGTCGCGCGCTGCTGGGCGCGAGCGGCCTCGAGCGTGGGATTGTCCCCGTAAGCTGCGGTCAGCGCGTCCTTCAACGTGTCGGCCTGCGCCGGGACCGCAGCGAGGCAAGCGCCGGTGAGCAACAGCGTGCGCAGCGATCGACCCGTCATCTCAGAAACTCCAGGCCTTGGCCTTGGCAAATTCGGGCAGGGCCGGAATGCCGACTTCTGCGAGGGCGCGCAGCGCCACGTCGCCGCCGGCCTCGCGACCCACGGCAAGCCGGGTCAGCCCGTTGCGCACGAGGCCGCATACGACCCGGCCGTCATTCGCAAGCCGTTTGGTCAGCATCTCGGGCAAATGCTCGACCGCGCCATCGATCATCAGCAGGGTGAAATCTTTCTTGCGCGAGGCCTTGAGCGCCTCCTCCGGCGAAATGACTTCCAGGGAACCGGCGAGCGGTCCGACCAGCGCGGCAAGATAACCGCTGCCGCCATCGACGAGCAGGACCTTGTCGGCCAGCGTCGGTGCCGCTTCCTGCAGCATCATGCCTTGCACGATCGGTGCCGCAAGCCAGCGGCCCGCGCCCAGGGCAATTGCCCGGTCCATGTAGGCGACGCCTCGCGCCGCGGCGGGAACGAAGTCCTCGCGGGCCACGGCGGCCATGCGGCGAAGCACGAAGTCGGCGGTTACGCCGCTGGTGCGCAGCTGGCTGTCGATCATGGCCTTGCGAGCGGCGGGCATCGGGCGGTCTTCAACGACTGTCACGGGACCTCGAGATATCGTCCTTTGGGCGTTCGGGGGAGCCTTAGGGCCTGCATCCGGCGCGGGCAATGCCATGCTTTGTCGCAAGTTGTGTTTTGAAACCCGTGCGAAGCGCTTTGACCACACCCGGTCGGGACGACTATGGCGCGCGCAACTCGCCGGACAGGAGATGGCACCCGATGAGCGACATGGTCACGATCCGCGAGGAGGACCTGATCGAGAGCGTCGCCGACGCGCTGCAATACATCAGCTACTACCACCCGATGGACTACATCCGCGCGCTGGGTGACGCTTACGAGGCCGAACAGGGCCCCGCGGCCAAGGATGCGATTGCCCAGATCCTGACCAACAGCCGCATGTGCGCCGAAGGGCACCGGCCGATCTGCCAGGACACCGGCATCGTCAACGTGTTCGTCAAATGGGGCCAGGATTGCCGCCTCGGCTCTGCACGCAGCCTGCAGGACGTGATCGACGAAGGCGTGCGCCGGGCTTACACCAATCCCGAAAACAAGCTGCGTGCATCAGTCCTCGCCGACCCGGCGTTCACCCGGCGCAACACCCGTGACAATACACCCTGCGTGCTTTCGGTCGAAATGGTTCCGGGCAGCACGGTCTCGGTCGACGTCGCCGCCAAGGGGGGCGGCAGCGAGGCCAAGTCGAAGTTCAAGATGATGAATCCAAGCGACAACATCGTCGACTGGGTCCTCGAAATGCTGCCGCAGATGGGCGCCGGGTGGTGCCCGCCGGGCATGCTCGGCATCGGCATCGGAGGCACCGCCGAACATTGCGTGAAGCTGGCCAAGCAGAGCTTGATGGAACCGCTCGACATGGCCCAGCTCAAGCGGCGCGGACCGCACAACGATATCGAAGCGATGCGCATCGAAATCTTCGACAAGGTCAATGCGCTGGGCATCGGGGCTCAGGGCCTCGGCGGACTGGCGACCGTGCTCGATGTCAAGATCCTCGACGCGCCCTGCCATGCGGCCAACAAGCCCGTCGCGATGATCCCCAACTGCGCCGCCACCCGCCATGCCCATTTCACCCTCGACGGGTCGGGTCCGGCCTATCTCGAGACGCCGAAGCTGTCCGACTGGCCCGATGTTCACTGGCAGCCCGATGCCGCGGCGCGCCGCGTCGATCTCGATGCGCTTACCTCGCAAGAGGTGCAAAGCTGGAAGGCGGGAGACCGCCTTTTGCTCAACGGGGCGATGCTCACGGGCCGCGATGCGGCGCACAAGCGCATCAGAGACATGCTCGACAAGGGCCAGGAGCTGCCGGTCAGCTTCAGGGGCAGGGCGATCTACTATGTCGGCCCGGTCGACCCGGTCGCCGGCGAAGTCGTCGGCCCGGCCGGCCCGACCACCGCGACCCGGATGGACAAGTTCATGGACACGATGCTCGATCAGGGGCTGCTCGCCTGCGTCGGCAAGGCCGAGCGCGGTCCGGCGGCAACCGAAGCGATCGCCAGACACAAGTCTGCCTACCTGATGGCGGTGGGCGGAGCGGCCTATCTCGTCTCGCGCGCGATCAAGGCGTCACGGGTCGTCGCCTTCGAGGATCTCGGCATGGAAGCGATCTACGAATTTACCGTCGAGGACATGCCGGTGACCGTGGCCGTCGATTCCGCGGGAAACAACGTCCACACACTGGCTCCGGCCGAGTGGAAGGCGCGAATTTCCGCAGAAAGGCTGCTCGAGGGCGCTTGAGGTTCGACCAAGCGCCGATTCGGCTCGACATCGGCGCTGGCAGAGGATCGCCGCAAGCGGCTATGGCGGCGTGATGGACATTGCAGTCGAAGACAAGGCCCCGGCGCGGGTGCCTTTCCCCACCGTCCTGGCGTCGATCGTCGGACTGTGGGTGTGCTATTTCGTTCTGATCACCTTGCGCTCGTTGTCGCTCGAGCTCGGCTTCGAGAGCGAGATGATCTGGCGGCGCGCGCTGGTCTGCATCGCCGGAGTGGTCACGATGATCGGCTTCTGGCTGATCCTGCGCCTGTTCGACGACAAGCCGCTGTGGGCCAAGATCGTCGCGGCGCTGATCCTTTCGCTGCCGGTATCGATCATCCTCGCCCAGTCGAACGTTCTGATCTTCGCCTCGGTGGAAGAGCGCGCATATCGCGCGATGGCCGAACAACAGGGCTTCGAAGTCCGCCGCGATTCGTCGGGCGACCTGCTGGTCGAGGTTTCGGTTCCCGGCGCGACCGACGGCGCAGGCAAGCCCAAAGCGGTCACCATCGGACGCAAGTCCGCCGACATGAACGTCTGGCAAAGCCTCGCCGAAATCGGTTTCGGGCGCTATTTCATGCTGCTGGCCTGGTGTGCGCTATATCTCGCCTTCCTGACCGGCGAGAAAGCGCGCGCAGCCGAGCGCCGCGAGGGCGAATTTCGCCGGGCGGCCAAGGCGGCCGAGCTTCGTTCGCTGCGGTACCAGGTCAATCCGCACTTCCTGTTCAATACGCTCAATTCGCTGTCCTCGCTGGTCCTGACCGGTAAGACCGCAGCGGCCGAACGGATGATCCAGACGATGTCGACCTTCTATCGGCGCAGCCTCGCCGGCGATCCGACCGTTGACGTTTCTCTCGACGAGGAATTCGCTCTGCAGCGGCTCTACCTCGATATCGAGAGGGCTCGTTTTCCCGAGCGTCTCGAAGCCCAGTTCGACCTGCCCGAGGCACTCGGCGATGCCCGGGTCCCCGGCATGATCCTCCAGCCGCTGGTCGAAAACTCGGTCAAGCACGCGGTCGCCCCGAGCCAGGGCCGAGTGACGATCACCGTGTCCGCGCGCGAGGAGTACGGCCGGCTGGTTGTAACCGTGGCGGACAACGGTGGAAGCACCGACGCTTCCCATGATCCGCGGCCCGGCTACGGTATTGGCCTGCGCAATGTCGAGCAACGCCTCGCCGCCCGCTTCGGCGACGAGGCGACGATCGTTTCCGGCCGCTCGTCGGAAGGCTATGCCACGCACTTGCGCCTGCCGCTGGTCGGTGTAGCAAAGGCCGCCGCATGACCGAGCAAGCCACGCAACCGCTCCGCGCGCTGATCGTCGACGACGAGCCGCTGGCGATCGAACGTATGCAGGTCCTCTGCGCCAAACTCGACGACCTCGCAGTCGTGGGCACGGCAAGCGACGGCAAGTCGGCGCTGCGCCTCGCCGAAACGCTCAAGCCGGACCTGCTTATGCTCGACATGACAATGCCGGGTATGGACGGCCTCGCCGTGGCTCGCTCGCTCGCCGAAGGGGAAACGCCGCCGGCAGTGATTTTCGTCACCGCGCATGAAGACTTCGCGGTCGAGGCGTTCGATCTGGACGCAGTCGACTACGTGCTCAAGCCGGTCGCTTGCGATCGGCTCGAACGCGCTGTCGCACGGGCACTGTCGCGGCGCGGCAGCCGCAAGACGGGCGGAAGCCGCTGGCTGCGCGAGTTCTGGGTCCCCCACCGGTCCGAGCTGCTGCGCATCGAAGCCGAGCAGGTCGACCGGATCGATGCCGAGCGCGACTATGTCAGGCTCCATGTGGGCAATCGGAGCTACCTTCTGCTGCAGACCATCGCCGGGCTGGAAGCCAAGCTCGACCCGGAGGAATTCATCCGCATCCACCGTTCGACGATTTTGCGACGCGAGGCGATTCGCGGCCTGCGCCACGAAGGTCTTGGCGTCTGGGCCGCGGAGATGGCCGATGGCGAGGCGTTGCGAATCGGCCGCACTTACTTGCGCAAGGTCAAGGAAATGGCCGGCCGCTGACCGGCGCCGGCAAACCGATCCCCTACGACACAAAAAAAGAAGGGCGTCCTCTCGCGAGGGCGCCCTTCGGCGTGGCGGCTGGGGACGGTCAACCGCCGCGCTGGATTTCCGTGGTTAGGTAGGCGACCTGCACCGCCACCTTCTGGCGGGTCGCGCGGTAACAGGCGTCTTCATCGGCCGGCGTGGCAACCTGGCCATCGTCCTCGAAACGGCAGACTTTGCGCGCAGCCTTGTCGAGCCGGCTCTGCAGTTCGGCCTGCCCGGCGTCGCTGGTCAGGTCGAGGTCGCTATAAGCGACACGGGCGGTGCGCTCGGTGGCCATGGCGGGGGCGGCGGACAGCGCAGCGGCAAGGGCGCTGCCGATGATGAGAGTGCGGGTCGTCACGGTTCTATCTCCTCCTTCTGGGCGCGCCACGGTCCGTGGGGACTGGGGGTTGGACCGTGGCGCACTTGAACAATTAGGCATGTCCGGGGGCTTTTTCGCGCAACCTTCGACCAGAATGCGCGCCGCGCCGACCAGCAACCGCACGGTCCGACGAACGACCGTCGCAGCCCGGCGAATGGCCGATTGCATTCGCCGGCGAAGGGTCCAGATTGCAGCCATGGTCGCGGTCCTGATCGTCTTCGCGCTCGGCGTAGCCAACTTCGCGCTGCACAAGGCCGTTCTGGAGAGCGGCCACCCGATGCTAAGGCAGATGCCGTGGTTCGGCCGCGGAATGGGCGGGCGCGCGACGCTGGCGGTGGAATTCATCGTCCTGCTCGGCGCGCTGCTGTTGGCGGCGAGCGGCTTTACCGGCTGGGGCCGGGTCTATGCCGGCTATACGGCAATGAACGGCTTCGGCGCCTGGCTGGTCCTGACGCATCGAATCTGAAGCGGGAACCAGGCGGAGGACTGCGCGCTATGCGGCTATGAGCGCCGCGCGGGACATTTGGCTGATCTGCAACCCGGCCAGCGGCAGCAACGACGACGAGGCGCTTTCCGCGCTTCAGAACTGTTGCGAGGATTCCAGCTTCAGGATCGCAGCCAAGACGGTCTTCCCCGATCAGCGCTTGCCCGACGCGAAGACGCTCGACGCCGCGGGGGTCGACCTGGTGGCGATCTTCGCCGGCGACGGCACGATCAACGCGGCGATCGACCGGCTTTCGGGGTGGAGCGGGCAAGTTCTCATCCTGCCGGGTGGGACGATGAATCTGCTTTACCACCGATTGCACGGCGACCGCGAAATGGACGAGGTGGTGCGCCTCGTCGCGGCGGGCAAGGCCCGGCCGCGTCGCCCTGGCGTGATAGGCTGCAGCCAGGGGGTGGCGCTGGCTGGGCTGCTCGCGGGGCCCGGCACCAGCTGGCACGACGTACGCGAGACGATGCGCGAGGGCGATGTCCTTGGCGTCGTCGACAGTGCGGCCCAGGCTATCGGCGAAACACTGGCTGACCCCGGTATCGCCTGCCGCGAGGCAGGCAGTGCCGAGGGGTACCCCCTGATCATGCTGACCCCGCACGACGAGGGTATCGAAGTCGCCGCCTATCATGCCGAGACCACGACAGAATTCCTCAGCCAGAGCTGGGCGTTGCTGCGTCGCAGTTTCCGCGAGGGACCGCATGACATCCTGGGCACTTTCGACCGCTGTACTCTCGCCAGCACCGACGGCGAAGCCTTCGGCATTCTGATCGACGGTGAGAAGCACGACGCTGGTCCGACGGAGGAATTCGAGCTGGTCGCCTGCGGGGTGGACCTGCTAGCCACGCCGCGCGATGACTGACCGCAAAGTCCTGTTCCATCTCAGCGATATCCATTTCGGCCTCGCCGATCCGCGGGCGCTCGATTGGGTCAAAAAGGAAATCGCCGAGAGACGGCCCGACGCCGTGGCCATTACCGGCGACCTAACCATGCGCGCGCGGCACGGCGAATTTGCGCAGGCGACTGCCTGGATCAACAGTCTCGACGTGCCGGTGACGGTCGAAGTCGGCAACCACGACATGCCCTATTTCAACCTGATCGAGCGCTTCATCGCACCCTACCAGCGGTTTCGCGGCATGCAGGACAAGGTCGAACGCGAGATCGATCTCCCGGGCCTTGCCATCGTCCCGCTCAAGACCGTGCGCCGCTGGCAGCCGCGCTGGCCCTGGTCGCACGGCTGGATCACCGAGCGCGCGCTCGAGCGCACGTTAACAGCCATCGATGCCCTGCCGGCCGGGACCAAGGTCCTCGTCGCATGCCACCATCCGCTGGTCGAGGCAGGGACGAAGGGCAAAGCGTGGACCCACGGCGGCGATCATGCGCTGGCAGAGCTGGCGCGGCGCAAGGTCCTGGCGACGCTGAGCGGCCACGTGCACGACGCTTTCGACATCGTGCGCACGACGGCGCACGGCCCGGTGCGAATGATCGGTGCCGGCACCCTGTCGCAGCGGATCCGTTCGACCCCGCCGAGCTTCAACGAGCTCACCTGGGACGGCGAGACCATCGAACTGTGCGTGCGCAACCTCTATGCCATCCCGACCGAACAGATGCAGGTCGACGCCGTGCCCGAAGACGCGATGCCTCCGCGCGAGCCCGATGAGCCGGTCGCCCCCATCGGCGCCGTGCCCCCGGTCGATCCGCCGGTCCACTGAGCTTCGCGCGCACCCATCCGGCAATGAAAAAGGGCGGCCCCCTCGTGGGAGACCGCCCTTCGCATTTTCCTCCGTCGAGGAAACTCGTGCCGAAGTTTAGCGCTTCGAGAACTGGAAGCTCTTGCGGGCCTTTGCGCGGCCGTACTTCTTGCGCTCGACCGTGCGGCTGTCGCGGGTCAGGAAACCGGCGGCCTTGACTGCGGCGCGCAATTCCGGCTCGAACTTGGTCAGCGCCTGGCTGATGCCATGCTTGACCGCACCGGCCTGGCCCGACAGCCCACCGCCCTTGACGGTGGCGACGACGTCGTAGGAACCTTCGCGGTCGGCAACCTGGAACGGCTGATTGATGACGAGGCGCAGGGAAGGACGCGCAAAGTACACTTCCTGCTCGCGGCCGTTGACGGTGATCGTGCCCTTGCCGGGCTTGATCCATACGCGGGCGACGGCGTCCTTGCGGCGGCCGGTGGCATAGGCGCGGCCCTGCGCGTCGACTTCCTTCTCGCGCAGCGGGGCGGTCGAGACGGGCGCGATGATCGCTTCGGTGCCTTCGGCGGTCGGGGCGCCATCGGCGGTGCCGCCGGCGATGTTCTTGAGATCGGCGAGATCCGACACGGTGTTGTTTTCGTCAGCCATCAGTTGGCCACCTTGTTCTTGCGATTGAGCGAAGCGACGTCGAGCACCGCGGGCTTCTGCCCGTCGTGCGGATGCTCGGTGCCGGCGTAGAGATGCAGCGCACGCATCTGGTCGCGGCCGAGGGGGCCGCGCGGAATCATCCGCTCGACCGCCTTTTCGAGCACGCGCTCGGGGAAACGGCCGGCGAGGACTTTGTCCGCGGTCACTTCCTTGAGCCCGCCGGCGTAACCGGTGTGCTTGTAATAGGTCTGGCTCTTGAGCTTGTTGCCGGTGAAGCGCACCTTGTCGGCATTGATCACGACCACGTGGTCGCCGCAGTCGACGTGCGGGGTGTAGCTCGGCTTGTGCTTGCCGCGCAGGAGGTTGGCGACGATCACCGCCAGGCGGCCGACCACCAGGCCGTCGGCATCGATCAGGTGCCAATTCTTTTCGACCTCGGCCGGCTTGATCGACCGGGTCTGCTTGCTGAGCGCCTTCATGGCTGGGTACTCTCGTTGTGCGATGGGGTGCGGCAGGACGATTCGCGAACCGGCCCGCAGCGAAGGCGCGCATTTGTCCGCGAAAGGGCGCGAAGTCAAGGGATTCCGCGGGATTGCGGAGAGGTAAAATAATACCGGGGCCAGACTGCGATAGCGCTCAGTGACGCGCAGCCACGAGTTCGCCGAGCCAGGCGGCGGTCGCTCCGGGGGTTGCGTCGGCGTGCCAGCCGCTGACCGCGGGCGTCTCGTAGGGGTGCAGTTCGGCGAGTCGCGCGCAGGCCCGGTCGAGCAGGCTCGCATCGGTCTTGAACAGGACGGCGCATTCGCGCGCTTCGCTGCGTTCGCCCTGCCAGACGAACAGCGAACGGACCCCCGGCAGTATGTTGGCGCAGGCGACGAGGCCTTCGTCGAGCAGCGCGCCGGCCGTCGCAGCCGCGCTGTCCTCGTCGGCGAAGGCGCTCCACAGGAGGGCGGCGCTCATTCGCGTCTTCCGGCGGCATGTGCGGCCCATACCGTGGCCGCGGTGAGAAGAGCGCCGGTCAGCTGATGGAGCACCGCCAGCCACAGCGCGACGCCGCTCCACACGGTGGCGATGCCGAGCAGGATCTGCGTGCCGAAGGCAGTGTGTACGGCGATCGAGGCCTTGCGGCTGCGCACCCGCACCTTGCGCGCAAGGACGATCAGCAAGGCCACGACAACCCACGCCCACCAGCGGTGGACGAAGTGGACGAGAAATGGATCGTTCGCCAGCGCATGCAGCGCCCCCGATGCCCAGTCGACGCCGTCGGGAAAGACCTCGCCCTGCATCAGCGGCCAGGCCCCCCAGTTGAACCAGCCGCCGCCGGCGACGACCCCGGCGCGCAGTCCGGCCAGCCACGCCCCGAACAGGAGCTGCACGCCGAGCGCGGCGAGCACCAGCGCCGAAAAGCCGGTCAGACGAGCGGGCCGCGCCGCCGCATCCCGGCCAAGCTGCAGCAGGTCGAGCGCGGTCCATATCAGCCCGCCCATGAAGAACAGCGCCGTCAGAAGATGCGTGGCAAGCCGGAAATGGCTCACCCGCACATCGTGGACGATGCCGGATTCGACCATCCACCAGCCGATCGCGCCTTGCAGGCCGATCAGAGCGATGAGCGCGAGCAGGCGCGGCTTGTAGCCGGCCGGTATCTGCTGGCGGACCCAGAACCACGCCGTGGCGGCGATGAGGACAAGCCCGATCCCGCGCGCCAGCAGGCGGTGGACCCATTCCCAGAAGTAGATGAACTTGTAGGTCGCCAGCGTCATCCCGGCCGGACCGTTGACTTCGATGAACTGCGGTGTGGCGCGATAGGCGTCGAACTCCGCCTGCCACTGCGCCTGGGTGAGAGGTGGCAGCGCGCCGGTGACCGGCTTCCACTCGGTGATCGAGACGCCGGATTCGGTGAGTCGGGTTATTCCGCCGACCGCGACGATCGCCACGACCAGCGCCCCGACGACAAGAAGCCAGAAAGCCAGTGCGCGCGGACGCGTCGCCCCAGTCACCGATGTCCCGCTGGGATTCCCTGTGGTCGCAACCATAGCGCGGGCCGTTTGCGCGCGAAGCGTGCGAATCGCAAGGCCGCTCGCGCATTTGACATCTTGCGAAATGTTACACCGTCTCATACATCGGGCGCGCAAATGGGCCTGTCTCTTCACATGATTCGCCACCGGCTCGACCGGGTTGGCATGACGCTCTCGTGCCTGTGCGCGGTGCATTGCGTTGCCAGCCTCGTGGTCATCGCCGGGCTCGGCGTCGGCGGCACCTTCCTGCTCAACCCGGCGATCCACCGCTACGGGCTGGTGGTTGCCACACTGGTCGCCGCGGTCGCCATCGGCCTCGGCGCGCTCAAGCATCGCCGTCCGGCGCCCTTCGTCACCGCGATGACCGGCCTCTCGTTCATGGGCGGCGCGCTCGCCGTGCCGCACGGAGTGGAAGAGGCGGTGTTGACGGTGATCGGCGTCACCCTCGTCGCCGTCGGGCACGTGCTCAATCTGCGCCAACTCAAGGTGCCGGCCGCGCGCGGCTAGGTCCGTTCGACCGAGGCGGGCGTTGCAACGGTGACGCCTCGCGCTATCTCGGCTCCATGACCGCCCAGCTTTCCCTCACCGTCAATGGCGAACAGCGCCGATCCTCCGCCGCCACCATTGCCGCGCTGGTGACCGAACTCGGATTGAAACCCGAGAAGGTCGCGGTCGAGCGCAACGGCACGATCGTGCCGCGCTCGACGCTGGCCGAGGCCGCGCTCGCCGACGGCGACGTGCTCGAGATCGTGCATTTCGTCGGCGGCGGCTGAGGCCTTGCACCGCTTCGGCGTGGGGCCTAACCCGCGCCGCATGGACATCCAGACCACCAATGCCGAATCCGACACCTGGAGCGTTGCCGGGCACACCTTCAAGAGCCGCCTGATCGTCGGCACCGGCAAGTACAAGGATTTCGCCCAGAACGCTGCCGCGCTCGAGGCGAGCGGGGCGGAGATCGTCACCGTGGCGGTACGCCGCGTCAACATCTCCGACCCGAGCCAGCCGGTGCTGATGGACTATATCGATCCCAGGAAGGTCACCTACCTGCCCAACACCGCCGGATGCTTCACCGCGGACGAGGCGATCCGCACGCTGCGGCTGGCGCGCGAGGCGGGAGGCTGGGAGCTGGTCAAGCTGGAAGTGCTGGGGGAGGCGCGCACGCTCTATCCCGACATGCGCGAGACGCTCAAGGCCTGCGAGGTGCTGGCCAGCGAGGGATTCAAGCCGATGGTCTACTGCGTCGACGATCCGATCGCGGCCCAGCAACTCGAGCAGGCCGGCGCGGTGGCGGTCATGCCGCTCGGCGCCCCGATCGGCTCTGGCCTCGGCATCCAGAACCGGGTGACGATCCGCCTGATCGTCGAGGGCGCGAAGGTGCCGGTGCTGGTCGATGCCGGGGTGGGCACGGCGAGCGATGCCGCGGTAGCGATGGAGCTCGGCTGCGACGGGGTGCTGATGAACACCGCCATCGCCGAGGCCAAGGACCCGATCCGCATGGCCCGGGCGATGAAGCTGGCGGTCGAAGCCGGCCGCGACGCCTATCTTTCGGGCCGCATGGGCACGCGCAAATATGCCGATCCGAGTTCGCCGCTGGCCGGTCTGATCTGACGCCGCTCTGACGCCGCGAATTTCGCCGCCAAAAACACCTGCGTTCTGAAACCGTTGCCGGGCGGCAGCGTTTGTTGGCCATGATCCTGACGGCTACTCGCAAACCCCCAGTTCGAACGGCAGAAGAATCGCCCCCCATCGCTGCCGCCTCGCGCCCCGGGCTGCCTCGCCCGCGCCCGGGGCTGCGCTTCGAACGGCGCCGCGATTGCCTTCGGCCCGCCGCTATCGACGCGCTGCAAGCGAGGTGGCGGGCATGAGTCGCACCGCCAGCCAAGACGAACTGCTGCGAGTGTGCGTGCAGGACCTTCACGCGGCCCGCCGCACGGCCGCCGACCGTTTGCCCGGCGTTACCCGCCACGCCGGCACGGAGCTCGCCGAAAAGCTCGGCCGGCTGGGGGCCGACTTCGCCGACGAAGCCGAGCGCTTCGAGGCGAGCGGACTTTCGCTCGACGGGCCGGACAACATCTGGATGGCCGGGGTAATGGACGATGCCGAGCGCGACACCCGCTCGATCGAACCGGGTCCGCTGCTCGACATCGCGCTGATCGGTGCCCTGCGCAAGGGCATCATGGCCGATGCCGTATCGCTCGAAACGGCACTGGAGCTCGCCCAGGTGCTCGGACAGCAGGAACTCGCCGCGTCGCTGCAGGAAATGCGCGAGCGCGCCGGCTCCAGCGATGCCGCCATGGCTGCGCTGCTGCGGGACATCGTCTGACCGTACGAAAGATCGGCCAGCGCGTTTACCGGACGCTAACCACATTCGGTGACATTGCTCGGACATCCACTGGGGGCAAGTCATGGCCAAGACCGGTACTGCATCGCTGACTATTGCCGAGCTGCGCGAATTCGCCAGCTTCTCTGAAAGCGAGCAGCTCTTCATCGAGCGCAGCCTCGACATCGCGATGGGACGCGGCGACGCCTTCAAGACCTGGGGCGAGGGCGGCGACGGCGCGTCGATACGCGGCCAGTACCTCGCCTACCGCGAACTCAAGACGCTGCGCGACACCGTTCCGTGTGAAGCGACGATGGACGGGCTCGAGGCCTTCATGGGTCCGCTGATGCGCGTCACCGCGCTCGACCTCGCGCAGGAAAGACTCGAGAGCTTTTCAGCCTACCGCTTCCTCTACGAGCGCCTGCTCGGCGCCAAGTCGCGCCCGTGGCTGCCCGCCGCCTTCTGCGCCGCCGCCGCGCTGCCGCAGATTCGGCCGGCGCGGCGCAAGATGCTGCTCCAGTCGCTGAGCGAGGCCGCGGCCACTGCGCCGGGATGGTCGGACCGCGAGCCGCTGTTCTATCCCGAACGCGTCGAAGCCGAGGCGGCCTGACAGCTACCCTTTGTAGAGCGCATCGAGCCGGGACTGATACTTCTCGCGGATCGGCGCCCGCCTGATCTTCATGCTCGGGGTGAGCATGTGGTTTTCGATGCTGAAGCCCTCGTCGGCGAAGGCAAACTGGCGGATCTTTTCGAGCACCGACAGGTCCAGGTTCACCCGGTCGATTGCGTGCCGCATCGCCGCGCGGAAGGCGGGAAGCTCCTGCAGCGCGGCCATATCGAACTTCTCGCCGTTGGCCTGAGCCCATTCACAGGCCCAGTCGGAATCCGGCACGACCAGCGCGACGATGTAAGGACGCTTGTCGCCGCTGACCATCGCCTGGGCAATCTCCGGCTGCAGGGTGAGCATCGATTCGAGGCGCTGCGGGGCTATGTTGTCGCCCTTGTCGTTGACGATGATGTCTTTCTTGCGGTCGGTGATGACGATCCGCCCCTTGTCGTCGAGGTGGCCGATGTCGCCCGTGTGCAGCCAGCCGTCGACGACGGTCTTTGCGGTGGCTTCGGGATCGCGCCAGTAGCCCAGCATCACGCATTCGCCGCGGGCGAGGATCTCGCCGTCTTCGGCGATCCGCACCTCGACCCCGCGCACCGGGGGGCCCACGGTGGACAGGTCGACGCCCACAGACGGGCGGTTGACGCTGATCAGCGGCGCGCTTTCGGTCTGGCCGTAGCCCTGCAGGGTGACCAGGCCCATCGCCTCGAAAAAGGTGCCGATTTCCGGGTTGAGCGGCGCGCCGCCGGAGACCAGCGCCTTGATTCGGCCCCCGAAGCGTTCCTGAACCTTCGGGGCGATGGTGTGCGCAAGCACCTGCTCGACCGGCCAGTCGAACAAGGACCGTTTTCCGCTGGCCCGCCGTTCGGAGAGCGTCAGTGCGCGGTCGAGCAGGAAATTCGCCACCTTGCCTTGTTTCTCGACCGCTTTGACCATGCGCCCGCGAATCAGTTCGAAGAGCCGCGGAACGACCACCATGATGGTGGGCCTGGCTTCCTCGAGATTGGCCGCGAGCTTGTCGAGGCCCTCTGCGAACCAGATCTCCGCGCCCATCCCGATGGGCAGGTGCAAGCCCGCGGTGTGTTCGAGCGCGTGAGATAGCGGCAGGAAGGACAGGAACCGTTCCTCGTCCCAGCCGAAATCCTCGGCCAGGACGTGCGCTGCGGCATCGACGTTGTGGAGGATCGCCCCGTGCGCGAGCATGACGCCCCGCGGCGCTCCGCTGGTGCCGCTGGTATAGATGATGCAGGCCATGTCGCGGCGGCCGATCGCGGCAAGACGCGCGTCGACTGCCGCCCTCGCGGCTGCCGCGTCCCCGGTTACGAGGTCAGCCCATTGGTGACACTCGAACGCTCCGCGCTGCCCAGTGGTCAGCGCCTCGACACCCACGATGTGCTGTCCCAGGCCGGTCTGGATCATCGCCTTGATGAGCGGCGCGCCGAGTTTCTGGGTCGAGACGATGGCAGCGCGCGCGCCCGAGTTTTCGAGAATATGCTCGTGATCGCGCTGGGTATTCGTGGTGTAGGCCGGCGTCGTGACGCAGCCGGCGGCCATGATGGCGAGATCGGCAATGGCCCATTCGGGGCTGTTTTCCGCCACCAGCATGACTCGGTCGCCGCTCGCCAGCCCCATGGCGCGCAGCGCTTCGGCGAGCACGCAGACCTGGTCCGCAGCCTCGCGCCAGTTCGTCGCCTGCCAGACGCGGTCGCGCTTGGCGACGAGGAAGGGCTTGTCGCCGAGTTCGTCGGCGCGCTGCAGGAACAGCGCGACGAGGTTCTGCGCGGCGTCGAAATCGCTCAACTGCACGATGCGTGCATCTCCACCCTGGCGCCGGTTTGCCCGGCTCGTTCCCCGCCGCTGGCTTAGGGCCGGCGGTGTTGTCGGGCAAGCTACTCGCTGACCGCAACGCCGTCGCTGCGTGGATCGGCCGCGCCGACCCAGCCGTGTGCGGTATGAATCGCGCCGTTGGCCTTGAGAGGCAGCGCGCGCGCGGCGACCTGGTCATGGCCGAGCGCCTTCAGTTCGGGGATGAGCGATTCGAGCCAGCTGCCCTGTTCGACCGCGATGGCGTCGCCGGGGCTGAACAGCACCGGGAGGGCGATGGCTTGGTCGAGCGGAAGGCCGAAGTCGATCACCCCGATCAGCACCCGCGCGACCTGCACGGGAATTGTCGCGCCGCCCGCCGCGCCGACACTCATGTACAGCGATCCGTCGGGCGCATAGACCAGCGTTGGCGCCATCGACGAGCGCGGGCGTTTGCCGCCCTCGACGCGGTTGGCGACCGGGGTGCCGTCTTTTTCCGGCACGAAGCTGAAGTCGGTGAGCTCGTTGTTGAGGTAATAGCCGCCGACCATGATGCCCGATCCGAACGATCCCTCGACCGTCGAGGTCCAGCTGGTCGCGTCGCCCCACTTATCGACGGTCACGAAGTGCGAGGTGCCGTGCTCTTCGGGCTCGTCGCCGTCAGCCAGCGCCAGCGAGGCGCCGGGCGGGGAGCCGGCAACCGCCGCCGGCAAGGTGGTGTCGGGCGAAATCAGCGCGCCGCGCGCCTTGAGATAATCGGCATCTACCAGTCCGGCGACCGGTACCGACACATAGTCTGTGTCGCCCAGATAGAGTTCCCGGTCGGCGTAGGCGAGGCGCTGCGATTCGGCGAAGAGGTGCCAGAACCTGGGCGACTTGGGCCCCAGCGCGTGGAGGTCGAAGCGCTCGAGCTGCTTGAGGATGGCGAAAACGGTCGTCGCGCCCGACGAGGGCGGTCCCATCCCGCAGATGCGATAGCCACGGTAATCGCCGCAGACATCGGGGCGCGACTTGGCGTGGTAGCCGGCGAGATCCTGCACGGTGAGCGCGCCCTTGCGCGGGGTCTCGGCGTCAACTTCGGCGGCGATCTTGGCGGCGTTGGCTCCCGAGTAGAACCAGTCGGCCCCGTTCTTGGCGATCGCTTCCAGAGTATCGCCGAGTACCGGGTTGCGCAGGCGCGTCCCGACCGGAGCGGCCTTGCCGTCGGCGCCATAATAGAGCGCGAGGCCTTCCGGCTGATGCGCGGCGCGGTTTTTCGCGCGTTCGAGGAACTCGTGGCCGCGCTCGGTCAGCGTCCAGCCGTTCCGGGCGAGCGCGATGGCCGGTTCGAACAGCTCGGCCCACGGCAGTTTGCCATAGCGGCGGTGCGCTTCCTCGGCGAGACGCAGATTGCCCGGCACACCCACGCTGCGACCCGAGATCACCGCCTCCATGAAGCCGAGCGGCTTGCCGCTTGCGCCAAGGAACCACTGCCCGTCGGCCCCCGCCGGGGCGGTCTCGCGCCCGTCGAGCGTTTCGACTGTGCCCGCCGGGGTGCCGCGCAGAAAGAAGCCGCCGCCGCCGATGCCAGAGCTTTGCGGTTCGACGACGTTCAGCGCGAGCATGACGGCAATCGCCGCATCGGTCGCGCTGCCGCCGCGGCGGAGCATTTCCGCCCCGGCTTCGGCGGCGCGGGGATCGGCTGCGGAGACGAGGCCCGTCCCGAGCGAAGCCGAAGGGCCGTGCGCGCTCGCTGTGGCCGCCGGCCTGGCGGCGACCTCGGCAGGAGAGGAGAGCGTGGCGCAGCCCTGCAGCAGCAGGAGCGGCGCGGCGAGATAGGATAGGCGAAGCTGCAACATTGTCGCCCGGCTATTCGCTTCCGACCGCCTCCGCAAGCGAGGCGAAACCATCGCGGCGCATCAGCCCTTCAAGCCCGCGCACGATCCGGCGGGCAATTCCCGGTCCTTCGTAGACCATCGCGCTGTACAGCTGCACCAGGCTCGCCCCGGCGCGGATCCGCGCCCAGGCGTCCTCGGGACTGGCGATTCCGCCGACGCCGACGAGCGGCAGCGCGCCGCCGCTCGCGCGGCGAAACTGCCGAAGCGCCTCGAGCGCGAGCGGCTTCAAGGGAGCGCCCGACAAGCCGCCGGCTTCGCCCGCGTGGCGCGACTTGAGCGGCGGGCGCGATACGGTCGTGTTCGAGACGATGATCGCGCCGACGCCATGGTCGATGGCGGCGCGGGTAATGCGTTCGGGATCGCCCTCGGCGAGATCGGGCGCGACCTTCAGGAAGACCGGCTTCTTGGCGCCGGCCTGCATCACCTCGGCAAGCAACTCGTCGAGTGCCCCCTCGTCTTGCAGGCCGCGCAGGCCCGGCGTGTTCGGCGAGCTGATATTGATGGTCAGAAAATCCGCGACAGGCGCCATCGTCCGGACGCCCTTGACGTAATCGGCGATGCGGTCGGGGCTGTCCTTGTTCGCACCGACATTGACCCCGACGATCCCGCGCGTGCGATAGCGCTTCTCGAGCCGGCCCAGCGCCGCTTCCTGTCCGGCATTGTTGAACCCCATCCGGTTGATCACCGCCCGGTCCTCGACCAGCCGGAACAGCCGCGGCGCGGGGTTGCCCTTCTGCGGCAGCGGCGTGAGGGTGCCGACTTCGACGAAGCTGAAACCCATGGCGAGCGAGGGCCCGAACACCTCGGCATCCTTGTCGAAACCCGCCGCCAGGCCGACCGGGTTGGGGAAACGGAGCCCGCCGATCACCGTCTCCAGTTCCGGCGTCGATCGCGGCTCGGGAGTGAACGCGGTGCCTGTCCCGAGGCGCAGCAGGTCGATCGTGAGGCGATGCGCCCGTTCGGCGTCGAGCATGAACAGCGCGGGACGGAGCATCCGGTAGAGCATCGCGGCGCTATGGCAGCGCGTCTTTGCCGTGTCGATTGGCAACAGGGTTGTGGCATTCGTCGCTGCGGCGACCGAAAACATCGCCGATTCGCACGAAGTTGTCGCTTTTATACAAGGCGCGGGCGCGCGCCTCGCCTATCGAACGCATGCGACCCGAAGGGCTCGGCCCGTCTCGGCTGCCGGGTTCTCGACTGCGAAGGGCGGCTCCTGTGTGGGCCGCCCTCTTTTTTGTATTCTCTGCAAACGACTCGCAACAACCGGTTTTTGATTGCAACCCGCGCATCCCTTCTTAGGTGAACCGGAGCAATTCGTTCCGATTTAAGCGAGGGACCGCAGGTGCGCCTGTCCAGCATGGCCGATTATGCCGTCGTCACGATGAGCGCCGCCGCGCGCCATTGCGGCGGCGTGCGTACGTCGGCGACCGAGTTGGCGAGCGAGACCGGCCTTCCGCTGCCGACCGTACAGAAGGTCGTCAGCCTGCTCTCGAAGGCCGGATTGCTGCGCGGCTCGCGCGGGGCCGGCGGCGGGCTGCAGCTGGCGCGTCCGGCCGCGGCGATCAGCCTCGCCGACATCGTCGAGGCGGTCGAGGGTCCGATCGCGCTTACCTCCTGCGTCGAGGCAGGCAAGCACGATTGCGCGCTCGAGGGCAATTGCAACGTCCAGCCCCACTGGGGGCTGGTCAACAAGACAATGCGCGGCGCGCTGGCGGGGATTCCGCTGACGCAGCTCGCGGCAAGGGAACCGGCATGACCGACGACGTCGATTTCACCGATCGCCCCGAAATGGACAGGGCTGCGCGTGAGGCTGCCGACAAGGCCGCCGACTACGAATTCGGCTGGTCGAGCGAGATCGAAACCGACTTCGCGCCCAAGGGGCTGAACGAGGACACCGTCCGCTTCATCAGCGCCAAGAAGGGCGAGCCCGAGTGGATGCTCGACTGGCGGCTCAAGGCCTTTCGGCTCTGGCAGGACATGGCCGAGCCTGACTGGGCCAGGGTCGGCTATCCGCCGATCGATTACCAGGACGCCTTCTATTACGCCGCGCCGAAGAAGAAGGAAAAGCTCGGCAGCCTCGACGAGGTCGATCCGGAGATCCTGCGGGTCTACGAAAAGCTCGGCATCCCGATCGAAGAGCAGAAGGTGCTTGCCGGGGTCGAAGGCGCGCGCAAGGTCGCCGTCGACGCGGTGTTCGATTCGGTCAGCGTGGCGACCACCTTTCGCGAGGAGCTGAAGAAGGCCGGGGTCATCTTCCTGTCGATCAGCGAGGCGATCCGCGAGCATCCCGAGCTGGTGAAGAAGTGGCTCGGCAAGGTCGTGCCTCAGAAGGACAACTTCTTCGCCACGCTCAACAGCGCGGTCTTTTCCGACGGGACCTTCGTCTACATCCCCGAAGGGGTGCGCTGCCCGATGGAGCTGAGCACCTATTTTCGCATCAATGCCGAGAACACCGGCCAGTTCGAACGCACGCTGATCGTCGCCGAGAAGGGCAGCTACGTCAGCTACCTCGAAGGCTGCACCGCGCCGATGCGCGACGAGAACCAGCTCCACGCCGCGGTGGTCGAGCTGGTCGCAATGGACGATGCCGAGATCAAGTATTCGACTGTGCAGAACTGGTACCCCGGCAACGCCGAGGGCAAGGGCGGAATCTACAATTTCGTCACCAAGCGCGGGTTGTGCCAGGGCGCGCGCAGCAAGATCAGCTGGACCCAGGTCGAGACCGGCTCGGCCGTCACCTGGAAGTACCCATCGTGCGTGCTCAACGGCGAGGACAGCGTGGGCGAGTTCTACTCTGTCGCGGTAACCAACAACTTCCAGCAGGCCGACACCGGCACCAAGATGATCCACAACGGACGCGGCTCTCGCTCGACGATCATCTCCAAGGGCATCAGCGCCGGCAAGTCGAACAACACCTATCGCGGACTCGTCCGCGTCGCCGCCAACGCCGACGGGGTGCGCAACTTCACCCAGTGCGATTCGCTGCTGCTCGGCGACCGCTGCGGCGCCCACACCGTGCCTTACATCGAGGTCAAGAACCCGACCGCGCAGATCGAGCACGAGGCGACCACCAGCAAGATCAGCGACGACCAGCTGTTCTACGCCATGCAGCGCGGGCTGGGCGAGGAAGAGGCCGTGGCGCTGATCGTCAACGGCTTCGCGAAAGAGGTTCTGAAAGAGCTGCCGATGGAATTCGCCGTCGAGGCGCAGAAGCTCCTGGCGATCTCGCTCGAGGGGAGCGTGGGGTGAGCATCGCCGTTAGAACCTCTTGGGGGCAGACGGCTCTCATGCTTGCTCCAACAGCATTGTTGGTCCTTCTCGCGATGTGGGATCGAGACGTGATCTTCTTGATCCCCCTGACGTTTATCGCCTCGGCATTTATCGGCGGGCTGTCGGCAGCAGGCGATTCAAGTCGCCAATGGGGCCTCCACGGCCTGATCGCCGGAGTTGTCGCTCTGGCGGCGTCGATATTCGCTATTTTCAGGATGGCCGACTGGTGACCGCCCGCAAGAAACTCTCTCTCGGCAATGTCGCCACCCGCTCGGAAGAGCGTGAGGCGGCCGATGCAACGAAGGCTTGGAACATCTCGCCCGCGCGCGCCGCGCAGCTCAAGCAGGATGCACGCGACATGCGGCGCAATCCGACCGAGGCGCAGAAGGTGCTGTGGCAGCGGCTGAGCGACAAGCAGATCGGCTACACCTTCAACCGCGAAGTGGTGATGGGGAGCGCGATCGTCGATTTCGCCTGCAAGACCCGCTGGCTGGTGGTCGAGACCGGCGGCAAGGGCGACGCGTCCCAGGCCGCCATCGCCGCTTTGAGCGACCGCAAGCTGACCGACGTCGGTGTCCGGGTGATGCGCTTCAGCGACGACGAGATCCTGACGGATACCGATCGCGTGGTCGGCGCAATCAAGGCTGAACTGGAAAAGCCCTTCGAGCGTCCGCAGCTCGCCGGCTCGGCCAAGCCCAAGCCCGAGCGCGAGCGCGAGCAGCGCTTCCACCGGAGCCGGTACTGATGCGCCGCGCCTCTCATTCCCTTCGTCATGCTGAACTCGTTTCAGCATCCATCCCTCGGTCCGCAATGCGGGTGCAGGTGGAGAAATGGACCCTGAAACGAGTTCAGGGTGACGGCTCTGCAAAATTCGAGACACCCACATGCTGAAAATCACCGATCTCCACGCCACCGTCGGCGAGACCGAAATCCTCCGCGGCCTCACGCTCGAAGTGAACGCGGGCGAGGTCCACGCGATCATGGGTCCCAACGGCGCGGGCAAGTCAACGCTGGCGTATGTCCTCGGCGGCCGCCCGGGCTACGAAGTGACCTCGGGCTCGGTCGAGTTCATGGGGCACGACCTGCTCGCCATGGACCCGCACGAACGGGCCGCCGCGGGCCTGTTCCTCGGCTTCCAGTACCCGGTCGAGATTCCCGGCGTTTCCAACGTCCAGTTCCTGCGCGAGGCGCTCAACGCCCAGCGGAAGGCGCGCGGGGAAGAGCCGCTCTCGGGCGGCGAGTTCCTCAAGCTGGCGAAGGAAAAGGCCGCGCTGCTCAAGCTCGACATGGATATGCTCAAGCGCAACGTGAACGTCGGTTTCTCGGGCGGCGAGAAGAAGCGCAACGAGATGGTCCAGATGGGCATTCTCGATCCCGCCTTCGCGGTGCTCGACGAAACGGATTCGGGACTCGACATCGACGCGCTCAAGACCGTGGGCGAGGGGATCAACGCGATCATGCGCAAGGGCGACAAGGGCGTGCTGCTGATCACCCACTACCAGCGCCTGCTCGACTACGTGAAGCCCGATTTCGTCCACGTCCTGTCGAAGGGCCGGATCGTCAAGAGCGGCGGCGCCGACCTGGCGCTCGCGCTCGAACGCGAAGGCTACGAGGCGGTGGCGGCGTGAAGACGCATTGCCCCTCGGATCGCTTTTTCGCGGGAATGACGAAGGTGGAGAAGGAGGCGTGACAGAACTTGCGACTCTTCCGAGCACCCGCGACGAGGACTGGCGCTACGCCGATGCCGAGGCGCTGGCGTCGCTGACGCCGGCCGACCTCGACGTCTGGCATGACGTTACCCTCGCGCCGGGCGAGACGCGCTCGAAGGACCTGGTGCTCGACGACGCGCATCCCGGCATTCACCGCGTCCGCCTGACCGTGGGCGAGGGCGCGCGGGCGGAGATTTTCGCGATTGCTTCGGCAGCGGCCTACACCCGGCTCGAAATCGAGGTCCGACTGGCAAGGGGCGCGCACTTCCAGTTCGGCGGCGTGACCATCGGCGGCGGGGACGACACCCGCGAATTCGTCACCCGCGTCACCCATGCCGAGCCCGAGGCGACCAGTCAGCAGGTCGTGCGCGCGGTCCATTGGGGCACCGCAACCGGCAATTTCCTCGGCCGCATCGAGGTTGCCCGCGATGCGCAGAAGACCGACGCGGTGCAGGACTTCAAGGGCCTGATCCTCGAAAAGGGCGCGAGCACCAACGCCAAGCCCGAACTCGAAATCTTCGCCGACGACGTCAAGTGCGCCCACGGCGCGGCGATCGGCCAGATGGACGATGCCGCGGCGTTCTACATGGCGGCGCGCGGGCTGCCGCCCGAAGCGGCCAGGAAGCTGCTGGTGCGCGCCTTCATCGCCGACGCTTTCGCCGCTCATTCCGATGAAGAAGCGCAGGAATCCCTGCTCGAATCCGCGCTTGCGACGCTGGGAGACGCGGTGTGAACGTCGCCGCGACCATCAGCCGCAAGGCGGACTTCCCCGGCCTCGTGACGCCAGCGGGCAAGCCCTGGCACTACCTCGATTCGGCCGCCACGGCGCAGAAGCCGCGCGCAGTGATCGATGCCGTCACGAAGGCGCTCGGCGCCAACTACGCGACGGTCCACCGCGGGGTCTATTCGCGCTCGGCCGAGATGACGCTCGGCTACGAAGCGGCGCGCCGCCGGGTTGCGGAATTCATCGGCGGGAGCGAGGACGAGATCGTCTTCACCCGCGGCGCCACCGAGGCGATCAACCTGCTGGCCTACAGCTACCCCGACAAGCGCCGCGTACTGCTGAGCGAACTCGAGCACCATTCGAACATCGTTCCCTGGCAGCTCGCCGGCTGGGACATCGACGTCTGCCCGCTGACCGAGGACGGGCGGATCGACCTCGATGCCGCCGCCGACATTCTGACGCCGGACCACGCGATGGTCGCCTTCGCGCATGTCTCGAACGTGCTCGGCTCCGTGCTTGATGCCGGGCGCGCCGCCGAGCTGGCGCATGGCGTGGGCGCCAAATTGCTCCTCGACGGCTGCCAGGCGGTCCCGCGCCTGCCGGTCGACGTTGCTGCGCTCGATTGCGACTTCTACGCCTTCTCGGCGCACAAGCTCTACGGCCCGACCGGGATCGGTGCGCTGTGGGGCCGCAGCGAACTGCTGGCCGCAATGCCACCCTGGCAGGGCGGCGGGGCGATGATCGACCGCGTGACCTTCGAGACGACGACTTACGCCCCCGCGCCGCAGCGCTTCGAGGCCGGGACCCCGGCGATCGTCGAAGCGATCGGTTTTGCCGCCGCCTGCGACTACGTGGCGAACATCGGCCTCGACGCCATTCACGCCCACGAGGCGAAGCTTGTGGCGATGACCCGCGAGGGGCTCGGACGAATGAACGATGTCGTGCTGTTCGGACCCGACGAAAGTGCAGGTATCGTCAGCTTCGCAATCGACCGAATTCATCCGCACGACCTCGGCACGATATTGGACGAAGAGAACGTGGCGATCCGCGCCGGGCATCACTGCGCCCAGCCGCTGATGGACCGGCTCGGCGTGCCCGCCACCGCCCGCGCCAGCTTCGGCATCTATTCGGACGAGGACGACGTCGCCGCCCTTCTGCGCGGGATTGAAAGGACCAAGAGGATTTTCGGCTGATGAACGACGAGAGCAAGAAGGACTACATCGCCGCGCCGCCGCCGAACGAGGTGGTCGCGGCCGTCGAACAGCCCCCGCGTGCGCGGGTCGACGATGCCGTCGAAGAGAGCGCCGGCGCCAAGCTGGAGCGCAAGAAGGACTACCTCGAAGGATTCCTCGCGCAGAAGCCGGCCGCGGTGTCCGGCGGCGAGCCGGGCGGCGAGCTCTACGAGGCGATCGTCGCGGCGCTGAAGGAAATCTACGACCCGGAAATCCCGGTCAACATCTACGATCTCGGGCTGATCTACGGCGTCGAGGTGGACGAGGAGGGCGCAGCGCAGGTCATCATGACGCTGACCACGCCGCATTGCCCGGTGGCCGAATCGATGCCCGGCGAGGTCGAGCTGCGCGTCGGCGCGGTCCCCGGCGTGCGCGATGCCGAGGTCAGCCTGGTGTGGGATCCGCCGTGGGGGCCCGACAAGATGACCGACGAAGCGCGGCTCGAACTGGGTATGCTATAAGCGATTGTATGCAAACCGTTATCGATCCCCGACCGACACCTTCCGCGCCGCACATGACCGTGGAGCTGGCCAATTACGCCGACCCGCTTCACGCCGCCGACGTGGTCCTGCTCACCGACGCCTATGCCCGCGATCCGATGGGCGGCGGCGAGGCGCTGCCGGCCGATGTCTGCAGCCGGCTGGTCGATGGCCTCGCCGCGGCGCCAGGAGCCTTCTCGCTGATCGCCCGCGTCGACGGCCGCCCGGCGGGCATCGCCAACTGCCTCACCGGGTTCTCGACGTTCGCGGCGCGCCCGCTGGTCAACGTCCACGACCTCGGCGTGCTTCCCGCCTACCGCGGACGCGGCGTCGGCAAGGCGCTTCTCGGCGCGATCGAGCAGGAAGCGGCGAAGCGCGGCGCCTGCAAGGTCACGCTCGAAGTGCTCGAAGGCAACCAGCCGGCGCGCAAGCTCTACGCCGCGACCGGCTATTGCCAGTATGCCCTTGATCAGGCGACCGGCACTGCCCAGTTCTGGGAGAAGAAACTGCCATGAACGAACAGACCACCACTCGTCCGGCCCGCCCCGCCGCCGTCGTCCTGACCCCCGCGGCCGAGGAGCGCATTGCCGAGCTCATGGCCAAGGCGCCCGAAGACGCCATCGGCGTCAAGCTGTCGACTCCCAAGCGCGGCTGCTCGGGCCTCGCCTATTCGGTCGACTACGTCAGCGAGGAAGCACCTTTCGACGAGAAGATCGTCACCCCCGGCGGCACGTTCTACATCGACGGCGCCAGCGTGCTCTACCTCGTCGGCAGCACGATGGACTGGGTGGTCGACGACTTCACCGCCGGCTTCGTGTTCGAAAATCCCAACGCCAAGGGCGCGTGTGGCTGCGGCGAGAGCTTCATGGTGTGAAGGCGCTTCAATCAGGTCTGCGAGATTTCCTCGGTTACGAAGGCGAGTAGCGCCTGTTCGAGGTCGTCGACCTGGTCGTCGGCCATGATTCGATCCTCGAGCCACTCCTGTTCTTTCGGCGTCACTGCCTCGGCCTCGAGCGCCAGCTGGTCGCGCGAGGGCTCGGAGCCTTTCTTCCCGAACACCACGCCGAAGGCATTGGGCGCGCCCTTGGCCATGCGGCCGATGAAGCTGCCGACGCCGCTCGCGCTGTCGTTCATGAACGCTTCGAGCTCGGCGGCGCGTTCGCGCGACAGCTGCGCCGAGAGCGCGACGTAGCCCTGCAGGTAGTTGCCGACGCCCTGCACGAACAGCTGCTGCCACTCGGGCGCGTTGTCCTGCCCGAGCGTCGCATCCTTGATGCGGAACAGCATTTCCGCCTCTTCGCGGCTCACCGCCGCCGGGCGGTCGCCGCCCGCGGCGAAGATCGTCCGGCGCAGCACGGCGCAATCGGCGCCGGTGACCTTGGCCGGTTCGAGCGAGCCGCCCTTGCGGGTCGGGCCGCTCCCGGTCATCACCGCGCGTTCGACTTCCTCCAGCACCGCGTGCTTGAGCATGTCGGGAACGTTGCTGGCCTTCTCGATCACCCGCACGATCAGCTCGAGCTCGGTCATCGAATCGAGCGTGCCGTCGGCGGTGACGCGGGCCACCAGCCATTCGGCCTGAGCGTCGGTGACGTAGCCTTTCGGCTCCCAGGTATTGAGGACGTATTCGCCGATCGCCTCGACCAGGAAATCGCACCATTCCGCAGGGCGTTCGCCGAGCAGGGCGTCGATCGCGAAGATGGCCTCGGCCTCCTCGTGATTGATCACGCCGTCGCCCCAGCCTTCGCGGCGCAGCGCGAGAATTTCCTCGTGCGTGATCGCGCCGTCGGCGGCGGCCTGGCGGGCGATATCGGAAAAATGCATGGTCATGGGCGCGAGTGTTCCCCGGTCGAATATCGCCCGGGTTTATGGCCCGATACCCTTAAATCCGGGTTACTTTCTCAGCGCCCGCACGCAGGCGGCGCGGTCGACGTCGAGACCGTCGCTCTGCCGCCGGGCGTCGACGTACGTGGCGACCGGCTCCGCCCCCGGCCGCAGCGGGTAGAGGAAAATGTCGAGCACGCAGGCCTCGCCGGCAAACTGCAGCTTGCGCATGTCGCCTTCGCGCACGTCGAGCCGCGGCTTGCCGAACAGGCGGGTGAGACGGCCCGCGTCCTGCTCGATGACGTCCTCGAGCCCCGCCGCGTGCAGGACCTGCGGGACGACGAAGCCGCGCGGCGCCGGTTGCTGTGGGCGCGACGGCGGCACCTCGCGCGCAGCCGGCGGGCGCGGCACGGTCGCGACGTCGCGCGCCGGCTGGGCCGGGGGCACCGCCGTACAGCCGGCGAGCAATCCGGCCAGCACGAAGGCCGCGCTAAACCGCATGGAGCGCCCTCCCGCGGCCGTGTACCAGGTGCGTGGCGGCCGCCGCGCCCAGAACCGGCGCGATCAGGTTGGCGAAAGGCACGAACATCAGCGCGGCGATGGCCCCGCCGAGCAGGAACCGTTCCGCCCGGCTCACCGGCGCGGGCGTTTCGCGCGTCGGCCGGTGGCGCAGCCAGACCATGTCGACCAGTTCGCGCCCGAGCAGCCAGGCGTTGACCGCCCAGAACAGCGCCGCCGTGCCGATGCCGGTGAACAGCAGCGCGAGCGCGAAGGGCGCAGCCACGAGGTTGGCGAGCAGGGCGCGCGCGGCGCCGCCCAGCGCGATGCGAACCTCTTCGGCAAGCCCCAGCTTGCGCGCCCGCGAATGGGCATCGGCGTAGAAGCGCCGCTCCACGGCCACGACCACGTCGTCGGCGAAGAACTGCAGGATGGCGAGCGCGACGATTCGAAACAGCAGCCAGCCGGCGAGGACCGTGACGAGGAGCGCAGCCAGCGCGCCCAGTTCGGCGCCGTAGGCGACGCCGAGCGAAGCCAGCCAGGTGTCGAGGGCATAGAGCAGCGCCCCGCCAAGGGCGACGAACACCGCCAGCGTCGAGAGCGCGACCTTGATCAGCAGGCGCAGCACGGCGCCTTCGGCGAGCGCGCCGGCGCCGCGCAACAGCGCTGTCGGGAGGCCAAGGGGCGCTTGCATCGTTCGGAGGCCCAAGTGCCGCCGGGCCGGGATCAAGTCAATCGCGCGCGGGGCCTGCGCCTTGGCCTTGCGCCGATCCGCCGCTAAGGCGCGGCGGCTTGCACCAACGACAGGACCCTACATGACCCAGCCCCGCTACGACGTAATCGCCATCGGCAACGCCATTGTCGACGTGATGGCCCCTTGCGACGATGGTCTGATCGACGAGCTCGGGCTCAACAAGGGGGGCATGACGCTGGTCGATACCGACCGGGCGAACGAACTTTACGACGCGATGGGGCCGGCACGCGAAATTTCCGGCGGTTCGGCAGCCAACACCCTCGCCGGCCTTTCCGCGATGGGCGCGCAGTGCGCGTTCATCGGCCAGGTCGCGCAGGACCAGCTCGGCGCGGTCTTCGCGCACGACATCCGAGCGGTGGGCATCGATTTCGACACCCCCCCGCGCGCCGGCGATCCGCCGACCGCGCGCTGCCTGATCTTCGTTACCCCCGACGCGCAGCGCACGATGAACACCTTCCTCGGCGCCTCGCAGTACCTGCCCGCCTCGGCGCTCGACGAAGAGGCGATCGGCGGGGCGCGGGTGCTCTACCTCGAAGGGTATCTGTGGGATCCCGAAGAGCCTCGCGCCGCGATGCGCCGGGCCATCGAGACCGCCCGCAATGCCGGGCGCGAGGTCGCCTTCACGCTCTCCGACGCTTTCGTAATCAGCCGTCACGGCGACGATTTCCGCCAGCTCATCGAGGGCGGCCTGATCGACATCCTCTTCGCCAATCACGTCGAACTCGCCGCGCTGACCGGCGAAGACGATTTCGAGGCCGGCATTGCAGCGCTCGAGGGCAAGGTCCCGGTGCTCGTCGTGACCCGCAGCGAGAAGGGCGCCGTCGCCGTCTCGGGCGGAGAGCGCGCCGAGGTCGCGGCGGAGCCGACCGAAGTGGTCGACACCACCGGCGCCGGCGACCTTTTCGCCGCCGGCTTCCTCTACGGCCACGTCAACGGCGAACCGCTCGAGCGCAGCTTGCGCCGCGGGGCCATCGCCGCGGCCGAGATCATCAGCCACTACGGCGCCCGTTCCGAAGTCGACCTCGCCGCGCTGATGGCGGAAAAGCTCGGCTAGGACTGGGGTCGGGCGCGGCCGGCGGCGTCTCACCCGCGATGGGACAGACACGGGATGCGGCCGCGCCGCGCGATGCCGCGCTGACCAAGGTCCCCGCGGTGACGCTGGGCTTCTGGGTCATCAAGATCCTCGCCACCACCTTCGGCGAGACGATGGGCGACACCGTCAGCATGAGCTGGCTCGGCGAAACGACGGCGGCTGCCGGCCGGTCGGGCCTCAACGGCTACCTCGTCGGCACCGCGCTGTTCGGCGGCTTGCTCGCTCTGCTCGTCTGGCTGCAAGTCCGGGCCCGGCGCTTCCACCCCTATCTCTACTGGGCGACGATCATCGTCTCGACCACCGCCGGTACGACGCTGGCCGACTTCGCCACGCGGTCGCTCGGCGTCGGCTACCCCGGCGGTTCGTTGCTCCTGCTTGGCCTCGTGGCGGCTTCGCTGCTTACCTGGCACCGCGCGCTCGGCACGATCTCGGTCCGCTCGGTGCACGAACCCAGGGCCGAGCTCTACTACTGGCTGACCATCACCTTCTCCCAGACGCTCGGCACCGCGCTTGGCGACTGGGTGGCCGACGGGCCGCTCGGCTACCTCGGCGCGGCGGAAATATTCGGCGGGGCGCTGGCGCTCGTCGCCGCGGCCTATTTCTTCACCCGCGCGAACCGCGTGGCGCTGTTCTGGGCGGCGTTCATTCTCACCCGCCCGCTGGGCGCGGTCGTCGGCGATTTCCTCGACAAGCCGGTGGCTCATGGCGGGCTCGAACTGAGCCGGCTGGCGGCATCGCTGGTGCTCGGCGGTGCGATCGTGGCGCTCGTCTGGCTCGTGCCGCAGCGCGCCCAGGTGCGCGGCTGACGCGCCCCCTTGCCGCCGGCGGCGCAGCGGGCCATTCTGCGGCCGAAGGGAGAGTGGCATGGCGGGGAAGGTTTCGCTCGAGGATCGCGTCGCTATCGACGAGCTGATGGCGCGCTATTGCTGGGCGCTCGATACGGGCGATTTCGAAGGCTACGCGGCGACCTTCGCCGAGGACGGCTGGCTGCGCCACTGGCCCCAGGGGCAGTGTGTCGGGCGCGAAGGGCTCAAGCGGGCGACCGACTCGCTGTGGTACGACAAGCCCAATCACTATCTCGGCCGCCAGCACCGCTTCTCGGCCGTGCTGATGAGCCCGAAGGGAGAGAACGGGGTGCGGATCAAGGCCTTCTGGTCGATCCTGCAGCACGACGTCGAGACCTTCGAAAACCGGGTCTTCGGCATGGGCACCTGGGACACGCTGGCGGTAAGAGAAACAGACGGCGAATGGCGCTTCGCCAGCGTCGATGTCGACCTGTGGATCAAGGGCCAGGTTCCCTGGGTCGGCGAGGATCGGGCGTGGAAGACTCCGCCGGCCAAGGCGGCCGAGTAGCTTGACCGCCGACAGCCGGGCGGCGCTGCCAGCCCTCGTACAAGTATGGGGGCTCGTGACGGTGGCGCTGTGTCTCGCCGCGCTCGTGATCGACGGGCTCGACTACCAGTTGCTCGCCCTCACCGCGCCGCTGATCATGGCCGAATGGGCCGTCGCGCGGGCCGATTTCGGCACTGCGATGGCCGCCGCGCTGTTCGGCATGGCCTTCGGCGCCGCGGGGGGCGGATGGCTGGGCGACCGGATCGGCCGCGTGCGGGCGCTCGCCCTGTCCGTGATTCTGTTCGGGTGCGCCACGATGGCGGTGAGCCGGACCGGCGAGATTGCTCCGCTCGCTGCGCTGCGCGTCCTCGGCGGTATCGGCTTCGGCGCGGCGGGCCCCAATGCGCTCGCGCTGGCCTGCGAATGGATGCCGCTGCGCTTCAGGACCTACGTCGTGGCCTTGCTCTCGGTCGGGACGCCGGCGGGCGGGATGATCGGCGCGGCCGCGCTGCCCGCCCTGCTGCCGTCGCTCGGCTGGCGCGGGGTTTTCCTCTCGCTGGGAATCGCCGCGGTTGCCCTCGGCGCCGTGCTTGTCGGTGTCCTGCGCAATCCGGCCCACGAAGCGCGGTCCGCGGTCGGCGCGCGAAGCTTGCTCTCGGCCCCGTTCGCCCGGCTCAATATCGGCGTGGGGCTCAGTTTCGCCGCGCTGATCGCGATCAGCTACGGTCTCAATGCCTGGATGCCCTCGTTTCTCACCGCGGCCGGATTCACGCTCGAACAGGCCCTGGCGGCGAGCTTCGCGTTCAATGCCTGCTCGATCCTCGGGGCTTTTGCCGCCGGATGGCTGGCCCGGGCGCAGGGCTCGCGGCGGGTCATGCTGGGCAGTGCGGTGCTCACCGCGGTCCTTCTCGTATCGTTCGGCGTCACGCTCGACGCCGCACCGGGGGCCCGCGCGGCGATCGATGCGCTCGCCGCCTCGGTCGGTTTCGCCGCCAGCGTCGGGATCACCACGCTCTACGCCATGGCTGCGCTGCTCTACCCGCCCGAGGTTCGCGCCGGCGGGATCGGGCTGGGCATGACGAGCGGGCGGATCGGCGGGATCGCGATGAGTTTCGCGGGCGGATACCTGCTCGATTTCGCGGACGGTTCGGCTTCGGTGCTGTTCGGCGTGCTCGCCGCGGCCGCGATCGTCGCGACCACCGCGGGCTGGCTGGTGCGCCGCCATATCCCGGCGCACGGATTGGAAGTTTCTTAGGAAAATCCTCCTAATGCCCGGCCGAGGGGCAACGAATGGAATTCTCCGCAATCCACATTCCGGTGTTCGACTTGAACACCGCGGAAGGCGCCACGGCGCACCAGCGCGCCTGGCGCCATCTCGAGAGCCGCGCCACGCTGCCGACCCAGCACCCCGATTTCGTCGCCGCCTTGCGTCCGACGCTGCTCGCCGGCGACGAACTGGCGCTGTTCCAGGTCGAGAGCGAGGGGCGCTTCGAGGCGGTGCTGCCGCTCGCCCGCTCGCGCCGCGCCTTTTCCCGCTGGCGGCTGGCGGGCGACGACGAGGTGTTCGAACCGGGCGATGTCCTGGCGCGCGATTCGGTCGCGGCACATCGTCTTGCCACTCTGGTCGCGCGCGAGCGGCGTCCGCTGATCATGGCGCGGGTGCCGGCCAGCTCGGCCTTCGTTCCGGAGCTGCGCGAAGCGATGCGCGGGCGGGGGCTGGTCGATATACGTCCGGCGCCGCCGTGCCCGACGATCGCGCTGGACGAGAGCTGGGGCGAACCGGAAAGCCATTTCAGCGCGCGCCGCCGCTCGGACTTTCGCCGCGCTGCGCGCCGCGCCGCCGAATTCGGCGAGGCGACGTTCGAGATCCTCACGCCGACCCCTGGAGATTTCGACGCGGCCTTCGATGCCGCCATCGCGGTCGAGGCCGCCGGCTGGAAACGCGCCGCCGGCTCGGCGATTGCCTGCGACCCGCGCAAGGAGGCCTTCTTCCGCGCCTATCTCAAGGCGGCGAGCGAGAACTGGAACTGCCGCATCTCCTTTCTCAGGCTCGGCGGGCGGATCGCTGCAATGCACCTCGCGGTCGAGCTGGGCGGGCGGCACTGGCTCTACAAGATCGGGTTCGACGAACGCTTCGGCCGCTGCTCGCCCGGCACGCTGCTCATGCTTCACGCGCTCGGCGATGCGGCGCGGCGCGGGATCAAGCGCTTCGAGCTGATGGGCGACGCGGAGAGCTGGATCGCCGACCTGTGGACGCGCGAGGCGCATCCCTGCGTGCAGCTCAGGACCTACCCCTTCGGCCCGGCCGGCGCCGCCGCGTTCGCCGCCGACAGCGCTCGCTGGACGTGGCGGCGGCTGGCCCGGGTGCGGCGATGAACCTGGCGCTGCGCGAGCGCCTGCGCCGCGCGCGCTATGCGCTGCCCGAGCTGGTCGAGACCGCGGCGCCCCGCCTCGACATCGATGCCGCGGTGCGGCACATCGCCGGCGTGGGTGGGCGCGGCGTTCGCACCACGGCGGGCTATTTCCACGCCAGCCGCGAAAGCGCGGCGGAAGTCGCCGCCATCTGGCGCGATCTGGCCGCGGGGCTGGCTGCCGCTGCGATCGACACCCGCATCGCGATAAAGGCCAACGCGCTCGGCTTCGACCCCGCGTCCATTTCCGCCATCGCGGCGAGCGGAGTGCCGCTGAGCTTCGATGCCATGGCCCCGGCCTGGGCCGACGACATCCTCGCGCTGGGACGGGAATTCGCCGCCGGCGTGGCGCTTCCCGCGCGCTGGCACCGCAGTCCGGCCGATGCCCGGGCCTTGCGCAATGGGCCGTGCCGCATTCGCTTGGTCAAGGGCGAATGGGCCGACCCGTCGGCCGACGTTCCCGACCCCTTTGCCGCCTATCTGGCCCTGACCGAAAGCCTCGCCGGCCGCGCCGGCCCGGTCGGAATCGCGACGCACGACCCGGCGCTGGCCGAAGCAGCGCTGACCATCCTCGCGGCGGCCGGGACGCCATGCGAGCTCGAGCAGCTGCGCGGGCTGCCGCGGCGGCGCACCGTGGCGATTGCCAGAAGGCTCGGCGTGCCGGTTCGGCTCTACCTCCCGTTCGGGCCCGGCTGGTGGCCTTACGCGGTCAATCAGGCGCTCGCCCGCCCGCACCTCCCGCTGTGGGCGATGCGCGATGCGCTCGGCCTCTGATCAGGCGCTTTCTCGCGCGATCTCGCGCCAGCCGATGTCGCGGCGGCAGAAGCCGGTGGGAAAGTCGATTTCGTCGACGGCCAGGTAGGCCTTGTGCTGCGCCTCGGCCACGCTCTGGCCTCGCTGTGTCACGCTGAGCACCCGCCCGCCATGGGCCACGAGGTGCCCGTCCCTGAGCGCAGTGCCGGCATGAAAGACCTTCGCGCCGCCGGCTTCGGCCCGCTCGATTCCACCGATCTTGCCGCCCTTCTCGGGCGTCCCGGGGTAACCCTTCGCCGCCATCACCACCGTCATCGCGACATCCGCGGAAAACCGCGGCGGTGGCAGCGAAGCGAGGCTGCCGGTGGCCGCTGCGTAGAGATATTCGCCGAGGTCGCTCTCGAGCCGCATCATCAGCACCTGGCACTCCGGGTCGCCGAAGCGGCAATTGTATTCGACCAGCTTGGGTCCTTCGGGGGTCAGCATCAGGCCGGCGTAGAGCACGCCCGAATAGGGCATCCCCTCCTCGGCCATCTGCCGCACCGTCGGAGCGATGATGCGCTCGATTGCGTCGCCCCGCAGCACCGGATCCAGCACGCGGGCCGGGCTGTAGGCGCCCATCCCGCCGGTGTTCGGCCCGGTGTCGCCTTCGCCGACGCGCTTGTGGTCCTGGGCGGTGCCGAACGGCACGATTGTCGCTCCGTCGGTCAGCGCGAAGAAGCTCGCTTCCTCGCCTTCCATGAATTCCTCGAGCACGACCTCTGTTCCCGCCGCGCCGAACACCCCGCCGAACATCTCTTGAAGCGCTTCATCCGCATCTTCGCGCGTCTCGGCGATGACCACGCCCTTGCCCGCCGCAAGGCCGTCGGCCTTGAGCACGTGGGGGGGCGCGAAGCGGTCGAGCGCCGCAGTGGCCTCGGCCAGCGAGGAGGCGCGGACATAGCCCGCGGTGGGAATGCCGGCGCGCTCGCACAAGTCCTTCGTGAAGCCCTTGCTGCCTTCGAGCTGGGCGGCGGCCTTGCTCGGCCCGAACACCGCAATGCCGGCGCCGCGCAAGCTGTCGGCGAGGCCGTCGACCAGCGGCGCCTCGGGCCCCACCACGACGAAATCGACGCTGTGGGCTTCGCACCAGGCGATCACCGTGGCGTGGTCGCCGGCGTCGAGCGAGACCAGTGTGGTGCATTGGCCGATCCCGGGGTTGCCCGGCGCGGCATAAAGGGTACCACCCTCGTCCGCGATGAAGCGGGATTGCGCCAGCTTCCACGCCAGCGCATGTTCGCGCCCGCCCGCTCCCAGCAAGAGGATATTCATGCCCGGCCCTTCTTTCGACGACGCCCTGTCCGCTGCCGGGCTGGTAGCCAAGGGCGCCGCCGGGGACAACGCCGCTCCGCTCTCCATCACCGAGATTTCCAACCTGCTCAAGCGCACCGTGGAGGACCGCTTCGGCTTCGTGAAGCTGCGGGGCGAGCTCTCGGGAGTGAAGCGAGCCGCTTCCGGGCACTTCTACTGCTGCCTGAAGGACGAGGGCGCGGTCATCGACGGGGTCATGTGGCGCGGCAATGCCGAACGGCTCGGTTTCCGGGCCGAGGACGGGATCGAAGTCGTCGCCTCGGGCAAACTGACGACCTATCCCGGACGATCGAAGTACCAGATCGTCATCGAGCGGATGGAGATCGCCGGCGAGGGCGCGCTGCTCGCTTTGCTCGAGAAGACCCGCCAGCGG